>QWPT01000014.1:0-61899 GCA_003671075.1 Planctomycetota bacterium
TCAGGCGGCAAGGGTGGCTCAAATGGTGGCGCGAAGGGCGGCAGCAGTGGTGGAGGCAAGAGCGGCGGCGGTTGGCCGAGCACGACCGGCAATCCCTCCGGCGGCGACCGCGCCAACGGCGGCAAGAAGTAATCCCTCGCAAACTCACCCTCCACCTCCAAAAACAAACCACCGCGCCCTCACGGGCGCGGTGGTCGTTTGATCAGAAGTCATTCATCTCCGCTCACAGATTCCCACGCTTCTCCTGCTCAATCTCCAAACTCTCAAACAGCGCCTTGAAATTCCCCTTGCCAAAGCTCTGCGATCCGCGCCGACAGATGATCTCGAAGAACAGCGTCGGCCGGTCCTGCAGCGGCTTGGTAAACAGCTGCAGCAGATACCCCTCGTCGTCGGCATCCACCAAGATCCCAAGGTCCTTCACGCGCGTGTGGTCTTCCTTCACGATCTGGTGGCCGTGCTCGGTGAGCATCTTGTTCACGCGGTTCCACACCGTCTGGTAGTAGGCGTCGGGAATCGTGAGGAAGTCGACGCCGCGGCGGCGCAGCTCGGTGATCGAGTGCAACTCATCGTCGGTCCGCAAAGCCAAGTGCTGCACGCCGGCGGTGTTGTCGTGCCAGTCGAGGTACTCCTGGATCTGGCTCTTCTTCTTGCCGGCGGCGGGCTCGTTGATCGGCATCTTGATCAGGTGATTGCCGCTGGCCATCACCTTCGACATCAGCGCCGAGTATTCGGTGCCAATGTCCTTGTCATCGAAGTGCTTGAACATGGCGAAGCCGAGGACCTCCTCGTACCACTTCACCCAGTAGTTCATCTTGCCTTCCTCAACATTGCCCACCGCATGATCGACATACTTCAGGCCGCACGGGTTCGCCTTGTTGTAGGCGTTGAGCGCGTAGCCCTCGACCTTCTTGAAGCCGGGCATAAACATCCCGCCGTTCTTGAGGTTCGGCAGGCTGTACGCGCCCGTGCGTGACACGAAGGTGTGCTGGGCGCGGCCGTAGGTCTGGATGGTCGCGAAGGTGACCGAGCCGTTGGCGTCGGACCAGGTCTGCGGCTCGGCGGCGCTCTTGCCGCCATTGTTGACCGCCTGCTTCCACGCCTTCTCGGCGTCAAACACGGTCAGCGCAAGGTCCTTCACGCCGTCGCCGTATTGCGTGGCCTCGCGCGCGGCCTGGCCGTCCTTGGTGAGCGAGCTCTCGAGGATGATGCGGATGTTGCCCTGCGTGAGCAGATACATCGCACGGTCGCGCGAGCCGGTCGTGAGGTCGGCGATTTGCTCGACCTGGAAGCCAAACGCGCTCGCGTAGAAGAACGCGGCCTGCTTGGCGTTGCCGACATAGAAGCGCACATGGTCGACATCGATCAGTTGAAGCGGATCGGTCGCGGTCGAGGCAGCAGTGGACGAACTGAGCGTGGTCATAGGGTCCGATTCTAGTGCGATTCCCGCCCGCTGCTCAAGCAAGTTCGCCGTGCTACCCTCCGACCGTGCAGATTCCATCCGACCGACCAACCTACGCGCCCGAGAATCGCTCCGCCAACGCGGGGAAATTGGTGGCGATCATCGTCTTCACGCTCCTGCTCTTAGGGGCGGTCGCGTCACTGGTGGTGGTCCTGACCCGAGGAAGCTCGGGCATCGTGCCGCCGGTGCAGGAAATTCCTTCGGCGCGCAATCAACGCAACTAACTTCGCCGCGTTTAGTAGCGCAGGATCGACTCGGTGCGCAGGCCGCCGAGCTGGGCGCGACCCTTCAGAAACTCGAGTTCGATGAGCACGCTCGCTGCGATGATGTTTCCGCCGAGCCCGTCGGGCCCGAGCAGCTTCATGCTCGCCGCCAGCGTTCCGCCCGTGGCAAGTAGGTCGTCGACCAACAGCACGCGCATTCCCGGCTTCACCGCGTCGACATGGACATGCAGTTGGTCGGTTCCGTACTCAAGCGCGTACTCCATGAATCGCGTCTGGTACGGGAGTTTTCCAGGCTTTCGCACCGGAACGAACCCCGCGCTCAACGCCGTCGCCACCGCGGTGCCGAAGATGAATCCTCGGCTTTCCGGCCCCACGACCACATCAATGCGCTCGTTGCGAAACGGGTTGGCCATGAGCTCGATGGCAAGCGCGAGGCCGGCGGGGCTGGCCAAAAGCGGCGTGACATCCTTGAAGACGATGCCCTTCTTGGGAAAGTCGGGCACATCGCGGATGAGGCTCGTCAGTTGCGCATGCATCGGCGAAAGGTAGCGCAAGCGGGCGGTGTCTGCGCCGTCGACGGCGGTTATGATCGCGCCATGTCCGACTCGAGCGAAAGTAGCAAGCGCAAGAACTCCATCGAAGTGGTCGAACCGCTGGGCAAGCGGGTCCTGATCCGCAAGGACGAGGACAAGAAGATCACCAAGCACGGTTTGCACCTGCCCGACAAGATTGAGATCCCGACCCTCACCGGCCGCGTGGTGACCGTGAGCGCCGAGGTTGAACGTGACGAGAACTATCCGATCAAGCAGTACGACCGGGTGCTCTTCAACCCCAAGCACGCCATCCCCGTGGATTTCGAGGGCGACAATCGCCTGTTCGTGATTCCGGTTGAGGATGTGGTGGCGGTCTTTCGGCGGGAAAACGGTTGAGCGCATCCGCAGCTCTGCCTGATCCGTTTGCGATTGAACCGATGGCGTTCACGAGCCAGGCGATTCGCGCGGCGGCGATCCGCGTTCCCGGGTCGAAGAGCCTTTCCAATCGGCACCTGATTCTGGCGGCGCTCGCGCGTGGTTCGACTCGGCTGCGTGGACTTCTGGCCTGCGACGATTGCGATCGTTTGCTCGCGGCGCTCGATGCCTGCGCGATCAGCCATCGCGTCGATGGCGGCGATCTCATCATCGATGGAGGCGCCGATCGATCGGAGCGCGACACGACGGTGAATCTCGGCGACGGCGGAACACCGACGCGCTTCATGCTTGCGTTCGCCGCAGCGCAACGGGGCGGCGCGTGCATCATCGACGCGAGCGCGCGCATGCGTGAACGACCAGTCGCCGAAGGTGTCGCCATGCTGCGCGCGCTTGGGGGGGAGATTCATGCGGAAAATCATGGGGAAAATCAGGGAATGGCTGAGTCCATGCGCCTCCCCATGCGCCTTCCCATGCGCGTCCGCGGCGGCAGCCTTCGCGGCGGGCGCATCGACATCGGCGCCACCGCATCGAGCCAGTTCGTCAGCGCGCTGATGCTCGTCGCGCCCGCGCTCGCCGACGGCATCGACATCCATTTCACCGACGAGCCGACCAGCGCGTCTTACCTCGAACTTTCGCTCGCCGCCCTCGCCGCCGCCGGCGTGAACTTCGAAGTCGTTCGCCGTCCCGTGCTGCTCAGCGCGGCGAGCGTTGGCGGCGGACTCGCGCGCATTACCATTGCGCCGCAACCGATCGCCGGTGGCACCATCGACATCGAGCCCGATGCATCGAGCGCGGTGTATCCCGCTGCTGCGGCGGTTCTCTGCGGATCCACCGTGACGCTTGAGGGCCTTGCGCGTCACAGCGCGCAACCGGACATCGGATTCCTCGACGATCTTGCCATGCGCGGCGCGCGCGTCGAGGTCGTCGGGAACGCCACCCGCGTGAGCGCCGGCAAATCGCTGCGCGGCCACGATGCCAATTACGCCCGCATGCCCGACGCCGCCGTCATGGCCATGGTTCTCGCCGCTTGCGCCGATGGCCCGAGCCTGTTCACCGGTCTCGCCACGCTGCGGGTCAAGGAATCTGATCGCATCGCCGCCGTCGCCACCGGCCTGCGCGCCCTCGGCGCCACCGTCGAAACCGGCGACGATTGGGCGCGCATTCATCCGCTTCCCGCGCGAAATTCCGCGATCAATACGCGCGAAAGTGCCAGCCTGACGGCCGCGATCAATCCCGCGATGAAGGTCGCGATCGACACCGTCAACGACCATCGCATCGCCATGGCCTTCGCCATCCTCGGTCTCGCGCGCGGCGGCGTGTCGATCGCCAATCCTGGATGCGTCGGCAAGAGTTGGCCAGGATTCTGGACTTCGCTCGACTTGCTTCGGAGCGGCACTTGACCCGACAATCGCCCCCAATGAAAAACGGTCTGTTCTGGCATTTCGCAAAGCGCATGCTTCGTCGCCGCCGACTGGCTGTGGGAACCATCGTGTTCTCCATCATCTCCGCCGGTGGACTTGCGGCCGGACTCGTTGCCATCGGTCCGGTGATGAGCCTCATCCTCGACAACGGCCCGAACTCGAACCTGCGCACCGCCGTCGAGGCGCAGGTCGCCAGCAACGGTTTTCTTTCCAGCCTTCTGCCCACGGTGCTCATCGAACTGCTGCCCACCGACCGCCTCGTTGGCGTTGCGCTCATTCTCGCCGCGCTCTGCGGACTCACCATCTTCGGCGCCGTCGCTAACTTTCTTCACCAGTACTGCTCACTCACGCTGTCGATGGTCACCGTCGCCGAGATTCGCCTCGAAGCCTTCCGCCACGCGTTGCGACTTCCGCTGGCGACGGTTCTGCGCCGCGGCCCGACCGAGATCGTCTCGCGCATCACCCGCGACGCCGCTGAACTCGAGCGCGGCTTTAGCGCGCTTTCATCGAAGGCACTCGCGCAGGTCACCAAGGGCATCGCCGCATTCGCTGCCGCAGTCTGGTTCGATTGGCGTCTCACCATTGCCGCAATCGTCGCGGCACCCGTCATCGGATTCGTGCTGCGAAAGTTCGGCAAGCGCATCAGCCGCAGCAGTCGCAACACCCTCATCGCCTACGAAGAGCTTCTGCGCACCTCCAACGAATCCATGCAGGGATTGCGCGGAATTAAGACGGCGACGGCCGAGCGTGATGCGCGCAAGCGTTTCGGCCGCGCCAATCGTCGGGTTGTGCGCGAGGATCGCCGCGCCCGCGTTGCCCGCGCAATTTCGGCGCCGCTCGTCGAGGTGCTCGCGATCTTTCTCATCGCCGGCCTCGCGCTGTTGGCCGCTCACGAGATCATCGGCGGTCGCATGCAGTTCGATCGTTTTGTGCTCACACTCGGATCGCTTGCCGTTGCCGGCGGAAGCTTCCGTCCGCTCACGGGCTTGCTCAACGACATCCAATCGTCGAGCGCGCCTGCGGAGCGTCTTGCCGAAATTCTCTCGATTCCCGCTGAAGGCATGCGTGAACGCGACTTGCCCGCGCTTGATCGCCACACGCGATCGATCGAGTTTGACGCCGTGCGCTTTCGCTACGAAGGCGCCGAGCGCGATGCGGTGCGCGGCGTGAGCCTGACCATTCGTCACGGCGAGTTCATTGCCATCGTCGGTCCCAACGGCTGCGGCAAGACCACGCTCGCCAGCCTGCTCGTGCGCCTCTTCGATCCCTGCGAGGGTTCGGTGCGCGTCGACGGCGTTGATGTGCTGGGCACGAGCCTGACCTCGCTTCGTCGGCAAATCGGCGTAGTTCCGCAGGATCCGTTGCTTGTGCGCGGAACCATCCGCGAGAACATCACCCTCGGCCTCGATCCGATGCCCGCCGCGCAGGCCGATCCCGCCATCGCGCGCGCGCTGCGTTTGGCCCACGCTGCGCATTTTGTCGCCGCGCTTCCCAAGGGCCTCGACAACGAACTCGGTGAAGGTGGAACCGGACTCTCCGGTGGTCAGCGCCAAAGGCTCGCCATCGCCCGCGCGCTCATGCGTGATCCCGCGGTGCTCATTCTCGACGAGGCCACCAGCCAGATCGACGCCGAAAGCGAAGCGCAGATTTCCGCGGCAATCGACGAGTTCCGCCGAGGCCGCACCCTGATCGCCATCGCCCATCGCCTTTCCACCGTGCGCAGCGCCGATCGCATCGTGGTGATGGAGGATGGTGCGGTTGCCGATGTCGGAACCCACGCCGAGTTGCTCGGCCGTTGCGATCTCTACCGACGGCTGGTGTCGACGCAGTTGGTCGCGTGAGCGCAGTGGCACTTGCTACAGTGTCCGACGATCATTCAAGGGAGCCAACCGTGGGTTTCGCCGCATTTCTCCGCAACTTCATCGGTGCCGCGCCCCAAGCGGAAGTGGACTCCGCCCGCGCTGCGATGGCGGCGGCGGCGCAGGCGCAGAGCGCTGCTGTTGAAATGAAGGCGTTGGTCGCGCAGGTTCGCGACGGTCACATCAAGAGCGTCGAAGAGGTGCAGGCCGAACTCGCGCGACTCTCGCAGCGCGTTGAGTCGATGCCGGAAATGCGCGCGCAGTTAGAGAACTTCGTGCAGTCGCTCGGCCGAACCATGGTCGGAGTGGCCGACCGACTCGACACCGTTCATGATCGCATCGAGCGCGTCGAGCAGCAGGCGCGTTCGCAAACCGAGATCATCGCGCTTTCGCGTGCGGAGTTCGATCGGCAGGGGCGCGTGCTCGCCAACCTCGAGGTTCAGATGAAGTCGCTCGAGGACGCGATCACTCGTCTCGTCGTCGTCGCCGATCGCTCGACAACCGTGCTGCAGGAGATCGACCAGCGCCGCGGCCGCGCCGATCACTCCGACCGCAACAATCGCATCATCATCGGCATCCTGCTGCTTGTCCTCCTGCTCAACCTCGGGGTCGCCATCCTGCGATGAGCGGCGATTCGCCCACCGATGGCCGCCCTGGTCCGCGTGGCAGCGGCCTGCGCTTGACTAGCCATGGGCGTCATGATCAAACTCATGATCAAACTCATGATTCGGATCATGATCCGAATCACGCGTCCGCCGACGATCAGCCCCTCGATGAACTCGAGCTCGCGCGTGCGCTTCAGCCTATGCCCGTCGATGCGCCGGTGAAACCCGCGCGCCGATTCGCCAGTCCGCTCCAGCAGTTGCTCGGGCTTTCGGTTTCGCTGGTTCTCATCTACATGATCTTCGGACGAGGCGCGGTGACGCCTCCTTCCACAACCGCCGTCGCGCCGATCACGCCGTCGCCGCGCGTGGCATCGACGAGCCCCGCGATCAGCGATTCGCTCATTGAACTCGGCCTTGGCGCTCATATCGTCGGACGCAGTCCTTACTGCACTGGCGTCGATGCGAGCGTTCCCGTTGTCGGCGATCTGCGCGACTTCGACGCTGAACGGCTCGCGCTTGTAAATCCCGATGTGCTCTTCGTGCAGCCGCCGCTGGCCGGAGTCGATCCAGCGCTGCGCGAGTTTTGTGCGAAGAACTCAATTCGTCTTGTCGAGCGCAGGCTCGATGCGCTGCAAGACATCGCGCTGCTCGCCGATGACTTTCAGGAAGTCTTCGGCGCGCAACTCGCGCCCAAACTCGCCGACGCCCGCACATTTATCGCGACCAATCCAACCGCGCGCGCCGATGCTCCGCGCGTTCTCATCATCGTTTCCGCCGATCCGTTCCTGGCCGTCGGCCGTGGCAACTACATCGATCAACTGTTGCAGCGATGCGGATTCATCAACGCCGTTGACGGCAGCGGTTGGGTTGAACTTTCGGTCGAGGCGATCATCGCGTTGCGTCCAGCGCGTATCGTCGGCATTGCGCAAACGCGCGCAACGGCGCTGGAAATCGAAGGTGTCATCGAAGTGCTTCCTTGGCCCAACGGTCCGCCAGCGATCGCCTGCGACGCGATGCCCGAGTTGCTTTCGCCGAGTCTCGCCGCCATCGCCAAACGCGCTGCGTTCGCGCAGTTGCTCGGCTCGCCCGTTCCCA
Source organism: Planctomycetota bacterium (assembly GCA_003671075.1). Lineage (GTDB taxonomy): Bacteria > Planctomycetota > Phycisphaerae > Phycisphaerales > SM1A02 > QWPT01. The sequence goes on from QWPT01000014.1 coordinate 7,632, forward strand.
CAACTGCCCCCGTTCCCGCAACTTCACCTGAGGCCCGCTGATGCGCACGCGCGGATTCATCGTGCTTGGCGTCGCCATTGTGGTTTGCGCGTTGATGCGCAGCGCAATCGGTCCGGTCTCCGTCGACGGCGCCATCAAGCTCGCGTTGAGCATGCCCGCCGGCGAAATCCTTGCGTTTCGCCTGCAATCCGTGCTTTCCGCAGCCATGCTCGGCGCGGCGCTCGGACTCTCTGGACTAGCGCTGCAATCGCTCTTGCGTAATCCACTCGCGTCGCCATTCGTGCTCGGCGTTTCGAGCGGCGCCGGTTTCGGCGTTGCTGCAGTTCTCGCGGGCGCGTACTTGTTCGCACTTCCCGCCGTCACTTTCGGCGGTGAAGTCGGCGGCGCCATCGCGGGCGCGCTCATCACGCTCGCCATCGTTGCCTGGCTCGGTCGCGCGCGCGTGAGCGATGGGGGCGATCACGGTTCGGGCGCGAGCGATCCGACCGCGCTGGTACTTTCTGGCGTGATCGTCGGCGCGATCTTCAGCGCAGCCACCATGCTCCTCGAACAACTGGTTCCGCATGGATTGCGCGGCGATCTTCTTTCCTGGATGGCGGGCCGGCTGCCCGAGATTCCTGCGCGCTCGGCGTTGGCAACTGTTTGCGTGAGCGTTGCCGTTGGATGGATCGCGTTGGCCTCGCAAGCCGGCGCGCTCGATGTTGCGAGCCTTTCCGACGACGAGGCGCGCAGCAGTGGCGTTGACCTCGGCGCGTTGCGCAGAAAACTCTTTCTTGTGGGCGGCATACTGGCGGCGGTGGCGGTTGCCTACGCCGGACCAATCGGATTCATCGGGCTCATCGGTCCGCACATCGCGCGCAAACTCGTCGGTTCGCGTCACGGCGCGCTCGTGCCCGCATCGGCGCTCGCGGGGGCGGCGCTGTTGGTGAGCGCCGACGCGGTGCGCCAATGGATCGACCTCGGCACCGGCCGTCTTCCCGTCGGGGTCGTCACCGCGCTCGCTGGCGGCCCTGCGTTTCTCTGGCTTTTGCGGAGCGGCCGATGGAATCGCTGACCGCTCCTCCCGCACGCGCGCCGCTCTTGATCGGTGAGAACCTCGGTCTTCGCTACGGCCTGCATGGCAGCTCTTACGGCGGTTCTCACGGCGGTTCTCGCGGCGGTTCTGCTGCACAGGTGATCGACGCGGTCGTTGGTGTTTCGCTCACGCTCGCCGAGGGCGAGATCCTCGCCATTGTCGGCGCCAACGGTTGCGGCAAGAGCTCGCTGCTGCGCGTGCTTGCGTGTCTCGAAACCGCCCCGCGCGCGAGTGGTCGCGTTGAATATCGCGAGATTCGTACCTCTTCGCGCAGCGTCGCTCATCGTCTCGCGGCGGTGCGCGCGCTCGTTCCGCAGCGACCCGAGGCCACCGCCGCATTGACCGCGCGACAGGTGGTACGGCTCGGCCGTTTCAGCGTTGGACCCGATGAATCCGCAGTCGATCGTGCGCTCGGCGATGTTGGTTTGCTTGCCCGCGCCGAACTTCCGGTGAACACGCTTTCTGGTGGAGAACGCCAGCGCATCGCCATCGCCCGCGCTTTCGCGCAACTCGATCGAGGTGGAGTGGGGGGCGGCGTGCTGCTGCTCGACGAACCGTTCAGCGGCATCGACCCCGGCGAAGTCGCCCGCATCGTTACGGCACTGCGCATGCGCGCTCGAGCCGGCGCCGTCGTGCTGACTTCGCACGACCCCGGCCTCGCCCGCGCGATCGCCACCCACGCCATGGTGATGAAGGAAGGTCGCGCGATTGCCTTCGGAGCGGCGGGGGAGGTGCTCAGCGCGAAACTGCTGAGCGAGGCCTACCGATCGCCGATGCGAGAAGTGGGAGATTGGATCGTGCCCGATCTCACCGCGTCGCAATCCACTGAGCGAGGTAGGATGCGTTCATGAAGTCGCTGCTCTGGATCATTGGAATCTTCGTCCTTCAAGCGGTTGTGGCCTTCCTCGCAAAGAAGGCGCAGGCTGCTGCTGCGTTGAAAGCGGCGGAGGCGGCCATGGGCGCTGCCGTGCCCGCAGCCAACGCCGGATCCGATGCGCGATCCGATGCGCGATCCAAGCCCGGATCACGGCCAAACTCACGGCCCGCCCCGAATTCCAGTTCGAAGGCCAGTTCGAAATCAGGACCGATGTCAGGACCGAAGTCCGGACCGAAGGCAAGCCCGAAGCCCGCGATCAAGCCCGGATCTATCCGCCCCTCGGCTGCTCCGGCCGTCCGGGGTGGCGACTCCGCCGCCGCGTTCCTCAGCCGCCAGCATGTCGCCGACTCGGTCGCCCGCGTAAAGGCCGCCGAGTTGCGCGCCAGCAGCGGGCTTCCCTCGGTGGCCCCCCAATCTTCGTCCTCTCGCACTTGGGAAAGGTCTTCCGTTCCCTCGGTGGTCAATTTGAGAGACCTCGCCAACGCGCTGCGCAACCCCGCCCGCGTCCGTCAGGCGATCGTCATGAACGAGGTCCTCGGCCGACCGCGCGTCGATCGACCTCTCTGAACCGGGCTCCGACCCCGAGCGCAAGCCGCTTCGCTATGCAATTCTGTGATCGGTGGTGATTTACACCGCTTCACCCCATGATCGGTCGCGATCCTCCTTGAATCCCAACCGTTCGTGGTTTCTGCTATTGTCCCGCCCCACGCGGCGTCGCCGCTCCAAACACCATGATTGATATCCGAAAGCTCAAGGAACTCGTCCGCCTGATGGTTGAAAACGACCTGACCGAACTCGACATTCGAGACGAGCAGGAAACCGTCACCGTCAAGCGCCCCGGACTTCACGCCACCCCCCAGGTCTTCGCAGCTCCCGTGCTCGGAACTGCGATGGCACCGGCCATGGCACCGGCCATGGCACCGGCTATGGCAGCAGGCATGGCCGCCCCCGCGCCGGTCAAGGAAGTCCTCCCGGCCATCGAAAGCCCCATGGTCGGCACCTTCTACGCCGCCGCCGGCCCCGACAAGGCGCCCTTCATCTCGGTCGGTTCCCTCGTCGGTCCCGACACCACCGTCTGCCTGATCGAGGCCATGAAGATCTTCAACGAGATCAAGGCCGAGACCTCAGGCACCGTCGAAGAAGTGCTCGTCAAGGGCGGTCAGCCCGTCGAGTTTGGTCAGCCGTTGTTCCGCATCCGCCCGAGCTAAGCCGCGCCCGCGCCCGCGCTCAGGCCCAAGCCCGCGCCCGTGCATCCAAGCGCACCTTTCGGAACATCTATGTTCAAGCGAATCCTGATTGCAAACCGCGGCGAGATCGCCTTGCGCGTCATCCGCGCCGCCAAGGCCCTCGGCATCGAGACCGTCTGTGTGTATTCGACCGCCGACAAGGACGGTCCATGGCTCGAGCAGGCCGATCAAGCCGTCTGCATCGGCCCCGGCCCGAGTCCGCAGAGCTATCTGCGCATCGACCGCATCATCGCCGCCGCCGAAGTCTCGCACGCCGACGCCATTCACCCCGGCTACGGCTTCCTTTCTGAGAACGCGCACTTCGCCGAAGTCTGTCGTGACAGCGGCTTCGAGTTCATCGGTCCGTCGCCCGAAGCGATGGCGTTGCTCGGCGACAAGGTCAGCTGCAAGAAGATGGCGCGCAGGGTCGGCACGCCCGTCTTTCCGGGCACCGAGGATGCGATCGAGGACATCGACGACGCGGTGAAGGTTGCTGCTGAAGTTGGCTACCCCGTCATCGTCAAGGCGACCGCCGGCGGTGGTGGACGCGGCATGCGGGTGGCTCGTGATGAAGCGCAACTGCGCGCTGGCATCGAGAGCGCGCGCCAAGAAGCAACCGCCGCGTTCGGCAACGGCGCGGTGTACATCGAGAAATTCCTCGAGAATGCGCGCCATTTCGAGGTTCAGACCATCGGCGACAAGCATGGCAACGCCGTGCATCTCTTCGAGCGCGACTGCTCGAGCCAGCGCCGCCACCAGAAGCTCGTTGAGGAGGCGCCTGCTCCGGGCGTCGATCCCGCCAAGCGCAAGCAAGTCTGCGAAAGCGCGGCCGCACTCATCGCCAGCGCGAAGTATTCCGGCGCGGCAACCGTCGAGTTTCTGATGGATGCCAAGCAGAACTTCTACATGCTCGAGGTGAACACCCGCGTGCAGGTCGAGCATCCGGTCACCGAAATGATCACGGGCATCGACATCGTGCGCGAGCAGATCATGGTGGCGTCGGGCAAGCCGTTGTCGGTCAAGCAGGCCGACATCAAGGTGAACGGCCACGCGATCGAGTGCCGCATCAACGCCGAGGATCCTGATCGCGGATTTATGCCGCAAGCTGGCCTCATCGAACAATTCTCCGCGCCGGGCGGTCTGGGCGTGCGCCTCGATTCGCACGCGCGCGCCGGCTACCGCATTCCGCCCAACTACGACTCGATGATCGGCAAGCTCATCGTGCACGGCCCAACGCGCGAGATCGCCATCGCCCGCATGAAGGTCGCGCTCAGCGAATTCAAGATCGGCCCCGTCAAGACGACGATTCCGATGCACCTGCGCCTGATGAACAACCCCGACTTCAACAACGCCACCTTCGACATCCACTATGTCGAGCGGCTGCTGAAAGCGGAAGAGGCCGCGCGCGAAGCGGCGAAGCAGGTCGGCGAGAAGGTTGGCGAGAAGGTCGGCGAGAAGGTCAGCAAGAAGGTCGGCGCATGATCGAAGATGTGACGCTCGCCGATATCGAAGCGGCGCGCGTGCGCATTGCCGGCGGCGTCGAGCGCACGCCTTGCATCATGTCGCCCGCGCTTTCGCGCATCACTGGTAGCGAGGTCTTCGTCAAGCTCGAATACCAGCAGCGCACCGGCAGTTTTAAGGAACGCGGCGCGCGCAACGCGCTTGTTCAACTTTCGCCCGACGCCCACCGCATCGGTGTTGTGGCAGCGAGCGCCGGCAACCACGCCCTCGCGCTTGCTTGGCACGGCCGCGAGCTTGAGATTCCGATCACTGTCGTCATGCCCACGGTCGCGCCGCTGGTCAAGCAAGCGCGCTGCCGCGAGCTGGGCGCGCGCGTTCTGATTCACGGCGGCAACATCGCCGAGGCGAAGGAACTTGCCGACAAATTGGTCGCCGACGAAGGCCTCGCCTATGTGCACGGATTCAACGACGCCGCCATCATCGCCGGCGCCGGCACCGTCGCGCTCGAGGTGCTTGAGGAAGTCTCTGGACTTGACGCGATCGTGGTGCCCGTTGGCGGCGGTGGACTCATCGCGGGCGTCGGCATCGCCATCAAGGCGAAGCAACCGTCCACTCTGGTGATCGGTGTCGAGGCCCGTCGCGCGGCGAGCTTTGCCCATGCGCTGCGTCACGGCGCTCCCACGCGCATCTCGATGGAACCGACGCTCGCCGACGGTCTGGCCGTTCCTGAGGTCGGTGCGCGCGCGTTTGCACTTGCGCGCAATCGCATCGATCAACTCATCAATGTCGACGAGGAGCTCATCTCCTTGGCGATCCTGCGCCTCGTTGAAATGCAGCATGGCGTGGTCGAGGGCGCGGGCGCGACGGCTTTGGCCGCGCTGCTTTCTGGCGAACTTCCGCAGTTGCGCGGCAAGCGGGTTGCGCTGCTTCTGTGCGGCGGCAACATCGATCCACTGGTGCTTTCCCGCGTCATCGAGCATTCGCTCGCCGCCGACGGCCGGCTCATCCAGTTCTCCGCCACCATCAGCGACCGCCCTGGAGGCCTCGCCGAACTTGCCGCCACCGTTGCCTCCACCGGCGCCAGCGTGCAGGACATTCGCCACGAGCGCATCTTCGGCGGGCCCGATGTTTCGCGGGTGCGCGTTTCCTGCATCGTCGAGGTGCGCGATGCGCGCCACGCCGATGAACTGCAGGAAGTGATGCGCGCCAAGGGTATTCGCATGCACGAGCGCGTTCGTCCACACACGCACGGTTAACCGATGCCTTCCATCGTGATTCCAGCCTACAACGAAGCGAACGGCATCGAGCGATGCCTGCGCGCGCTGCTGGTCGATGCCGTGGACAATCTGGTGGACAATCTCGTGATCGTGGTCGTTGCCAACGCGTGTAAGGACGACACCGCCGCGCGCGCCCGCGCCTTTGGCAACGGCGTGATCGTGATCGAGACCGAGCAAGGCGGCAAGACCAACGCAGTCAATCTCGGCGAGCGCACCTTGCGCGCGCGCGGGTTAGACCTTTATCCGCGCCTCTTTCTCGACGGCGACATCGAACTCTTGCCCGGTTCGTTGCCAGCAATGCTCGCGGCGGCGCAAGCGGGGGAGTCGCCGCGCATCGTCGCCGCTCGACCGCGCTTCGACGCCTCGCGCAGCAGCCTGCCCGTGCGGCTGTTCTATCAAGGCGAGGCGTTCAATCCTTACCACCGCTCGGGCGCGCCCAACGGGAGCGGGACCTTTATGGTCAACGCCGCCGGCCGCGCGCGCTGGGACGAGTTTCCCGCCATCCTCGCCGACGACAGCTTCGTCGAACGCCGATTCGCCCCGTCCGAGCGCGCCACCGTTGCCGGCGCCACCGCCATCGTCCGTGTTCCGCGGACCTTCACCGCCTTGCGCCGCATTTCCGCCCGCAAGCGCCTCGGCGCCTACGAACTCGACAAAGTCGCGCCGCCACGCGCCGACGACCGCGGATCGGCGGGGACCTTCGGGGTTGTGGCGCGCGCCATGCTGCCCAATCCGCTGCATTGGCCTGCATTTGTCCTCTGGGCCGCAGTAAAAAGCGTCGAACGCTTCGAGTCGCGCGCGGCCGCCCGCAAGCAGGGCACCGATCGATGGCAGCACGACACCACCTCTCGAACCTGACCCGCTCGGACAGACCTCCTGTTGCGCGCAATTGTCCGAGAATGGCCCAATCGACGCGATCGGAGCCTCGGGCACAAGCCTGATGACCTGCAATTTATGAAACGGCGGCGCAATCCGCGCAGTTGGTTGAACTCCATCGTGGTGGCGGCCGATGCATGGGCATCAGGGTTCCTCGCGACAACTAGGGTTGCCGCGGGTTCGCTACTACAGGGAGTACGAAACATGCGTGAAGGTTTTAATTTCAACGAGAAGGACGTCCTGACCACCGGAGAGGTTGCGCGCATTTGCAATGTCGCCAGCCGGACGGTGAGCAAGTGGTTCGATTCGGGCCAGCTCGCTGGCTACCGCATTCCGGGCTCGAAGGATCGCCGGATCCCAGTCTCGAACCTCATGCAATTCATGAAGAAGCACAGCATTCCGATGGATGGGCTTCGCAGCGGCGCGCCGCGCGTGCTCATCGTCGATAGCGACCCCGCCACGGCGGAAACGCTCCGCAAGGTGCTCGCCGAGCAGACCCGTTACGACGTGCATGTTGCGTCGGGCGCGTTCGCCGCCGGCGCCGAGTGCGAGAAGTTCCGTCCCCATGTCATGCTCCTCGATGTCCACATGCCTGAGGCCGAGAGCGGCGCGTTCTGCGCGTTCGTTCGCGGCTCGGATGAGCTTCAGATGACGAAGATCATCGGCATGTCGAATCGTCTCACCGAAGGTCAGATCGCCCAGCTCGTCGGCCGCGGATACGACACTGTCCTCCGCAAGCCGTTTACGGTGCGCCAGGTGATCGAGTCCATCGAACACGCACACGCGCTCGTCGCCTAAGTCCGAACAAGGGCACGAGCCGAAGCGCAACGCTCCATGGAGGCATGGGGCGTTGTGCTTTTTGCATGGGGACCTTGTGCTTTTTGCACGGGGACCTTCTGCTTTTTGCACGGTAGCTTGTGCTTTTTGCATGGGGACCTTGTGCTCCTGCACGGGGCCCGTGTTTTTGTCCATCGTCTGCACGCGCCGCGATTCTCCGCCACAATGGGCGGATGCTTCTCGCCGCCGGCGACATCCTCGGCATGGACATCGTGCTGCTGAGGATGGTCGTGCTTGCCGCGCTCGGCGGCGCGCTTGGTTCGGTGGTGCGCGATCGCGTTGTGAGCGTGTTGCGCACTCGCGCGGGCCGCGCTGACCTCGGCGTTCTCGCGGTGAATCTGGCGGCGTGCGTGATCGTCGGCCTCGGAGCGGGCTTTGCTGGAGCGGACCCGATCGCGCACTTCATGGTTCTGGGCTTTGCTGGCGGGCTCTCCACCTGGAGCAGTCTTGCGGTCGAGGTCGCTGGCGAGATTCGTGCGCGGCGCTGGGCGCGTATTGCGTTGCATGTCCCCGGAGCCTTCGCGCTCGCACTCGCGTTGTTTCTCGCCGCGCGGGCCCTCGCCGGAGATCACCCATGACCGTGCTGCGCCGGACGATGTTTGTCGCAGCGGGCGGCGCGGGCGGCGCCACGGCGCGCGTGCTGTTGGCGACGCTTCTGCCGATGGCCATCGATCGGCCGCACTGGTCGATCGCGGCGTTGCTGCTGGTGAACCTCTCCGGATCACTGATGGCGGGATTCCTACGCGGCGTGCTCGAGGCCAAGCAGCAGCGGGGAGGCGCTAGAGTGGGCGTGGGCGATGGCGTGGGCGTGGGCGATGGCGTGGGCGTGGGCGATGGCGTGGGCGGTAGCGGCGGCGAATGGCTCGACGCGTTTCTCATCGTCGGATTCTGCGGCGGCTACACGAGTTACTCAGGATTCATCGCCATGGTGCCGGCCGGTTCCGCGCTGATTGCGGCGGCAACGCTCTGCCTCTGCCCGCTCGTTGCGCTCCTCGGCATGCTCTTGGGCATCCGCCTTTCGGGCGGCTATCCTGCGCGACCCGCGTCCCTTTGAGCGCGCGCATCGTAGGAACCCGCCCGTTGAAGATCGCACTGGCCCAGATCAACTCGAAAGTCGGCGATCTCGCCGCCAACGAAATCCAACACGCCGATGCAATCGCCCGCGCGGTCGCGTCGAGTGCGCAACTCCTGGTGTTTCCTGAGATGTCGGTCCTCGGCTATCCGCCGCGCGATCTCGTCGAGCGCCATGGTGTGGTGGAGGCGTGCGAGGCGGCGGTGGCGCGGCTCGCCAAGTTGGTTCCCGCGTCGATGCTTGCTCTCGTTGGCCTGCCCATCAAGTCGCGCGGTCGTCCCTTTGCCAACGCGCTCGCGATGCTGCGTGGTGGTCGAGTCGAAGGCTACGCCACCAAGCAGCTGCTTCCGAGCTACGACGTCTTCGACGAAGACCGCCACTTCACGCCCGGCCCGCACTCGGTGGTGATCGACCACGCGGGCGAGCGCATTGCGGCGTTGCTGTGCGAGGATTTCTGGCAGGCCGGTGATGCGCGCGCCGTGCGTTGCTATCCGCGCGACCCGATCGCCGACGCCAAGGCCAACGGCGCCACCATGATCGCCGTTGCGAGCGCAAGTCCGTTTGTCGCCGGGAAAGATGCGCAACACGCCGCGCTTCTGGTTACACGCGCGCGAAAGATCGGTTTGCCGATCGTCAGTTGCAACGCCGTCGGCGGGCAGGATGATCTGGTCTTTGACGGCGGATCGCGTGTAGTTTCGGCCGAAGGCGTTGTGCTCGGCGGTTGCGCGCGTTTCACCGCCGACATGGTCATCGTCGACACGCGCGCTTCCATCGTTCACGCGCCGGCTCCTTTGAGCCTCGACAGCGAGCGCTTTCACGCCTGCGTGCTCGGCACCCGCGACTACATCGCCAAAACCGGACACGCGTCGGTTGTCATCGGCCTCTCGGGCGGAATCGATTCTGCGCTTGTCGGCGCCATCGCCGCGGCGGCGGTTGGTCCGGCGAAGGTGACGGGACTGCTCATGCCCTCGCGATATTCTTCGCAGGGTTCGCTCGACGACGCACGCGAAACCGCGCGCCTCCTCGGCCTCGGCCGCATCGAAACCCTGCCGATCGACGCAATGCATCTCTCGATCGAATCGATCGTGGCCAACAAGTTCGCCGTCACCGGACTCGCCGGCGAGAACCTGCAGTCGCGCGCGCGCGGTTTGCTCCTCATGCTCGCATCCAACGCAACGGGCGCGTTGGTGCTCACCACGGGAAACAAGAGCGAGTACGCCACTGGTTACGCCACTCTGTATGGCGACATGAACGGCGGCCTTGCTCCGATCGGCGATCTGTACAAGACCGAGGTGTACGCGATGGCGCGTATGCTCAACGCACGCCACGCCGATCATGGATTCGCGATGCCGCCGATTCCCGCGGCCAGCATTGATAAAGCGCCGAGCGCCGAATTGCGCCCCGATCAGACCGATCAGGACTCCTTGCCGCCGTACGAGGTGCTTGACGCAGTGTTGCGCGTGCTCGTTGATGGCGAAGGCTCGGTGAACGAAGCGATGGAGAAATCAGGCGCGCCGCGAGAAGTCGTGCAGCGCATTGCCACCATGCTCGATCGCGCGCAGTTCAAGCGCGATCAGGCCGCGATCATCCTCAAGCTTTCGCCACGCGCGTTTGGTCGCGGCCGACGCTACCCGATCGTTTCGGGCTGGAGCTGGTGACATGCCCATTCGCGTGCTCGCTCCCGAGTTGGTGAACCAGATCGCTGCAGGCGAAGTGGTCGAGCGTCCCGCGAGCGTGGTCAAGGAACTCGTGGAGAACTCGCTTGACGCGGGCGCGCGCAGGATTCTTGTCGAGGTCGAGGGCGGTGGCGCGGATCTCGTGCGCGTAACCGACGACGGCGCGGGAATCGCTGCCGATGAAATGTTGTTGGCGGTGGCGGCGCACGCGACGAGCAAGGTCTCGACCAGCGATGATTTGGCCGCCATTCACACCTTCGGATTTCGCGGCGAGGCGTTGGCGTCGATCGCAAGCGTGTCGCGATTTCGCATGGTTTCCTGCACGCGCGCGAGCGATGTTGGCACTGAGATCGAGGTTGAGGGCACCACGCTGCGCGGACCTCGCCCCGCGCCCGCGCGTCCGGGCACGATGATCGAAGTGCGCACGCTCTTTTTCAATGTGCCGGCGCGACGCAAGTTTCTCAAGAGCGATTCGGCGGAAACCTCGCGGGTGAGCGATGCGATCGAATCGATCGCGATGGCCCATCCTCATGTTGCGTTTGAGTTGCGTTCAAGCGGGCGCAAGTTGCTCGACCTCGCAGCAACCGACGAGCCCGCCAAGCGCACGCTCGATGTGCTTGGCAAGGAACTCGGCCCCGAACTTCTTGAATTCGAGGAACACTTTCCCGAGCTCGGTGGCCTCATTGTGCGCGGATTTGCTGGGCGTCCGTCGATCGCGCGTCCGACTGCGCGCGCGATCCGCATTCATCTCAACGGCCGGCCGATCATGGATCGCTCCGTTCTTCATGCGGTGCGCGAGGCCTATCGCGGGCTCGTCGATTCGGCGCGCACTCCGACGGTTGCGCTCATTCTGGAGATCGATCCGCGCGAGGTCGATGTCAATGTTCATCCGGCCAAAACCGAGGTGCGCTTCCGTTCGCAGCAGGGCATTCACTCCGCCGTGCGCAAGTCGATCGAGCGCGCGCTGCGGGCGGCCAACTTGGTTGCGCATTTCGTGCCCGATGCGTTCAAGTCCAATCCAGTTGAGATTCCCGCGCCGCGCGCACCGCTGTTCGGCAGCGGACTCGCGCCTTCGACACATCGCGTTGGACCGAGCGCCGACTTCTCCGCATTCGCCGCGCTCGCGCTGGAATCTGCGGCAAAAATCGACAGCGACGACGACACGGCAGCGCTGCAAGCCGAATTTCCCTACATCCAGTTGCTCAATGGTTTTCTGGTGACCGAAGACGCCGACGGCGTGGTCATCGTCGATCAGCACGCGCTGCACGAGCGCGCGATGTTCTCGATGTTCATGGATCGTCTGCAATCCGGCGCGCTTGAATCGCAGCGTCTGCTCGTGCCCATCATTCTTGAGCGCAGCGCGCGCGAAGTCGAGATCCTCGGCGAGATCGCGCCGCTGCTCGATCGCCTGGGCATTGTGGCGCGCGCGTTTGGTCCGCGATCGATCGCCATCGACGGCGTTCCCACGCTGCTGCATTCACGCAACGCCGACGCGGGAGAGTTTGTCGGCGATGTTCTTGAGAAGGCCGTCGAGCACGGATCGCTACTTTCGTTGGAAGCGGCGCTGCACGAAATCGTCGACATGATGTCGTGCAAGGCCGCGGTGAAGGCGGGCGATGCGCTTGGCGACGCCGAGATACGCGAACTCTTGCGCATGCGTGCATCGATCGAGCGATCGAGCGCGTGTCCGCACGGTCGCCCAACTTCAATGCGCATTGCGCGCAGCGAACTCGATCGACGATTCGGCCGCAGCTAAATCGAGGCGTCTTGCCCAAAAACTTGCGCCAGTCTCACTCACGACTTTTCGGCGGGCGCGCAAGCAGAACTTGGTGAAACACCGTCTCGCCCGTCTCGAGCATGCGCTCGAGATAGGGCCGGCACAAACCGCAATCTCCACCGCAACCAAATCGCTTGGTGACATCTTCAAGCAACACGCGCTCACCACCGATGGCGTGCTTGAGGTCCGCGAAAGTGCGGTCGAAGCAGGTGCAGCGGTCGATGTGAATTCCAGCTTTCACGAGCGAGGATCGTACGGTGCGTCGTCCGGGGCGAGAAATCCGTTGAGGGGAAATCCCGTCGTCGCGTCCAGAAGTTCATCGGTCGCATGCGCGCCTTCATGGCATGCGCAGGAACCAGACACATGCCCATCGAGGTAGCAGACGTGGGTGCAGCCTTGATGGCGAAACGCCTGTGTTCCTGCATAGACCGTGTAGAGATCGTTCTCGACGGCGTTGGCGGGCGCGCGCATGAACTTGTTCGCACCGCCGCGCCAACCTCCGTCGCCGAACATGGCGGTGGTGCTGGTTTGGCGCAATTGCCCGGATGCGAGGCCAAGTCGCGCCACCTTCCATCCGTCGATCCAACGGCCTTGTCCGTCGATCTCAGGAAATCTGCCTTCTGCACCGATGTAACTGGTGTTGTAGTTGTAGCCCGTGTACGGGTCGTTACCGAAAGTCGACGCGCCCTCGAACTCCGGGCATTGCTGCACTTGATGAGGCCCGGAGATATACGCCCACAACGCGCCCGCGCGCACGCTGCCGTCGGGCTGCTGCTCGAAGTCCCACGCCTTGGTGACTAGGCCCGCGCCAGAGATTTCATACAGAATCGCCGCAGGAAACCGATCGCGGTTTTGCAGCGCGTAGCTGGTTGCCGCAACACCGAGTTGGCGAAGATTCGACTGGCAACGACCCGCTCGAGCCGAGGTGCGCACGGTCGAGATCACAGGAAGCGTGATCGAAAGCAGCACCGCCAGGACGCCGATGACCGTCAGAACCTCGACGATGGTGAAGCCGCGCGCGTGAGGTGAACGGGTCATGGAGTTGCGCCCATGGTCCACGCCGAAAGAATGAAGGCGAGATCGGTCGATCCCACCATTCCGCTTCCATCGAGATCCGCCGCTGGATCGCTGGTTCCCCAAGCCGACAGCAGCATCGCCAAATCGCCCGCGCCAACCACTCCGTTGCCATCGAGATCGGCTTGGGGAGGAAGCGCCGCGACATCAGAGAATGCGTCGACCTCCGGCGAAAATCCAGAGACCGTCGGCCCAGAGATGCGCACGAAGCGGATCGCCGACAGACCGAGCGCGCCGATGTCAATACCGACGCCGCCGCCCGAGCCGTCGTACTTGTCGAGCAAAGCTTCGTAGCCCAATCCCACCAGACTGCTGAAGGAGATCGTCGGATTCATCGGACGGAGAAAGTCCGTGGGCACCTGGCCAGCGGTGGTGGAGTAGGGCCCGACATCTTGGTAGCCGAGTGTGGGAAAGAGTCCGTCGGCGGCGAGTCCGCGCACCGTGGTCCACGCCACCGCGTCGGCGCTCACCGCAATGGTGCCGCCTTCGGTCGCCAGTCCCGCGACCACGCCGACGCCGAACGAACTATCGGTGAAGAACGCGTTGCCGAAGACGATGAGGTCGATGCCGAAGGGGTTGCGCGGATCGTCGGTGACATCGTGATCGAAGGTCACCACCAGCGATCCGCCGACGCCGAGCGACACAATCTCGTCGGGCCGAAAGGCGGGCTGAAACGGCGTGACTGCTCCGGGAATCAAGCCCTCGCCGCTGAAGCGTTCGGGCGAGCCGAGGGTCGACGCGGCATTGGTGAAGCCAGTGGCCGCGCCAGTTCCTGCGACATACGAAATCACCGCCGAGGCAAAGGGGCTATCAGCGGAGGCCGATGAGCTCATTGCCAAGCACGCTGCCAAATGGCCCGCGGATGCCGCGACCAAGAAGAAACGACTAGGACGCAAGCGGGACGGACACAAGCGGGACGGACAGAAGCGGGACTGACGCGAAATCGCGCGACGAATCGTGCGCATAGAACCTGCACTCCTCCGGGAGCTCGCGCCCGGTGGCTGAATGCGCTCCAAACCGGGAGCGCGCAGCGGCATCCGACGGATGCCGATGGTGCTTAGGCAGGTTTTCCGACTTCAGGCTCCGCTGGTCCCGAGGGTCCAAACGGATCGATCGACGCCTTCCCAGCCGCACATGGCGACCAGTGGCTGCCCGTCGAAACGGGCCATCTCTCGCGGGATGCGGGGCTTCGGCGGGCACGGCTTTCGTGAAGTTCTCGCGGACTTCTCGCGGAACTCTGGCGAAACTCACTTGAGGGTGCGCGTGCGGCGCGTCAACTTTGTATCCCACCTGTCACGGCGGCGCGACCACGGCGGAATTTCACCGCCTTCCCTCACTGCCTCGCAGCACATCGCGGGGCAGCGCCGAAGATACTCTTCGAGCGCCTAAGCAGCGGCGAGTATACGGACTTCGGCGGTTGACGGCTTCCGCATGGAGCCGATACATTGCGCGGCTCGCGCGCCGCGACTCACGAGGAGGACTCACGAGGTGAACTCATGAGGAGAACTCATGAGGAGCGGTGCGAGTGTGATGCGCCGTCAGCCTTCGCTGTTCGGTTCGTCTGTTGCCTGACTGTTGTCAAGGCTGTTGTCAGGCTGTTGTCAGACTGTTGTGTCTAGCCGGTCGTCATCATTGGAGCCCCCGATGTCCCTGAATGCGTCTCTCGTTTCCCGCGTCCGCCTTCCGCTCTCTGCGATGCTTGTCGCCACCGCTGTTCTCGCGGCCGCACCAACGCTGCTTGCGGCTTCGAGCGCGCGCGTAGGTGCTCAGGACGGTGGCACGCCCGAAGCGCAGGCGAAGGACCTGTCGGGAGTCGCCAAGAGCGTTCAGGATTTCATCCACTATGTGCTGATCGGCAAGGCTGATCTCGCGCAGGCCGCTGGCGAGGCGGTGCTTGGCGCATCGATCTCCGACGCTGATCTTGCCGAGGCCGTTGACGGCGGCGATTCGGCCGAGCGCCTTTCGCGCGCCATTTCCCGCAGCCGCGCCATGGGTGGAGTTTCCGATCTCGCCACTCGCATCGAGAATCGTGTCGAGTCGGGTCGTCGCGATCTCGCTCGTGATCCCCAGCGCATCGCGCAGGCGATCGCCATGCTTTCGAAGTCTCAGCGCGAGCAGCATCTCGGCGAAGAGCGCCTTGCCGCCGCCGGAGAGCACGCTGTTCCCCAACTGCTCAAGTTCCTCGTCGATGCGAAGGATCCGGCGGTTGAACTCGCCGTGACCAAGAATCTCATCGCCATCAAGCGTTTGGCCGTTGCTCCGCTCGGACTGGCGTTGAACTCGCTCGACCCAATGTCGCAGCGCAAGATCGTTGGCGTTCTGGCTGAGATCGGTTGGCCGACCGCGCTGCCGTTCATCGTCGATCTCGCTGCGCGACCGTCGACCACCGTCGAGGTCAAGGCTGCTTGCGAGGCTGCGTACATGCAGCTCGGCGGCAAGACCCGCGATGTCACCGCGCAGTACACCGCGCTGGCCCGCAAGTATTTCGATCGCGAGAGCTCGCTGCTGCCGTACGCCAGCGATGCGGTCAACAACATCTGGAGCCACGACGACGCGTCGGGCTTCGGACATCTCGTTGGCGCGCAGGTCGCCACTGGCGTCTACTGCGATGTCATGGCAATGGCGCTTGCCCGTCGCGCGCTCGGCGCCGACGCAACCAACACCGGCGCACTGGCGATCTATGTTGCCGCCGACCTGCGTCGCGAGAACACTCTCGCCAGCGACGCGCAGCCCGGCCGCTATAGCCCGCAGTTCTTCGCGACCGCGAGCGGCCCGTCGATCTGCTCCGAAGTTCTCTCCATGGCCATGGATGCCAAGGACACCGCCCTCGTCCGTGACGCCATCAGCGTGCTCGCGCAGACGGCCGGCGGCAACGCGCTGGTTGCAACGGGCGGACGCACCCCGATTCTCGAGGCGCTTGCCTACAGCGATCGCCGCGTGCGCATCGACGCCGCTCTTGCGCTTGCGGCCAGCAGCCCCAAGCAGAGCTTCGCCGGCGACTTCCGCATCGTTCCCATCTTGGCCAACGCCATCACCGACAACGGCACCACCCGTGCAGCGGTGTTGGGCGGAACCAACGACGACCGTCGCGCGATTTCCGATCAACTCACCGCGGCCGGCTTCATGCCCGTCGCCTCGGGCGGTCGTTTCGAGGATCTCGAGAACGATGTGGTCAAGGCTGAAGGCGTGGACATCATGATTGTTCGCGGTTCGCTCGAGGACCTCAAGGCATCGGTTGCCCGCGTGCACGCCAGTGGCCTGACTGCCGCCAGCCCGATCATCGCCATCGCAGGCGCGCTCGAAGAAACCGCCGTCCGTCGCGCCTTCGAAGGCGACCGCGGAGTCGTCGTTTGGACCGAAGGCTCGCCCAGCGAGACCTTCCGCAACGCCGCGACTCTCGCGATGACCATGATGAGCGGAAGCGCGATGGATGACACCGAAGCCGCTTCGTACGCCGCCGCGGCTGCGTATGCGTTGCGCGAAATCTCCGTTGGTCAGAGCAAGGTCCTCGCCATCGCCGATGCCGAACCCGCTCTGCTGCGCGCGCTGGCAACCAAGCAGGGCGACCTGCGCCTGCTGGTTGCCGATGTGCTCGCGCACTCTGGATCCGACCAGGCCCAGCGCGCGCTCATCGACGCCGCGCTGGCCGCCGATGGCACGGAGCAAGTCGCCCTTTGCGACTTCGCGGCCCACGCTGCCCGTTCAACTGGCGCCAAGGCCGACGACCGTCAACTGACTGCGCTGCGCCAACTCATCGCCACCAGCGAAGGCGCAAACGCCGACTCAGCGGGCCGCCTCTACGGCGCACTCGACGCCGGCACGGCGCAAGCGGTTCAGCTGATTACGGGGCCGTAACTGCCCTGTTTGAGCGGTCGGCGCTGCGGCGCCTTACTCTGGTGGAGATACGGGCTTTGGTGGAGATATGGGCTCTGGTGGGGATGCGCCGTGTTTGAGCGGTCGGCGCTGCGGCGCCCTTTGGTGGAGATATGGGCTTTGGTGGGGATACGGGCTTTGGTGTGATGCAACGAAACAATCCGCCCCGCGGCTGCGCGGGGCGGTTTCGTTTTTGTTTTGCCTCGCGTTTGGCTTGGCTGCGAGCAGCGAAACCGGCGAAAGCCACCCATGAGATTTGAACTCACGACCTACGCTTTACGAAAGCGTTGCTCTACCGCTGAGCTAGGGTGGCAGGGGCGGAAATCATACACCAAACCACGGTAGTCGTCGGCGATCTCGACGCGGAAACACCGATGGGCAAGGAGTTGCGTCTCACAACCCGTCGAGTTGCTGCAGATGGAACTTGAGGGCAGATTTCCGCGGCGGACAGTTGGTTATCGCGGCAAAGACCCGAAAGCTGCGGAGAGATTTGGCGGACTCGCGGGTTGACTGCCGAAGAGAAGAGTGCGAATTGGAGGCGGGTTTCCTGCCCGTTTTCGAACAAAGCCGCCGTCAAGCCGTTCACTGTCTCAAGTCTGTCGTGGGTTCATGTTTCCCGCGACATCGTCATCTCTGGTGCCGCCATGCTCCATTTCTCCGCAGCGATTTCCGCCCTGTTGGTTTCCTTGCTGGCGCCCGCCCCAGCGACATCGAGCGTCGTGGGGACGCAGCCCGTCGTTGGCAAGCCGATGCTGTCGGCGAGCCTGGTGCGCCGAAGCGCCGAAGTGAAGTCCATCCCGCGGGCGGTTCGTCCGTGGACATCGATCATCGAGGTTGATCGCGCTGGTTTGGAGAAGTTCGCCAACGCGGGCGGCGGCCTGCTCGCGGACTTTCCGCTGGGCCGTTCGCTCGACGCCACGCTTTCACTCGTTCCCATCGATCCCTTCGACGACGGCGCTGTTCTAGAAATCGCCCGTCGCGGCCCCGTGCCATTCGAGCGGCGACCGCTGCGGGCCACCGGCGCGTTTCTTCGCGGCTCGGTCGCAGGCGTGGCCGACTCGCAGGCGTTTCTCGCCGTGACCGACGCGGGCACCTTCGGCTTCGTCCAATGGAACGGCCACACCTACATCATTTCCAGCGGGCCAAAGTCGCGCAGGCTGCCCACGGTGTCGTTTGATTTCACGGCGCTGCCCGCGGGCTTCATCGAAACACCCGCGTGGATCTGCTCCACCGTCGACGGCGATGTTCCCAAGGGCGGCAACGCGTTCGCCGAGGGCGGCGTTGCCGGCGTGCCTTGTCGCCAGGTGCGGGTTGCCTTCGACACCGACTTCGAATTCTTCCAGCTTTTCGGCAGCGACATTCCCGCCGCCACCAACTATGTCGCCACGCTGACTTCGGCGTTGAACACGATTTACAGCCGAGACCTCGGCGTTCGCGTCAGTGCCTCTTATCTCCGGCTTTGGCCTGAGGTCGACGATGTGTGGACATCGACGAGCACACCCGCACAGCTCGTGCAGTTTCGCAGCGTCTGGGCGACCCAAGGCGCGATCATTCGTGACACCGCGCACATGCTTTCGGGGCGAAGCCTCGGCGGCGGTATCGCCTACGCGCCCGGACTTTGCTCGAACTTCGGCTACGGAGTTTCGGCGAATCTCGCGGGGTTCTTCCCAACGCCGCTTGCCAACAACTCCTCGCAGAACTGGGACATCTTTGTGGTTGCTCATGAGCTCGGCCACAACTTCAGCATGCCGCACACCCACTCGATGACGCCGCCCGTGGACGGTTGCGGCAACGCTCCGCCCGATTGCGCCGCGGCCGATCTCGATCAAGGCACGCTGATGTCTTACTGCCATCAATGTGCGGGCGGACTCACCAACATTCGGCTCGAGTTTCATCCCGCGAGCATCGCGTTGGCGCTGAATTACCTGAACGGCCTCGGCTGCGACTTCACCGGCGCCACTCGTCCGCCCGTCGCCGCCGCCGACGCTTGCGATGCGTTTCTCGGGCTTCCCGCGCGCATCGATGTTCTTGCCAACGACGAGGAGTTCAACTGCGAATCCGTGACCATCTCGTCGTTCAGCGCCACCAGCCTGCACGGCGCGACCATCTCGCGCAGCGTTGCCACGGGCAGCAACGGACGCGATGAACTGATCTACAGCATGCCGCTCGCGGGATTCGTTGGCGCGGATTCATTTACGTACACCGTGCGCGATGCGAGCGGATTGACGGCGACTGCCACCGTGGCAATCGCGGTCGCGTCGCTGCGCACGCCCGAAAATCCCGTTGGAACCAGCAGCCAGATCGACGCTGCTTATTACGCGATCCTCAACGAAGTCGTGATTCCCGACTTCAGCCTGCGCACGCCCTTTGCCATTGGCACTGTGGGCGCGGTCAACTTCGCACTCACCTTCGGCAACTTCGCCACCAGCGACCGCAGCGATCTCGTTGGCGCGCGATTTTCAGGATGGCTCTCCGTTCCCACCAGTGGCAATTGGCGGCTCTACGCCGCCAGCGACGAAGGCTCGCGCATTTCCATCGGCGCCAGCGTGGTGGTGGACAACGACGGCGTACACGGCTACTCCGAGCGTTCGGGCGTGATTGCGCTTGCGGCGGGAATGCACGCGATCACCATCGACTACTTCGAACGCACGGGCAGCGCAGGTCTGGTCGCAAGCTGGCAGGGGCCCGATGGCGTGAAGCAGGCCATTCCTTCCACGCAGTACTTTCGCGGTGGATCGAACACGCCCGCTGATCTCACCAACGACGGCGTGGTCAATGCGCAAGATATGGCGGTGCTGCTTTCCAATTGGGGACAGCTCAACTCGCCCTACGACCTGTCCGGCGACGGCTTGATCGGCGGAGCGGATCTCACCATGGTCCTCTTTGCATGGACCGAGTGACGGCGCTGCGATTTCAGCCATAAATCCGAGTCGTTCGCGGCAATTCTCCGCGAGTTGGTGTTGCATGGTTGACTTTGACCAATGCGGGCGTAGACCATGCGAGAGTCTGAGTTTTTTTGCCCGAGCGGCGTCTTCGCTTCGCCGCGCTCTCTGGCCAATAGTTCGCATGCCATTGCCCACCATCATCATCGCCGCGCTGCTTGCAGTTGCTCCTCCAGCCGTTCGCACTGATCCGATCATGCGCCGACCCGATGCGCCGATGCGTCTTCCTGCGGTGGCGCGTGCGCATACCGCGGTGATTTCGGTGGATCGTGCGCGCGTCGAGCGTTTCGCTCGCGAAGGCGGCGGCCTGCTCGCCATGCCGCTGGCCAACACGCGCGTCGCCATGCTCAAGCTTCATCCCTCGGATTCGTTCACCGCCGATGCGCGCATCGAAGTGGTGCGCGCCCAAGCCGATGGAACGCTGAAGACTTCGCCGGTTGAGTTGCGCGGTGCGTTCCTCGCGGGCTCGATCGTTGATGAACCAGGAACGCACGCGTTTCTCGCCGTGAGCGACGCGGGAACCTTTGGCTATGTCGAGACGGCGACGAACACCTACATCATTTCCAGCGGTCCAACTGGCGCGGGGCTGGCGACGGTGTCGTTCGATCTCACATCGTTGCCTCCAGGAATCATCGAGACTCCGGCGTGGACTTGCGCCACCGCCGATCTCGCGCAGCCGCCGAGCGCGCCGGGCGATGGTGGAATTGCTGGCACGCAGCCTTGTCGACAAGTGCGGGTCGCGTTCGAGACCGACTACGAATTCCTACAACTCTTCGGCGCCAACACCTCGGCGGCCACCGGCTACATCGCCACGCTCTCATCGGCGCTCACCGCGATCTACAGCCGCGATGTGAATGTGCGCATCGCCAGCGTCTACGCGCGACTCTGGCAAACGCCGAGCGATCCGTGGAACGCCACCAGCACTTCAACCGAACTCGATGAGTTCGTGAGCTACTGGTCGGTCAACATGACATCGGTTGCGCGCGACCTTGCCCACTTCATCTCTGGCCGTGGTTTGGGTGGCGGAGTCGCGTATCTGCCCGGACTTTGCAACGGAACGCCGTATGGCGTCTCGGCAAATCTCGGCGGGTTCTTCCCCACGCCGCTCGCCGACAACAACGGACAGAACTGGGACATCTATGTGGTTGCCCATGAAATCGGCCACAACTTCGGCGCGCCCCACACCCACAACTACGCGCCGCCACTGGATGGTTGCGGAAGTTCGCCGCAGGATTGCACGGCGGCGGGCGCGGGCACGATCATGTCGTACTGCCACATTTGTTCGGGCGGCGTGCAGAACATCCAACTGCGCTTTCATCCGGGCAACATCGCCACCATCGAGCAGCATCTTTCCAGCGTCGGTTGCCAGTACACCGGTCCAGCGCGGCCGCCCATTGCGTTCTCCGATCGCGTCGATGCCGTGGCCACCGTGGCGCAGTTGATCGATGTGCTCGCCAACGAAATCGAGTTCAACTGCGAAGCGGTCACCATCGAGTTTCCCACCAATCCCACCAACAACGGTGGCGAACTTTCAGTGAGCGCTGGTACTGGGCCGGGTGGACGCGACCAAGTGCTTTATCGCATGCCGACCGCGGGATTCACTGGGACCGACACCTTTGTCTATCGCCTGCGCGACAGCAGCGCTTCCACCGCAATCGCCAGTGTGATTCCCACCATCACATCGCTGCGCCTTCCCGACAATCCCGTCGGTTCAACGGCGCAAATCGCGGCCGCCTACTACGCGCTCACCACTCCCAGCGTGCTTCCCGATTTCAGCGTGCTCACGCCGATCCAATCGACGACGGTGGCGCAAGTCAACTTCGTTTCAACCAACGGCGTGTTTGCCAGCAGCGGGCGCGCCGATGATGTTGGCGCGGTTTACAGCGGTTGGCTCGATGTGCCCGCGAGCGGAGTGTGGACGCTCTTCATCAGCTCCGATGATGGATCGCGCATCAAGATCGGCTCGACGATTGTTGCCAACAACGACGGCCTGCACGGTATGACCGAGGTTTCGGGCACGATTGCGTTGGCCGCGGGTCGCCACGCTTTGCGCATCGAGTTTTTTGAGCGCACTGGCGGCGCGGGCGTGATCGCTTCGTGGCAGGGGCCGGGCGTTGCGAAGGAAGTCATTCCTGCCTCGCGCCTGTTCCACGGCGGCGCGCGCTCCGCAGCAGACATCGACAGCAGCGGCTCGGTCAACGGGTCCGATCTCAGCATTCTGCTGGCGGCGTGGGGAACGGCCGGTGGTTCGGCCGACATCAATCGCGACGGTTTAGTGGGCGGGGGCGACCTCGCCATCCTGCTCAGCGCTTGGACCGGCTGACTTCAGCGGCTCTCGGGTTCTACCTTTGGCGGCGCTAGTGCACTGGTGAGTTCCACCCGACGCTTGGTCGCGCCTGGAAGCAGCGGATACGGCTCGCCCCGTTGCCAGAACGGATGAAGATCGCGGAAGTGCGGCGAAGTGGGCATGCCCGCTTGTCCGCAGGGCGTGACCAACACGCCATCGCTCAGATGCGCGGGTGAAATGTTCGAGCGCTCGCTGGCGCCGAAGGTCGGCGTCTGCACGCGCACGCAGGTCGGATGACCAGGCAGTTGCGCGCGCGGCATCTCGGCCAACTTGGCGGCGGGGCCGAAGGCGTCGGCGGCCGGATGGCGAATCGCGCAGATGTTCGACGCGCCACGGGTGCGAAACTGAATGGGGACGAGCGGCGCATCGGCGGATGAAGCCGGGCTCGCGCCATTTTTTGCGACCACCTTTGCGGCCGACTTTGCGGCCGCCTTCGTGTCCACATGGGGCAGACGAGTTGCCGTAGCGGCGCTCGCGAGGACTCGAGCGATGAACGCGCTCCAGCCGCCCGTCGGCGCGGGCAGAAGATGCGGCGCGCGCGACTCGAGCATGCGCAACAGCGCCTCGTCGTCGATGCCGTCGGCGGCGCCTGAACCAATGGCGCCACCCATCGCGGCGCGCACTTCACGGCGGCAGGCATCGATGATTTCCGGCGCGGCGGCATCGGTGTCGACCTGCCCGTTCCAACTGACCAGCAGCGCACGAGCGGCATGCGCGGCGTCGTTGGCGTGTGGAGAGTCTTGCGGAGGATCTTGCGCGAGACTTGGCGCAAGCGCGGGCGTCGTCGGTAACGCCGCCAGCAGCGCGTCCCGCCAGCGCACCAGTCGTGCCGAGTAGACATCAAGTTGCACCTTGTGCAGTTCGAGCTCGGTCCAATCACTGCGCGCCGTGATCAGCGTGCGCAGGCGCGAGGCGCGATCGCCCGGGGCTTCGTTGGAGCCGAGCACGCTTGCCAGCGCGCCTTCAGGCACGATCGACAATTGATTGGCGCTCGTGAGCACTCCTGATGCGGGGTCGACCAAAATCGGTTTCTTCTCGCTGGCGAGGACGCCGTGCCACGCGGGCGCGTCACGCCAAGACACCGGCGTCGGCGTTGCGGCATCGCGCGCAGGAAGCGACCCCGCGATGGTCCAACCGATCCGACCATCTTTCGAAGCCACCAGCGTGTTCTGCGGCGGCCCGTGCCAGCCGCGCGCCGCTTTCAGCGCGTCGTCGAGGGTCTGCGCGGCGGCGATGTCGAAGAGCCCGACATCGAGCGCGTGAGGCTCAAAGAACACCCAATGCAGCGCGATCGGATTGCCGTTGGCCTGCTCGTCAACGATCGGCCCGTAGCGGGTGGAGCGAATGGTGAGCGCCTCGTCGCCCGGCGGAGCGCCGATGCGGACTTCCTCAACAATGAACGGCTCGCTGCCGCCAGGTACGAGGTAGCGGTTGGGATCAGCGGGGTCGCGCTCGAGGAGCACCAAATCAGAGAGGTCGGCGGTGAGGTTGGTGAAGGCCCAAGCAATATGGCCGTTGCTTCCCTGGGCAATGAGCGGCACGCCGGGCAGCGAAAGGCCGACGAGCGTTCCGCCCGGCCACTCAAGTGCGATGCGGTACCAGATGCCTGGGGCGCTGAGGGCGAGGTGCATGTCGTTGCCGACGATGGCGCGGCCGTCTTTGGTGCGGGTTCCCGCGACGGCGAAGGCGTTGGAGCCAGGCGTGGTTTCGTTGGGCGGGCGAACGATGGCGGGGGTGGAAACCGTGGGATTGGAAACCGTGGGATTGGAAACCGCGGGGGTGGACACGGCGGCGCGGGTGTGGATGTCGAGGATTGCGGCGCTGGGAATCGCAAACGGAGCGGGCAGCGGCGAGCCGTCGATCGACATCGACAGCGGCCCCGCGCTGCTGCTCAGAAACGCCGCGGCTTGCGCGGGCACGCGGGCGTACAGCGCCGCGCGGGCGCGGTCGGTATCGGCGGAACTATCGAGGTAACTCGCCATTCCCAACTGCACCAGCAGCGAGTCCTCAGGCTTCCACGGCTCCGGCGTCTGGCGCAACATGCGGTACTCGAGCGGCGCGCCGCTTGCCAGTTGCGCATTGACTCCCTCGGCGTAGCGCTCGAGCAGCGCGCGATGTCCGGGCTCGAGTTCGCCGAGCGCACGCTGCGCAATCGCGCGTAGGCCCAGCGGCCGCGTTGCGCGATCGCTGGCGATGGCTTGCGGAAAGATGCGCGCCAACTCGCCCGCGCTCTGACGGCGCGCAAGATCCATTTGCAGAAACCGCTCGCGCGCGTGCGTCCAACCTTCGGCGCGCACCGCGTCTTCGAGCGACCCCGCGTGGATGGTCGGGATGTCCACGGCATCGAAGTCGATCGAAACCGGCGCGGCAAGCTCAGGCAGTGCGGCGTTGGTGCTCGCGATCTCCAGCCGCGACTCTTCAGCGGTCGGGCATGGTGCGTTGGTCAGCGCGAGTATGGTGAAGAGGGCGGAGCAGAGCATCGCCGCAGTGTAGGTTTCCCTACAGAATGTCGTCGCAAGCAAAGGGTTTGCGGTAGCGTGCGCTTCATCTCCATGAATCGCCGCGACGCACTTCAACTCCTCGGCCTTGCCTCGATCGCCTCGCTCGCGCCCAATTCACTCGCGGCGCTCGCGTCGGCCGGGGCGCAGCAAGCCAAACCTTCGCCAACCATGAATCCAATCTCGCTTGCCCAATGGTCGCTCCATCGGCGCTTTGGCCTTTGCAAAGCGTCAGAAATGCCGACCACCGTCGCCGATGCGATGGACTTTCCCAAGTTCGCCAAGTCCGAGTTCGGCATCTCCCGAGTGGAGTATGTGAACGCGTTCTATCGGGCGCGCATCGGCGAGAAGACTCTCGGCGCGGAGCTGAAGAAGCGTTGCGACGACCTCGGCGTGAGTAGCGTTCTGATCATGTGCGACGGTGAAGGTATTTGCGGCGCAGCTGAGGAGAAGTCGCGCGAGGAGTTCGCCGCCAATCATGAGAAGTGGCTTGCGCTTGCCAAGACGCTCGGTTGCCATTCGATTCGAGTGAACGCCATCGGCGAGGGCACTGCCGAGGAGCAGACCAAGCGTTGCGCCGATGGCCTTACCAAATTGCTCGCGCGCGCCAAACCGTACGGGCTCGGCGTGATCGTTGAGAATCACGGCGGGCTTTCATCCGACGGCGCGTGGGTGGTTGGCGTGATGAAGGCGGTGAACGATCCGATGTGCGGAACGCTCCCTGACTTCGGCAACTGGCGCGATGGGTCGGGCGTGCTGCACGATCCCGTGCGTAATGTCGGACTGGTCACGCCATACGCCAAGGGCATGTCGGCGAAGAGTTACGACTTCAACGCCGCGGGCGACGAGACCGTTCTCGACTATCCGAAGATCATGGAGCAGGTTCGCGCGGCGAAGTACACCGGCGCCATCGGCATCGAGTACGAAGGCAAGCGCCTCGGCGAGGCCGAGGGAATCGTCGCGACCAAGAAGTTGCTTGAGCGCCTCGGCTGCGTTGCCTGATCGGCGTTTCAGCACTCGCGCGCGTTGATGGCGGGGTCGAAGCCGTGCTCCGCCAATTCAAAGCGAGAGAATTCGAACGCGGGGCAAACCGTGCATCCGATCAGCGTCCACGGTCCGAGCGATCGGGCGCGCTGCCACGAATTGGGCGGAACTTCGATTTGCGGACGCTCACCGTCGAAGATCGACCCTCCGAGGATGAACTTTCCCAGTGGGCGATCGGGCGGTGCGATCGACAGTTCGAGCGGCGATCCGGCGTAGAAATGCCAGTGCTCGGTCGCGTCGATGCGATGCCAGCGATTCACGACATTTCCAGGCAACAGAAAGTAGACCGCCGTGCCCCGGCCTCGACTTGCGTCCGCAGTGGGGTCGCGCCAAGTTTCTCGGTAGAAGCCGCCTTCGATGTGTGGTTTGAGGTCAAGGAGTCGAACGACATCCTCCGCCGATTCGGCTCGCGGAGGAAGGGGAATGCTGTGTGAAGCCATGCGCGCAACCTATACTCTGCGTTCCTGAATTGCATCCCTGATTTCGAACTTTGAAGCCGAACGAACGCACGCACTATGAGCCACGCAACGATGACAGAGCCGAAGTCGAGTCCGTCCACCTCCTCCGAGACCGGCGCCATTCTCGTGACCGGAGCTGGTGGCGAGATGGGTCACGCGTTGCTTGCAGCCCTCGCGGCCCGATTTGGCGGTCGTCGCGAAATCATCGCAATGGATGTGCGCGAACTACCGAAGGAGCGCGCGGTGCATGCGACCGACGCCTACGCGTGCGATGTTGCCGATAGCGCCGCGATCGATGATCTCGGCGTCAAGCACGACATTTCGGAAATCTGGCATCTCGCGGCGCTGCTGTCAACGCGCGGAGAGAAGAATCCCGAGCTCGCGCTCAAGGTCAATGTGATGGGCAGCGCGAACCTTCTCAAGCTCGCCGCTGACTGCGCCGCCCGTCGTGGCAGCTCGGTGAAGTTCATGTTCCCTTCGACGATCGCCGTGTATGGCGTACCGACCCTTGCGCTCAAGCGCGCGGCGGGAAGCGTGACCGAGGATGAGTGCCTCGAACCGATCACGATGTACGGAGTCAACAAGCATGCCGTCGAGGAGATGGGCCGCTACTACGCGCGTCACTACCGATTGCTCGCGGCCGATCGCCTCGACTGCGCGGTCGACTTCCGCTCGATCCGCTTTCCCGGGATCATCTCTGCCGACACCGTTCCCACCGGCGGAACCAGCGACTACGGACCAGAAATGCTGCACGCCGCCGCGCAAGGCAAGCCCTACGCCTGCTTCGTGCGCCCCGATGCGCGCATTCCATTCATGACCATGCCCGACGCGGTGCGCTCGCTCATCGAACTCTCCGAGGTTGCGCGCGCGCAGCTTTCCCGCATCGTTTACAACGCCAGCGCGTTTGCGCCGAGCGCCGAGGAAATCGCCGCCAAGGTGCGCGAGTTCTTCCCCAAGGCCGAGATCACCTACGCGCCCACGCTCGAGCGCCAGCGCATCATCGACAGTTGGCCGGAGAATTGCGACGACTCCGCCGCTCGCCGCGACTGGGGTTGGAAGCCGAAGCACGACTTCGACCGCGCGTTCGCTGAGTACATCATTCCGAAGATCAAGGCGCGCTATGGCTGCTGATGCACGGCGGTGGGGCTGACATGCCCAACGCGCCTGCTCTGTCGGCGGCGTTGATTTCGGTCATAAGCGGTTGTATCGGCATCGCGTGCAGTTACGCCTCGATGCGTGCCGCCCGCGTGCGTCGCTCGCTTCTTGACACGCCAACATCCAAGGCCCAAGGCGTGTTCATCGGCGATGTTGAGGTGAAGGGCACCGCCGAGTTGCAGAAGCCGCTGAGGAGCTTTCTGACCGAGAGCGCGTGCGTGTACTACACATGGTCGGTCGCGGAGCACTGGAGCCGCATCGTCGTTGAGACCTATCGCGACGAGAAGGGCAACAGCCGCACCCGCACCCGCACCGAGGCCGGCACCACCACCATCGCCAGCGGCGGCGAGATGACGCCGTTCTTCGTGAAGGACGACACGGGCTTCGTGCTCGTTCGTCCCGACGGCGCGCGCCTCGAGCCTTCCACGACGCTTTCGACATCTTGCGGCGCCGACCATCCGCTTTATTACGTCAAAGGCCCTGCAAACGCGGTGGTCGACTCGACCCATGTGCGCACTTTCAGCGAGACCGCCATCGGGCTGCATCAAGAGGTCTTTGTGGTTGGCCGCGCCCGCGAGCGCGCGGACACCGTGGCGGCGGAGATCGCCTTCGACCCCGATGCGCGGCTGTTCATCGTCTCGGTGCGCGACGAAGCATCGATCGGCGGCGGCTACCGCGTGGCTGCGTGGGTGTGGAGCATCTTCGGCCTCTTGATCTCGGTGGCTGGCTTCACGCTCTACGCAAGTGGCGTGAACCTCACGCAGACGCAGACGGTGTTTGGCTACGCGATGAGCGTGGCGGCGTACTTCATCGGCCTGGCGCTGGTGTGGTCGTGGATGACCTTGAACACGTTGCTGGTTCTGCGCGAGCGCGTGCGCCGCGCGTGGTCGAACATTGATGTTCAGCTGCGCCGCCGCCATGATTTGCTTCCAAATCTGGTCGAAGTGGTCAAGGGCATCCGCGGCCACGAGGCGGAAACCCAGCGCGTGATCGCGTTTCTGCGTAGCCAGTCTGGAGTGTCGCCCGAGATGGCGCGGGGGTCGCAGGCGCGAGTCGTTGGCGTTGCGCCGCTGATCTTTGCGCTGGCTGAGAGTTATCCCGCGCTCAAGGCGCAGTCAAACTTTCTCGCGCTTCAGGTTGAGTTGTCGCAGACCGAGTCGCGCATCGCTCTCGCGCGCAGCTATTACAACGCGATCGCCACCGCGTACAACGCGCGCATCGTGGTGATGCCCGTGAACGGGCTCGCTGCGATCGGCGGTCTGCGCGCGGCGCCGTTTTTCGAGGCGACCAACCTCGAGCGCGAGGTTGAGCGCATAAGTTTCGCGCAGTAGCCGTGTTTATGGAGGTCGCGTCCTTCGGTAGTATCTCCGCATGACCACCCAGATGCCCACGACGCTTGCAGCACCGACCTTTCCCTCGCGCACCCAGCAGATTCTCGACACGCTGCGCCAGAACGGTCAGTTGAAGCACTTGCAGACCATCGAGGGGCCGATGGACGCAACCGTTCGGATCAAGGGCTACGGCGAGGTCGCCTGCTTCTGCTCGAACAACTATCTCGGCCTCGCCAATCATCCTGAGGTCGTCGAAGCCGGCATCGCCGGGCTTCGTCGCTACGGCGCGGGCACAGCGAGCGTCCGCTTTATCTGCGGAACCTTCGAGTGCCACCAGACCCTCGAGGCGCGCATCGCCGAGTTCTACGGCGTCGAGGCGTCGTACACCTTCACCAGCTGCTGGAACGCCAACGAGGCGATCTTTCCCACCCTCTGCGAACCGGGCGACATCATCATTTCTGATGAGCTCAACCATGCTTCGATCATCGATGGCATTCGACTTGCCGCGGTGATTAAGAAGGGCTTGCTTAAGACGGTTTATCGCCACAACAACATCGATTCGCTGCGCACTAAGTTGGTTGAGGCGCGCGCCAATCCCGAGATGACGGGAACCATCTGGGTCGTTACCGACGGCGTCTTCTCGATGGAGGGCGACATTGCCGACCTTCCTGCGATGCGCAAGCTCTGCGACAGCTTCGGCGCTTATCTCGTCGTCGATGATTCGCACGGTACTGGCGTGATGGGTCGGACTGGTCGCGGCACTCATGAGCATCAGGGGCTCGCGGGTACGCAGATCGACTACATCACCGGCACGCTGGGGAAGGCGCTCGGCGGTGGCGCGGGCGGCTACATCGCCGGCTCGCGGCGTGCGATCGATCTTCTGCTGCAACGCGGACGCCCGACCCTGTTCTCCAACGCGCTTCCTTGCACCATCGCCTGCAGCGCCGAGAAGGCCATCGAGGTGCTCATGCGCGAGCCTCAGCGGGTGGCCAAGTTGCGCGCCAATGTCGACGCCGCCCGCGCGGGCATCCGCGAGTCCGGCTTCGAGGTGCTTGAAAGCCCGACGGCGATTTGCCCGATTATCGTGCACGACACTGCCAAGGCGATCGCGATGTCCAAGCGGCTGCTCGAACTAGGCGTGTTTGCTATCGGCTTTGGGTTCCCCGTGGTTGCCGAAGGTCACGCGCGGCTGCGGGTACAGATCTCTGCAGCTCACGAGGCAAATCACATCAAGCAGCTGGTGGACGGCCTCAAAATTCTGCGCGGCGAGTTCGCTTAAGTCCAGCAAGAGCGATAATTTAGATCGCTGCTTGCCCGCGGCGCCCCACAAAAATTTTTGCCGCAGGTCTGAACACCGTATGACAACGCAGATTTGTTTTACGCGTTTGCGGCGGTAGGTTCATCGCGTTCGACAGAAGTGTCACCCGCACTCCCGCTGGTCCCTCGGTTGAGAGTGCAGATCATGCTTTTCTTTACTTGTTCCGCCAAGGCCTGATCACGGGCTGATGGCGTAACGCGGCGGTTGGATGGCTTCGACCCCATAGACGGCGCCTGCGCGCCTGAATGTTGTATCGCTGGTCTTCGACCTGCGTACCAAATCTTGTTTGCCGCGCCACCCGAGCGAAATCGGTTGGCGCGGCATTCTTGTTTTTGGCATGGCACATACGAGCGATAACTCGCGCCAAAAAATCTGTTGTAAACCCATTAAATAAATGGAGTTAAAACTTTCGACCAATTGCAGTTCCTGCGCGCAAAGCCTAAAGCACTTTTGTCTATTCACTGGACACGATCCCGCTCCCATGAGGTGCGGGTGAGTAAGTCGTCCAGTTTCGGTTCGAGGGTTCGTCACCCTCCGGAGACAAACATATGCGCAGCTCTTATACCCTTGCCACCGTGGCGATCTCGACCGCAATCGCTGCGAGTTCGGCCTCTGCCAACTTTAGCGCCACCTACCTCGGTTACGGTGAATTTCAGACTGGCGGCGTTGGTTACTCGACGGCGCTCGCCTGGAATTCCAGCGCAGCGGTCACGATGTTTAACTTGAAGCTCGCTGAGCACAAGTGGGATGTCGGTGGCACGACGGTCTACGCTTGGTGCGCGCAGGTCTATCAAGGCGTGACCGCCGGGCTCACCTACGACTACAGCGCCGTAGCGCTCGAGTTGGCGCCGAGCACCCCGCCTGCGCCCGGACCGATGGGCGCGGCCAAGGCCTCTATCCTCCGCGACACCATGTCGCGCTGGCTCGGCGCTGATGGTCGCGTGATCGCGTCGGCTGGCAGCGCGCCGGCGGCTACCGCAGCATTCGCCGCGTTGGCCTGGGAAATCATCCACGAGAATCTGGCGACCCAGGATGTCGAGATTGCCCGCAGCCGAATCTCGGCACAGACGGGCGCGTTTCGCATCGCGCTGACCGGCGAAGCGGCCCAGATCTTTGCAAACATGGTGAGCGCAATCGGCCAGGGCGGATTCCAGTTCAGCCAAGCCGAGGGTTGGAACAGCCCAAGCGCTCAGGACCAGTTCCGCTTCGTCCCATCGCCGGGCGCGCTGGCACTGCTCGGACTTGCCGGCTTCGTTGCTCGTCGTCGCCGCTAATCACCACCGCACTCTTCTACACTCGCCGCGACTGCGCCAACGCGCCGTCGCGGTGTTGTTTTTGGAGAATTGTGAGGAGATGCCCCTGTTTTTTGCGAGAACATTGTTCATTCCCCCGAATCACGAGCGCGTCGTGTTGCGGATTGGAGGCCGCGAGTGACAATGATCGCCATGAATGCCAATCCCATTCGACGCACCCCTGTAGCGATCGCTCGTCCGAGATCGCCGTGGATGCGCGTGTTGCTCGACGGCCCGATGCGCGTTGCCGAGCGTGCATTGGGGCTCGATCGCATTGAAGCGATGGCGAGCGCCGTGGAGCAGGGCGATCCTTCGGTGCCGGTCATGGAGCGTGTGCTCCAGGCGACCGGGCTCAGGCCCAAGATTGCGGCGGGCGAGCTCGAGCGCGTTCCTTCGAAGGGCGCGGTGGTGGTGTGCTCCAACCATCCTTACGGCGGCGCCGATGGCACCGTCATGTTGGCCTCGCTGCTTCGTCGCCGGCCCGATGTCAAGTTGCTGACCAACGGCATCATGGCTCAGTTTCCCTTCCTCGCTGAACACTGTCTGTTTGTCGATCCGTTTGGTGGTGGCGACGCCGCCCGCCGCAACGCCATTGCTCTGCGCGACGCGCTTGCATGGTTGAAGGCCGGGCATGTATTGGCCTGCTTTCCTGCGGGCGAGGTGAGTTCCTCGCAGTGGGGAACTTGGCAGCCCCACGATCCGCCGTGGTCGACCATCCCGGCGCGGTTGGCGTTGTCGGCGAAGGCGCGCGTGGTTCCCGCGTGGTTCGATGGCTGCAATCGTCGCGTGTTTCACGCCGCTGGCCTGATTCATCCGCGCTTGCGCACCGCAATGCTGCCCAACGAGTTCGTCGCGCGCTGCGGTCGAGAGATGGAGTTTCGCATCGGGCGACCGGTGGACGTTGCTGATGCGTCGATGGACGCTGAGTCACTGACTCGCCTTCTGCGTGGACGATCGGAACTTCTGCGACGAAATGCGCACACGACGCGTGCAGCGCAAGTGCTCGAGCCGATCGCGCCTTCAGCATCGTCGGGCGATCAACTCGCGGCGGAACTTGCGGCGCTTTCGAGCGGCGCGCTGCTGTTTCGCGAGGCGCAATACGATGTTTTTGTCACCCGCGCCGCGGCGATCCCGAGGTCGATGCACGAGATCGGCCGCTTACGCGAGATTGCCTTCCGCGATGTTGGCGAAGGTTCGGGGAAGTCGATTGATCTCGATCGATTTGACGAAACCTACATGCAGATCATCGTGTGGAACCGAGAGGCCAAGGAAATCGTTGGGGCCTATCGCGCCGGCGTGGTGAGAGTTGTGACCAAGGACATTGGCACAGACGGGCTCTACACCAGCACCCTTTTCAACTACTCGCCGTCCATGCTCGATGCGCTCGGCGATGCGGTGGAACTCGGGCGTTCCTTCGTGCGACCGGAGTACCAGCGCCAGCCGCTTCCGCTTGCACTGCTGTGGAAGGGCATCGGACGCTTCATGATTGCCGGGGGCCATCGGCGAATGTTCGGCCCGATCAGCATTTCCAACGACTATCAATCGATGTCGAAGGAACTCATCATGGAGTTTCTCGAGCGGCATCGGCTGGCGGCGCCGTTTGCCAAGTTGGTGTCGCCGCGCAATCCGCCGACCCGCAGGAATATTGCTGGTTGGACCGATCGCGAGCGCGCCGAAGCCGTCAGCGACATCACGCATGTCGAGCGGCTTATCGAGGAAATCGAACGCGGTCAGCGCGCGGTTCCCGTGTTGCTGCGGCAATATCTGCGACTCAACGCCAAACTGCTCGCATTCAATGTCGACGCCGATTTTGGCGAAGTGATCGATGCGCTCATGCTCTTTGACATGATGCAGATCGACGAGCGCATCCTCGGCCACTATGTGGGCGAGGAAGGCATGCAGATCTTGCGCGCGCGGTTTGGGAAAGCTCAGCCCGAGCACGATCAGCGCGTTTAGCGCACGCTGATCGTCGGCTGCACAAACTGACCGAGCATCGAGAGGGTGGAGACGCGCGCGGCCACGCTACGGGCGACGGCGTCGAGTTCGGCGCCGAGCGCGGCATCGTTCCAGTTGGCCAGCGGCGTGCCGCGGTCGCTGTTGATGCGCAGCGCAGTGCGGATCGCCACCGCGCCCAGGAAATGCAGCCCCATCGTCTGCGCCATGATCTCCGCGCCGCCTCGGCCGAAGAGGTCGTGTTCGCGGCCGGTGTCGTCGATGAAGTAACTCATGTTCTCGACGACGCCCAGGACGGGCACGCCCAGTTGCTCGAACATTTTTGCGGCGCGGCGGGCATCGTCTTGCGCCACTTGTTGCGGCGTGCACACAATCACCGCGCCCGAAACGGGCAGCAGCTGCGTGAGCGTCAGCGGCACATCGCCGGTTCCGGGCGGCAGGTCAACAATGAGGTAGTCGAGTTCGCCCCATTCGGTTTGCGTTGCCAGTTGCTTGAAGGCTCCGTGAGCCATCGGGCCGCGCCAAATGAGCGGCTTGTCGGCCTCGACGAGCTTGCCGATGGTCATGGCGCGGATGCCGTGGACTTCAAAGGGCAGCAGCATGTTGCCGCGGGCCTGAGTCGCTTCGTCCTCGAGGCCGAGCATGGTCGGCGCGCTCGGGCCGTAGATGTCGCCGTCGAGCAGGCCAGTCTTGGCGCCCATGCGGGCGAGCGACACCGCCAAATTCACCGCGATGGTCGACTTGCCGACGCCGCCCTTGCCCGCACCAACCGCGATCACCTGACGCACGCCCGGGAGCGGATTGGCGCCGTCGCGAGTCTTCTCGTTGGCCCTGCGCACATCGGCGGTAAAGGTGAGATCAACGCCCGCGCATACCACGCCGAGTTCGGCGGCCTTCACGCGCACCGCTTCCTCGATGTCGCCGCGAATCTTGTCCTTCATGGGGCAAGCGGGGGTGGTCAGTTCGACGGTGATGGCGGCTCGGTCGCCGACCATGCGCGTTTCCTTGACCATGCCGAGCGTGACCAAGTCCTTGCGGATGTCTGGGTCGAGAACGGTGCGAAGGGCGGCGGTGAGATCGGCGGGAGTGAGTGGCATGGAGAACCTCGAAGGGGGAGCGATGGTAGCGGGATTCTCCGTGGTAAACCGCAGCGAAACGCCGAAACACGCGGTACCAGTTCGGCCTCCTTCACGCGCACGGACACAGAAAGCCAACCATGTTTACTTCGACCATCCTCGCCCTGACCGCACTTCTCTCCGCCACGCCTGCCACCGTCAGCCTCGGCGCGCCGCCTCCGACGGGCGACATCCTCCGCGGCCCCGATGTTCCGCAGGACGCACTCAAGCCTGATCGCGCGCGAAAGCCCGACGGCGCAACTGCCATCGAGAAGGTCTCGAGGCCGGTGCTCGAGCAGCGCGTGTTCTCGATTGCGCTCGACAAGCTCGCACTCGACGATGCAACGCGCAAGTCGGTCAACGCGATGCGCGATGAGTTCGTCGCCTCGGTCGCCGCGTATGAGAAGGTCGCCAGCGTCAAGCGCAAGGAAATCTTCGATGAGCGCAAGAAAGCGCCGACCGGAACAGGCAAGCCGCCGAGTGACGAGTTTAAGAAGGCCATGGAGGAACTCGAGGCCAAGCGCCCGAAGCTCGCCAGTCTGAGAGCGAAGATCGAGACCGCGCTGACCAAGGAGCAGAACGAGCAACTGCGCGCGAACTTCGACGAGGCGATGAAGCGCGCGCGCGAAGAAATGACACGCCGCGCCGAAGAGGAGCGCAAGCAGAAGGGCGACGCGAAGCGCAAGACGCCAGCGCCGGCGCAGCCTGAGATGGAGACGCCCGCTACCGAGAAGCCCGCAACTGAGAAGCCCGCAACTGAAAAGCCCGCAACTGAAAAGATGGGCTGATCACACGCGGAATCATGGAACTCAAAACGAACACGGGCTGCGCATTGCGCAGCCCGTGTTCGTTTTAATCTGAGTTTGCTGGACCCCGCACTTCGAGGTCGTCGTGCTTGATCAGCCTCCGCCGAACACGCGCACATCGTCGTACTCGCTGACGACGTACGGTCCGGTCTGGTTGGCGGTGCTCACGATGTCGGTCTGCGCGAGGCCAGGAGAGCCGCGGCCGTCGAACTTCGAGAAGTAGATGCCATCGCGGCCAGCGGAGATCGCGACCACTGCGCCACGCGGTGCGCCTTGCATCGGCTGCTCCGGCTTTCCGTAGCTCACATTTCGGATGATCTGCGCGAGCGTCGCGTTCTGATTCGCGGGAGCCGATGCGCGCAGGATGCTGTCGGCCTGCGACGCGCCGAGATCGCCGAGCGCGTTTGAATTGAGGTACGGCTTGATGCCCTGGAAGGCGAACATGCAGTCGTTCATGACATCGCCGGTCTGCGCGCCCATCACCAAGTTCGTCGCCGCTGGACGCAGCTGACGCAGATAGAGCACGGGCTGACCCCACGAATCAACGAGGTCGGGAATGCGCAGCGGATCCGACGCATACGGATCTTCCGATGGCACCGCTGTCAGGTTCTGTCCTTGCGCGGCGATCAGGTCGCTGGCCTTGGGCGAGAAGAACGACTTGTACTGCACGCCGCGCACGCGCGGACCTTCGCCGACCTTGGCAGCATTCACCTTGATCTTGAAGGTGTTGGTTCCGGAGCCGAAGGTGAGTTCAGTCCAGCTCGAGTAGGGCGCAACGCCGTAGCTCGGATCGTCCTCAGGAATCGCGCCGCCGCAAAGTTGCAGGATCGCGTTCTCCATCGAAGTGAGCTGCGGATTTGCCGTCGACGCCAGAATGGCCTCGGGCACGATGCCGGGATAGAAACCGAACTGCTGCTGGAAGGTCTCGCAGGCCTTGATGAACTCCTGAAGGAGGCTCTCGGTTTGCGTCTTGCGGGCGCGCTCCTGCACTCGGCTGAGCGCGGGAAGCAGGATCCCGATGAGCAGGGCGATGATGCCGATGACGACGAGCATCTCGGTGAGCGTGAAGGCGCGGCGGGCGGTCGGCTGTTCAGTCATGGTTTGGATCCTACCTTGCGGAGCGCGGTCGCGAACCGAGCGGCCGTTCGTCGACATGATTACGCATTCGGGTCGAGCGCGTACGCGGTTCGAGGCGACTCTGGACTTTGGACTCGTTGGTTTGCTCGGGTTGTCCGCTCCGCTGAGCCGAGCGATTCAGCCAGTTGCCGTGGTCTGGCGCAGACCTTCGTAGGCGGCGATGGCAACGGCGGTGGCTAGGTTCAGGCTGCGGACGCCGTCGGTCGCCGGCATGGGAATATGCACATTGTGCCCCGCGCCGAAGGTGTTCTCGACCCACGCCACCGTCTCAGGACCGACGCCCGCCGACTCCTTGCCAAACAGAAGGTAGTCGCCACGACGCAGGTCGGCCGAGAAGTACGACGCCGAACCGCGCGCGCTGAACAACCAAAGTCGTTGGGGACGCTCGCTGGCGAGGAACGCGTCCCACGACGCATGTTCGCGGCAGTCCACCAGATGCCAGTAGTCGAGCCCGGCGCGGCGGCGCGCCTTCTCATCCATGTCAAAGCCGATGGGATGAATGATGTGCAGCGTGCAGCCGAGCGCGGCGGCGGTTCGCCCGATATTGCCCGTGTTGTTGGGGATCTCGGGGTTGAGGAGCACAAGATGAAACATGTTCACCAGGACCGGAAATCCGGTCTGCCGTCAACTCAGCGCTCGAGCTCTTCCTTCGAAAGCGGTCGCTGAAAGCCAGTGCCCTTGGCACGATCATGCTTGGCTTGGCCAACAAGCAGCAGGCAGTAGACGGTGCAGGCGGTGATCCAGAGGGCGTTGGAGAAGAGGACGGGGATCATGGCGATTTCCTAAGGGAGTTCCTGCGTTGGTTTCTGGCGCGCTTACGACTTGCGGGCACTCGATCTGTCTGAAGTCTATCGGCACGCTGGTAGCGCCCCCCGCGGGATTCGAACCTGCGACCTGCGCTTTAGGAAAGCGCTGCTCTATCCATCTGAGCTAGGAGGGCAAGAAGCGCGGCAGTATACGGTCTTAGCGGAGCGCGTCGCGCAGCGTCATGATCGAGCCGTAACCGTTCCAGGCGATGAAGAGGACGAGCAGGATGGGGCTGAATGCCACGGAATAGTTGGTGTCGATTTGGTCCCAGACCAGGATGGCGGCGAGGCCTGCGGTGGCGATGAGGCCGGCGCCACCGTAGAGGAGGTTGGTCCGACGGTCGCCACGCAAAGCGAGGAGCGCGCTTAGGAGAAAGAGCACGGCGGCGGCGCGAAGGATCCACAGGGTTCCGAGCCAGAGGCCGATGGAAACTCCCGCCCCGTCGGTGGTGTTGAGGCCAGCGAGAAATCCGTAGTAGCCAAAGATTGCGGTCGAAAGCAGGGGACCAAAGAGATCAGGCGCCCGATCGGTGGCGAAAGCGGGATTCGGTTCGTGCATGTGGGGAGAGTAGCCGCCCGTAGACTGCGCGCAGTGCTGCCGATCCTCAAGGACCTTTTCTCCGACTGGCCGATCTCAGCGCCGATCTTGGTTGGACTGGCGTTCGCCATGTCGCTCGGAACGGTGCTCGCCGTTCTGCTCGACCGACGCAGCCAGTCGCAGAGCGCGATTTCGTGGGTGTTGCTCGTGATCGTCGCGCCGTTGGCTGGCCCGATGCTTTACTGGATATTCGGAAGGGCATGGCTTTCAGCCAAGCGGGAAGCGAGTTACCGCGCGGTCATCGATGAGCGGCGCGAGAGTCGATTGCGCGACGAAGCGGGGGGCGCGGG
The DNA here is from genome assembly GCA_003671075.1 of Planctomycetota bacterium. GTDB lineage: Bacteria > Planctomycetota > Phycisphaerae > Phycisphaerales > SM1A02 > QWPT01. The sequence goes on from QWPT01000014.1 coordinate 45,823, forward strand.
GTTGGCGGGGCGCGAGTCGCGCGAGGCAGTTCTTTCCGTGCTCAACGAGGGGCAACGCCACCTCGCCGTGCAGGCCGCATCCATCTCCGGCGACTTTCCCGTCGGTGGAAATGACATCGAGATCTTCGAGGATGCCGATGCGCTCTTCGAACGCCTCGCCACCGACATCGATGCCGCCGTCCAACGCGTACACATCGAGGTCTACATCGCGCTCGATGATCCGACCAGCGCGCGGGTCTTTGCGGCGCTCGAGCGGGCGGCGTTGCGTGGCCTCGACTGCCGCCTGATGCTCGACGGAGTCGGATCGCGCCGGTTTCTTCAGAGCGATCGCCCTGCGCGATTGCGTGCGGCGGGCGTGAGCGTGGTTGAGGCGCTGCCCGTTGGAATCGTGCGTCGCCGCTTTGGCCGAATCGACCTGCGCAATCATCGCAAGATCGTCGTGATCGATCGCTCTATCGGATACATCGGCAGTCACAACCTCGCGGCCAAGGACTTCAAGGTCAAGGAGCGTTACGCCCCGTGGGTTGATGCGACGATGCGCGTTTCGGGCGCGGCGGTGAATGACCTGCAGAAGATCTTCGTTGAAGACTGGCATCTTGAGACCGACGAACAACTCTGGCACCTGATTGGTCAAGGCGTTCACGACGGGAACTCGAGTGCTATTGCGCAGGTGCTTGGTACGGGGCCGGCCACTTACGAAAGCGCGATGCCGCAGTTGGTGCTGTCGATCGTCCATCTTGCCGAGGACGAAGTGGTGCTGACGACGCCGTACTTCGTGCCCGATGAGCCGTCGTTGGCGTCCCTGCTGACGGCGGCGCGGCGCGGGGTACGCACGGTCCTCGTGGTACCCGAGCACAATGACTCGTGGTTGGTCAAGATCGCGAGTCGAAAGTTCTATCAGCGTCTCCTCGACGCTGGTGTTGAGATTTGGCATTACCGCGGCGGGCTTCTGCACGCCAAGACCATTGTGGTCGACGCTCAGACCTGCCTGATGACGAGCGCAAACCTCGATCGGCGCAGCTTCGAGTTGAACCTCGAGGTAAGTCTGGTGGTCTATGACCAGAAGACCAGCCGCGCGTTGCGAAAGATCCAAGAGGGATACATCGCCAAGTCGAGGCGTGTTGATCCACGCGAGTGGTATGCGCGACCGGCCTGGAAACGGCTCGTCGAGAACGCGGTCGGACTGCTGTCGGCGCTGCTCTGACGGGGAAACCCGCGGGGCGCTGCTTGTTTCTTCGTGGCTTGAGCCGAGTCGGACTTTGGGTATACTCTCCGACCCTCTGCCGATGTAGCTCAGCTGGTTTAGAGCGCTGGATTCATAACCCGGAGGTCGGTGGTTCGAGTCCACCCATCGGCACTTTGAATGGACGAGGCATGCAGGATGGAACGCGCGCGGCGGCGTTTCATCCGGGGCGTTGGAGCCTCGTGACGGGTGATGCGCGAGCACTCACCGTCGCTGCGCAGCGCGCACTCCAACGCCATCAGCACCTGCCAGAATTTGCGGAGAGCGTGGTTTCAATTTAGGGGTTTCAATTTAGGGGTTTCAGTTGAGTGCCTTCAGTTTGGGGCGTTCAGGCGAAAGCAAAGTCTCGCGCGCGGCAGACATCGTATTTCCATCGAGGAAACAGCATGCAACGCAACGCATGCAAGGCGATGATTCGAAATGCGGACGGCTCGACGAAGTCGGTCATGAGCATGGCGCAAGCATCGGCGCAAGGCGAAGCAGACGCCGTGCGGAAACTTGAGGGCATCGGACTTGTTGTTGTGATGATCGATGCGCGACAACGCGCGCTGATCACGCCCGCACTGGCTTGGACGCGCCGCGCACCCAGCGGCGACCGACATCAGTCGCTGCGAACTCGGGCTCGCGGCTGGCGATTGCGGCGGCGATGAGGCCCATGAACATGGGGTTTGGCGCGAGCGGACGGCTGGTGAGTTCGGGGTGGAACTGTCCGCCGGTGAAGTACGGATGCAGCGACTGCGGGAGCTCAAGCATCTGCATGATGGGGTACTTGGGATGGCGTCCGCTGAAGCGCAATCCCGCCGCTTGCAGTTGAGCGACATACGCAGGCTCGACCTCGAAGCGGTGACGGAAGCGCTCGCGCATTTCCGTCTTGCCGCCGTAGAGGAAGCTCGAGAGCGAACCGCTTTCGAGCGCGACTTCTTGACCGCCTAGGCGCATGGTTGCGCCCATGATGCCCTCGAGCTTCTTCTGGTTCGGAAGCTCGGCGATGAGCGGATGCGCGCAGTTGGGTTCGAACTCGGTGGAATTTGCGCCGGCGAGTCCGAGCACATTGCGGCCGTACTCGATCACCGCCATCTGGAATCCGAGGCAGATGCCCAGGAACGGCACCTTGTTGGTGCGCGCCCACTTGACGCAACGGATCTTGCCCTCGACGCCGCGCTGGCCGAAGCCGCCGGGAACGATCACCGCGCTCACGCCGTCGAGCGCCTTGGCGGTGAGGGAGTCGTCGGTGAGGTCGCTGGTGTCGATCCAGCGGGTGCGGATCTCGCAGTTGAGCGCGATCGAGCAGTGCTCAATCGCCTTGTCGATCGACGCGTAGGCATCGCGCAACGCCGCGTACTTGCCGGTGAGCGCGAGCTCGACGCGGTGCTTCTTGGTTGCGTAGATCTTGCGGGAGAAGTCGAGCCAGGTCGCGCGGGCGATGTCTTCCTTGGCCGGGCTGGTGCGGTCGTGGAGATCCAGCAGGGTGAGGATTTCGCGGTCGAGTCCGGCGGCGCGCATTTCTTCGGGAATCGCGTAGACGCTCTCGCGATCGTGCATGGAAAAGATGCGCTTGAGCGGGACATTGGAGAACATCGCGATCTTCTCCATCACTTTGTCGGTGACGGGGTTCTTCGCGCGGCAGGCGACGATGTGCGGCTGAACGCCCGCTTCCATGAGTCGCTTGATGCCGAGTTGCGCGGCCTTGGACTTCTGTTCGCCGAGGATCGATGGCTCGAGGATGTAGGTCAACGCGACGAAGCAGGTCGACTCGGGACCTTCTTCGAATGCGAGTTCGCGCAGCGCTTCGATGTAAAAACCGTTCTCGTAATCGCCGGCGGTTCCTCCGACCTCGACGAAGACCACATCGGTCTGCTTGCCGTTGTTGCCCGTCATCGCCAGTTCGCGCAGGCGCATCTTCACAATGCCAGTCACATGCGGAATCATCTGCACATCGCGGCCGAGATATCCGCCGCGACGCTCGCGCTCGAGCACCTCGGTGTAGATCTGGCCTGCGGTGACGAAGTTCTTGCGCGTGAGCTCCTGGTTCAGAATGCGTTCATAGGTGCCGAGATCCATGTCGGTTTCGCAACCATCGGCAAGCACGAACACTTCGCCGTGGCGATACGGATTCAGCGTTCCCGAGTCGATGTTGAGGTAGCCCTCCATCTTGATGGGAGCGACCGACAGACCCTTGTCCTTGATGAGCTTGGCAAGCGAACTCGCGAAGATGCCCTTGCCCAGTCCGCTCATCACCGTGCCGATGACGACGACGAATTTCGTTCGGCCGCGTTGATATCCAACGGGTGCGGGCGAGTGCCACTCGGTGCTGTCTTCGCTCTTTCCAAATTGTGAAAGGAACCCACAGCTGTCAGGAGTTTCGTGAGCGTCGGAGCGGGGATCAGGATCCGAGTGGGGCATTCCCGAATGTAGTCAGGAATGGCATGTAAATGCAAGCGGGATTATCGGTTTCGGTGCCGATGGACGAACGCCGCGTACTGCTCGGGTGTGTCGATTCCTTGGCTGGTCACGGTGCGGATGGCGACGGCGATCCCGCGACCATGCTCGAGCACGCGCAGTTGCTCGAGGCTCTCAGTCTCCTCGAGCGCCGCGGGCGGCCAGGACACGAAGGTCGGCAGGAACGAGGCGCGGTAGACATAGAGCCCGACATGGCGCAGGGGTGTTGCGCGCGGAACTCCGCCGGCGCCGACGACTTTGCCCGCGTCGCGATGGAACGGGATTGCGGCGCGGGAGAAATAGAGCGCTCGCCCACCGTGACCGAGGACGACTTTGACCAGGTTCGGGTCGTTGGGATTCTCGCCAGCGGCAAAGGGCGTCGCCACCGTCGCCACATCGGCCCACGGGGAGGCGTGGAGGAGCTCGACGGCGGCGTCGATGATGTCAGGCTCGATCTCGGGCTCGTCGCCCTGGATGTTTACGATGACATCGGCCGCGGGCAGACCGATGTCGGCCAACTTGGCGGCGACCTCAGCAAGGCGGCTCGTGCCGTTGGGATGGTCTTCACGGGTGAGGATCGCGGTGCCGCCGGCGGCCTCGACGGCGGCGACGATGCGCGGGTGGTCCGCAGCCACCACGATGGCATCGAGCGAACGGGCTTTGCGCGCCTGTTCGAGGACATGCACAATCAACGCCTTGCCAGTCTCGGCGGCGAGAACTTTCTCAGGGAAGCGGCTGGAAGCGAGGCGCGCCGGAATGACGCCCACCGTGCGCATACCCGTCGCGTTCACGTGGGCAGTTCCTTCATGAGCAGGTCGATTTCCTTGCGACGGGCTCGGATGTCGCGATAGGAAATGTCGCGGCGCACGATCGCTGAGCAGATCTCGCCAGCTTCGCGCGAATAAGCGCCGTTCTTCTCCGCGCGCGCCAGTTCCATCAGGGCGACCATCAGGTCGTACTTGATGGGAAGTTCGCGTTCGCTCTCGCCCGTGCCCAGACCCTGCAGGGCCTCGCGATACTCGCCGACCGCCTCGCCGTACCAGCGTTCGGCGGCGAAGCACTTGCCCAACATGTGGGTGGCGAAGATGCGCAGCTTGACCTCGTCCTTGCAGGACTGGAAGGCGGCCATTGCGTCTTCGAAGTTGCCGAGGTCATATTCGATGCGGCCGAGTTCGGCCTTGATCGAACGGTCGGTCGGATAGTTCTTCTGGCGCTCGCGCAGTTCGCGCGCCTCGAAATCAAGCAGGGCGGCGCGGACCTCGGTGTAGGCGGCCTTCGCCTCGGCGTTGTCGGGGTTTGCGTCGGAGAACTTCAAGGCTGCCGCCATCTTGCGACGGAGTTGGTTGAGTCGAATCTCACCCGCCGCCATCTTGAATCGGTATTCCTTGGTCCGCTCGAAGCCGGTGGTGAACACCGCGATCGCCTCTTCCTCGGAGGCCGCGGTTCCCTGCTTGCGAAGCAGTCCGCCGAGCTTCTGCACCGCGTCGCCCGACATCGGGTTGTCGGCGAAATCCTTGAGGGCCGCTTCGAAGATGCGGGCTTCGGTTTCCTCGCTCTGCACGATCGAGTTGGCGTCGGAAAGCTGCTGGACCTTGGCTGAGTCGCGGACATTGGCGCGGAAGCCGCCGGACTGGCCCGAGTCGGCCTTGTCGTAACCGCCTTGGCGCAGCGCGTGGCGCGCGGTGGTTTCCTTGAGGTCAGCGGCGAGCTGCGAGTCGCTCGGATCGGCGTTGACCGCCTCTTGAACACAGATGAGCGCCTCGCCAGTTGCCTCGACGGCCGCCAGCAAAACCTTCGCCTTCATCCAAACCGACTTGGACTGCTTCTTCTGGCGGCGGAGGATCTCAAGGGACTTGGGGGCGAGGAACGCGCCGAAATCGAAGAGGCCGGCTTTGGCGGTCGCATCGAGCACGCGGAACAGGTTGTCCGCGTTCAGGAGATCGCGCATCCACATGAATTCAGCGAGCGCGAACTTATCGATCGGCCCTGGCCCGTCGAGTTCTTTCATTTGGTCGCGGCCAGCGGGCTTGCCACCGGCCTGGTTGAAATTCAGCGCGCACTGATACATCGCCTTGTGGTGTTCAATCGAACTTGGGTCGAAGCGGAAGCCCTTGGCGTAGAGCATCAACGCGTATTCGTAATTGCCGGTCGCAGCGATGGTGCGGGCGTGCTCGAAGAACTTGCGGGCCTTCTCAGGCGAAGGTGAGAAGCCGCCACTGGTCGAACCAGCAGCTGGCGCGGAACTGAGCGCGTCGGTCGCGTTGTCAGCTGGCTTCTTTTTGCCGAATGAAAAAAGGCCCAATATCCTGGCTCCTGCACTTCGAGGGTGATCCGATCATGTCCCAACCAGTTCGGGGGGGCAGGAGCGGAGGAACCTCGCAGGGTACATCCTCAGCCGCCTTTCGGTCAAACTTTTTGGTTGGGTCGCAAAGGTCGCCGAGGGCTCGGCGGCGTGTACTATTCGCGGAATGTCGAGCGGACGAGGCATCGTTTTTCATCCTGATCCGATTTTGCGCCAGAAGGCTAGGCCGGTGGCGAAGATCGACGGGTCCATCGTTGAGTTGGTCCGCGATATGCATCGGCTGGCGCTGGAGTACGAGGGGATCGGCCTTGCCGCCCCACAGGTCGGCGCGAGCCTTCGAATTTTCGTGACTTGTCCGCTGTATGGCGAGCCGCCACGGGTCTTCATCAATCCAAAATTGGTTCTGACTGGCGAGATCGTCGGCGATGAGGAAGGTTGTCTGAGCCTGCCCGACATCCGCGCCGAGATCGTGCGGCCTCCGCAGGCCAAGATCACCGCGCTCGATCTCGAAGGAACTGAGTTCACCCTCGAGCAGAGTGGACTTTGGGCGCGGGTCTGGCAGCACGAGTACGACCACCTCGAAGGGATCATGATCATTGATCGCATGAGGCCGTTAGACAAGCTGGCCAACCGACGAGCGCTGCGCGACCTCGAACGAGGCCCCAGCCGCAGCACGCATCACGGTCTTCCCCATTTGCGCGACAAGGATCTCTGATCGCAATGCGCATCGTCTTCCTCGGCTCGGGCGCGTTCGGGATTCCCACATTGGATGCACTGTCGGCGCGGCACGAAGTCGTGGCGGTGGTGTCGCAGCCTGACAAGCCGGCCGGACGGGGCAAGGTGCTCACGCCTACGCCGCTGGCGGTGCGTGCGGCCGAGTTGGGGATTCCCCTCACCACGCCGATCGATATCAATGAGCCGAGCGTGTGCGCGGCGGTGCGCGCGCATCAGGCCGACGCTTGGGTGATCATCGCCTTCGGCCAGAAACTTTCGCGCGAGTTGATCGACGGCGTGTTCGCGGTGAATTTGCACGGTTCGTTGCTGCCGGCTTATCGCGGTGCGGCGCCGATCCAGCGTGCGGTCATGGACGGTTGCGCGCAAACGGGCGTGAGCGTGATTTCAATTGCTGAACGAATGGACGCGGGCTTGGTGTATGCCACGCGGTCGCGCGCGATCGGAGCGAGCGAGACATCGGATGATGTGCACGACGCGCTCGCGTTGCTCGGCCCCGAGGTCATCGATGATGTGCTGGTTCGTCGCAACGCGGGGGTATTGGTGGGCGCGGTGCAGGACGAGTCGAGGGCGACGCGCGCACGCAAGCTCGCCAAGTCCGATGGAACGGTGGACTTCGCCGCCCGCGACGCGCACTCGGCCGCCGCCTGGATCAACGGGCTGAACTCGTGGCCGGGATGCACGGTCTTGATCGGCGGCCTGCAGGTGAAACTGCTGCGGGTGCGCGAAGTCGTCGGAGGCGAGCAGGGGATTGAGCATGGGATTGAGCCTGCCGTCGAGCCGAGGGCATCGGCGACGCTCGGTCAAGACGGGCGCGTGCGCGCGAAGGCAGGGGTGGTTGAAATCATGGAAGTGCAGCCGCTGGGCGGCAGGCGGATGGCATTCGAGGAGTTCATTCGCGGACGCCAGCAGTTGGTTGGTTCACCGATCGTGCCCGTCGCGGGCGCTTGAGTGCGGCGGATGGATGGCGCGCGGGTGAAGCAGTCGAGTTGGTCGGGAGGAATCGCCGATAGATCGCAGCGATGCGATTCGTCCAGCTTCTCTTCGACTTCGTAAGTCCGTTGGTGCGGGAGAAGCCGCGTGCGCGCGGCGTTCGCGCCCGGCCGGCGAGCCCCAAGCGTGAGCGGGCCCAGCCCAAGAGCGAGCGGGTTGAGCCCGAGCGCGTGAAGCCGCAAATGCCCCGCGTGAAACCCGTTCCGCCCCGCGTCAAACCTAGGGCGCCGCGCGGAATCGATCATTCGCGCCGTGCCCAGCAACGCTACGACGCCATCGTCGAGGACTCACTCGCCCAACATGGTCTGCGCGTGCGTCGTTGGCGCAACTCGCTCTCCGGCCTGGCAACGCTGCGTATCTATCGCGATGGGAGTCAGGATCGCACCATCGAGTCGCCGTATCCCACCAGCCCCTTGCGGTTGGCGATCTTTCTGCACGAGGTCGGGCATCATGTGATCGGGCTCGGTGTGTTTCGACCGCGCTGCCTCGAGGAGTTTCATGCTTGGCGTTACGCCATCGACCGCATGAACGAGATGGGATTGCCCACCGAAGGCACGGTGCAGCGGCGCTTCGAGCGGTCGATGCAATACGCGGTGGCGAAGTCGGTGCGACGAGGAATTCGCGCGCTGCCCGTTGAAGTCGCCGCGTTCTCGCCAGCGTGAATCAACCCGCTAGAGCACAAGCATCGCATCGCCGTAGGAATAGAAGCGATAGCGCTCGCGCACCGCGGTGGCGTATGTCTCGCGCATGAGTTCCATTCCCATGAACGCGCCGACGAGTGCGAGCAGCGTCGAGCGCGGCAGATGGAAATTGGTCAGCAGCGCGTCGGTAAATCGGAAGGAAAATCCGGGAGCGATCAGAATGTCGGTGCTGGCGTTGACGGCATCGGTGCGCGTGAGCGCGTCGGCGGGCAGGCTCTCGAGGGCGCGAACCGTGGTGGTTCCGACGGCGACGATGCGCGCGCTGGCGGCGGCGCGAAGTGGCGCGAGACGGCGCAGCGACGCGAGCGCATCGGTTGAAACGGTGTAGGACTCGCGGTGCATCGCGTGATCGGCGAGGTCATCGACATCGACGGGCTTGAAGGTTCCTGCGCCGACATGCAGTGTGATGGCGGTGGCGCCGATGGCGCGGTCGGCGAGTTTTTGTAGCAATTTCTCGGTGAAATGCAGGCCTGCCGTCGGCGCCGCCACCGAAGCGCGCGCGCTTTCCTGAGCGTAGACCGTTTGGTACTCGGCGCGGTCGAGGTCGTCGTCGAAGCTCTGTTGCCGATCCTTGCGCGCCTTGAGAATGTAGGGCGGCAGCGGCGTGTGGCCGGAGCGCTCGAGCAGGGTTGCGATGCCGCCGCCCGACGGACCAGTCGAGAAGCGGGCGATCCATGCCTCAGCGTCGCGGCGGATGAGTTGAAGTTGGTCGCCGTGATCGTGCCCGTGCGCGTCGCGCAAGCTGAGAAGGTCGCCGTCGTGAAACTTCTTCGCGTGGCGAACCAGCACGCGCCAGGTGTGCGCATCGACGCCGGGCTCGAGCAACAAACCTTCGGTGCTGCGATCGCGGGCCGTGTCGAACAGCGCAAGTCGCGCGCGCAGAACGCTGGTTTCATTGACAAAGAGTTGATCGTTGGCGCGAAGAATTTCGGTGAGGTCGCGCACGGTGCGATGCTCGATCGAGCCGCGCGCACGGTCGACCACGAGCAGGCGCGCCGCATCACGCGGCTCCGCAGGCGCGGTTGCCACCAGCGTGGGATCGAAGTCGTAGTCAAGTTCGGCGGTGCGCATGGAGCGCGATCACTTCTTGCGCTGCTTGAAACGCGCCTTGACCGATTGGGTCGCGCTGCTGCCCTTGAAGTTCATCCCAGGAAGCGCGGGCATTCCCGGCATCGCCCCCGACTGGGACATCTGCTTCGCCGCCTGCATGCGGCTGGCCATGCTGCCCGAAGCGAGGTTCGCCGTCATCTTCTGCACCATTTCGAACTGAGTGGTGAGGCGATTGACTTCGTTGGCGGTGGTGCCCGATCCGGTGGCGATGCGGCGCACGCGGCTCTTGTTGAAGAGCTTGGTGTTCTTCCGTTCGGCGCTGGTCATCGAGTTGACCATGCCCTCGATGCGGTCGAACTGCTTGTCGTCGATGTTCACATCCTTGAGCGCGCTGCCGACGCCAGGCAGCAGCCCAAGCAACTGCTTCATCGGGCCCATGCGGCGCAGCGACTTCATCTGCGAGAGGAAGTCGTCCATGGTGAGCTGCCCCTTTGAGAGCTTCTCCGCCATGCGCTCCGCTTCTTCGTCGCTGACTTCTTCGCGCGCTTTCTCAACGAGCGCGAGCACATCGCCCATTCCCAGAATGCGTCCGGCCATGCGCTTGGCGCTGAACTCATCGAGTGCGTCGAATTTCTCGCCGGTTCCGATGAACTTAATCGGCGCGCCCGTGACCTTCTTCACCGTGAGCGCAGCGCCTCCACGGGTGTCGCTGTCGAGTTTGGTGATGATCACGCCGTCGACCTTGAGTCGATCGTGGAACGCCTTGGCGCTGCGCACCGCGTCCTGACCAGTCATGGCGTCAACCACGAGCATGATCTGGTGCGGCTGCACGGTCATGCGCACGCTCTCGAGTTCCTTCATCAGGTCGTCGTTGACATGCAGGCGGCCGGCGGTGTCGAGGATCACAACATCGAAGCGTTCGGCGCGCGCCTTCTCAACGGCGCGGCGGCAGACGCCAACCGCGGCATTCACGGCCTTGCCGTACTCGGCGCACTTGTCAGGCTCGCCGTAGAAACCGATCTTGGCGCTTCCCTTGGCATTGGCCTCGACGCCTTCGACGACCTGTTGCAACTGCTCGACGGCGGCGGGGCGCTGGAGGTCGGCGGCGGCGACGAGCACCGAACGGCCGGCCTTCTTGAAGTACGCAGCGAGCTTGCCGCAGGTGGTGGTCTTGCCCGAGCCTTGCAGGCCGCACATCATGATGATGGTCGGACCGGGCTCAACGAGGAAGATCTTCGAGTCCTCGGGGCCCATGAGCGCGACGAGTTCGTCGTGGACGATGGCGACGAGTTCCTGGCCGGGCTTGAGGCTCTTGGTGACATCGCGACCGACCGCTTTGGTCATCACCTCGGCGCAAAAATCATTGGCCACACTCTGTTCGACATCGGCCTCGAGCAGCGCGGTTCGAATTTCGCTGAGCGCGTCGCGAACATTTGATTCGGTGATCGCGCCGCGGCCCGAGAGCGAGCGGAAGGCGGTGGAGAGGCGTTCGGACAGATTTTCGAACATAGGGGCGGTGAGTATACGGCAGGCAACGCTGCAAAAATCCCGTCAGAGCGGGCGCACCGCGCGCATGTCGTGCTTGGCCTCGAGCACGCTGCGCAGGTTGCACAGGTACCAACGCCAGCTCTCGGCGCTATCGGCGACGGTCAGCGCCGTTTCGGGATCGTCGTGAAATGGACCGTGGCGCACGATCACGCGCGCGCCGCCGGAATTGGCGCCTCGGTCGGCGAGCGGAGACACGGTGATTTCCACTGGAACCGGGGTTTCGTCGAGCGGCGAGGGGAACCACTCCCACTTCACCCGCGCGCGGCCGTCGAGGGCGTGGTCGCAGTCATAGGCGAGGATGCGCAGGTCGGTCGAGCGCGTCCACTCGCGATCCCAGGCCAGCGCGAGGGTGGCGCCGGGTTCGCCGGGATATTCGGCAAGCACCGAAAGCCAGCGGCAAAGGCCGTTGGCGCTGGCAACGCAAGAGGCGACCTCGGCGGGCGCGGCGTGGATGACTTCCTTGAGCGTGATCCAGATTCCATCATTCTCGCGACCGACCATTAGGAGGATCCTCCCGCGGCCGGGACGACAGGAGCGACAGGAACGGCGGGAACGACGGGCGGCAGAATGGCAACGAGCCGCGTTGAAAGCGATCCGCGCGAATGCACTTCGTGTTTGGCGCCGAACGGGGCGATCTTCGCCTGTGCCGCCCGCAGTCGGTCGGCCTGCAGATGGCCGGCGAAGGCAAAGACGCGCATGTGCGGATGACCGAGCGCCGCGTCGAGCAACTCCTCGGGCGACTCGCCTTCGGTCAGCTCGGTTTCGAGATCAAGAAAGAAGTGCGACGCGCCCGGTGCGTGTTGCGCCAATGACGCTCGATTGCGAATGCCTTGTCCGCGAAGTCCGGCGAACTTGGCTGCGCCGAGGACCTTGCTCCCAAACATGAGGTCGCTGGTGAAAAGAATCATTCGATGGATCCTGTCGCGGCCGAGCCGGCGAGATGGAGTGCGGTCGGTTTGAGCTCGTGCTCGACGAGCGTGGCGAAGGTCTCTCGAGCGCGCACGATCTGCGCATGGTTTCCCGACACCAGAATTTCCGCGGGAAGCGGCGAGGAGTTGTAGCGACTGGCCATGCTCATGCCGTAGGCGCCGGCGGTGAAGAGGGCGATGAGATCGCCGCGCTTGATGGAAGCGGGAAGCATCCGATCAAGTGCGAGGAAATCTCCCGATTCGCACAGCGGACCGACAACATCCTGAACGACAGTCCCCGGCAACTGCGGGTCGAGGGTGCGCCGAGCCGGCGTCATGTCGACGCCGGGGGCGACGGGCCAAATGAATTGGAAACTGCCGTAGTGCGAGGGACGGAGCATGGCGTTCATGCCCGCATCGCAGATGACAAAGCGCTTCTCGCCCGAGGTCTTGGTGTAGAGAACCTTGAGCAGGAGAATGCCGGCGTTGGCGACGATGGTGCGGCCGGGCTCGAGGATGAAGCGGATTCCGCGGTCGTAGAGCGGCTTGGCCAGCGGCATGATCGCCGCCGCGTACTCCTTGAGCAGCGGCGATTGCGAGCTTTCGTAGTCGGCGCCGAAGCCGCCGCCGAGGTCGATGGAGCGAATCGAGAAGCCATCGCTGGCGAGTTCGTCCACCAGGGTGGCGGTCTTGGTCATCGCCTCGCGGTAGGGATCGACGGTGTAGATCGGCGAGCCGATGTGGAGGTGCAGGCCTTCGAGCTTGGCGTAAGCGTCGTGGCCATAGGTGGCGAAGAAGCGGCGGGCGCGCTCGAGGTCAACGCCGAACTTCGTTTCCTTCTTGCCAGTCGAGGTGTAGCGGTGCGTCTTAGGGTCGACATCGGGATTGATGCGCAGCGCCACGCGAATGGTCGCGCGCATGTCGCGGGCGATGGCGGCGAGGTTCTCGAACTCCTCTTCGCTTTCGCAGTTGAAGAGGCCGAGGCCGTTGGTGGCGCCGAGCCCTTCGCTTATGGCGTAGCGAATTTCGGTGTCGGTCTTGCCGACGCCTGCGTACACGCACTTCGAGAGCGGAACGCCCGCGATTTTGGCGCGGTAGAGCTCGCCGCCCGACACCACATCCATTCCCGCGCCGCGCTCAGCGAGCACGCGCAGAACACCGAGGTTGCCTGAACTCTTGACCGAGTAGCAGACGAGCGGATCGATCTCCTTGAACGCATCAACCAGGCGGTCGTAGTGGTCCTCAATGGTGAAGCGCGAGTAGACATAGCAGGGCGTTCCCGCGCTGTCGGCGATGTCGCGCACGCGCACGCCTTCTGCGTAGAGTTCACCGTTGCGATAGGAAAAACTGTCCATCCCGCGATCCTAACAGGTCGCGGACCGACGCTCGGGTTGGTCACGCGCGCGCGGGCTTGGATGCATGGTCGGTTTCGTCGCCGCGCCAGGTTTGGAACAGCCATCCCGCGATCGACAACGCCAGCCAAAGCAGCAGCCATCCGACGGGATGCACGCCCTGCGCCGCGCGATCGGAATAGCGCGCGAGGAAAGGCATCGCGCCCACAAGCATAAAGATCGAGCCAGCCATGCTCGTGAGCAACGCCGCCGATGACGCCGTGAGCCACGCGCCAAGAACAAAGCCAATGAAGCCGCCGCCTATCGCAGCCGCACCAAGCAGCGTGCGCACCTGAGGCGCTTCGGCAAACCAGCGCGCATCAGCCCAATGCACCAGCGGATGCACGATGGCGGGCGCGCGATCGATGATGACAGCGTGTGCATCGACGGCGAGAGCAGGCGGCGTGTCCACGGGGCTGCGAGCGTCGATCAGGCCCGCATCGACCGCGAGCATCGCCAACAGCGCGCAGGCGAATGCGGCGATCACGCCGGTTGCCGCGCCAAGCACGAGTCGCCACGCGATGGCAACAAAGATCAGTCCGCTGAGTCCGCCGAGAAACGCAAGAAACACGCTACCGAAGCGGGGGAGAACTCCGCCGAGGATCGACGGCCCGAGCATGGCGCCGAAGAGCACGGTCATCACCACGAGTACAGGGCGCAGAAAGTGACGGCCAGCGATCAGCAGCAGCGCTCCGCCCAGAACGAGCACAAGCGCGGGCGCGAGGCTGGCCACGGGCAACTGCTGAAATTGCTGCGCGAGCGAATCGAGCGTCTCGGATGCCGATCCAGGGATGATTTGGCCAGGGGTGATTTGGCCAAGGGTGATCTGGCCAGGGGTGATTTGGCTTGCGTCCATGTTGGGCGACCATCGTGCGCGAACCGGAGTCCGTTGATCAGCAGCGGAAAGGCCTGATGGCCAGTGGCTTCCTTGCCGATAGCAGCCTACCCCATTCCTGAAACAAAGGCGAAACCGTGACCGACGAGCATGCCCCTCGGCAACTTTCCGAACTCCGTCAGCTCATCGATTCGGTCGATGAAAAGCTGGTGTTTCTTTTGGCCGAGCGGGCGCACTTGGTGGTTGAGGTCGGTCAGGCCAAGCGTCACGAGCAGGTGCCGATCTATGCGCCCAACCGCGAGCGCGCAGTTATCGAGCGCGCGGTTGCCCGCAATCCTGGCCCACTGGGTGCGCGGACCATCGAGGCGATCTTTCGCGAGATCATGTCGGGCTCGTTTGCGCTCGAGCGGCCGCTGCGAGTTGCCGCGCTCGGGCCAGCGGGGAGTTTCAGCCATCTCGCCACCGTGCGCCACTTTGGCTCGAGCGTTGAAACGGCGTTCGTCGGCACCATTGAGGATGTCGTGGTCGAGGTTGCCGCTGGTCGTTGCGACCACGGCTTGATTCCGTACGAGAATTCGTCGGCGGGTTCGATCCACGAGACGCTGGACGCGCTGATGGCGCACAAGGTTTCGATTCGCGCGGAGTCGCTGGTGGCGGTGCGGCTTGCGCTGCTTTCCAACAGCGCGCCCGATGCGATTCGCCGGGTGTATTCGAAGCCGCAGGCGTTTCTCCAATGTCGGCAGTGGTGCGCGCGCGTGCTGCCCAAGGCACAGTTGATCGCTGATTCAAGCACGAGCGCCGCCGTCATGCGCGCGTGCGAGGAAGAGGGAAGCGCTGCGGTGGCGTCCGAGTTCGCTGGACAATTGCATGGCGTGCGCACGCTGTACGACGGCATCGAAGACCGCGCGGGAAATGTCACTCGATTTCTGGTGATCGGCCGTGAGCCCGTTCCACAAACCGGCAACGACAAGTCGACGATCTGGTTTGCGCTTTCCGACCGACCGGGCGCGCTGGTGAGCGTGCTCGATGCGTTTCGCTGCGAGGGAATCAATCTTTCCCACATCGAGAAGCGCCCGAGCGGCGATGCGCATTGGGACTATGTCTTCTTTATCGATGCGGTCGCACACGAGCTCGACGAAACCATGAAGCGCGCGCTTGCCCAAGCGCGTTCACACTGCGCTCGACTTTCAGTGCTGGGCAGCTATCCGCGCGCCGAACGCGTGCTCTGACGCGCTACCCTGCGTCGATGACGACCAACCGCCTCGCGCGTGAGACCAGCCCGTATCTGCGCCAACACGCGCACAATCCCGTGGATTGGTTTGCGTGGGGCGACGAAGCGATTGCCAAAGCGCGCGCCGAGAACAAGCCGCTCTTTGTGTCGGTGGGTTACTCGACTTGCTACTGGTGCCATGTGATGGAACGCGAGAGTTTCGAGAGCGAGGAAATCGCGGCGTTGCTCGCGCGCGAATTTGTGTCGGTGAAGGTCGATCGAGAGGAACGGCCCGACATCGATGATGTGATGATGTCCGCATGTCAGGTCTACACATCGATGACCGAAGGACGCGCAAGCGGTGGTTGGCCGCTCACGGTTTTTCTTGCGCCCGACACGCTGCGGCCGTTCTTCGCGGGAACCTACTTTCCGCCTTCGCCCGGACATGGACGCATGTCGTTTGCCCAGTTGCTCGAGGCGATCGCCGACGCGTGGCGTGAGCGCAACAGCGCAGTGCGCAAGCAGGGCGACGCGGTTTTTGCGGCGGTGCAATCGGCGGTCGACGCAAGT
Organism: Planctomycetota bacterium; assembly: GCA_003671075.1. Classification (GTDB taxonomy): domain Bacteria; phylum Planctomycetota; class Phycisphaerae; order Phycisphaerales; family SM1A02; genus QWPT01. Next base: position 61,745 of record QWPT01000014.1, read on the forward strand.
TCAGCCGCCAGCAATTCCGAGGTGACGCTCAACGAGATCGCTGCGCGCACCGCTTTGGCGCTGCAGCAATACGAAGACAAGGAGAACGGCGGCTTTGGCGGCGCGCCGAAGTTTCCCCAGCCAGCATGGCTCGAACTGATGCATGCGTTTGCCGG
>QWPT01000014.1:62245-66095 GCA_003671075.1 Planctomycetota bacterium
GAGGAAATGCGCGCCGTGCTTGCACCCGACGACGCCGCGTGGGCGCAGCGCGTGTTTGGACTTGATGACGGCGCCAACTTTCAGGACCCGCACCATCGCAACGCCCCCGCGACCAATGTGCTGTTTCTTGCCGAGATTCCAGCGCAAATCGAGTGGCCGCGCCTTGACCGCGTGAGTGACCAGCTGCTGCAAGCGCGGGCGTTGCGCAAGCAGCCGCGCACCGACTTCAAGGCGATCCTCGGTTGGAACGCGTTGGCCATCCGAGCCTTCGCCCAAGCGGGGCGCGCGCTGGGCGACGCGGATTTGGTGGCGCAGGCCATCCGTTCGTTCGAGGCGGCGATCGGCTGTTTCTTGGAGTTTGATGGTGGTCAGTGGTTTCACGAACACGACAAGCTTCACGGCCACGAAAGGGATTTCGTTCCGACTTTGGCTCGGGCCTGGCGCGTGCGTCGCGAAGGCCTCACGCCCTACGCCGCTCAACTTGAAGATGTCGCCGCGCTTGCTCACGCGGCGACGGCGCTGCACGCGGCGACTGGCGAGGCGCGCTATGGCGCCGTTGCGTGGTCGATGGTCGATTTTGCCGTGCGCATTCATCTTGACGCTGACGGTCGTTGGTGCGAGCGACCGGGCGTCGACGAGTGGGGGCTGCGCGGCCGAGGTCTGCAGGATGGTGCGGTTCCTGGCGGCGCGGGCACGATGGCGCTCACGCTTGCCGCACTCGCGACCACAGGTCCGCGCGCGGCGCAGGCGCAGGCGCTGCTCGCTCGCACACTTGCTGCTGCGACGCCCGCTGTGCTCGAAGCGCCCACCGAAGCCGCGCGCTCGCTGATCGGCGCCCACCGCGCGCACGCCTACGCACTTCCCGAACCGCTCGAGTTCATGCGCGTCGAAGGCATCGGCGCCGCGCGCACGCTCGTACTCGGATTCGCACCGGGTTGGCACATCAGCGAGTTGCCGACCGTCAGCGGCCCGGGCATCGCGATCTCCGCACCATCGCCGGTGAACTCCACGCCCGCGCACATCGGCGGCGTTGTTCGCGTTGGACTTCAGGTCGCAGCGGGCGCCCACGAAGGAACGCTGCAGTTTCAGCCTTGCGACGATCACCATTGCCTCGCGCCCATGCGACTGCGCTTCATCGTCTGAGGATCTCGATATCCTTCGGCGCTTCAGTAGAGAATTACGCATGGCACCCCGCACGACCGACGCTCCCTATCGCATCGCCCTCATTTCCACTGGCGGCACCATCGAGAAGACCTACGACGAACTCGGAGGCATGCTCGCCAACAAGGTCAGCGTGCTCGACCTTCTGCTGGCCACGCTTGAGTTGCGCGGCGTGACCATTGATCGCGTGCCGCTGCTCAACAAGGACTCGCTCGACATGACTGAGGCCGATCACGACCTCATCGCCGACACCGCCGAAATCATGTCGCGCAATCATGACGGCGTTGTGATCGTGCATGGCACCGACCGGCTTGCTAAGACCGGTGAACGCATCCACGAACGACTCGAGGCCAAGGGCGGCGCCAAGAAAGCCGTCGTGCTCACCGGAGCAATGCGCCCCTACGAAATGCGCCGCACCGACGCGACGCAGAATGTCACCGAGGCGCTGCTGGCGGTGCAGGTCTGCGCGCCCGGCGTTTATGTGGCGATGCACAACCGCGTGCTGCAATTTCCTGGCGTGGTGAAAGACCTCAAGCTGGGGACATTTGTCCGAGCGCAAGTGTGATGCGCAAGTTTGAGAGGCTAAATCATGAGTCAAATCACCCGCGCAAATTCCGTTGTAAATCGTTCGATCGCACGCGTGCTTGCGCTGATCGAGCGCGTGGGAAACCGCTTGCCCGATCCGGCGACATTGTTCGTCATTCTCGGCGCGGCGGTGCTGCTGTTGAGCGTTGTTGGCTCGCAGATGGGATGGTCGGTTGTTGATCCACGCGAACCCGCCAAGTCCATCACCGTCGACAATCTGCTCGATTCCGAAAGCGTGCGTTGGATGTTCACCAGCGCGCTGCGTAATTTTCTCGACTTTCCGCCGCTGGCCATCGTGTTGGTCGCGATGCTCGGAATCGGCGTGGCCGAGCGCACGGGGCTGTTTCCGTCGATGCTCAAGATGATTGTGACCGTGACGCCGTCGTGGCTGCTCACGCCGGTCGTTGTGTTTATCGGTGTGAATGCGAGTGCGGCCGCGGACTCAGGCTATGTCGTGCTGCCTCCGCTTGCGGCGGGCGTGTTTGCCATGGTCGGGCGTTCGCCGGTGGTGGGGATCGCGGCGGCGACCTTCGGCATTGCCGGCGGATTCAGCGCCAATGTTGCGATCACGAGCCTTGATCCGCTGCTCTCGAGTCTCACGCAGCAAGCAGCGCGATCGATCGACCCCGCAGCGATCGTTGCGCCGACGGCGAACTACTGGTTCATGCTCTTCTCGACATTCTTTCTGACGGCGCTCGGCTGGCTGATCACCGACAAGGTGGTTGAGCCGCGCTTTACGCCCACGGAGGTTCAGGCGCAGATCACTTGTGGCGGATTGAGCGTGGGCGATGGTTCGATCAACGCGTCGGAGCGCAAGGGGCTTTGGGCGGCGATCATCGCCTTCGTCTTGACGGGCGCAGTGTTCGTGGCCATGACGCTGATTCCGGGCGCGCCGCTTTCTGGCGATGTCACTCGACCGGGAACAACCGCTCTCGTTCCCGCGTGGAGCGAGGCGTTGATCCCGATCATTCTCTTTCTGTTTCTCGTGCCTGGCGTTGTTTACGGCATCGTGTCTGGCGAGATCCGCTCCGATCGCGGCGTGGCCAATCGCATGACCGAGTCGATGAGTTCGATGGGCAGCTACATCGTGCTTGCGTTTTTCGCGGGCCAGGCGATCGCATGGTTCAGGCAGTCGAATCTGGCGATTGTGATCGGAGTCGAGGGTGGCCAACTCATCCGCTCGATTGACTTTGGTCAGGGCTCAATCATCGCGGCGATCGTGTTGCTTTGCGCAACCATCAACCTGTTCATTTCAAGCGCAAGCGCGAAGTGGGCGTTCCTTGCGCCCATTCTTGTTCCCATGCTCGCAAGCGCGGGCATGACGCCGGAGCTTGTGCAGGCGGCCTATCGCGTGGGCGACTCGGTGACCAATCCGATCGCGCCGCTCAGTCCGTATCTCGTGATCATCTTGATCGTCATTCGCCGCTATCAACCGACCGCTGGCCTGGGCACGCTGATTTCGCTGCTGATTCCATATTGCGCAGCAGCGCTCGTGCTCTGGACCGGAGTGCTCATCGCGTGGAACGCCCTTGGTATTCCGCTCGGGCCGTAATTGTTCACGCGCGCGCCGCGTCCTGCAAGTAGTCCTTGGGCTTGTAGAACTGCGACACGACGATGTAGACGAACGCGGCGCCAAGCATGAGGTAGGTGAAGAACCAGTAGTACTGCGCGCCCACAAGCGTGGAGTTGCCGTCGGCATCCTGAGTGAAGCGGTTGACGAGCGCGGTGAGAACATTGCCCGCGGAAACGCTGAGCAGGTACAGGCTCATCACCAACGACTTCATCTTGGGCGGCGCCTGGGTGTAGCTGAACTCAAGGCAGGTCACCGACACCAGCACTTCCGCCGCAGTGATCACGAGGTAGGCGATGATCTGCCAAGCGATCGACGGCCAGTCCGCGTTGTGCTCGGTGGAATCCTTGGCGATGGCGATGCCACCAACTGAAAGCGCCGACGAAACCGACTTCTGCCACGCGGCGTCGGCGGGCTTGGCTTCGGCAAGCAGCTTCTCAATCGACTGCGCGGTAGCGTTGCGCTCTTGCGACCTGAGCTTGTCAGTGGTCTTGGCGAAGTCGATCGAATCGCTCGCGACCATCGGCGCGACTT
>QWPT01000015.1:0-4644 GCA_003671075.1 Planctomycetota bacterium
TCATCGAATGGTCCGCCGACTGCAACAACGACGGCCTCGTCGACTACGGCCAGATCCTCGCTGGCGAACTCGCTGACGCGAACCTCAACAACATTCCCGATTGCTGCGAAGGCGGCGCGTCGTGCAACCCGTGCCCGGGCGATGTCGACAACTCTGGCGCTGTGAACGGTGTTGATCTCGCGGCGATCCTGAACAGTTGGGGTACGAGCGGCGGCAAGTATCCGGGCGCCGACGTCAATCACGACAGCGTCGTCAACGGCTCCGACCTCGCGATCGTGCTCAACGGCTGGGGCCCGTGCCCGTGACGCAAGACCGCGGGTTCCCGCGTCCCCCGCTGCCGATTACCACGCCGAGCGTGGATCACTTTCCGTCGACCGAACTCACGACGCTCATGCGCGACCTGCGCCTAGAGCTGCAGACGGTGCTGCACACGGAGCTGTGCACGGTGCTGCGCAACGGCGCGCAGCCGCGCGTGTCGGTCGCGCACGCGCGGCTCGCCGAGACCATCATGTCGCGCTACGCCGCGCCGCTCGAGACCTACGCGCGCGGATCAACGCTGCGCGAGATCGCGGAGCCGGCGGTCGACGGCGCGCAGCCGCGCGTGTCGGTCGCGCACGCGCGGCTCGCCGAGACCATCATGTCGCGCTACGCCGCGCCGCTCGAGACCTACGCGCGCGGATCAACGCTGCGCGAGATCGCGGAGCCGGCGGACCTCGTGCACGGCTTTTTCGCTGCGGCGCTGGCTGAGCCGACCTACTTCACGCGCTATCAGGCCAGCGGCATGCGCATGCGGCGCTGGCTGATGAACGGCCTCTTGCTCCACGCCCGCAGTGTGGCGCGCGACCGCGCGCGTGCCGTACGGCGTGAGGGCGCACCGCTCGCGACCGTGCTCGGTGCGCAGGCGGTCGAGCCGTCGGCCGAGGCTGCGTTCGACCGCGCGTGGGCGCTCGCGATCCTCAGCGAGGCATGTGCGACCGTCGAAGGCGCGCTCCTCGCCGAAGGCCGCGACCGCGCGTGGACCGTGTTCCGCCGCCACGCGATCGACGGCCGCAGCTACATCGACCTCGAGGGCGAACTCGGCCTCGGCCGCCAGCAGATGGCCGATCTCGTGCGCGGCGTGACCAAGCGCATCCGCGCGCGCATGCTCGAGGTGCTCGACAGCGAAGGCGGCGATGCGGCCGAAGAGTTGCGCGATGTGATCCGGCTGGTTTCGTGACGCGCGAGTCGCTTCTGCGGGCGCCATTACAAACTGCCCGCGCCTGTACTATTGGTGAATGCCGCGCCGCTTCGCATCGCTCCTCTCCATTTCAGTTGCCGTTGCGATTGCCGCGTCGGCCGCTTGCACCCCCTGCTTCGCTTGGGGCGAAGATGGCCACAAGATCGTCGCCACCATCGGAACCGCGATGCTCACCGAAGATGCGCAGAAGGCGCTCCGCGAGCTTCTCGGCGACGAATCCGTGGCAGACGCCGCGGTCTGGGCCGACCAGATCCGCAGCGACCCGCAGTACGACTGGATCACGCCGCTCCACTACATCAATGTCCCGCGCAACGCGACCTCGCTCGACATGGCGCGCGACGGAAACGGCGGCGTGCAGGTGGTTTCATCGATCCTCAAGTACCGCGACATCCTGAAGGACACCACTAAGTCGCAGGACGAACGGCGCCTCGCGCTGCGGCTGCTGATCCACTTCGTGGGCGACGTGCACCAGCCGTTCCATGTGTCCTACAAGGATGACCTCGGCGGAAACAAACTCACCGTGCAGGCGTTCGGCAAGAAGTCCAACATGCACAAGGTGTGGGATTCCGAGCTCATTCGCCGACGCCTCAACGACACCAAGGGCGGCTGGGCCACGATGTCCGCCGACCTTCGGCAGTCGGTCACGGCCGAGCAGCTCAAGAAGTGGACCGCGTCGGGGGATCCCGCGGTCTGGGCCAACGAGGCGTTCTCCATCACGCGCATGCTCTACCGCGATGCCCCCGATCCCACGACCGGCGTCGACGACGCGTATTTCCAGCGGTGGCAGCCGACCCTCAACGAATGCCTCCAGGTTGGCGGCGTACGACTCGGCACGCTGCTCAACGACGCGCTAGCGCCGGGATCGGTGAAGGCTGCCACGGACACGAAGGCCGCGAAGTCGAGCAAGCCCGCGAAGACCACGAAGGACGAGAAGTCGAGCAAGCCCGCGAAGGACGCGACACCAAAGCAGCCCGTCACCGCGGCGTGATCGATCGACAACAACTCGGCGAAACCGTGCGCGGAACCGTGTGCGAAACCGTGTGCGAAGTCGCAGCGTGGCCGATGCCGCTTCCTTATGAATTCGCCGCCCCTTTAGCCGATGCAGGCGGCGGCGCATTCCGCACGCACCGTCTTGGATTGAGCGCTCCCGCGATGTCGGCCATCGAGTATTTCTCACCGCATCCACAACCTCTAGCTCCCACCTATGACACAACGCCGGCTTTCGCCGGCGTTGTGGAAGATCTATCAATCAGTTCGCCAACCTCACATCGAGGCGCCATTCTCCGTCTCAAGGTAGGTGTACCCGGCAAGGCCCGCTTCGTAGTTGCGAACCAGCGCGTTCGATTCGGCCACCGACATGTGCTTGTCGCGCACCGCGCGCTCGCACTCGTGGCGGATCGCCTGACCGAGCCGATTCGCGTCGTACTGCACATACGACAGCACTTCGCGCACGCTGTCGCCCTCGACGATTTCGTCGATCCACCAGTTGCCGTTGTCATCGAGGCGGATGTGCGCGACATGGGTGTCGCCGAAAAGATTGTGCAGATCGCCGAGCGTTTCCTGATACGCGCCCACCAGGAACGCGCCCAGGAAGTACTGGTCGCCGTCCTTGATGTCGTGCAACTCGACGAACTTCTTCACATCGTGGTTGTCGACGAAGCGGTCGATCTTGCCGTCCGAATCGCAGGTCATGTCGGCGATGGTCGCCTTGCGGGTTGGACGCTCGTCAAGCCGGTGAATCGGCATGATCGGGAACAACTGATTGATCGCCCAGATGTCGGGCAGCGACTGGAAGATCGAAAGGTTGCAGAAGTAAGTATCGCTCGTCGAATTCTCGAGATCGGTGAGCTCCTCGGGAACCTTGGGCATGTCCTTGGCCTTGTCGCGCACCCGCGCGCAAGTCGCCCAGAACATCCGCTCGGCAAGCGCGCGGTGCTCGAGACTCATGTAGCCCACCGAGAACAAGTTCATCGCCTCGTCGCGCGACTGCAGCGCATCGTGGTAGCACTCAAGCACGCGCCGCTCGGTGACCGAGTTGTAGGCCTCGTAGAGATCAACGAGCGGACGCGGCACCTCGCCGTGTTCATCCTTTGCGACGGTCTCGAGCGATGAAGGCACGGTGAAACGATCGAGGCGATTGGCGCCCAGAACATCGAACACCAGGATGCTCTGCTGCGCGACCATGGCGCGACCGCTCTCGGTGACGATGATCGGATGCGGCACATTCTCTTCGTCGCAAACGCTCATGATCTTGTAAACCACATTCGCCGCGTACTCGGGAAGCGTGTAGTTCGTTGAGAACTCGAAGTTGGTCTGGCTTCCGTCGTAGTCGATGCCCAGTCCGCCGCCGACATCGAGGTAGCGCATACCTGCGCCCATCTTGGCGAGCTCGGTGTAGATACGCGCAAGCTCATTGACGCCCGAATTCACCTGACGAATGTCGTGAATCTGCGAGCCCATGTGGCAGTGCAGCAGCTGGAGGCAATCCTCCATACCGCGCGACTTGAGGTACTCGAGAACCTCGATCACCTCGGTGAGCGAGAGGCCGAACTTGGCCTTCACGCCCGAGCTATGGCGCCAACGGCCCGCGCCCGGAGTGGCGAGGTTGACGCGCACGCCGATCTTGGGACGGATTTGGTACTTGTCGGCGTACTTCACGATGAGCCGGAGTTCCGTGAGGTTCTCGATCACCGGAATGATGTTGCGACCGAGCTTGGCCGCCAGCGTGACGAACTCGATGTAGCGGTCTTCCTTGAAGCCGTTGCAAATGATGAGCCGCTCGGGCGAGTCACTGGTGAGGCCCATGACCGCGAGCAACTCGGGCTTCGAGCCGACCTCGAGACCGAAGCCATACTGCGCTCCGTACTCGCGGACTTCCTCAACCACGCGGCGCTGCTGGTTCACCTTGATCGGGTAAACCGCGTTGTACTTGCCCTTGTAGCCGTTCTCCTTGATCGCCGTGTCGAACGCCTCGTGCAGATCCTGCAAGCGACGATGAAGGAGATCGCTGAAGTGCAGAAGCACCGGCGTGCGCAAGCCGCGCTCGCGCAGACCCTTCACGACCTCAAACAGATTGACTTCGCGACCGGGCGTACGCGTTGGCCGCACCAGCACTTGGCCGTTTTTTGAGATCTCGAAAAAGCCCTTTCCCCAACCGCGAAGGTTGTAGAGATCGGCTGCATCGTCGATCGTCCATGGATCGATTCCCGCCTTCACACGAGCGATCGTGGAAGCGAGTGGGGTTGAAGGCGGTACTGGCGGCTGACCCGGATTGGGGGTCACAGAAGGAAGAACCTGAGACATCGAAGTCCTCTACCGTCCTTTCGGATCCGTCCAAATTGGAGCGGTCACTGCGAAGCACGCCTCTTGGCGCGCGAACCACGCACTATACGAAATTTCCCGTGCAG
>QWPT01000015.1:4905-58168 GCA_003671075.1 Planctomycetota bacterium
TGGCCGGTCCCGACTGGGACGAAGGCCCGACTGACGCTGGCTCGACCGCGAGCACCGCTCAGGTGATCACGGTTACGAGCGCGGTCAACACCATCACGGGCAAGCTCACCGCATCGGCCTTGGTGCAAGGTGATTTTCAGGATTGCTTCCTGATCAACATCGAAACGCCATCGCAATTCAGCATCACCACTGGCCCGGGCATCGGCGGCAACCCCGCGTTCAATCCGATGCTGTTCCTGTTTCGCGTCGACGCGAGTCCCACTGCCACCCTAGCGCGTGGCGTCATGGCCAACAACGACATCATCTTCGGCAGCACCGTGGCCGGGCTGCGACAGTTGACCAACGATGGCAGCGGCGGTGGCGTCTTCGGCCCTGGCGTCTACATGATTGCCATCTGTGGATTCGGCAGCCAACCCATCAACGCCAACGGACAGAACATCTTCAATCAGGCGTTCCTTGAGGCGGGCGCGATCGCTGGCACCGCTGCTGGCCTTCAAGACACGCTCCTTGCCGGCTGGAGCGCCGATGGCGATGTCGGCAACTATGTGTTGAATGTCCAGGGAGTCACCGGTCTTCCAGCGCCGGGCGCGTTGGCGCTGCTGGCCCTGGGCGGATTGGCGTCACGACGACGGACGCGCTGAACTTCGACTAGTTCGGTCCGACTGATGGATCAATCGACGGCAGCGAACGCAGCCGAGCGATGAGTTTCTCTACATCGACCACGGTCGCCGCGTCGCCACCTTTGCGTTTTCGCAGGATTTCCAGCGCTTGCGTCGCGTTTTGCAATGATTCGACCGGCATCGACAACCGCTCCTGCGTCGAGGCGATGTTGAACAAGCTGCGGCCAACGCGGTAGTCGTCCGACGCGAGTTGGCCGCGAATGGCGTCGAGTGCGTCTTCGAAATCGGAAAGTGCGCGAGGCAATTCGCCGCGCGACTGGTAGATGAACGCGCGTCCGTTGCGAATCGCCGCCAAATCAAGCGCGGGATAGCCGCTCTGATCGAGCGCGCGTACTTCGAGCGCGTCATAAAGCGCGAGCGCCTCGTCAAGCCGATTTTCGCGACGCAAGCAACTGGCGAGGTGGCGCGCGGTCAGCATGGTCCGTGGATCGCGCTCACCAAAAACATCGCTGCGCACCGCCAGCGCCTCGCGATAGAAAGCCTCCGCCTCCGTCAGCTTTCGCTGCAGGATGCACACGCGCCCCATGTTGTGCAGGCTCTCCGCGACCTCTTCGCGCGAGCACTCGCCGTTGGCGTACAGCCGCCGCCGCTCGTCGAGCGCCTGACTCAGCGCCCGCTCGGCACGCGGGGCGTCTTCAAACCCAAGATGCACGATGCCGATGGTGTCGCGCACGCCTGCGAGCACCGCGGGTTCCGAGGAAAGTTCGTTCGCCGAGTTCGCCTCGATGAGCTCAAGAAATTGTTCGACGCTGAGGCTCGCACTTCCCGAGCTCGCCTCAGGATTCACGCTGCCGACAGCGTCACGAAAGCTGGCAAGCGTGCGCTCACTTCTCACCCGCTGGCGCTGCGCATTGGCGTAGGCAAACGCCAAGGCGACTCCGGAAATCAGGATGGTGGCCATCAGCGCAGCGGCCGCACTTGAGGCGATCCAATGGCGGCGCAGCGTCTTGCGCACCACATAGGCCATGCTGTCCTCACGGGCGAGGATCGGCCGACCGTCGAGGAAACGCTCGAGGTCCTCGACCAACGCATCGGCCGTGACATATCGGCGGGCTGGATCGGCCGCGAGCAAGCGAAGGGTGATCACATCGAGATCGCCGTCGATGGCGCCGTTCAAGGCGCTCGGTCGGGTGGGAACGCTGCCCGTCTTCTGCGCGACAAGTTCGGCGATCGATCGCGCGCCCTCAAACGGCCGCCGCCCAACCAGGCACTGGTAGAAGACCACGCCCAGCGCGTAAAGGTCGCAACGAGAGTCGACCGCGCCGGGGTCGCCCGCGAGTTGCTCAGGCGCCGCGTAGGCGAAGGTCCCTACGAACTCACCAGCCATCGTGGTGGCCGAGTTCACCTCAGCGGGCGCGTCGCCGCCCTGCAAGCGCGCAAGCCCGAAATCAAGAACGCGCGGAACGCCCTCGGCGTCAACGACGATGTTTCCCGGCTTGAGATCACGATGAATGACGCCGCGACGATGGGCATAGGCGATCCCGTCGGCGATTTGCCGAAGCAATTGCGCCACCTGCCGAGGCGGACTGAAGTGGGCGCGGACAAAGTCGTCGAGCCGTTCGCCTTCAACAAGTTCCATGGCAAACCACGGCTCACCGTCGCGCGAAACGCCACTCTCGTAGAGCGTCACGATGGCAGGATGGCGAAGCCGGGCGACTACCTCGACCTCGCGCTCGAAACGAATGAGCTCGCGATCGCCGGCGAATCGCCCGCCGAGGAGCATCTTCACCGCGCAAACTCGGCGGGTGGCGATTTGCTCGGCGCGGAAGACCGCGCCTTGCGCGCCGCGATGAATCTCGGCGCCAAGTCGATAGCCAGAAATCGGCCCGCCGCTGGCCGCCAAGTCCTCGCGTTGAGCTTCCAAACGCGCAATCGCCGCGCGCGAATCCGACGCACGCGATGCGGCGCGGGCGAGTTCGTGCAGAAAGGCGTTGTCCGCCACAATCCGGTCGACCACCGCGCAACACGCCGGACATTTGGGCAGATGCTCAACAATCCCATCGACGACGGGCGCGCTCGGATCACTCTGCGCGATGGCGAGCATCTCAAGATCATCGCGACCAAAGCGACCACAACCCACGCTGTCCGAGTCGATCTGCGTCGCCTCGCCGCCGGTCACGAATGAATTCCATCGGACGGTCGCGGACCCGACTCATCCCAGTCGCCGGGCGCTTCCTCGTACTCGCTTTCAAGCCGCAGCACGATCTCGCGCAACTTGGCGGCAACACGGCTCTTGGCCAGGTAGACATCGTGCGTCGACATCTCCAACTGCTCGGCCACCACCTGCGGCGCGAGCCCGTGGTAGACGAGCATTTCAAACGCCTTGATTGTCTTGGGATCGGTGCGCGATCGAGTGCGCATCTCATCGAGCGCCTCGCGCAGCAGCGCCTGCCGGCGTTCGGCTTCGTAACTCGCACCCAGCGAACGCTCGTCGTCGAGGTCGACCATCGCGCTCTCGGCGCGTTCGATGCGGGCGGTGCCAGCTCGGCGGCGAGAGTCAAGCAACCGGTAGCGCGCGATCGTCACCAACCACGCTCCAAGCCGCCCGCGATTACGGTCGTACTTTCCTGCGCGGTACTCCTCAACAAAGCGCACGATCGTCTCTTGCGCAACCTCGGCCGCATCGACATCCTTGGCGCCGCAGTTGCGGGCGAAACCAATCAGAATCGGACGATAGCGTCGGTCGAACGCCTCCCACGCCGCAGCGTTGCGGGGATCGAACAGCCCAGTCAGCAATGCGGTGGTGGTGCGATCAATGTCCATGCAGGGCGACTCCTTCGAAGTTTGCGCGAAGCAAATTCCGCCGCCGATCCTACCACGCCCCAAGCGCTCAACGTCTCAGTTCTTAACGTCTCAGTTCTTAACGTCGCAGTCCTTAACGTTTCAGGCCTTAACGCCTCAGGGTCTCGGCGATCGATATTTCGTGGAGGTTCATGGACAGGCGATCGAGGGCCAACTTGGCGCCGTGGAACTCATCGGCAACAACCGTGCGGGGATCGCTGGCCGCCGCCTGGCAACGCGCGCGGACATCCGCCATCGCCGCCTCGAGTTCAGCGACATACGCGCCATCAAGTTTGGTCCGCACCCGCGCCAACGCCTCGCCGATCCACTTCAAGTCGAGTTCGCTGTGAACGCGTAGGTCGATCACGCGGTGAAGCGTCATATCGCTGCGCGCATGGTCGATGCTCTCGCGCTCGATGCGCTCGACTTCCTCCTGGGTCAGGCCGTAACTGGGCACAACCTGGATCGATGCCGTGCAACCGCTGCGCCGCTCGATCGCGGTGACCGAAAGCACGCCGTTCTGATCGACAACAAACGAGACCTCGAGCTGCGGAATACCCGCGGGCATCGGCGGGATACCGCGCAGGTCAAAGGTCGCAAGCGATCGGCAATGCTCGGCCAGTTCGCGCTCACCTTGCAGAACCTGAATGCGCACGCTCGTCTGCCCATCCTTCGAAGTCGAAAAACTCTCGCGCGCGCGTGCGGGAACCGGGCTGTTGCGCATGATCAGCTTGGCGATCGTGCCGCCGATGGTTTCGATGCCGAGTGAAAGCGGGATCACATCAAGCAAAAGAAGATCGCGACGCACGCCGGCCACGATGCCCGCCTGCAGCGCCGCGCCGAGGGCGACAACGCGATCGGGGTCGAGCGCGGTATAGGGCTCCTTGGCAAAGAAGCGCGCAACCGCCTCGCGTACGCAACGCAGTCGAGTGGAACCGCCCACGAGAACCACGCGATCGATTTCCTCCGTGGTGGACTGAGCGTCGCGCAGGGCGCGTGCACAGGCGTCGAGCGTGCGCGCGACCAGTGGCGCGCAAAGCTGATCGAGCTCGGCGCGCGTCAGCGTGAGCGTTCGCTGGCCGGCGGCGATTGCGGCGTGGACGATGGTTTCGTCGGCTTGGGCAAGCGCGATCTTCGCGCGCTCGGCGGCCTCGATCAGCGTTGCGCGGTCGTGCTCGCCGAGGACGCGATTGTTGGTGTTGTTGTCGCCGTTGTTGTCGCCGTTGCTGATTCCGCGCGCGATCCAATGCTCGGCGATGGCGCGGTCAACATCGTCTCCGCCGAGCGCGGTGTCGCCGGCGGTCGCAAGCACCTGGAAGCAGTCTGCGCCCGCACCCACCTGCTCGCCAGGAACAATGTCCAGAATCGTCACATCAAAGGTGCCGCCGCCGAGGTCATAGACACCGATCCGCTCAACACGCCGCTCGGCGCGGAGCGATTGACCGATGCCGTAGGCGAGCGCGGCGGCGGTCGGTTCATTCACAACGCGCACCGCCTCCAATCCCGCAAGACGCGCCGCATCGCGGGTTGCCTGTCGCTGAGCGTCATCGAAATAGGCGGGCACGGTGACAACCGCACGCCGCACCGCCACCCCGAGGTCGGCCTCGGCGATCGAACGCAGTTCACGCAGAATCTCCGCAGCAACTTCGTGCGGCGTAATCACGCGACCGCCAACGCGCAGCGCGGCAATCCCGCGCGGACCCTCCACGAGCGCAACGGAGAATCCGCGGGCGAACTCGGCGGTCTCGCTCGCGGAGCGCCCCATGAGCCTCTTCGCGCTTGAAACTGTCTCCGAAGGATGAGCGCCACGGTCGCGTCGCGCCGCCTCGCCAACACTCACCATTCCATCCGGATGAAAGCGCACCACCGAAGGAACCATCGCGCCATCGCTGGCGCCGCCAAGAATGCGCGGACCTGAATCAAAGCAATAAGCGACGAGTGAATTGGTGGTGCCCAAGTCGATCCCGACAATCGGGTCGTCGGGAACACTCGGTCGCGCTCGTTGCGGCTGGAAACGCACTTCGTCCATTGGGGCGTCGATGGTAGAGCCCAAACGACGATTGCGCGCGTTGCCAAAACGCCGCGCACCCCGTCGGACGACGGGGTGCGCGGGATAGATCGAATGGTCTTGCGGGTCCTTAGCGGAGGACGCTGCCGCCCTGGTTCGGCAATCGAGAGTTGGACAATTGAGGACTGGACAATTGAGGACTGGGCAATTGAGGACTGGGCAAGCGGGCAAGCACGAACTCACTCAGCGGCTCGGCCGGAGAAGAAGTCGCGCCATCGTCGCAATTGGCCACGGGAACCTGCACCTGCAGCGCGCGGGCGACCTCGGGCAACTCCATCGCGATTGCGCGAAGCAAACGCTCACGGGCGTTTCGCTTGCTGTCCAACGCTTCGCCGAGCAATGCGACCAAGCCGAGATTCGAGTCGTCTCCTAGATCAACGAGTTCTTGCTCAACCTGCGACCAAGCCCACTCGGGCTGATCCACGGTGTCGACCGCAACCTGGTTGGTCGACTTCAACGAGTTGTTTGAGTTTGACGAGTGCACGGTGCTTCCAATTTGTGATGGTCGAGATGGGAACATCCAACGAGATCGCTGCAGCTTGATAATCCAACCCCTCGCAGACAATCAGCCTTACCACTGATTGCTCGGAAGGAGTCAACTGGCCCAAGGCCGCCCGCATGCGCTCATCATCGTGGCCACGAAATCCTGCATGACCAACACCTCGAAGTTCAAGGCCCAAACCACTCGGCGCATCGGACTCGGCTTCGCGCACCTGCGCCACTCGGCCAGAAAGCTCAAGAATTTGATGATAACGCTGCGCTCGACCGTATCGTCGTCGAATGAGATTTTCAACGATACGAAGGAGATAAGCAACGCTTACGCTCATCGTTTCAAGATTTCGAACACGAAGCAAACGCACATACGCCTCGTGAGTGATCTCTTCGGCGTCGTCGTCGCTCACCAACCGGCGCGCGAAACAGTAGACGCGGTGGTAACTCGACTTGTAGAGCTCGCCGACGATGCGGGACCGCATCGACTCCAAAGCCTTCTCGTCCAACTGCACCGTCGCAGGCTCGGGCGCGTGCGCATCGGTCGCTCCATCCGTGGAACTCGTCGACGCGTTGCAAGTGGTGGCGGGCTCATTCAAGCGAGGCCATGCTACGGCGCGATCATCAGTCGCCAAGCCCTCGCGGCTCGATTCGGCTTCGATGAGCAAGGTCGCGCGCAAAAAACGCGCAGGAGAAGTTGCATTGGTGCGGTCGTCCATGTTCCGCGAAGCCTGCTGCATATGCGATGCCATCGTTGGGTCCACTCCATATCAAGTGTCGGCGAGAGCCAGGGCAAGGGTTTGTCCGCCAACATCACGCAGCACCAACCGATTCTCGGACGCGCCTCTCGTCCACACGCGCCCAATACCAATCTCCCCCGTGCGTTGGGGCTTTCAACAACTTGGGGAGATTTCCGTGGGTCGGGCAAAAAAAAGCGCCCGTGCAGAGGCAAAGCACGGGCACTCGGAGAGTTTCAAAGTTCAAGCCTGTCGCGCAAGGGCCGGCGCCGAAAGGCCGGTCGTCGCTCATTCCACCCGACGAGAACCTTCGGCTGGCCAGCCGAAGGCTCTCGTCGAGGGGCGATGCGCGGGCCACACATCCTTGTGGTGCACGCCACCGCCTCGCGACGCAATCCGTTGCATCGCGCGTCTTCATTCCGCCATCAGTTCCATTTCGATCGAGCGCTCAGCCATGCGCTTGAAAACCATTCTGTCGTTTCGAACCGCGTTCCCTGCGATCCGTCGCGTATGCATCCCTGCACCCGCGCATAGAACACTCCCCTGATCTGAAGCTCTTTCGAGAAAGCGTGGGGATTTTTCGCAGATTGGACAAGCACTATCGGTGTCGGTCGCCGGGCTGTGGCTGCGAGTCGATGACATCGCGGAACTGCCTCATCGAGACATCGCGGCAAAAGGCCAGCAGTTCGTCGACGGTGGCATCGGGGCCGAGCACCTTGAAAGCGCTGCGTTTACGCACTTCAGTCACGACCAACTCACTGCGGTCACCCGACTCGCCGGATTCCTTCGCACGCTCGGCGAATCCTGTCGCGCGCAACAAGGCGACCAACCGCGCAATGTCGTCGTTGGAAAGCGTGGTCTTGTAATCAAGAATGCGCTCGCGCGCGCGCACACCGCCCGACGAGCCAAAGGCACCATCGCAAGCAATCTCGAAGTAACTCGCGCGCGAGAGATCGGCGCTGATCCAACGGAATTCAAGCGCGAGCCCCTCGGTGCGATTCTCACGCACGACTTCTGGGCCGCAAGCAACGAGCGCGCAAGCTGCAAAGCAAAGCAGGAAAGTCTGGCGAAAAACACGGTGAACTTCGCCCGTCACTTCTGGCCGCCTTCTTTGGTCGTCTCCGTCCGCGGCGCGAAACGAGCGTACGGATCAGGGCCGGCGTCGTAACGCGTCGGAAGTTCCGCGCTTTCCGCAAGTGCCTCATCACTTGCCCACGCCAGCGATGCAATCGAGCGCACCACGCGACGCATCGCCTCTTCGGTTGCATCACCGGGCTTATAGCGACGCACAAAGGCGAAGCGCTCGCCATCGGCATGCACAACCAGCGTCGTAAGAACCTCGCCCGCCGCTGGCTGGATCAAGTCCACATTTCCCCGCGTGTCGGCAAGGAGCACTTCAGCGAAACCCGCGGACACCAGCGCGCCCCAGACATCCGCCATCTGCTCGCGCTCAAGTCGACGCGCGCGCGCGGGCCGAAGCCCCTGGCGCAACGGACGATCGGCCTCCGCATGCAGCGCGCCGTCGGGAAGCAGCACGAAGCGAACGCTGCGCTCCTCAACCTTCGCTCGGTCCTCAACGCCATAGCCCGGGCGCACCGCGATCTCGAGCCAAAGGTCTTGCGGCACGCGTCCCAATGGATCGGCGGGAGTGGGCGATGACGCGCAGCCGAGAGAAATCAAGGCAGAAACCGCGAGAATCACCGGAAGAGCGCGTCGGGCGAAGAAGCCTGGAGACATGTCGGGAAGGTACCCGAACCGAACAGGTTCGACGCGCTATTCTGCGGGGCTATGCGCACCAGCGTGCTTTGGATCAACGACTATCTCGATCGCCCCGCCGACGCAGCTGAACAAGCCGCCGTGCTCACCGCCGCCGGGCTTCCGCTCGACGGCGGCGCCACCGCTGACAACGGCGAAGTGTGGCAAGAAATCGAAACCACCTCCAACCGTGGTGACTGCCTTTGTCATGTCGGCATGGCGCGCGAGATCGCCGCATCGACCGGACGAACGCTGCGATTTCCCAAGGTTCAACTCACGCCCGGAACCACCCGCGCCGCAGACGTCGTGCGCGTCACCAACCACGAGCCCGCGATGTGCCCGCGCTACACCGCGCGCGTGATCAAGGGCGTGAAGATCGGCCCAAGCCCCGAGTGGATGCAGCGTCGGTTGATCGCCATCGGACAGATCCCGCGCAACAATGTTGTGGACGCGACCAACTTCCTGCTCTTCGAACTCGGTCAGCCGACCCATGTCTTTGATCTCGCCACACTTGCTGGCGGCGAGATCCATGTGCGCCGCGCCCATGAAGGCGAGTCGTTCCTTGCCCTCGGCGGCGACGCCAAGGAAACCAAGCTCACCACCAACGACCTCGTGATCGCCGACCGCGACCGCGCCGTTGCACTTGCCGGCGTGAAGGGCGGCGCGCGCGCAGGCGTCACCGAACAAACCACCGACATCGTGCTCGAGGCCGCAACATTCGACGCCGTTGCCGTGCGCAGCGCCAGCCGTCGTCACGGCATCTCCAGCGATTCGTCGTATCGCTTCGAGCGCCATGTGCACCCGGCCGAAATCAACGCGGCCGCCGACCGACTGGCGGCGCTCATCATCGAGGTCGCAGGTGGCACGCTCTGCCAAGGCGTGATCGAAGCTGGCGCACCGCTCACGCCGCCACGCCAGATCATGCTGCGTCCTGCGCGCGCGCGCAAGATTCTCGGCTTTGACATCGCCACTAGCCGGATGATGGAGCTCCTCAACACGCTCGGTTTTGCGCCAACGCTCACCGGCACCGGCGCGAACGAGTCGATTCAAACGACCGCGCCGGCGCGTCGCGTCGATGTCGAGCGCGAGATCGACCTCATCGAAGAAATCTGCCGACTCAACGGCCTCGACGCCGTGCCCGTGCTCGACACCATCGCCATCCGCGTCCCACAGCCAAATCCCGTTGAGCGCGGCACCCGCGCGGTGAAGGATCTGCTTGCGGGAATGGGCTTCATCGAAACCATCACCCACACGCTGGTTTCGGAGCGCGCGGGCGAGGCGTTTCTTGCCAAGGGCACTTCGCTGTTGCGCGTCGAAGACGAGCGCGCGGGTGGCGAGCCTGCGCTGCGACCGAGCGTGGTCACCAGCTTGCTACGCGTGCGCCGACACAATGAAGATCAAGGCGCGACCAACCTGCGCCTCTTCGAGTTCGCCAGTGCGTTTCACTACGCAGGCGCCACACATGTCGAGCGTCCGACGCTGGCGTTGGTGGCCGATGCGCCCGTCGATACACGCGATGGTCAAGCGTCAAGCAACCAATCACAAGCTCATCAAGGCGCCTATCGGCTCATGCGCGGCGTCGTTGAACGCGTGCTCTCGCTCGCCGCGCCGCGCCTGTCCCGCGTTGAATTCGTGCGCACCGATGACACGCCATGGCTCACGCCCGCAGCGCGCGTGTTGGTCGATGGTGTCGACATCGGCGTGGTGGGAATCGTCGAGCCGCGCGTGCTCAAGTCCCACGGAATCGAACGACCAACCGCCGCCGCCGAACTTGAGCTGCGCAAGCTATTGGCGAAATATCCGCCTGAAAACGCAGCAAAAGAGCTGCCAGCGTTTCCCGCGGCCGACCGCGACATCTCGGCGATCGTCGCCGAAAGCGTGGCCTACGGCGACCTCGAACGCGCGATCCGCGAACTCAACCTCGACCATCTTGAGTCGGTTGCCTATGTGACTACTTTCCGCGGCAAGCAAATCGGCGAGGGCAAGAAGAGCCTTTCGCTGCGCTTGGTGTTCCGCAAACTCGACGGCACCATGAAGAGCGAAGAGGCCGATGCCTCGGTCGGCCACGCCATCGCCCACCTCCGCGACAAGCTCGCTGCGGAGATCCGCGCATGAGCCTCGCCGCGAAGATGGACATCAACCTCGGCGAGATGCAGCTCGGCGAATATCTCGACCAACTCGCGGCGGCCGTGCCTGTGCCCGGTGGTGGTGCCGTCGCAGCGGTGACGCTCGCACAGGCCAACGCGCTGGGCGCAATGGTCGTGGGCTATGCGCTCGGCAAGCCGAAGTTTGCGGCTCACGACGCCGATCACCGCGCCGCCCACGCTGCCTTTGAACATGGCCGACGGCGCGCCCTCGAGCTCGCCGCCCAAGATGCCCGCGCCTACGCCGCACTCAACGCGCTGTGGCGGCTGCCCAAGGACGACCCCGCCCGCGCAGGTTTCGCCGACGCAGTGCGCGCCGCCATCGCCGCGCCCGAAGCAACCATCGAACTCGCGCGCGACACCTTGTCCGCGCTCGCGATGCTCGTCGGGACGACCAGCGTCAGCCTTGGCAGCGACCTGCGCATCGCCATCGACCTCACTGCTCTCGGCGCTCGGGCCGCTCAGGAAAATGTGCTCATCAACCTGCCGTCCGTCGCCGACCTCGCCGAGCGCGCCGCCATTTCAACGCGTAGCCAACAGCTGCTGACTACGATCGCAACTTCGTCAAGCGCGTTGTCGGCGCGCGTCTGACTTGCACGCGCGCTCGACCCAACGCAACCTCGATCCAACGCAACCTGCACCCTGGTGAGTCTGTGCCCGATCCTCGAGACATCGTCGACATCGATCGGTTGCGCGCCCAACAGGACGCAGCAACGCCGACGCCCACGCCCGCGCCCGTATCGAAGCCGTTTCTCATGATTTGGTTCCGCTGCTGCTCGACATACGCGCGACTGCCGAAGTCTGCCGATGGGCTGAGTTACTCCGGTCGTTGTCCAAAGTGTCTTGCCAAGCTCGATGTACCCGTAGGCGAAGGCGGCACGAATCGCCGCATGTTCGAAGCGCAATGACGGCGTCGCTCGGGTTAGACTCCGTTGGTGCCTGATCCAACGGCCATTCTCGGCGGTGCGGCGTTTCTCGGCGCCTCGGGCGCGCTCGTCTACGCGGGTGCCCTCGCGGGCGTTGTGCGCAATTCGATACGCCCCGAACGCAAGACCCTCGGCTGGGCGCTTGGCCGTGGATTTCCATCCGAACCGACCGCCTGGGGATTGCCCGCGCGCGAATGGATCCATGAGTTCAACGGCGCGCAATGCCCCGTCTTCGAGATCGGCGACGAAGATCCCGCCGCGCCCACTGCAATCGTGCTCCACGGATTTGGTCGCTCGCGCTACGACGCGCTCAGCCGACTCGGTCCGATCCTTCCCTACGCGCGGCGATTTCTTCTGCCCGATCTGCCCGGCCACGGCGACGCGCACGGCCGCTCCACTCGTCTGGGCACCGACGAAGATCAGTTCGTTGCCTCACTCGCCGCCGCGCACTCAACTGGCCCCCTGCTTCTGGTCGGTCACTCGCTCGGCGCAACCGTGGCAGTGCACGGTGCGACCCTGAACATCATCGCGCCGAGAGTGACCGGCGTTCTCGCGCTCGCGCCTTACGAGCGACTTGCGACTCCGATGGGCGCGCGCCTGGATTTGCACGCAATGCCTCGGACGGCGCTGCTTGGCCCAACAATGCGCGTGCTCAGTCTTCTCGGCGTGCATGAACGATCGACGCGCGAGGCGGCGGCGCGCGCGCGTTGTCCGATCGCAGTGATCGCGGGAACAGCGGACCTCATCGCGCCAATCGAGGAAGCGCGCGCGATCGCCGCCGCGGCCAAACGCGGTCACTTCGCCGCAATCACCCACGCGCGCCACGATGACTTCCACACCATGGGCCGAAATGAAATGATCGCCGCCCTGGCCTGGATCACGCACAGCGCGCCGGGCTGAACGAACGTCGAAACCGCGACAAAAAACGCGCCGCGCGATCAGCGCGGCGCGTGTTTCATGGTGGTTGGCGTTGCGGCGCCGAAGTCACTTCGAAGCCGCAGGCATCATCCGATAGCGGGTGGAAAATCCCGTCGATGTCGGCTTGAATTCAAGAAGCCCATCGGCAAAGCAGCGCTTGATCACTTCGGGCTTCATCAAGTCGTACATGGGCTTCATGTCGTCCATACCAACGCCAAGTCCAGGGAACTCTGCGTCGCTATCGATGTTCGCCATGCCCTCGACCTGATCGGCCATGTTCTTGATTGCGCCAACGGCGCTCGCCATCTGCCGCGCGATGTTGAACCACGCCATGGCAATGACGGGATCCTTGCCCATAGTGGCGAGCGACGCCGTGTACTGCGCGTCGGACGCGAGCCCGGCCTCGCCCTTGGCGTCGACGGAACGAAGCGCCTGCTCAACCTGCTTGACTTCGCCGAGCACCATGTAACCACCACCGAGGCCAATCGCCATCGGCGCAAACTCATCAGACATGATGGTCATGCCGTTAAAATCGCGCGACTGCAGGCCAAGCGGAAGTAGGTTCATGAAGTCGCTGACCGCAGCGGCGGATTCCTTGTCGCTCTTCATGGCGATCGCGGTGACCATTCCGCCAGAAAGCGGATCAGTAGCGTTCGGCTCGTTGCTCCAAAGGTGGATCTCCGGCCCGATCGCCGCAAAAGCCGCGTTCATCGCCGGGCGGTACATGTCCAATTGCGGGCTGATCATTTCGCCCTGCTCGGCGGGAAGACCAGCGATGACTTCATCGATCATGGGAACGATGCGGTCGAAGCGCAGGTTCATGCGGCCGTAGCTCATCGCATCGGACGGCACGACCGCGGGAGCCGGCTTGGGCTCGCTGGCGGTGTCGACGAGCGAGAGCAGGCCAACCTTGCCATCGGGAACATAGATGCCCGCGCACGACTCCAACACGCCGTCATTGGCGTGCATGCCGAAACTCCAGGCCTGGATGTTGCCGAAGAAACGCTTGATGAGCGGCTCAACAAGCATGAACTGCGGAGCCATAGCCAACAGCGGCTTCGCGGCGTCGGTCATGAGAACGGCGTACATGTCCTGCGTGCCGCCCGACAGTTCGATCGCGCCCTTGAAAGTCGCGCTGTCACCAATCGACTTCGCATGATCTCCGTCGACGCGACCGAGCAACATGTCCATCGACTCTTTCGAACTGGCGACGAAGATGCGTCCCTTGTCCGAACTCATGCAGAATTCCTTGGGCGCGATGTCGGGCATACCCATGCCCATGAGGTCTTCTTCGTCGTCTGCGCCATCATCGCCGTCAGCGTCACTTTTCTCGTCATCGCCACTCTTGGCGGCCGAAGTCAACACGCGGCGACCGCGCACCTCATCGGCCTTCATCTCATTGCCCGCCTCCTTGGCGGACTTCTGCATCTTCTCGATGACGGCGTCGCAGAACTTGGCGGCCTTCTCAGCCTCGGCGCTCCAGTCGCAGAAGAAGACGAATTGCAGCGTCGGAATCCCCAGTTCTTCGTCGAGTTCCGTCATCAATGCAAAGCCCGCGCTCGATGGCCATGTGACATCTTCGCGCGCGATACCTACCTCGGCAGATGCATCAACGATGCTCTTGTCCAAGAGGCCCTTGAACTTCTTCACATCCTCGGCGATCGCGGGATCGTTCCACAACTTGCCGAAGGCAGTTGGGCCGAGGCGGTTGAGAGTGCCGTGAATGTCGTCCAGACCGACGACCAGCACAGAGTTGTCGGGAGCGAGGTCGCGGATGGTGAGCGCGTCAGCCGCGAAGACCGCGGGCGCGAAGCAGGAAACAGAGGCGACAAAGAGCGAAGTTGCGATTGGTGCGTTAGAGATCAAGTGAGATTCCTTCATTGACTGTTCGATCCAGTCGTTGGCGTCAAACTCGTCGGTCTCAGAGCCTTTGCTGAGCAACCCGATTGGAGTCAGACGAGATTGGGCTGAAACGAGACACGGTTTCAGACTTTCATTTCTTGGCAGCAGAAGTTCCATCGCCCGAGCTTCCGTCCTTCAGGCTCGGCGGAGCGCCGTCCTTCTGGCGAGTCGGTGGCTTCTGGTAGTTGTTCCCTGAATTCGGGTTGTTGCGGTCGTAGGCAAAGCTCTCGCGATTGCGGACAAAGTCCTTCACATAGCGCGCAGGGATTGCGAAGCCGAGCGCTTCGCCGCCGCGAATGCCCATGTTGGTGATGCCGATGACTTCGCCCTTGGTGTTGAAGAGCGGTCCACCCGAGTTGCCGGGGTTGATCGGCGTGTCGGTCTGAATGTAAGTCAGGCCGTCGAAGCTGCGCTGGGTCGTTGAGATGACGCCCTGCGTCAGCGTGCGCTCGAGTCCGAGCGGATTGCCGATGGCAAACACATTCTGGCCAATCTCGAGCTTCTCCATGTCTTGCACCGGCGCGAAGGAGAACTCCTCGCCCTCAGGATGCTTGATCTTGATGAGCGCGAGGTCGATGTGGTTGTTCACGGCGATGAGTTCAACATCGTCAATGTCGGTGCGCTTGAGGGTGCCGTCGGTCTGCGCGAACCACACGGTTGCGCGCAGGTTCGTTTCGCCCTGCACAACATGGGCGTTGGTGATCGCATAGCCCTCGCGGGAAATGATGACGCCCGAACCGAGGCCGCCCGGGGTGGAAACCTTGATCACCGCAGGACCGAGGAGCTTGGCCTGCTCGCGCGGCGGAAGATCGGCCAGGCCGATCGCGGTGGTGAAAAGGGAATCCTGCTTCGTCTCGACATTTGCCGAGGCGGTGGTGCTTTCCACCGTCGCAACATCGTCCATCGAGAAACTCAGCACATCGGCGCCGACATCGATCCAGATGCGGCGGTCGGAGCGCTTCAAGACGGCGCCGTCGATGGACGCACCGCTCTTGAGCTTGACGACATCGGCTTCGGCGGGGATTGCCGCGACCGACATGGTCGCAAGCAGAACGATTGGAAGGATTCGGTTCATGCGCATGGGAGAGTCCCTACTATACACGCCACTTCGCGGCCGTCACGCCGCGCAACCGAACTCCCAGCGGATCCTCGCATGAAGTCCATCAAGCAGTCGCTCGCCACCTCCCCGCGTTTCTTTGCGCCATCCTTCGTCGCCCTGTTGCAAGTTCCGATTTGCCTTGCTTTCGTGCTCGCATCGGCGGCGCACGGCCAGGATGCGGAAATCGCGTCCTACTTTGGCTTCGATGGCCTCGAGGTGGTGAAAATCGATCCCAACGCAGGGCCAATCGCCGTCGGCGACATGGACGGCGACGGTCGCCTCGACCTGATCGTGGTCAACAACTTCAAGAGCCGCATCGAGCTGCACCTGCAGAAACCCGGCGCGTCGCCCGACGATGCCGTCGAAACCAAGGGCAGCGTGAACGAGGTTCCCACCCACTGGCGCTTCAAGCGCGTCGAGGTGCCGGTCTCGCATCAGGTGAACGCCATCGTGCCCTTCGACTTCAATGGCGACGGAATGCTCGACATTGTCTACGCGGGTCAGCCAGGAACCATCGTGTTTCTGAAGCAGGTCAAGCCTGGGCAATTCGAAGTGGAGCGGCGCATTGCCCAGAAAGGCCTGACCACGAGCCGTGATGGGTTCGTCATCGCGGACCTGATCGGCGATGCGCGACCGGATCTCGCGGCGATTGTTGGTGGCGAAGTAACGGTGTGGCCGTTCGAAAGCGGCGCGGCTGGCGGGAAGGACGGCAGCAAACTCGGCGAGGCCGTTGAACTCGGTTCCGGTGAGCCGATCGGCGCGCTGGTGGTTGGCGATTTCGACGGCGACGGCCACAAAGATCTCGTCGGCGTGACACCAGACAACTCCGCGCCCGTGCGGCTGTGGTTGGCGAGCGTGGAAGAGGGACCCAATGGCAAGATCGCGCGCCTCGGTGCGCAACGCCGCTTCGAGATGCCGCCGCTGCGCGAAGTGACGGCGCTGCGACTGCCCGGTGGCAAGAAGGATCTGCTCGCGCGCATTGAACGCCAAAGCAAGCGCATCGTTATCGAGGAACTCGTCGAGGACAACGCTGGTTCGCGCGAGGCTTCGATCGAGGTCTTCTCAACCAAGGGCGGCCGCAAGCGCTCGTTCGCGGTGGCCGATGTCGATGGCGACGGCCTGGTTGATGTGCTCGCCACCGACCCAACTGCGAGCGCCGTCACGGTGTATCGCCAGCAGAAAGATCGCGGCCTGCAACCGGGCGTGCCGCAGCCGAGTTTTGCTGAGCTCGACGCGATCGTCGCCGGCAATGTCGACGGCAAGCCTGGCGACGAGGTCTTCGTGCTCTCCGAAAAAGAAGGCGTGGTTGGACGCTCGCAATGGGTGGATGGCGCCTTGTCGTTTCCAGTGGCGATGCAGATTTCCCAAGGCTCGGTTCCGACCGTGCTCTCGCTGGTGAATCTTGAGAGTGGCCCGCGCGTTGCGGTGGTGACCAAGGACGGACGCAACTTCCAGATGGAACTGCTCGCCGTCAATGGCGGCTCGCCCGACGCGCCGGCGAACGAAGTCGTAAAGCTCGGAGCGCTGGTCAAGGGACCGGATGCGATGCTCGACCTCGATGCCGATCAGGACGGCAAGGTCGACCTGCTGCTCTTCACCGCCGACAAGCCGATGTCGATGCTGCAAGCTGTGGAGAAGGACGGCAAGCGCACCTTTGAGTTGCGCGAGTCGAAGGACATGGCGCAGTTCGGCCTCGCCCAAGCGGCCAACGCTGGAAACTCCGTTGCGTTTGATGTCGATGGCGACTCCAAGAAGGAGCTCGTGATCGCCGACCGCAACTTCATCCGCGCGCTGCGTTACGCGCCCACGGCCACGCCTCCGGGCTGGCAGGTTGTCGCGCAAATGAACGCCTCGCGCGCCGATGCGCGGTTGGTGGCGCTCACGGTGCGCGGTGACGCGCTCATTGCCAGCGACAAGGAGAACGGCGCGCTGGCTGAGTTCCAAAAGTCAGGCGCAAGAGACGGCGCAAGAGACGGCGCAAGGGACGGCGCACGGGACGGCGCACGGGACGGCGCGGGCAAGTGGACGCAGGTCGACGAGCACGCCGTCAACGGATTCAAGTTTGGTCCGGTGCGCGCGGGCGCGTTTAGTGGAGCCAGCGGAATCGATGTGATGCTCGTCGGTGACGACGGATTTGCCATCGCGCAACTCGACGGAAAGCGCCTCGTGCTCGAGGAACTCGCGAGCTATCGCGGCGATCGCATCCAACAGGTCGACCACGAACTTGCTGCGGGCGATGTCAACGGCGACGGCTTCGTCGACCTGCTCGTGCTTGACGCGGGCGAACAGTCGCTGGGCGTGCTGAGTTTCAGCGAGGCTGGGCGACTGTTGCCGATCACGCGATTCAAGGTGTTCGAGTCGCGACTCTTCCAGGGCGGCGAGCCTCGCGAATTCGAACCGAGCATTGTGTTGGTCGGCGACCTCACAGGTGACGGCGCGGACGATGTGATTCTGCTCTGCCACGACCGCGTGCTGCTGTATCCACAGTCAAAGAAGCCGAAGGGCTAATTCGCCGACCGCAGAAATGCGCTGATTTATCGCAGCGGATTGATCTCGACCCAAGGCGTGCCCGCGCCCCATCTCAGCGAAATCTGATCGACGGTGTCGTGCGATCGATACCCTTCGAGCGCATCTTCGTGGCACTCGCGCGACTTGCGTTCTTGCGGAGTGCAGTCGCGTGACTTGGGAAGAATTCGGTCGAGCAACTGCACCGCGAGACTCTGGCTATGCACGGCCTCGTCGGACCGCTTGAGCCGGAAGCAGAACCACGCTCGCCGAGCATGCGCGGAAATAAGTTGCCGCTCGAGCTTCTCGATTTCGTTGCGCCGCGCCCCGATTGCGAGCTTTCGCGAATCAAGCGCAGTGTTCTCGTTAGGCGTATCGCGCTTGAGCAGCAACTCATCCTCGGCATTGGCAGTGCGAAGATGGTTCTGCCTTTGCACGAGCTCGCCGATCTTCTCGTCTTGAAGCCGCAGCGAATCTTCGAGCGAAGACGGCCTCAACGCGAGATTGGCCGCGGTCTGGTTGAGGATCCACTCGGAATCCTCGCCGTAGGCCATCGCAGTGCCCTTGTTCAGGAACGCCTGCATTGCGAACGACAACAGCGCCACCGTAAGGCAGGAACCCATCGCCAATAGACCGCGGTGACTGCGCGCGTACTTGCGCAGCCGATAGATATGCGAAGGCGGAACCGCAGAAACAGCGGCGCCCGCAAGGTAATTGCGCACATCCTCCGCAAGCGCCTCAGGCGTTGCGTAGCGGCCCTCGCGCTCCTTGCACATCGCCTTCATGGGAATCCAGCCCAGTTCACCCTTGATCACTCCAGCGAGTCGGCTCATCGAAGCCCGGCGCAGCTGAGCGATGCGGCGCGCGCTCTCCGCGGCTTCGCTGTGAATCGCGCAGAAACGCACGCTCGGCGAAGGCGGCTCGTCCTGGCGGATGATGCGCTGAATTTCGGAGTGCCCGTTGCTGCGGAGACGCTTGGCGTCGAATGGCGTCACGCCGACCAGCAATTCGTAGAGGATAACGCCGAGCGAGAAGACATCGCTGCGACCATCGACATGCTCACCGCTGCCTTCGGCCTGCTCAGGGCTCATGTACTCGGGAGTACCGACCATCTGCCCAGACTCGGCGTTTACGGTGTGCTCGCTCATGCGGCGAGTCAACGCTTGGGCGATACCGAAATCGATGACCTTCGAATTGGCTCCGCCGTTGCCATCCGATACCACGAGGATGTTCGACGGCTTCAGATCGCGATGCACGATCTCCTTGTGATGCGCGTACTGAATTGCCTCGCAAACCTGCAGAAACAAGCGCAAACGCTCCTCGATGGTCAAGCGATGCTCGTCGGCGTAGCGGGTGAGCGGCTTGCCGTCGACGCGCTCCATCACAAAGAACGGGCGCCCCGACGGGGTCGTGCCTGCGTCGAGAACCTTGGCGACATGCGGATGGTCCATCAGCGCCAGCAGCTGCATTTCCTGGCCGAATCGCTCGAGAACCGAGGTCGAATCCATGCCCGGCTTCACCACTTTGATCGCGACCATCTGCTCGAAGTCGCACATACGCTTGGCCAACCACACCGTTCCGAATCCACCGGTGCCGAGCGGCGTGAGCAGTTTGTAGTGACCGACCTCGTCGCCTTCCTTCTCGATTCCGTCGCGGCGCGCCGACGACTTCGGGGAACGGCCTAACTGGCTCGGATACTGCGAAGGCGAGCCAAGAGGCATCGTCTCGTCGTGCGAGTGATCGCGGTGGGGATTGTCATCGTCGCCGAAGGGACGGAAGTCGGCTGATGATTCCATGCGGGCTCCTCACAGGCAATTCCTGCACCTCACGGCAGCATTGTCGACGCAAGTGAGGATTCACTGAAGTCGGTTGACAAGACTTCGAGGGCAGTCTGTGCGGGCGGTAGCGGTCGCGCCGCGAAGCAAATAAACGGGCGCGCCGATTGGCGCGCCCGTGATTTGCATAGAAACATCGAATGGAATCGCTCAGCCGCGCTCAGGCATCGGCACATACGCCGCCGCATGCGGACCGTTGTACTTGGCCTGCGGGCGGATAAGTCGGTTGTCCTGTAGCTGCTCGATGCAGTGACCGCACCAACCCGACATCCGGCTCATGGCGAACATGCAGGTGAAGAGGTCGGTCTTGATGCCGAGGCAGTGATAGGTCGTCGCGCTGTAGAAGTCGACATTCGGAAAGATGCCCTTGCCGGCCTTCGCATCGAGAACGATGCCCTCGATCTTCTGGCTCATCTCAAAGAGCTTGAGGTTGCCAGTGTCGGTGGCGATCTGCTTGGCGAAAGTCTTGAGGTAAGTCGCGCGCGGGTCGTACGCCTTGTAGACGCGGTGACCGAAGCCCATGATGAGCTCCTTGCGCTCGAGCTTGCCCTTGATGAAGGGCTCGACCTTGTCCATCGTGCCGATCTCGTCGAGCATGATCATGACTTCCTCGTTGGCGCCGCCGTGCAGCGGGCCTTTGAGGGTTCCGACGGCGGTCGTCATCGCGCTGTACATGTCGCTGAGCGTGGCGATGGTGACGCGACCTGCGAAGGTCGAGGCGTTGAGGCCGTGATCGGCGTGCAGGATCAAGCAGATGTCCAGACCACGAGCCATCGCGTCGGTGGGCTTCTCGCCGTTGAGCATCCAGAGGAAATTGGTGGCGATATCAAACGACTTGTTGGGACGGACGAACGACTTGCCCGAACGGTGACGGTCGAAGTTCGCGATGAGCGTCGGCGTCTTGGCAACCAGTCGCAGCGCCTGACGCTTGGCCGACTCGATGCCCGCCGGCGTGGTCTCGCTCGAAGTCGCCGATGGGTCGTGCAGCGCGAGCGCCGAAACCAGAGTGCGCAACGCGTGCATCGGCACCGCGTCCTTGGGAATCTGGCGGATCATGTCGTAGATCGCGTCAGGAACTTCGTACTCGGCCTGCAGCGCGCTCTTAAGCGCATTGAGCTGCGACTGCGTTGGCAGCTTGGTGTTCCAAAGCAGATACACCGTCTCTTCGTAGGTCGAACTGCGCGCGAGCGAGTCGATGTCGATGCCGACATACTCGAGCACACCCTTGCCGCCGTCGATGAACGACATCTGCGTTTCGGCAGCGACGGTGTTGGCAAGCCCCTTGTCGAAGAAGGGCTCGGAGGCTGCGGTGGCGATCGGTGCCGCGGAGGTCGCGGCGGGAGCGGCGGGAGTCGTGCTCATGGTCGAAGTCGGGGCTAGGTCGGGATGAATGGCTTGGTGCTTGTTACGAAAATACGATCCGCCAACCGCCAACGGCGATCGACAGGTAGATCTTTCTCAACCCTCCGCACCGCCTCGCCACAAAAACGGCGATTGGCGCGAAGAACAAAGATGCTAGCGAAAGCGGTCCGTCAATGGAACCTTTCTCGCGATGGACAACTGAAATCAAACGCGGTTCTCGGCGCCGGCCTGAGCCGTGAGCCGAAGGTGCAAACACGTGGCAGTTGCGCGGGAGGTCGATCCCTATGATGCGGCCCATGTTCCTTATCCCCACGGGCACTGATCGCGACGACGCCCGAAAACCGATCGTCGTCCCCCTGCTCGTCTTTGCTTGCGTAGCCATGTACCTCGCGGGCCGCCCCGGCAGCCCTTTCGAGGAGCTCCTCGGCTCCGATCGCCTTGGGGTCGCCTACATCGATTTCCAATGGTGGCAGACGATCACCTATCAGTTCGTGCACGCCGGATGGATCCACCTCATCTCCAACATGTTCTTCCTGGCCGCGTTCGGAATCGTCCTTGAGGGGCGCCTGGGCAGGCTCGGGTTTCTCGCGCTGTATCTGGCGGGCGGCGCGTTCGCGGCGCTGGCGCAGGTCTGGATCGGGCACTGGCTCGGGCAGAACGATGGCGTGTCGGTCAGCGATTTTATTCCGTCGGTCGGCGCGAGCGGCTCGGTGAGTGCGCTCATGGGCGCGGTGTTCGCGCTGCATCCGCGGGCAAATGTGCGCGGCATCGCGATTCCGCAATTCGTGCGCGCGCAGGTTTCCGTGCAATGGATGATCGGTTTCGCGTTGGCGCTCGACATCGCTCGAACAATCTTGGATTGGTCCGGCGGCGGTCATTCGGGAATCGCGACGCTGGCGCACCTCGGCGGATTGCTGTTTGGTTTCGGCGTTGGCGTTGGGCTGATGGCGACGGGGATTCTCAAGCGCAACGACTTTGACGCGCTTTACCTGTTCAAGCAGTGGCGCCGACGGCGCGCGTTGCGCGAAGCAACGATGACGGCAGGCCTGGGCGTGGCGGGCGGACCGATCGCCGCGCGCGTGCGTGCCGACGGCGCGTCAGTCGAGACCGATGGGCAACGGACGCTGCGGGCCACCATCGCCGCCGCCCATCGCGAGCGCGACTACACGCTCGCGGCACAGCTGTACACCGAATTGCTGCACAGCGCGCCCAACGCAACCCTGCCCGCAGAAATCCAACTTGATGTCGCCAACGCGTTGGCGCAGCGCGGCAAGTACAAGGACGCCGCCGCCGCCTACACGCGATTTCTCGATCGATTTCGCACCCACCCCGCAGCGGACGATGTGCGTCTGATGCTTGCAACCATCGAAGTGCGCCGACTGGCCAACCCGCGCGCTGGCGCAACCACGCTCGACGGGTTCGCCGGGCGTGAGCTCGACCACGATCGACAAACGATCGTTGCCCAATTGCGGGCAGAGTGTGCGAGGACGCCCGCTTGACAAAAACGCGCATCAAGATCTGCGGCGTGCGCGATCACGCGACGGCGGCGTGCGCGGTCGAGGCGGGCGCTGAATTTGTGGGAATCGTGCTGGTCGCGTCGAGCCCGCGCTTCGTGTCCCCTGCCCTCGCGCCCGCACTGGCGGCGGCGATCGTCGATGCGGGCGCAATGCCAGTTGCGGTGCTGCAGTTACCCATCGACGCGCAGACGGCGGCCGCAGCGGAAGCGTTTCCCATATTGCAATTTCACGGTGCGGAAACACCGGCGGACTTGGCGCGCTTCACCGCGTGGGAATGCTGGAAAGGCCTTCATTTCTCGAAGGCCGCGCTTGAAGCGTGGCTTGCGTCTGCTCACACAGCTCGACTGGTCGTTGATGGGCCCAACGCTGGCAGTGGCGATGCATGGAACACAACCGAGTTCGCCGCGATGAACGACGCCGCGCGCGGACGATGCCTGCTTGCTGGCGGCCTTGATCCGACCAATGTCGCCGATGCCATTGGAACCACGAAGCCATGGGGCGTCGATGTATCGAGCGGCGTTGAAAGTGCGCGTGGCATCAAGGATCACGCGCGCATCCGCGCGTTTGTCGAAGCCGTGCGTTCAGCCTAAACCCGCAGGTTTCACACGCCGACGGCGATCATCTTGCGCGTAGAGCCGAGTTCACTCACCCAGTTGCGCATGTCGGCGCGGCAGGAGTCCCAGGCCCGCGAGCAGCGCAGGTCGATGAACGCGCTGTACATCGACATGAGCGCCGCATCGAAGGTGGCGAAACTATCGAGGCGTTCCTCGACCGCCACCCGCAACGACTGCGGCTTGTCCTCCGGCTTGGGAAGCTTGAGCCCGGAGACTTCCATGCGATCGCCCTGCAGCGTGCACTCCCACACTCGGTCGTGCGCGGAAACGGTGAGACCGAGCTTGCGCGGCCACTTGCCCAATTGCACGGCGCGCGCAGTCTCTGCGCGACGAGTCGGAGCGTCGCCGCGCAAACTCGTGCGGCCAGAAAGCCCCCACGCACACTCGAGGTCCAGGGTCTTGTCGATCACGATCGCGATCTCGCCGTCAGCGGTTTCGACGAGTCCCTCGCGGGTTTCGCAGTGCCACCACAGCCAGAACAGGAAGAGATTGCCGAGGAAATCCTGCGGTTCGTTGCCCGTCCACGGAAAGTCTGGGCGATCAGCGGACTTGCGCTGACCGTCTTCCTGAACGAGTTCGATCTCCGGCGGCGCGCTCGAAAGCGGCTGCGCGCGCAGATCGTCGTAGTCGTTGGTGCGTCCCCTCGCGGCGAGCAAATCCAACGCCACGCGGCCAGCGCTGCGCGGCTCGATGTTGATGCCGAGCGAATCACCCATGAGGTGACGAAGCGCGGCGACTTCAGCATCGCTGGAAATGGCTGCGTACAGCGTCGATTTTGAGAAGTCCCACCAAACCGGCGTGTGCTTGGGACGGCGATAGCGACCTTCGGCGATTTCCTCTTCGATGCGGCGCATCGCGTCATCACGCGCGTCTTTTTTCGCCGAGCGCGCAAGAAACGCGCCGCCACCATCGTTGATGGACGCGGTGTTCGCAGCGGCCTTCGCGTCCGCTTTCGCGGCAGCCTTCGCGCCAGCGCGCTGTGCGCCACTCACGAAACCCGACTTCGGTCCCGCCGTTTCCATGCGCGCATCCTCAGCCATCGCGATGTACGCGTTCTTAATCTCCGGCGGAACGCGCACCGCGTCGGCGCGGAATCCCAGCAGCAGCCCGCTGCCGAATCCGATGCGTTCGTAGTCGAAGGAACGGTCGAAGAGATGTCGGCCCGCGGTCCAACCAACATGGATCTCGCCGGGCTTGATCGGCTCAAGCTCGCCAAGCGCGTGTTCGCGCAACGACGCGAACAACTTCGGATCGAGCATGTCGGGCGCGGCGCCGACAACGGAGAAGCGGCGATAGGTGATGGAGCCAGAACGGAAGGGCATTTCGCCAGTGTCGCGCATCGGCGGCCGCGCGTGTTGGCGCCGACAAGTTGTGCACATCACTTGCGGACAGACTTGCGGGATGGCTTGCGGACAGACTTGCGGGATGGCTTGCGGACAGGCCGTCTGCGTCAGGCCATCTGCTTCAACCGAAGCGTGCGCACGCCATCCGCGCCCTCGACATCCTCCGCAAGTCCAAGCTGCACAAGGTGCAGCGCAGGCCCGTGCGGTTTGGTCGACTCTTCAGCCAATCGACGGTTGGCCGCCGGATTTGCATAGGTGTTGAACACCATCGCCTTCACCGTTGCAATCATGCCGCCGAAACTCTGGAAAGTGTCGTTCACCGCACTCGCCTCGTACCCAGAATGCACCATGCAATTGGCGCACTTGCTGTTCCCGCTGGCGTGGCCGTAATTCTCCCACACGGTGTCGCTCATGAGCTGAGCGAAAGTGTCGGCGTATCCCTCCTGCAGCAAATAGCACGGCTTCTGCCATCCGAAAATGTTGAAGCACGGCATGCCCCACGGAGTGCACTCGTAGTTGCGATTGCCCATGAGAAACTCAAGGAACAGCGGCGACTGATTGAAGATCCAGCGGCGCTGACCGTCCTTGCGGTTGGACAGGATCATCTCGAACAGCGCGTTGGTCTCGCGGCGCTTCAGAAACCCCGACTGATCGGGCGCCTTTTCGTAGGCGTAGCCCGGGGAGATCATCATGCCCTCGACGCCGAGGCCCATCATCCCATCGAAAAAGGCGCGGACCGCGTTGGGATCGGCGCCCTCGAAGAGCGTGGTGTTGGTGGTGACGCGAAAGCCCATCTGCACCGCAAGACGAATGCCCTCGACCGCCTTGTCAAAGGTCCCTTCGCGACAGACGGCGAAGTCATGGTTCTCGGCGAGCCCGTCCATGTGAACGCTGAAAGTGAGGTATTTCGAAGGCTTGAACAGCCCCGCTTCGAGTTTTTCCTTCAGCAGCAGCGCGTTGGTGCACAGGTATATGTACTTGCGGCGCGCGACCAGTCCTTCGACAATCTCCTTGATCTCCGGGTGCAGCAGCGGCTCGCCGCCCGGGATCGACACCATTGGTGCGCCGCATTCCTCGACGGCGTCGAAACACTGCCTTGGGGTGAGCTGGCGCTTCAGAATATGGGCGGGGTACTGGATCTTTCCGCAGCCGGCGCAGGCCAGATTGCAGCGAAAGAGCGGCTCAAGCATCAGAACCAGCGGGTAGCGCCGGCGGCCACGCAGTTTCTGGCCGAGCACATAGCTCGCTACGGTCCACATCTGGCTGAGAGGCACGCCCATGGAAATCTCGGTAAAGGGTGAAAACGGAGCGCAGATTCTAAGGGAAATCAACAACCCAACCGAACCTCCCCGCCAAGAGGTGGCGTAGCGCGAGGCCATGCCCGCTCCGGCCGCCATTCTCGCACTGACCGCCGAGGCGCCGAGCCCGCTTGAGCGGTTCTTGCTACTGATGGCGCGGGAGACGGCGCACGAGACGGCGCACGAGATGGCGCACGAGATGGCGCACGAGATGGCGCGGGACGCAGCCCGGGCGATCGCCAATTTGGTCGACCTCAGCACGCTCCGCACCTACCGTGGCGGCCTCGGGCTCAACGCCACCGCGGTCTCGGCTATCTTGCCCGCGCGCCACCGACAGGCGCGCCCCACCGTGCACGCCGCCTCCAACACAACCACACTTCAGAACAGCAGCGACGAAGATCTCCTCGTGCTGCATCGCGCCGGTGACGCACGCGCACTTCGCGTACTCATCGAACGCTACTCGGGCGAGTTGCACGGCTTCCTCACCAGGCTGGTGGGATCGCATGCGGGCGCCGACGATGTGTTCCAGGAAGCGTTTCTTCAAGTACATCTCTCGGCCGATGCTTTCGATGCTGAGCGCAGGTTTAAGCCTTGGCTCTACACCATCGCCGCCAACAAGGGCCGTGACTTTCTTCGTCGACAGAAGCGCCGTTCCGCAGTCAGCCTCGACGCACCGCTCGGTGCCCACGCCGAAGTATCGCTCATGGATCTTCTGCCCGGAACATCCAATAGCCCCTCGAGTTCTCTCGAGTCGGGCGACGAAGGCGCAGTCGTCAAGCAGGTGATCGACCATATGCCCGCGCACTTTCGGGAGATCCTCCTGCTCTCGTACTTTCAGAAGCTCAGCTACGCGCAGATTTCCGACAGCCTCGCCATCCCACTCGGAACGGTGAAGAGCCGCCTGCACGCAGCGGTAGCATCGTTCGCCCAAAGTTGGAAACAGGCCTGTACGCGCCGCGGAATCAGTACTCCATCCATGAAGTCAGGTTCTGACGAATGACGCCCAACGACTCCACGAACCATGATTTCAAGGGTTCGGACGCGAGCCTTTGCGCCGCAGACCAGCGCGCGGTCGACTTGCTCATCGAGCACGGCTTCGACCTTGCCGCCGCGACCAAGGCAAACCCCGCCGACCGTGAACGACTCGCCGCTGCGCACGCGTTCTTCATGCGTGTCGAGGCGTATCCAGTCCAAGCTCCCGACTCCGCGTTGATCGACGCAACGCTCGCCCGCATCGACCGCGCAACAGAATCCACCGCGCAACGCATGCGCATCGGCTCAGGCGCAGCGCCTTCACTCGGACGCGGGCGCTGGGCGGATTTCATCGCCGTTGCCTGCGTGGCTGTGCTGCTGATTTCGGTCGGACTTCCAGTGCTCAACGAAATGCGCCATCGCCGCGAGGTCGAATTCTGCGCATCGAACATGCGCACCATCGGCTCCGCGCTCACGGCCTATCACGGCGACTTCAACTCGCGCCCGATCGCTGCCGGTCTTGCACCCGATCTTTCCAAACTCACGTCGTGGTCGAACTACGACAACAGCAAGCACCTCGATGTGCTGCATCAGAAGGGCTACTGCCTGCCCGAATGCCTGTGCTGCGCCAACGACGCTCAACGCGACGGCTACGCGTCGCAGGTTCCCAACGAGCGGCTCAACCGCATGTGGGCCATGCAGTCGCATTTGCCTTTGCTGGCTGATCGAAACCCGTTGGTGATGCTGACAGCGCTCGGGCATCCCATCGGAGCGACGGTCGAGAACAGCCTCGACCACGGCGGCCGGGGGCAGAATGTCCTGTTCAGCGACCTCGCGGTGATGTTCGAAATCTCGCCACTGATCACGATCCAGCTCGGGGACATCGGCGGGCCAACCCCGGAAAACATCTGGATTCCCGCGGATCGCGGTGGAATCGAGGCTGGAGTGACCAACGGCCTGAGCAGCCCCGCTCAGTGGAGCGAGTTCGATGTGTTCCTCCTTCAGTGACCGCTCGGAAACGGTTTGCCGATAACGCAAATCACATCGAGAAAGCGGGTTGACCGCTCGCGTGATTCTGCTATCGTCCGCGACCCCTCAGAGGGAGTCCACTTATGCCAAAAAACAAGAGCCACAAGGGCCTCGCAAAGCGCATCAAGGTCAGCAAGACTGGCAAGGTTCGCTTTGGTCGTCCGCACAGCCGTCATCTCAAGAGCAACAAGTCCGGCACTGCGATCCAGAGTTACCGCAAGAAGCGCTACGCGCGCAGCGGTGACATCAGGGCGCTGAGCAAGCTGCTGTTCCGTCCGCTTCTCTCCGTCGAAAAGGCGCAGAAGCGCGAGGCGGCGCTTGAGGTTGAAGTGAAGGCCTAAAGCCTCGCTGAGATTTCGAGTCCACATTTCGTTCATGCAGTCAGTCACCAGACCGTCGGGTCCGAAGAGCCTGGGAAGTCCCAGACCCCCGCCGGTCGATGAAAAGTTTGAGATAGATCGAGGTTGATCCATGCCACGCGCACGCAAGGGTGCAGCACGCACCCAGGCCCGTCGCAAGCTTCTTCGCGAAGCTCGCGGCTACTACGGAACGAAGTCCCGCCACAAGCAACAGGCGAAGGTCGCCATGATGCGCGCAAAGCGTCACGCATGGCGTGACCGTCGTGCACGCAAGCGCGACTTCCGCGCTCTGTGGATTACTCGCATCACGGCCGCATGCCGTATGCGCGGAACCCGTTACTCGCTCTTCATCAACGGTCTCCAGCGCGCGGGCGTTCTGCTCAACCGCAAGATGCTGTCGCTGATTGCAATCGAAGATCCCAAGACCTTCGATTCGCTGGTGACAGTGGCAAAGGCGAACACCACCGCCATTCCCGCTGCTGCGTAAGCGTGATTTCGACGAGACGCAGTTGATTCTGCATCCTCGGCGAGAGTTACGACGGCGAACACGACCGCGAGTAAAAACAAATACGACCACATCGCCCGCTTCGGCGGGCGATGTGTTTTTTAAACAACGTGTTTTTTAAACAACGTGTTTTTTAAACGACGTGCGTTTTAAACGACGCGCTGTTTGAACGACGCGCCCTTTCAGACGCGCTTCGCCCAGAACGCCATCATTTCGCGCTGCTCCGACGCCGTGAGTCCGTGCGCACGACAGGAAACTTCGGCGAACGCTTGAATCGCCCGCGCTCGGTCGGCCGGGTTGTCGGCGCGCGACGCATCCTTGAAACACTTCGCGCTCGCGGTCCAAGCGCGCTTGTCGCTCGGAAGCGGCATCGCCATCAGCTGCTTGGCGGAAAGCTTGATCGCCGTCGCACTCAGCGCGCAGCCCGCATAGTGAGCAACGGCGCGCGCGGCAACGATGGGCGACGCGATCGCTGCCGCAAGCAGCCAGATATCAACAGCGGGTCGCGGAGTAACGATGATCAGCGGAACCAACGGCACGACCTCGCCGCGCTCATCGACCCACGCCTCAATCACCGTGGTCTGCGTGGCCACGAGGATCTTCGCCACCAAGCGCGACTCCATCCACGCGACCATCTTCGCCCGCGGCGCAAGTTTCGCCCGATCGATCGTTGGCCGTGTGTACTTCACGCCCAGCGCGCGAACCTCGCACTCGCCCCACGCACAGTTCGCAAGATCGATGTGCTTGGTGGTCACTAGGCGCGGCCCGGCGCCCTCGCCGATAGCACCGCCCTCGCTGATCGCACCTTGCAGGCCGTAGTATTGATCGCGAAAATCAGCAGTCGCCAGCGCGATGTCGCCGATCGTGCGCGTCGGCGTACTGGCCACCACTGCCACATCCGGTGCTCCGAATCCTTCGGCCAAGAGGCTCGACCACGATTCATCGCCGGCCTTTGGTTGTCTCTGCGTGACGGCCAGAGGCGCAAACTCCGCGCCAAACGCACGACGCACGCCCCGTGATTTCGCCGGCGAAAGAACCACCGCGCATACCCGCACGATGGCGTCCTCGAAGAGCGACTCGTTGCACGACCAGATCGCGTGCAGATTCGCGCAGCCAAGCGCCGCATCGCGGGCGGTGCGCGCGTCGCCAGTTGAGAGAAACGACTGCGGCATCACAAACGCAAGCCGACCAAGCGGAGAGAGGCGCGGCAGGCTCGTCACCAGAAACGCGGCGGCAAGATCGGTGTAACGCCGCACCGCGCCATTGGTGACCTGATCAATCTCTTTTGCGCGCGCACGCGACGCAGCGGTGCCCTTCTCAAGCTGATTGAGAAACGGCGGATTACCGAGGATAAGGTCGAAATCGCAGGGCGTTTTCAGGCTTTTTTCTGCACCGTCGAGCGTCGCCGTATGAACGGCATCATGAATCGCATCATGAAACCCCAACGAAAGCGCGTCGTGCACGATGATGTGTGCGGCGAGCGCGCGCTTGACCGCGGTGCGCGTGGTGGTGGAGGTCTTCGCGGGAAGCAATGCCAGCAGCGCGGCGCGCGCAAGCTTGACCGCCACTGGATCGATGTCGACGCCATACACGCGCTGCGCAAGGAACTTCCCGAGCGGCTCCTTCAACCGTGGCGCCAGCGTGCGCGCTGTCGCAACGAGGAAATTGCCAGACCCGCAGGCAGGATCAATCAGCCGCCACGCAGGCGACGATGGCTTCCAGCCCCGAGTCGCCTCCGCAACAAGATGGTCCACCAGCGCCGCCGGCGTGTAATGCGCGCCCTGGGCCTTGCGCTGCGAGACACCGCCGCTGGTCGCGCGACGCGACGAGAGCGCGTCAAGATGCGCGCTTACAGCTGCGGAGTTGCGGTCATTACGCGCGGCGGTCACTCGGGGAAGTTAGCCGTTGCATGGGATTGGCACAGCGGCGACCCCGCAGATTCGACGAGTCGACCACGATGCCTTTGCGGCGAAGCGGCTTGATCGCTCAACGGCTTCATCGCTCAACGGCTTCATCGCTCAACGCGCACCGCGTTGGACCCAACTCAAATCAGCGCCTCCTATGCAAACCCCTTCGCTCCGCCTTCCTGTACCTTTCCGCCATGCTGCAGCGCCTTCGGAGGCTCCTCCTCGGCATCATTCTCATCGTCGCCGCTTCCGCGGTGCTGGTCTTGACCGACAAGTCGGGTTCACGCACGGCTCAAAATGCCGCGCGCAGTGCGAAATCCACTCGCATCGCCATCATTCAGCTCACCAATATCGCGGCGTTTGAAACCGGAAAGGCCGGCCTGCTCGCGTACCTCGCATCGGTCGGTTACTCAGCGCCGAACGGTTGCGTGATCGAAACCTTCAACGCATCAGGCGACATGGCCACGCTCGCGCAAATCTGTGCGCAAGTCGGGTCGAGCACGCACTATGACCTCGTCATCTCGCTTGGCACCGCATGCACGCAGTCCTTCGTGCGCACCAACACGCGTTGCATCCCCCATGTGATAGGAATTGTCGCCTCGCCGCCGGCAATCGGAATTCCGCTCGGGCCGTATACCGAAAAATCGGACCGGCCCGCCTGCTGCGCTGGCTTCGGCACGCTGCAGCCGATCGAACAACTCTTTCGAATCCTCGTCGCCTGCGCGCCCGACGCCAAGCGCGTTGGCGTGGTGTGGAATCCCGCAGAGCCGAACTCCGAGGTCAGCGTCAAGCTTGGTCGCATCGCCTGCGCGCAACTCGGCCTCGAACTCATCGAGGCTAACGGCGGCAATGTGAGCGATGTCACTCACTCTGCCGAGGCTGTCCTTTCCAGCGGAGTCGACGCTTTCTGGATGCTTCCCGATGTTCAGGTCAGCTCCGCTGCCAACATCATCATCGATCGCTGCAATAAGGCGCAGGTGCCAGCGATCACCAACCTTCCCGAACTCGGCGCCCGCGGCGGCGCGATCAACATCGGCGCCGATTGGGCCACCATCGGCGCAACGACTGGCCTGTTTGCCGAGCTCCTTCTGCGCGGCGTCGACGCAACAGCGTTGCCGATGGAGAATTTCACCCCTGCCATCATCACCATCGACACCAATGCGGTTCCGAAGAGTTGGACGCTGTCGCAGCAATTGCTCGAGAGCGCCACTGAAATTTACACCGCTGGAAAGCCGCCGGAAATCAAGAAGTTGGCTTTCCCGCTCGCGCCTGAGTCAG
Organism: Planctomycetota bacterium; assembly: GCA_003671075.1. Lineage (GTDB taxonomy): Bacteria > Planctomycetota > Phycisphaerae > Phycisphaerales > SM1A02 > QWPT01. Next base: position 36,929 of record QWPT01000015.1, read on the forward strand.
CGCTGGTTACGCTCGCCGCGCTGAATCAGAAGCGCGCGACAACGGCAACGCCCCCCGCTCAGCTCCCCGCCATCGCGCTCTTCACCTACAACCGCACGCCGAATTTCGAAGATTGCTACGCAGGGTTCGCCGCCGAATGGGCGCGACTGGGCTACATCGACGGGAAAAATTGCAAGATGTCCCTGCGCGACGCGCAATTCGATTCAGGCACGCTCAACACCATCGCCTCCGCCATCGCCGAAGAACGACCGGATGTCGTCGTCCCTTTCACGACTCCAGCGTTGCAAGCTTCGATGCGCCACATCACAGATACGGCCATTGTGTTCACGCTCGTCTCGTCGGGCGTGGTCGTTGGCGCGGGCACGAGCAACACCGACCATCTTCCCTTCGTAACCGGTTCGCAAGTCACTTCCGACTGGGACAAGATGCTCGAAGTGGCGCGCGTTGCCATTCCCGACCTGCGGCGCGTGGGCACCATCTACAGCCCAGGCGAATCGAACAGCGTCCACTTTCACGCGCTCTGGAAGGCGAAACTCGCGGCCGCGGGCATCGAGCTTGTCTCGGTTGGCGCCGACAAGCCCACCGAAGTTCCCGAGGCCGCCGACGCGCTCGCATCGATGGGAATTCAGGCGATCATGCAAATCTCCGACAACGCATCGAGCACTGGCTTTCGTTCCATCACGAAGGCCGCTGATCGAGCCAATATTCCCGTGTTCGGTTTCTCGCCGACAGCGCTGCACTACGGCGCCACCATCGTGGTTGCACGCGACTATCGCGATGTAGGCAGACTCGCAGCGCAACTCGTCGATCGCGTGCTCAAAGGCGAATCGCCGGCGAAGATCCCGTTTGTAGATCCCGACACCACCGTCATCGCCGTGAATCCCGAACGCCTCACGCGCTTCGGCATCACACTCACGAAGTCGATTCTCGATATCGCCAAGATCGACGGAGAAAAAAACGAGGCCGCAAAAGAGACCGCAAGCGACAAGACCGGGGTGAAAAAGCCGTGAAGATCACCAGCGACATTTCCGACGAACGCGTGCAGCTTGTCTTCGATGGTCGGCTTGACGCCGCGTGGAGCGAGCCCGCGTCGACGGCGCTTGACGGAGCGATCCGCTCCGGCCGTTCGCGCATCGAGCTCGATCTCGCTGGAGTCACTTTCATTTCATCGGTGGGAATCGGCGTGATTCTTCGCGCCAACGCACGATTCCGCGCCGTCAAGGGCGTGCTCACCATCATCGCTGCCAGCGAGAGCGTGCGCGACATGCTGAAGATTTCCCGACTCGAAACGCTGATCCATTCGAGCGTTCCGAAGCATTCGGCAAGTCATGCACCGAATCATGTACCAAGTCATGCGCCCGCTCCCGTCGCGTTCGGCAACGGCTGGACTGGGCTGATTCAGTCGATTGCGCCCGTGACTGAGCGTGCGCAGATCGAGTTTGTCCGCTCTGCGCGAATCACTCTCGATGCCAACACGCTCGCGCTCGGTCACTTTGCGTTGGCGAACTCCATCGACGAAGCGAGTGGCCTCTATGGCGAAGGCGTTGCCGCGGGCGGAACCGTCGCCGTCGCCCCCGCCTCTGCTCCCCGACCCGACTGTTTGTTTAGCTCAAACAACGCAAACGGCGAGCTGCAGAGATTCGTGAGTTTCATCGCGCGCGATACGCTCGTGATCCGCGGACGACCCGCGTTCCACGCACATTTCGAACGCTCGACCAGTGAGCGGATCACACTGTCCTCGCTTGCACGGGCGCTCGTCGACGCAGCTGGTTGCGCGGTCGCTTTCATCGCCATCGGCGAATCGGGCGGCGCGTTCGGCGCCTGGGCCCGCCAATCGCCCGACTCTTGGACGCGACCGGTTTGCGAGATGAGTCCCGACGAGATGCGCGAGGCCCTGCGATTTGCTGGCGATCCGATGCACGCCGGTGAGTCGATTGCCGTGGTTGGCGTGGCCTGTCTCAACTCGGCCGCCGCAACCCTGCCCGCACCCGTTGCCGCCGCGCTCCACGACGCCGGTTCATGCCTTCTGCACGCGCATGTCGCAACGGTTTCGTACCGACCAGTTCCGCGTGCCACCATCGAGTTGCGCGCGGTTGGCGAATTGCTCGCCGAGCAACCACTGCGAACGGTGATGCACGCGTTACGGATCGAAGGCGTTGGCGCTGGCGCGGACAGCAGAGAAACCACATTTGTCCGCGGTAGCGTGTGGGTAATGCGCATCGGCACTGCGTCAAACGGAGGCGCTTCATGAGCCTGCTCATCGCCACTCTCGCACTTGGCCTGGTATTCGCGGTGCTTGCACTCGGCGTTTACCTTTCCTTCCGCGTCTATCAAATCCCCGACATCACCGCCGACGGCTCGTTCACCCTGGGCGCGGCCATGACCGCACGACTTCTGAAGGACGGATGGGACCCCGCCTCCGCTACAGCTGCGGGCGCGGCTGGCGGCGCGTTGGCAGGCATTGCGACCGGCATCATCCACACACGCTTCAAGGTCAACGCGCTGCTTTCCGGCATCTTGGTGATGACGGCGCTCTACTCGATCAACCTCCATGTGATGGGGTCGAGCAACCTGCCCATCACCGCGCGCACAATCTTCACGCCCTTTGAAACCGTTGCCGTGTCGGCGATCGGCAAAGAAAGCACTATTCTCGGCCGTGTCGTGCATGGTGGTGACATCGGAATCTTCGCTGGGACCACCATCATCACCGTGCTCATCTGCGTGGGGCTGATCATCTTCCTCAAGACCGAACTCGGCGCCGCCATGCGCGCCACTGGCGACAACGCCCGCATGCTGCGCGCGCTCGGAACCAGCACTGACCGCATGATCGTCTTCGGGCTGGCGCTCTCCAACGCGTTGGTCGCGCTCGCGGGATCGCTCTTCGCGCAATCGCAGAACTTCGCCGACGCGCAAATGGGAATCGGCGTCATCGTCCTCGGCCTAGCGAGCGTGATCCTCGGGCAAACCTTGATCGGCAATGTCCGTTCGGTGGCGCTGGGCGTCATCGGTGCCGTTCTGGGATCGGTGCTCTTTCGCCTGCTCGTTGCCATCGCCATCCGCATGGGTCTCGACGCCAACGACCTCAAACTCATCACCGCCGTGGTTGTGCTCGGCGCCATCGTCGGTCCAGAGCAATTCAAAGCTTTCTCCGCGCGACGGGCCAGGATGCGAGGTCGACATGCTCCGGCTTGATTCCGTTCGAAAGACCTTCAATCCCGGCACCGCCAATGAGGTTCGTGCGCTCAACGGCGTGAACCTCGAGTTTGCCAGTGGATCATTCACCGTAGTAATCGGCACCAACGGGTCAGGCAAGAGCACGCTGCAAGGCGCAATCTCTGGTGCGTTCGAACTCGATGGCGGCACGATCTCGATCGACTCCACCGAGATATCGCAGTGGCCCGAGTATCGCCGCGCTCAACTCATTGGCCGCGTGTTTCAGGATCCCTTTGCGGGCACCGCGCCCGAACTGACCGTTGCGGAAAATCTCGCGCTCGCATCCAAGCGCGGAAGAATTCGAACTCTCGCGCCGCTCCTTCGCGGAGCAAATCGGGGCGCATGGAAAGAACTTCTGGCGCAGATCGGACTCGGCTTGGAGAACCGGCTCGATGATCCGATCGGACTGCTTTCGGGCGGACAGCGGCAGTCGATCACGCTGCTCATGGCCACGCTCACCAACCCGAAGGTGCTCATGCTCGATGAGCACACCGCCGCGCTCGATCCGCGCAGCGCGGAACTGGTGGTGAGTCTCACGACCCGTCTGGTGGCGCACTCGAGTTCAACCACCATCATGGTCACCCACTCGATGCAGCAGGCCGCCACCCTCGGCGATCGCTTGATCGCCATGCATCGTGGCCGGGTGTACCTCGATGTTGCCGGCAACGAAAAGCGGCAACTCACCGAGGCCGATCTTCTTGCGTTGTTTAGTCAGATGCGCCGCGACGACCGCTTCGACCTCGATGCATGCGAAGCGATTCGCTCTCGCTACTCCTGATTGCACACGACTGACGCGCAAGCTGAACATGCCGCGTTTAGCGCGACAATTCAATATCTTTCCACTCTTGTGCGGCTTCGTCAGCGCGGTTCTGCGCAACCAATGCTTCGCGCAAGTAAAAGCGCACGCGGTTGCGCATGCCGTGGGTCGGACCAATTCGATCGCGCACCAGGATCTCCGCCTCCACGAGTTGCTGCTCCGCTTCGCGTGGTCGGTTCAGTCGCAAGAGCGCCTCGCCACGCTGCATGGCAAAGCGAATTGTCCACGGTGAGAATCCGCGCTCGTGCCCGCGCTGAATCAACAGCAACGAGTCGAGCTCAAGCAGCGCTTCGTCCCATCGCATCTGCTTTCGAAGCGTATCGACGAGGTAACTGCGTGCCTGCACGACGAGTTCGTCGCTCTCGCCCTTGATGCGCGTCGATCGTTCGACGGCGCGGCGGTAGTAATCTGCGGCCAACGCGAGATTGCCATCCGCCTCGGCATACTCGCCGAGAGCGCCCAGGCAATCGCTTGCCAGGTCGACATCATCGCGCGCTTCAATGATCGGAAGCAATTCCTCGTGGCGACGGCGCGATTCCAACTCAAGGGCACGATCAGGCTCGCGCAGTTCGGCAACCCCCTTGGCAAACGCCCAAACTCCCACACATCTCGCCTCCAACGCGATCTTGCTATCTGGACCAAGCCCAGGAGCACGCTGCGCTGAATCCACCGCGATCTGTGCCCACCTCTCGCTTTCCTTCGCGTCGTAGCCGACGCCCTTCAACCAGTCGAATGCGTTCTTGAGCGCTAGACCGGCTGAAACATCATGATTCACGCCGTTGACCAGCACGCTGAGTTCGTACGCCGCCTCGTCGATTTCGCGGATATACGGCGCATCTTGGGTAATGCCGAGTTTGCGCGCCGCTGGCACCAGTTGGTCGTACACGCGCCGAGAGATCTCGCTGGCACGCTTCGCTTCGGCTCTCTTGTTGCGCGCATCGATGCCCGCCGCAACCACGAAGGAAACCGTGGCGACCAGAGCAACTGAGATCGCCAAGGCAAGCTTTGGCTCGCGTCGGACCCACCATTGAAACTTCCGCAGCCGACCGGGCGCGCGTGCATGAACTGGCTCGCCCGCAATCACCCGCTCGAGGTCGGCGGACATTTCCCGCACCGACGAATAGCGCGAGAGCGGATGGCGCGCGCACGCCATCGCCACCACGGCGTCGAGGTCGCGCGAAACCAGCGGATTGGCTCGGCTCGGCGTCGGAACATCGGTCTCGGACACCGACATGATCGCCGCAGGAAGCGAGAGGCCATCGAATGAGCGCGGCGCTTTCTCGGTGATGAGCTCGTAGAGCACCGCACCGAGCGCAAACACATCACTGCGCACATCGATGGCGCGCGGATCGCCCGTGCACTGTTCTGGGCTCATATAGAGAAGCGTGCCGACGATCTCGCCAGTTTCAGTCGCCACCGATCGACCATCCGGCGTCGCCAACGCGCGCGCGAGACCGAAGTCAATGACCTTGACCATGCCATCGTTGCCCACCAGCAGATTCGACGGCTTGAGATCGCGGTGCAGGACGCCCTTGGCATGCGCTTCGGCAACAGCCGAACATGCCGCCCGCATCAATTCCAACCGCGCCACCGTCGACAGACCTTCGTCAACTGATCGACGCACGATCGACTTTGCACCTTCGATGAACTCCACCGCCATCCAAGACACCCGCGACTCTTCGTCAAATCCCGCGGCGATAACCGTGGCAATGTTCGGATGCGACAGCAACGCCATGTGTTCCGCCTCAAGCTCGAAACGCTTGCGCGCACGCGGACCGGCGATCTCCGGGCGCAGCGACTTAAAGGCAACGGTGCGCGCCGGGCGCTGCTGCCGCGCGCGATAGACCGCGCCGCTTCCGCCCTGACCGATGAGTTCACCGATCTCAAAGCCGCCGATCTGCCGCCCAGTCAGAATTCCCCCATCACCGCCGATTCCCGCGCTCAGGCGCACTTCGATGAGCGCGTCCTCGCCGCGAATTCCGCTTTGCGAGTCCTGCAACGCGTCGGCGGCGATAAGCGATGCAAGGCGCACGGCCATCGTTGGATCCGACGCTGCCAGCTTGGCTACGAATCTCTCGCGATTGATCGCATCAAGCGCAATCACATGCATGAATGCGCGATCGAGCGACTCGTATGCATCGCCGTCGCTACCCATCCGCGCGCTCCATCGCCGTCGCGATGAAAGCCCGTCCGAAACGCACTAGGTTCGCCACCTCGGCGTCAGTCATACCCAGCGCGGCAGCAACTTGTAGGTTGGTGAGACCAAACACATAACGCAAGCGGACAACTTCACCGGCCTCAGGCGACTCCTTCTCCAGCATCGCAACCTTTTCAAACAACTTGATCGCGTCCTCGCCCGTTCGTTCCTGTGATTGATCGCCGATGACCGTTGAAAGTTCCGCAACGCTTTGATCGATGAAGATTGCCTTGCGTTTCTTTCGGGAGAAGGTGCGCGCGGCGTCAATGAGATAGTGCTCCATCGCCCGCGCCACCGCACCAAAGAAATGGCGCCGCGAAGACCACTTGCGTTCGGGCTGCTGCACCAGGCGGATGTAGACCTCGTGCACGATCATCGTCGGCTCGAATTCCACGCGGCGCGATTCGCCAAGCATCGCCGACGCGGCCATCGCGCGGATGTCGCGGTAGACCAGCGACCAGACCTCGTTCGCTGCCACCGCGTCACCATCGGTGGCGCGGCGAAGTAGTTCAGTCAAAGCACCAGATTGCATTGGGAACGATGGTAACAAACGATCCATGATCGCCGCGTGCGTTACCCTGCGAAGATGCGCGCACTCCTTTCCCCGGTTTCACTGCTGCTCGTGCTCTGTTTCCTTCTCGCAACGCTCGCGCCGCTGGGCGCGGTGTACCTCATCTGGCCGAGCCTCAGCGATGGCGCCATCGAGCGCGCGGCGGTGGCGTCGATGGCTTCGGTGGCGGAGGCCAAGGGCGCGCAGCTCGATGCCTACGCACGCGAGCGCATCCGCAATGTGTCGAGCGTTTCCAGCGGACTCGCCTTTGTTGGGGCCGCGCAGGAACTCAGCCCCACCTACGCCGCCGACGCCACCCGTGACCAAGCTGCCTATGACGCGGTTTTGGCGAAGTACAAGGCCCGCATCGACGACTTCGCCAAAGTCTGCGAGTGCTCCCGCTTCATGATCGTCGACGCCTCGGGCCGAGTGGTGTACTCGACCGCCGAAACCAACCTGCTCCACCGCTCGCTGCGTGATGGCGATCTGTCCAATTCAGGGCTTGCCCGCGCCATCGAACGAGTTCGCAGCGATCGAACCGCGCAGATTTCTCCGCCATCTCTCGCCGTCAATGGTGTGACCCCACCGCTCGAAGTCGTAGGCCCCCTGTTGAAGAATGACGCCGTCGTCGGCTTCGCCGTGCTGACGCTTTCGAATGATGAACTCAACAAAATTGTGAGCGACTACACCGGTCTTGGACGCACCGGCGACATCATCGGCGCCGTGCGCGTCGGCAACCAGATGCTCTACACCACCCCGACCCGAACCAACCCCGATGCGGCGTATGTTGTCCATTACACCTTCGGAACCGAGACCTCCCGTCGGCTGCAGGATGTCCTTTACGGAAGTCCCTGCCGCGGCCGCGGAACCGACGACGAAGGTCATGATGTCTTTGGCGCCTGGGTCCGCATCCCCTCCCTGCGTTGGGGCCTCAGCGTCACCCAGCATGTCGACGAAGCCTACGAACTCTCCCGCCGCCAACAAGAACTGGTGAAGACCGTCGCCATCTATTCCATCGGACCGGCCTTCCTGATGGCGCTGCTGATGTCATTCTGGGTTGCGGTGCGCGCCAAGAAGAGCGGCGTTGGCGCGATGGGGTAAGCGTAAAACACACGTGGTAAAAACACACGCGGAGCGCTGAGATTTCTCTCAGGCGCTCCGCGTGTTGCAGCATAGAAGTGGGTTCGAAGCGGTCCAGGCTTCGATCCGCGTGTGACGCGGGCTCCACAGATGATTCGTAGGTAGTGCGCGGCCTGTCAGACGCGCATTTTCCCTCCCTACGGTTCCGTGATTCCCTGATTGCTGACCGCAATTGAAGTGCCCATTGCTGGGGTCCCTAGACTTCAATAGCGACTTCGCTGTCCCTTGTTCCTGTCACGTCACTGCCAACTATGCTTGAGAGCGGTCCCAGATCTGAGTTCTGTGTCCAGCAGGCTCAGTTCCGCGGCACGAAGAGTGCGATATGCATCGCAGCTCCAGTGACCGTAGGCTCGCTTCGTTCGCGCAAAGACTTCCGGGTGTCAGCTCCGCGGGAATTGCTTCCCGTAGCTTCCACTGAACCACCTAGAAACTGGGCGGAAACGCCAATTTCACGGGACGGCTCGCGGGAAGAACTCTGCGCGGTCGAGACGACCGCGTTGGACTCACTCTGACCGTACGCCAAGTTCAGGCCTTCGCCTGCGCCGAGCCCGATCAGGAGTGTCGGGAGACACACCAGTAGACAAACAATCAGAATTGCACGGCTACGCCATGCTCCACTACCTGCTCGGAACGTCCGAGCAGCCTTATCGTGCGACGAAAATCGTCGCGTCGAAGTTCCACGTTCGACAAACATATGAGGGTCACTCTCTCCCTTTGAGGGACCCTCCCTCCTCGTCGAAGATGCAACGGCTTCGAGCGCGGTCAACGCACAACATGGAAAATGGTGATTTTTTTATCTGGACAGCTGTAAATACCGTATGCGAAGTCATTTGCGCCAAAATATTCTTGGCCCTACCCAAAAATGGAAAGGGGCGGTCCGTTTGGACCGCCCCCTCTTTCTCATGTTGTACCCCGAGAGATGACTTTCGGGGGTTCCTCCGCCCCTCGCTTCCGGGTTTTTAGCCGCGGAGAAGCGAGAGGACCTGCTGCGGTGCGCTGTTGGCGAGGGCGAGCGACTGGGTCGCTGCCTGCGACAGGATCTGAGCGCGAGTCATGTTCGCGGTTTCCGACGCGAAGTCGGTATCGCGGATGGCGCTCTCAGCGGCCGTGGTGTTCTCAAGCGCAATGCCCAGGCTCGAGATGGTCGATCCGACGACGTTCTTCTGGAACGCGCCGAGGCGACCGCGGAGACTGGAGACCTGCTTGATGGACGCGTCGATGACTTCCTGAGCCTTCGACAGGTTGCCGTTCTGAACGTTGGCAGAGCCACCCGACTTGAGGTCGGAGAGGAAGCCGAAGCTGTTACCGCCGAGGTTTCCGGTGGTCACCGTTTCGATGCCGAGCGAGACCTTGCTCGCAAGGTTGACCGAAGGAGCGAGATTGAAGTTGGCGCCACCACTGGTGATGTCAAAGGTGGTGGACTGACCGGTGTTGTTGAGCGTGCTGGTGCCGTCGATCGAGATCGAGACATCGAATCCATCGCTCGAAACGCGGGCAGTCAGGCCGTCCGTAGTGGCCTGGGTGCCGTTGATAAGCACGGTTGCGTTGCGACCCTTGTCCTTGAGGTCAGAGACGGCAGTGCCGCCGGCAGTGGACGCAGTGAAGATGAAGTCCGTCGGACCCTCGTTCGAGAGCTCCTTGACACGGACGAACGAATCGGCGCCGTAGCCAGTGGAGTTGATCGAGATGCGGGAGGTGTTGGCAGCTACCGTGGCAGAAACGCCGATCGAATCCTTGAAGCTGTTGACAGCTGCGAGGATGTCGGTCTGCGAGGTACCCGAGGCGAAGGTGAACTGCTGAACGCCCTTGGTACCAGTGATTTCGAACGAAACTTCGCCCGATCCACCGTTGGCGAAGTTGGCACCCGTCGACAGGAACACAGCGCCGGTCTGCGCCGACTGGAGCACCGTGATGGTGACCGTGCGGGCCGTACCGTCGGCTGCGAGCTTGGCGGCGTTGACCGTGACATCAGACAGAACCGCGTCGTCCTGGCCGCTGACCGTGTAGTCAAAGTTGCCGTTCAGAAGCTTGGTGCCCTGGAAGCTGGTGGCGTTGGCGATACGGTCGATCGTCTGAAGGATCGAGTCGATCTGGAGCTGATTCGCATCGCGCTCCTCCTGCGACACGCCTGCTTCGTTGGCGGTCGCTCCGACGAGGCCCTGAAGTTCGACAAGCATGTTCGAGACTTCCTGAAGGCCACCTTCGGCGACGTTGACAACCTGGTCAGCGCGCTGCGAGTTGGTGATCGCGCTGTTGATGGCCGACTTCTCTGCGCGGAGATTCTCCGACGCGATGAGACCTGCAGGATCGTCGGCGCCGCGGTTGATGCGGTAGCCGGTCGAAAGGCGTTGCAGGCTCTGGGCCATGCCCTTGTTCTGGTTGCCAAGCACGCGCTGGGCAATAAGTGACGGAATGTTTTGATTGATACGACTCATGGCTGCTGTCCTCCGTGATTTGCCGGGACTCCGGCTGGTTCGTTTCGACCGCCCCGCTTGGGGCGTTCGCGCCCTCCGCGCTCGCGGTGGTCTATCTCGATTGCTTGCCGGGTCCTCCGAGAAGCTTCGAACGGTGATGAGGGCGCGTCCTGCACCCGGAATTTGGCGGGACTGAGGTTCCCGACGGTTGGAGATCGGAGGGTGGACAGGCCAACTTCACGCGCAGGGTGCATTTCCCGCCCGAATCGAGCGTCAATGGCACGGATGGGGAAAACACCCGCCGATTTTGCGGGCCGTGACGGGGGTGGACGGTTGCGCAACTGGTTACCGCCCTCGTTCTGAAGCGCTCCCGAACGCAGTTTCAAGCTCGATTGATGAAAAACGACGACCGCCCAGCAAATGCTGGGCGGTCGATTGGTTTGTAGAAGTCGTACGAGCGTTCGCGCTCGATTACTGGAGCAGACGCAGAACATTCTGCGAGGTCGAGTTGGCGGTCGCCAGCACCGAAGTGCCCGCCTGCTGCAAGATCTGCGCCCGGGTCATCGCCGCGGTTTCAGCGGCAAAGTCGGTGTCGCGGATCTTCGATTCACTCGAGGTGATGTTCTCGAGTCCAACCTGCAAACTGCGCGAGTTGGTTTGGAGGGTGTTGCGCTCGAACGCGCCAAGCCGCCCGCGAAGAACCGAAACTTCTGTGATTGCGGCGCCGAGCACATCGCTGGCTTCGGCGGTTCGGCCGAGGGTCAGCGAGTTGGGCTGGCCGCTCTTCAAACTATCGAGGAAGAACCGGCCACCGTCGATGGTGGTGCCACCGATGCGGCTGGCCGCCACCGATTTGATGCCGATGCCCACCTGCTGCGCGGTTGTGATCGACGGTCCAAGTTGGAAAGTCGCGCCACCGCCAGTGATGTTGAAGTTCGTCGGCGAGCCTGAGATCGTCGTCGCGAACACATTGCTGAGTTCGATATCGACCGCAAGCGCCGGCGTGTTCAGCGCGACCTGCGTTCCGCGGCCCGTTGCCAAGGCGCCGTTGATGATGGCGGTGACATCGCGACCGGTATCGCGCTGCGTTGCCGTGCCGCTCGGTGCGCTGTAAGTCTGGAAGAACCCGCCGCCCTGCCCAAGCCGACGAACCGAAACGAACGAGTCGCTGCCGTAGTCGATTGAGTTGAAGTACAGGCCGGACAGCTGGCTGGCGCTGTTGCGCAGCCCCGCGCTGATGCCGGTGGTGTCACTCACCGTGTTGATCGCGGCAACCACCGCCGACAACGCCGTGCCCGACACGAAGGTCAATGTCTGCACGCCGAGGTTGCCCGCGATTTCGACCGTGACGCTCGAAGCGAGCAGTCCAGTGGGAGCCGACAGGAACAACTGGCCAGTCTGCGCCGATTGAGTGACCTCGACCGACACCGCAACCGAGGAATTGGTGCCGAACTGCACGCCGTGGATGTCCACGCCCTCGATGTTGCTGGAGTTGATGCCGCTGGTCACATACTCAAGCGAACCGTTGAGGAGCTGAAGCCCCGCGAAGCTCGCCGTGTTGGAGATGCGGGTGATCGACTCGATGGCGCTGTCGATTTCCAGCTGGTTGGCCTGGATTTCCTCTTGGCTGATGCCGCCGGTGTTGGCGCTGTTCACCACGAGGCTCTTCACCGAGTTCAACAGGTCGGCGACCTCGGCGAGGTAGCCTTCCGTCGTTGCGATCACCGAGCTTGCCCGCTCAGAGTTGTTGATGGCCTGCCCGATTCCCTTGATCTCCGAGCGCAGCCGCTCGCTCACGATCAGGCCTGCCGGATCATCGGCACCGCGATTGATTCGCAGACCGGTGGAGAGGCGTTGGAGGCGGGTGGAGAGGTCGGTGTTCGATCGCGCGAGGTTATTTTGTGCGATGAGCGACGGAACGTTGGTATTGATACGAGCCATGGCAATCCTCCTTGACTGAGAGGCCGTAAGCGGAAGCAGTCGTCAGGCGGTTTCGCGCCTGTTGGTCTGTGTCGCCGCGAGCTTCGCGGCTGTAGGCAGGACCGTCCCGCCTGAAGTGGCCTTCGCCCCGCGCAGATTTCCGCGCGGACGAAGCGATCCGAGTTCTCCGCGAAACGCCGCGGCTTGCTCATTTTCATTCTTGATGGCGTCGTACACCTCTTTGCGGTGTACCGCCACTGCTGCCGGCGCCTTGATGCCAATGCGCACCTTGTCGCCTCGAATATCCACGATCGTGAGCTCGACGTCGTCGCCGATCATGATCGTCTCGTCAATCTGCCTGGAGAGCACCAGCATGAGCGGGCTCCTTCCTTGTGGGCATCCGTGCCCGTGAGAGTTCATCCATGTCACGCCGGGTTGTCCGGCACGCCATCCATCTCGCCACCGAGTCTGCCGATCACCAGTTGAGGTGATCAGGCAATCTTGGCTGCGGCCATTTCGCCGATCTTCACCAGCTCGTGCCGCGTCGACCACTTCTTCTCGGCGAGCACAAGTTGCATGGCGGTTCGATTGGCGCTGTTCACGACCAACGGTCCCTGCATGTTGGCGGTGAGCGACTGCTCACGCTTGTTGACGATGACGAGGACCTGCGCCTCGCTGATGTCGCTCAGGCCGAGCTCTTCCATCTGCTCCTTGCGGATGCTGGCTTGGAAGTCGGGCAGCCAAAGCGCCGGGTCGGTGACGACGAAGGCGAGGTCAGCGCTGTCAATGGACTGCAGCCAGAAAAACACACCGTTGTCGTCGGGCTGGAGGAGAGCGAATTTCTTGTAGCTCGAGAATCCCAGCAATCCGCCGGAGAATTCGAGGGTGCGCGACTCGTCGATGTCGACGGGGCCAAAGCGCGTAGTCTGGATCAGCATTTCGTGTGCTCCATGCGGCCTTCCAATCCTTGGAGTCTGGCATCCATGCCAGGCGGGCTCCGTCCCTGTGCCTTCTGGAGGGGCCGGACCTCCAGTCGGTGAACCGCGCAACCGCGCGGGGTATGTCGTGTTCGTGCGCTAGCGCAGGTAATCGAGGAGGCTCATGTTCACTGCCTTGGCGGCGCCGGCTAGACCAGCCTGCAGCTGTTGCTGAAGGGTGGCGAACTGCGTTGCCGCCTTGGTGAAGTCGAGGTCCTGGATGCTTGATCGCAGCGCCATGTCCTGAATCCCAAGATCTTCTTCGCGGGTGGTCGACTCAGCGACGCGCCGCGATCGGACTCCGACATCTGCACGCGCCTCAGTGGCGCGGGAGACATCCGATTCCAACTTGCTCGTTGCAAACTCAATGCCACGCTCGTCGTTGGCCCGCAGAGCATCTCGCAGAGCCATGAGGTGCGAAAAGACGCTATCGACGGCAACAGTTGCGCGATCGGTTCCGATCAAACTTGCCGCGTTTGAACTGCCGGCGATCCCGAGGTCGGTCGCGGTGGCGCTGTTGTTGATGTCGACCACGCTGGTGGTGGTGCCGATGGTGGAGTCCGTCAGTTCGATGCCGTTGCCAGACGAGGTGAGTCCGGCGGTGAACTCAGCAGGCGTGATGCCCGCGGTGGCGGCGGCGGCGTTGATCTTGTCCAGGACATCCTGAACGGTCGAGGCGCCGTTGATGTCGACTTCGAACGCGCGACCGTCCTTGACGGTGACGCGGAAATCGCGATCGGCGGCGGGGTCGGGTAGGCCGGTGAGCGGGTCAATCGCGCCGGCAGCTTGGTGCACGCCGCGGCCCTGGTTGAAGTCGGCCAGAAGGGTCTGCGTCGAAAACGACCTGATTCCCAGCTCGGATGCGGTAGTTCCGCCAACCTCCTCGATCGACATCGAGGTGCCCGAAAGCTCGTTGCGAACATTGAACCGACTTCCGTCCTCGGAAATCTCCACGCGAGCTCCGATTCCGGCGGCAGCCACGGCGTTCTGGAAATCTTGAACCGTCGTCAGCGCCCCGAGGTCGATACGACGGGTCTGTCCACCGTTGCGAATAGCAATCTGACCGAGCGGCAGAGTCATTGCGCTGAGCGAATCAAGCCGCGTGAGTTCGGTGATCTTCGGATGGAGGTCAGCACCCGTAGTCGAAACGCCGCCGGGATAGGTTCCCGCGAGGCCGAGGTCGCCGGCGGTGGTCGAGGAATTCGAGTCGCGGATCACGATGCTGACGCCCGCGGACGGGGTCACTGCGATTCGGTCGCCAGTCGCGGCGTCGATGCTGACAACGGCGCCCGGGTCGGTCGCTTGGACGGCGGCGTTGAGCGCGTCGAGGACATCGCCAACCGAATCGGCCTGCGAGAGATCGACCTGCGAGATCGTGCCGTTGACATCGATTTCAATGACGCCCGCGTGTACGCCGCGACCGTTGGCGCCGCGAAGTTCGCTCAGCCGAGTCGCGGGGAGCATCGAGGGGTCGAGATCGCGCTCGCCCTGAACGCGGCCAGAAAGCGCACCAAAGGCCTGCTCGGCCGAGATGGTGACGCGCACATCCGACGCCAAACCGAGGTCGCCGAGCATGCCCTCGCCGCTGCCGATGTAGCGAATGCCGTCGAGCATGGGGGCAAACGGCTCGGCGGAGTGGCGGTCGCCCCCGAAGAAGTGGATGCCGCGCAGGTCGCGGTTGGCGACCGACAGCAGCGAATTCAGCATCGAGTCGATCACGGTCGCCTGATTGCGACGAGTTGCGTCATCGCTGCCGACGCCAATCTGGGACAGACCAATACCGCGGGCCTCCTGCAGCAGATCGCTCACATCGCCCAGCGCGTTGTCGAGCGAGTTGAGGGTGGCGTCAGCCTGAGAAAGATTGCGAACCCGTTGGTCGCGGCGCTCGATGGCGTCGTCGAGCACGCTGACCGTCGACGAACCAATGGCGTTCTCAGACGGTCTGGTGAACTCCTTGCCCGCCGCAAGGCGAACCTGCAGCTGAAGGAACTCACGGTTGGTCTTCTGAATGCCGGCAAGCGCAATTCTCGACGCCAAAGCGTTCGGTACGCGCGTGAGGTTGGCAGGTATTGCGCCCATCGGAAGGTCTCCACCCGAAGCAGGCAACTCCCGTGCCGAGCGTGCGCAGGCCAAATTGGTGCCTGTTGCTGCGACCTTTCTGCGAGATGGCTGCGAGATGGCTGCGAGATGGCTGCGAGATGGAGCGGTTCTCGACCTCACTCTGCCGCCGATTGGCCGCTGCGGGCACCGCGCGAACAGGCTTGGTCCTCGGAACCATGTCCCCGTAATCGTTTTGCGCCGACATTGGGGCGAAATTCGACTGAATGAGCGCATGGGAAAGGACTTCTGTCGCACTTCCTAGGGAGTCCTTCCGGGCTTGCTGCGAAAACAGCACAACTGGTTTGAGTTCAGAGTTGAGAGTGTGTGACTTACGACCTCGTAGGCCGATCGGGGCAACAACCGGTCTGCGAGGGGTTTGAAGCCTGCTTTGCAAATCTTTGGCAGCTGCGAGTGGTGGGCTGCGAGAGCATCTGCAAACTACGCGACTTCTTCCGGGGGTAAGTCACCAGTCTGTCGCCGACGCGCGAAATCGTCCCGCGCGTCATAGACAGAGCTTCGACTCGACACTTGAATATCAACCACCGGCGATGCATCGCCGGTGGTTGTTTTTTTAAGATCGTGGTTGCGATCGCAGATCCCCAATGGGCACGGGCTCACAAAATCACAACCGGCTCCGAGAACAGCAAAATGACGGTGCAGACTCGGAAATTCAGCGCAGGCGCCCCCCGCCGTGGTGTATCAAACCTGCATGACCAACAGGCCAAGACTTTGCATCCTCACGGCGCTTTCCATCCCGGCGCTTTTCATCACAGGAAGCGCCGCCGCCCAGACCACCGATGTCCTGCTCATTCCCGACTCGGGTCCGATCGCGGGTCGAGTCTGGGCGCTGAGCCCGATCGATGGCAGCGTCATCACCAACTCGTTTATCCCTGGCGACACCCGGCTCACGCAGCCGATTCAAATCATCGACTCAGGTCGCGGGACGCTGCTGGTGACCGACGAAGTCGCGAAATCGGTGTTTGAGTATTCGGCCAGAGGCAACTACCTCGCCACCATCGCGTCGGGGTTGGAAGGTTCCTATGGAATCTGCCTGCGCGATGGCAACGCCTATGTCACTTCGGGCTTCAGCGCCGGCGTAGGCGGCAAGATCTATCGCATCGCGCTCGACGGTTCTGCGCCCGTTGTGTTCAGCGATTGGATGGGCATCGGCGATCCGCGCGGCATCGTGCCTTATGGCGCGGGCTTTCTTGTGGGCAATTCGATCGATGACGATCTTGAGGTCGTCGGCTCAACGGGTTCGGTGAACCCTGTTCCCTTCTACAACTCGGACGGCATCATCAGCATCAACTTCCCGCAGCAGATCGTTGATATCGGCAACGGGAACCTGATGGTCGCTGGCTTCTCCGCGCCTTGGGGCGTGTACTTCTTTGACTCTGGCGCGTTCGTGTATGCGGCCTATCGGGCGCCCGAGGTGTACCTGAGTCCGCGCGGCACCCGCATGCTGGAGAATGGCGAAATCCTCTACACCGGTGGAACGCGCATCGATAGGTTCAGCACCAAGACCTATGCGAACACCAACATCGTGAACCAAGCGGGCGCGAGCTTTCGCTGGGTCACGCGCTATACGCCGCCGACGCCATGCCCTGCTGATGTCAATGGCGACCGCGATGTGAACGCGAACGATCTCGCCACGATCCTCAGCGGGTGGGGCACGACCGATGCATCGGCCGACATCAATGGCGACGGAACGGTGTCCGCGCTTGATCTGGCGATCCTGCTGGGCAACTGGGGCCCGTGCTGACGCGATGCAGATGCGGATGAACTAAAACGCCGGGCCGACGCATTGCGTCGGCCCGGCTGTGTTTCGAACGCGCATGGATTTCTCCGAGCGCTCAGCCCAGATGTGCATTGGATCGACGCAAGAACCGCGATCGATTTAGCGGCGACGACGATGAGCCGCGAGGCCCGCGAGGCCGAGAAGCGCAATCGCTCCTGGAGCCGGAATCGCACCCGAGCTGATCGTCACATTGTCCACACGGCCCGAACCGGCCGCAGCGGTCGTGACCAGCGAACGGAAACGGAAGATGACCTGGGAAGCGTTGTCCGCAGCGGCCACCGAGAGGCTCGTCGTATACATCGACTGATAGACCGTGGTGGACCATGTTGCGGGCGCGCCGCCGCCGCCAGACTGAAGCACCGTGTAGCTGGCCAGAATGGTGGAGAAATTGGCGCCGCCATCGGTGCTCATGATGAGCTCAAAGCTCGAAGGGCCAGTGGCGCTGCGGGTCTGATCCCACGACAGGTAGATGTCGGAGTAGCCGAGGGTCGAGCAGCGCGCCTCGTAGTAGTCGCCGATCGACCAGTTGTTGCTGGAGAAACCGTAGGTCGAGCCGTTGCCCGAGGGCGAGGTGTAGGTCGCGGCGGCAAGTGCGTGAACCGACTTGAGCTCGGAACCCGCGCTCTGAACGCCAAGGTCGCCAGCGCCGACGGTGTAGGTGGTGCCGGTCGGGACATTGCCCGCGCCAGTTGGGAAGGCGGTGGTGATCGACCAGCCGCAAACGATTTCAGCCGAGGCGCTGGACACGAGGGCTACAGCGACAGCCATGCAGGACATGCTTTTCAGGGACATCATCTTTCTCCGCGGCAAAGGCCGCTTGTGCTGCCATCAAAGGGTGGATGGTCAGCGGAACCAGAGGGACAGAAAACAAGGGGACAGAAAACAAGGGGACAGAAAACAGAGGGACACAGAGGGACGGACAAGGACAGGATGGACACACGCAAACAGCGGACGAATGCGCAAAAAGGTTCGTCTCGATGTGCGATGCCTTGGATGGGGCATCGTGATCATCGAGATGTTGGTCGAACCTCGATCCTTCTTGGAGCAGGGTCCGTGCGCACGCACGAAGGGACAGACTTGCGTGTGCTCGGACTCAAAACCAAAATGGACTTTCAACGCACGACCGGTCAAAGCGTGCAAAAACACGCCAAAACAGGTCACTTTCCGCCCAAGCCCATTTCCAAGAATCCTCCTCGAGCGGGGACTATAAGAAATCCGCGGGGCAAAATCCAATCGCGGATTGAAACGCGCCGGACGGCAAGCCCAACCGACCGCCATCATGGGCGACTTCCACTACATCGATCCTCGCGGCCGCCGTTCGGGACCCTACACGGAGTCCGAACTCAAACTCCTTGCGAGCCGTGGTTTGCTTGAGCCCGATGGGACGATCGAACTCGAGAATGTTTCTGGCGGGTGGCCCGTCGGCGAAGTCCCTTGGCTGCGCGCCGACGCAACTCCATACCCGCCGCCGCCGCCGAAGGACTTCCCTTCGCCCGCGCTGTCGCCCGAGGAGGTCATGGCTCGTCCATTTTCCGTGGCCCCCGTGCCAGAGCCGGCGCCCGCCTGCTCGCGCACGCTGTTCATTCTGTTGGCGCTTCTTCCTGCGTTCGTCGGCGTGTTCGGAATCCACAGCCTGATCGCGGGCTACACCACGCGCGGAATAGTCGCGCTCGTGCTTTCGATCACGACCTTCAGCGGCATGTGCTGCATCATCGCTCCGCCGTGCGTGTGCGTGAGTGTGCCGATCTGGATCGTGCTGTTTGTGATGGCGGTCATCGACGCGATCACCATCAAGGTCGACGCGCGCGGCCAGCCGTTTCGCTGACGCCGTTGGCGCGATCAGACGATCGACAACAGCGTCTTGAGCGTTTCATCAATGGTGGCGATGTAGCGCGCCGCCGCCTGGAACTGGCGTTGATAGGACAGCATGTTGATCGACTCTTCGTCGATCGAAACGCCGCTGGTCGACTGGATCTGCGACTCAAGGCTGTCGCGCACCAAGGCCGAACTTTCCGCCTTGGTGTTGGCGGCCTGAGTGCGCACGGCGAGATCCGTAGTCGCGCTCTGCCAGAAGCCGCGAATACTGCGGCCCGCGAGGCTTTCCACCGAGAGCGTTTCCAGACCAGCAATGGCAAGCGCGCCAGTGTTCGATCCCGGAGTGTGGCCCTGACCAGCAGCGAGCAGCCGCGGATCGTCGATGAGCGCACGATTGATGGTGATGTTGGTGGCGTCGGTGCCGCCGAAAAAACTGTTGACGCCGAGCGCGGCGAGCACACCCGATGAATCGTTGCTGAAGCTGACCTGGTAACCGTTGGACGCATCGATGCGCAGCGTGCCCTCAGCCGTCACCGAAGCGGATCCAGTACCACCGGGGAACGCGGCGGAAATCTGCGCGGCCAGCTGGTCGAGCGAATTGGTGTTGGGATTCACGGCGATGAGCATGGTGGTTCGCTCGCCGGTCGCCTGATTGGTGACATGGAGCTCGAACGAACCGTTGCGAATGTCGAAAGGAACACCCGTTGCGTCAGCGGCAAGGTTGGTCGAGCTATCGCGCACGCTGTTGAGGCCGGTGACGCTGCTGTAACCGCGCAGACCTTGACCCTGCGAGTGGATGCGATTGACCTGAAAGGCAAGCTCGCGAGCGAGCGTGTCGAGATCGTTGATCGCGGGGTCGACGGTGTCATCGCGCTGACGAAACAGCGCACCGATTTGGCCGCCATCAGGCTGCAAAGTAGTGCCATCGGCCTTGACCCGCAGCGAAACCGTGGTGCCGTTGCCGCTGGCTTCGGTGCGCAAAACAATGCCGCGCGAGTCGCCGCCAAGAACGACGGGCGTGGATCCGACCAGCACATCGAGCGCGCCGTTGGGCTGTTCGATGGTGCTTACGGGGATGTACTGCGAGAGATCGTCGATGAGCATGTCGCGGCGATCGCGCAGCGAATTGGCATCGCCGCCGGTGCCGCCCTGCTCGGTCTCAACGATCTGACGATTGATCTCGGCGACCTGATCGAGCAGACCGTCGACCGTGCGAGTGGTCGCGGCCAGCGAGCGGTCGATCTCGGTGCGAATGTTGGTGTGCTCAACGCGCAACTCGCGCATCGCGGTGGCGAGACCGCTTCCCTGCTGAACAACCACGGTGCGCACCGCTTCGTCGGTCGGATTGTTGGCAAGCTCGCTGAAGCTGTTGAAGAACGCGCTCAGGCGGCTCGAGAGATCCTGATCGGTGAGTTCGTTGCGGACGGTTTCGATGGCGTTGAGGAAACGCTGATCGACCGCGGCGGAGTTCTGATCACTGATCGCCGAGCGCGCGCGACCTTGCAACGCGATGTCGACGGTGCGCTGAATGCGCGCAAGTTGAACGCCGGTGCCAATGAATCCACCGCGACCGATGTACTCGGGCCGACTCGGCGAAAGCCGCGCCACCTGGCGGTTGTAGCCCGGAGTCGATGCGTTCGCCATGTTGTTGCCGGCGACCTGAATGGCTGCCTGGCTGGCGAGGATCGCGGACTGACCGATTTGAAGTGCGCCGTTGATGCTCATGAATTGCTCGATTTTCCGCGCGTTTGCGACAACTACGCTGTTTGCTCAAGACTTGATATCGAGACTCGACACAACATTCGGGCCCATCGCAATGATGCCACCGCGTGAATACACCTTGGCGTGCGCGAGCGCAGAGTTCACCGTCTGCATGATGCCGGCCATGTGCGCCGAAAGGCGTTCGCTGGCCTGACGCACGACGCTGGTCTGACGCTGGGTTTCCTCAATCACATTGCGCAGCTCACTGCGAACGAGATCGAACTTCGCGCGCTCGGGTTCGGCAAGTTGCATGGCGATGTCAGCAAGAGTGGACTTGGGCGCAAGCCCGAGGCGGGCGGCGAGCTGGGTGGACTCTTCGCTGCGGGCCCGATCTAGCTCTGCGAGTTTTTGCGCGATGGCGGACTCCGACTTCTCGAGGCGACGAAGCTCGGAGAAGTTCGCGTTGCGCACCGCCTCGCGACGCGCAACAACTCCGGCGAGGAGTTGAACATGGAAGACGCGCGATGCCTCGAGGATTTCGTACAGGCGGGTTGCCTGCGGACGGTGGAGAGGGGTTGGCTTGGCGGCGTTGTTCATG
>QWPT01000015.1:58485-65607 GCA_003671075.1 Planctomycetota bacterium
GCGAGACCACGGGTGTCGCCACTGCGAGCGCGGGCAGCGAGCCGAGCATCGGGCTCGAGGAAGTTGTTGACGGCCGAGGCAGCGATCGTGCTCATGACTCGATGATCTCCGCCTTGAGCGCGCCTTGACGCGAGAGCGAACGGATGACCTTGACTTGGGTGTCGAACGGCACATCGACCTCGATGAGCGCGTCGAGAAGCGCGCGCAGACGCATGCTTTGACGCTGGGTCTCGCCGGTGGCAACGCCCGCCCACGCGATGGTGTCGGAGATCGGCTGATCAGGCGTTGGCGTGATGGCGGGCGTGATCGTGGTAATGCGCAGGTTGGCCGCCGTCACCGCCGCGGGCCGGAACTCAACGCGTTCATCGACCGTGATGACCTGGGCGGCATGGTCGATGACGATGCGCGCCGGGGTGCGGATCAAATCGCCAGGCACCGAGAAAGTCAGCAGCTGCGCGAGGAACTTGTTGGGGTTCTCCATTTCCTCGGCGGGGATGCGTACGCGGATCGTCTGCGCATCCTCGACCTTGGCCGCGCCCGAGTGGCCGGAAACGACCGACAGTTCGTCGTTGATCAGGTCGGCGATTCCCGATGCGGTCGGGTAGCCCGCGTACTGCGGAAGAAGCACGAGCGCGACGGTGTCGCCCTCGAACGGGCTCATGACGATGTCGCGCACCATGCGCGCGCCCGAACGAATGCGGGCCTTGGTGGTAGTGACGGGATCGACTTCCAACTCGCCCTCGGCGACGGCGAACGGCGTCCATTCGGCGAGGTCCATCGGACGCGCGGGCGTCTTGAGGAAACTGGTGATGAGCTGGCCGCCCTCGAGGTTGGTTGCCGTGCCCAGAGTTCCGATGGTGACATCGAGGCGGTCATCGGTTCGAGCACCGGTGCGAGGGATCTCGACCGAAACAAGGACCAGCGCAATGGAGCGGGTCTTGCCCAGACTCCTGAGGTCAAGCGAGATGTTGCCGAGGTTCTTCAGCAACTGCGCGTAGGGCTGCGCAGCAACCGTCGAGTCCTTCATGCTGTCGCCGGTGCCGTTGAGACCGTAGACCAGACCGATGCCGATGAGCTTGTCGCCCTCGAGACCGCGCAGGCGTGCGTACTCCTGGAGGTCACCCGCGTGGGCGGCTCCAGTGAGGCTGACGGCGAGGGTGGCGGCGAGGGTGGCGGCGAGGGTGGTCGCAAGGCCCAGCCGCAGTGCACCGAGAATGGGCGCAGAAACTGCACCAATTCGGCGTTGAGCCGTTGGTGCCAGCAGCCGGAATGAAGCAAGGAATGCGCGGATCGAGCCGTGTGCGCTTGTCATGGGGTGGACCTCCTGTCCTGACCGACTCACAAGGCAATGCCCGTGCCAACCCGTCGGTAGATTCGCGCCCGCAGATGCTCGGCCGTATATTCGCGGCCTGGAAGAACTGGCGCCCCCCGCGCCGATACTTTGACCATGGTGAAGTTGAACTTGCTCAGGTCCGCCGGACCGTTCGTTCTCGGGCTGCTTGGCGCGGCGTTCTTCCTGGCCGGGCTGTCGGGTGAGGGCAACCTCAACCAGATCGCCGGAGTCGTCCGGGTTGCCTACCGCGACGGCGCGCTGGCCTTGCTGTGGTGGGGCGCGGCCTGGGGTCTGGGAATCGGCCTCACGCGCCTGGCAACCGGACCGAGCCTGCGCTCCATTCGAAGTGCGGCAACCGGCTCCTCGCAGCGCCGCGACTCCGACGAAACCACCCTCGACGAACTCGCCATCGCCCTCGGCCTCGGCTCGGCGCTGATGTTGGTGCTCGATGCGACGGCCGGAACGCTTGGACTGATCAGCGCCTCCAACGGATTGGTGGGTTGGGGATTGCTCGGCGCAGGCGTGCTGATCGGCGTGCGGGTGATCCGCGAGGCGCCCGTGACCGGCGACGAGTCGAGCTCGACGCTGTCGGCGGGAATCATTGCCACCTACGGACTCGGTTTCGGCGCGATCTGCGGGCTGCTCATCGTTGCCGCCTCGATCTCGCCTGGCTGGCTGTGGTCGAGCGAGTTCAGCGGATTCGACGCGCTGAGTTACCACCTCGAGCTGCCGAAACAGTGGTTCCTGTCGGGCGGAAAGATCGCGCCGGTCGAGGGCGTGGTGTATTCCGCGCTGCCGTCGTATGTCGAGAGCGCGTTCCTGCATCTGATGTCGATGCGGGGAAACCCCATCGACGGCGCGTACGCCTGCCAATGGTGGTCGATGCTGGCGACGGTGGCAACGGCGTTTGTGCTGGCGCGACTTGGGCGCGCGCTGATTGGCCCGGGCGCGGGCGTCCTTGCGGCGGCGGCGTTTCTGGCCACGCCGTGGACGACGGTGGTGGGAACGCTCGCCTACAACGACATGTATCCGTGCCTCGCGCTCGCATCGGGTTGGCTGCTGATGGCGCGGGCGACGGGCTCCGACCAACGACTCGACGCGCGCGCCGTGCTCGGGCTCACGCTGCTGGCGTCGGCCGCGTTTGGCGCAAAGCCAAGCTCGATCCTCTTCACTTCGCTTGCGCTGTTGGTGTTGAGCCTGCTGCGCGCCGGGCCGCGCGTGTTGGGGTACGCACCAATGGCGCTGCTGACGGGCGTGTTACTGCTGGCGCCGTGGTTGGTGCGCAACCAACTCGCCTACGGCAGCCCATGCTTCCCGTTTCTCAGCGGATTGTTCGGGCTCGGGCCGTGGACGCAAGAGCAAATGACGGTCTTCCTCGGCGCCCACGGGCCATCGGGATCGCTCACCGATCGCCTTGGACTCTTGTTTGAGCAGTGGCTCGGCTACGGATTTGGCGCGGCACCATCGACACGCGAGCCGTGGTTTGCGCTGTGGAGCGTGCTGCCGTTGGTCGGAGTCGCAACCTTGATCGGACTGAGCATCCGCGCGCGCGCCGCGGTCAAGGCGTGGCCGGTGCATGCGTTGGCGGTCACGCTGGTGATGTGCGCAGGTTGGATGCTGGCAACGCACCTCAAGAGCCGCTTCTTGCTTCCCACCGTGGTGCCGCTTGCGCTGGGCGCGGCCGCGTTGCTGACGCTGCTCTCGGCGCGCATCGGTAGCCGCGCTGGGGCGAAGCTCGTTGTCGGCGCGTTGATGGTCGCGTTGGCGTTGCCGTTTTTCGCCTTCATGCGCGAGCCCGTGCGCGCCAACCAGGAACTGCGCGCGCCGTCGTACATGATCGATTCCGCCGACAAGCGCACTGGCGATTGGGTTGCCAATCAGCTGAAGGAACTTCCGCCCGAACAGCAACAGGAACTGCTGGCCAACGCGGACAGCATCTTCATGATGAACTTCGGCCTGCCCGCCGATGCGCGCATCGTGGCGATTGGTTTCGCGACGCCCTTCTATGTGTTGCGGCCGATGAGTTGGAACACGGTGTGGGATCGCGGCGAATTCGACCGAGTGGTCGACGAAGCGCCGGGAACACCGGCAGCGTGGGGACCGCGGCTACGAGCGCGTGGATTTACCCATGCGGTGATTGATCCAACGATGCTCTCGGTTTGGGCGCGCAGTGGATGGATCAATCCGGCGTTGGCGTCGGATGCGTGGTTTGTGCCGTTTTCCTCGGCAAACACGCTGTTTGGCAAATCCATCGACGGACGAATCATCCTCACGCTCACTCCACCGCCGACGCAAGGCGGCGGATGATCGTTCGGACAAATTCTGGCGTGGCGTGCTCCTCAGATCTCGGGGCGACTATCGATGCGACTATCAGGGCGTGTTCGTTTTCGGAGGCGCGTTGCTGCCGATTGGTTCAGGCATCGGCGGCAACTCCGCGCGCGGCGGTGTGACCACGACGGGTTTGCGTTCGAACTCGGAGCGAACACTGCGCACGGCCTCACTGACCTTGAGCTCGACCTCGCGGCGATGTCCCTCGGCCTGACCAAACGACACTAGCACCGCGCCAACTGCGGCGACGAATGAGATGGTGGCAACGCCCAGCAGCAAGCGATTGGTGCGCTCGAGCTTTTTCGCGCGCGCGGCGAGCCCGTGATGAAGCGGCGTGAGCGCGCTGCGATGCGTGGAATCTTGAAGAGGCACGAACGGCGGCGCGGGCGCGGGAACAGGATCGCTGCGCACGACCACGGTGGCACCGCTGGGAACGATCTGACTAGGAAGGCGCGGCGGCTTGCTTGCGGCGACCGACTGCAGCACCGGCGCAACCAACGCGATTAACAAGCCAGAATCATCGATGAAGGCCGAGAAGTCGGGTTTCGCGTCGGTCGGCGGCGCGATGCGCTCGACAGCGGGAAGGCCAAGAAAATTGCGATCGGCAACCGCGGTCGGCTCAGCGCCGCAAGACTTGCACTGGGGGGCGCTCTCCTGAACCGGCGCCTGGCAGGCGAAGCAACGACCGAAGTAGTGAGCGATACCGGGCGTGCGGCGCGCTGTCGACCAGAACTGACGGGTGGTCGGTCCGCGCATCAGCGTGTTCATCGAGAATTCGCCGGCGCGAATTGCCGCGACCAATGCCTCGTGGGAAAAACCAACGAAATGCGGCCGCTTGGAATCGCGGACATACCACGCCCCCATGTCGTCCTGCGTTGCCTTGAGGCTCCACGCATCGAAGCAGCCGCCGCAGCCGCTGCACTCAGTCGCGGGCGCCTGAACCAGTGCGCAATACGGGCAAAGAATGCCTCGGGCCGACTCGGTGCTGGCCGGCGTTGTTGAATTGGGAACTGGAGTTTCGGACGCGCTGTTCATCGCTACAAGATACCTCGACACGCGCGGACATCGCGCGCGCGCTTGGGTACGCTGCGACGCGACAATGGTTGCGACCACCCGCTTGATGATCCTCTCCTCGTTGCTGCTCGGCGCCTGCGCCGCTGAGCCGCGGTCGATATCGACGACGCCCGCCGCGCCAACGCCCCCTGCTTCCGCCACCGCCGCGCGCAAGTCCATCGATCCGCTGGTCGCCGTCGTCGACGGGCAGACGCTCGGATTCGATGCGTTGCGCGCGCCCCTGGTCGAGTTGGGCGGCCAGACCGCCCTGCGCGACGCCATCTTGGATCAGCGTCTGAAGGCGCGGCTCAAGCGAGCGGGAATCACCATCGCCACCGAGGAAATTGAACGCGAACGCGCGCTGCTGTTGCAAACGCTGGTGACCAAGAGTGATGGCAGCGCCGGCGACAACGATCGCGCCGTGGAGTTGCTCGGCCAGATTCGCCTGAAACAAGGGCTCGGCGCCACGCGGTTTGATGCGCTGCTTGCGCGCAACGCTGGTTTGCGTGCATTGGTCGCGTCCGCGGTCAAACTCGATGATGACGGGATGGCCAACACCCACGACATGTTGCACGGCGCCAAGCGCAATGCGCGTTTGGCGGTGCTTTCGTCGCTTGCCGATGCGGAGCGTTTCGCCCGCGACGCGCAAACCGCCGACTTCACCGCTCTGGCCGTCGAGCGTTCACTCGACGAAAGCGCAGTGCGCGGTGGCCTGCTTGCGCCGATCTCGCGACGCGACCCGAGTTACCCAGAGCCCCTGCGCGCCGCGCTTTTCGCCACGGCCGTTGGCGCAATATCGACGCCCATGCTGGACGGCGCGCGCTTCTATGTGGTTCGCGTTGAATCAGAAACCGCGGCCGACGCCATTTCGCCCGCGCAATCACGAGAGTATTGCGAGCGAATGCTGCGGATTTCTCGCGAGCGACTCTTGATGGACGCTCTGGCGCGCGAACTGGCGAGTCTCGAAGGCGTGACCATCTTTGACCGCGCATTCGATGCACCGCCGCGCGCGCGCTGAACGACCTGCGCAGAGCCCCGTGATCAGCTGCGCAGAGCCCCGTGATCAGCTGCGCAGCGCCCCGAGTCGCCATGCCGCGATCGGCAACAGCAATGCAACCGGTAGAAACACGCCGACGGTCTGATCAGCTGCGCAGCGCCCCGTGATCAGCTGCGCAGCGCCCCGAGTCGCCATGCCGCGATCGGCAACAGCAATGCAACCGGTAGAAACACGCCGACGGTCGCGGGAACTCCTGGCAGATCGACGGTCATGGTGAAGAGCGCGCCGAGGAGGCCGGGCACGGCGACCGTGGCGCAAATCACGCTCGGGCGCAACATGTTTTTGGGAACGCGCACCAGGAAGAACGGCATGCAAATCACCAGCATGAGCAGGTTCGCACAGGCGCCGGCGAAGCGTTGACCGATCAGGCGCGTTGCTGCGGGAATTCCGATGCCGCCTTCGCTGGCAAGTTCGGTGATCTGCGGCGAAGAGAGCAATTGCGCGAAGCCACGAAAGCGGCGAGCGAGGATTGCGCGCGGCGCCACATCGCTGGCGATGAAATCGATGGGCTCGGCGGCGGCGATCTGAACCTCGCGTGGTCCGTCGCCGGTTGAGCGCGTCGAACGCCGGGTGGCGGTTGCGTCTTGAAGGATCCATCCGCCGCGTTCAACGCTCCAAATCGCGGTGGCCGCCTCGATGCGCCTCGTGGCCGCGCCGCGCTCGTCGCGCTCGAGAACAATGAGATTGCGCGCCGTGGCGGTCGCAGGATCGAAACTTGATGCGAGCAGGAGATTGCGCTGGCGATCCTCGATCAACTTCACGGGAAAGCTCTGCACCGTTGGTTGGAGAATCGCCGAATGCTCGCGCACAAGAAGCGGCGCGAGTCGAGGAAGCAGGACTTCGCCGTTCACCAACTGCGCGAGGTTGAGCGCAACGGCAACGCCGAGGATCGAAACCCCGACGCGCCAAAGGCTGATTCCTGCCGCGAGCATGGCCACGATCTCGCGCGTGCGCACCATCTGCGTGAGGGTGAAGCCCGCAGCGGCGACCGAGCACATGCCCACCATGTAGGCAAAAAACTGGAAGACGCGCGGCGCGTGGTAGTCGATGATCGCAATGGGCAGCGCGGCCCACAACCCAGGGAATCGCCCTGCTTTGACCGCCAAACGCGACATTTCGATGTACGCGTCCAGTTGCAAAATCGTGTCGATTGAAACCGCGAACAGAAACATGACGCTGAAGATCAGCGCGAAGTTGCCGAAGAAACGGCGGGCGATCCAGCGGTCGAGCAGCAGCATCAGTTCCTCGCCACCTGCCGATAGGCGATCAAGATCATCGAGGCCAGGCCGATGTTTCCGCTGGTGGCAATGAAGATGCCCAGAACGCTGGTTGATTCGCGAAGCATCTGCTC
>QWPT01000016.1 GCA_003671075.1 Planctomycetota bacterium
CCCGCCGGATCAGCCGACGAATAGACGGTCAGCGAGACGCCTTCAGTGGGCGTGGGCGTGGCTGTGGGCGTGGCCGTGGATTTGTCGGGGGCAGCGACCGCTGAAGTCGAGGCGAGCGCAACGGCGGAAAACAGCGAAATGGCGAGCGAAAAAGCGGTCATAGGATCTCCAATTCATTCGAAAGCTTGGCGCGAAGCGTGGTCGTCTCGATGTCGACCCTGTTGGCAGAGTCTCCGCATGCGATCACTTTCGCAGAAAAAGTGTGAGCGCGCCGATGGTCGCGCTTAGCGAACGCTCTGATAGGCCGCGGCCATCGCAGTCCCAACCGACGACTCCTCGAGGTACTGCAAAACCCAAGCTCGCCCCCGCGCGCACATTTCCTGCCTCGCCGATGCTGGCATCGCAAGAACCTGAAGAATGCCATCCGCCACCGACGCGGCGTTCTGATCGACAATCGTCGCGCCGCCGTGATCGCGCAGTTCGCGCCAGGTATCCACCAGGTTGGTGACGATGACTGGCGTTGCGCAGACCATCGCCTCAAACAACACGAAGCCGAAGTTCTCCTGACTTGACGGAAGCACGAACGCGTTGCACGCTTGATAGAGCGAGAGTTTCATGGCGCCGTTGACATGGCCAATGAACCGAATCTTCCGCTCGAGGCCTAGCGTGGAGATCAGCCGCTGAATCTCCTTGAAATACGCCGCGTCCTCTTGCGGGCCCGCAACGCACACTTCGATATCCCTCGCGCCAGGAATCTTCGACCGAGCTTCGAGCACCTTCGGCATCGACTCGATGAGGTAATAAAGCCCCTTCTTCGGATGAATCCTGCTGAGGTAGAGAAGGCGGTCGGTCGCATCGTTCAAGCCGAAATGTGCGCGCGCCAGCTCGGGGCCGGGCAGGTTGGCGAACGGACTCAGATCCATCACGCAGGGAACCACCACCGTACGCCCGCGCGGGTACCAAGGCTCCGACTGCCGCTGCTCTTCGGCAGCTGTGCAGTGCACGAAGGCTGCGCCCTCCAACATGCGGCGCCCAAACATCGCCATGTAGACCGACTTCTTAAGCCGCTGCTGAGCGACCGACCATGTATCGAGCGTCCCGTGCAGGCTCACGCAATAAGGAACGCCCGCACTGCGGCAGATCTGCGCAATCTGCGCGACAAGCGGATGCCAAGGCTGGTGGATGTGCACAAAGTCCACCGACTGCACCAAGGCCCTCACCTCGCTGCGGTCAGCCAGAAATAGGCGGCCCAGCTTGGTTGAATGGGTCTTGAGCTTGAAGACCCGTTGGTCCTTCGCGTCCTTCCACTGCGCTGGAACATCGAGCGCGTCCATCGTAAGAATCATCGCGGTGTGGCCGCATCGGTTGAGCACCGACATGAGGTCGAGCACTGCGCGCGCCACGCCACCATCGATGAGTCTCACGGATTCTGTTACATGGAGGATCTTCATATCGGTTCGACGATGGTGCCTGCAGGCGAGCGACTTCGCGCGGCGCGAAGGAAGCGAATGTACAAGATCAATGTTTCTTGGACAATCTGCAGGTGCTTCACCGCTCGCTACGCCTCAATTGGTACCCGCAAGCCGCCGCACTGTCATCATGAAACTCTTCTTCATGGCCGAGTGCATGGCGAAACACGCCGTGCCGTAGCCGATGCAGGCGATGATGGTGCCGATGGCGAGGCTGGTGCGCGCCGCGCCGACATCCTCGAGGCTGTTGGGAATCCATTCGCCGGGAGCGACCGACGCGAACAGCATGTTCAGCGGGCTGACGGCGGCGGCGGCGGCGCCGACATATGGAATCGAACTGCCCAGCGCCGCGGCACAGACGCCCAGCACAAGGCCGATTGAGCCGATCACGCCGATCGCCGCCATCACCGAGCCGATGGTGCCCTTGGTTCGCAGCGACCACTGAAGCCCGACCATGATTGCGAAACTTGAGGCGGCGACTAGGTCAAGCAGCACCAGCAACGCGCCTTCAGGAAGAATGAGCGGAGTGACCACGCTGCCGGTTCCGACCGAGGATGACACCGTTACGCCCTGCGCCGCGCCGAAGCCGCCCGCGATGGTGTAGATCGCAACGATGCCGAGGGTGAGGAACGGCACCAGCAGCATCGGAATCAAAAACTGCACGATTCCTTGCAGCTTTCCCGCGAGGTACGGGCCGGGCTGAATGGGGGTGGTGAGGAGAATGTCGAGGGTGCCGTCCTCGCGTTCGCGGCTGACCGCCGTTGCGCTCAGGCTGACTGCGGTGAGCAGGACCACCGCGACCTCCGCGCCAACGATGCCCAGCAACGCCAGACGCATGTCGGCCGAAGTGATGGTGCCCTGGTGATGCAGCCCGCACAACGCCAGGCCCACGCACGCTCCCAGCGCAAGAAACGCCCAACGCCCGAACATGCCGCCGACGGACTGGGTGCGCAGCATCTGCTCGCGCCAGGCGATCGGATTCGATCCAACGCTGCGCGACTCACGGGTGCCGCCCGCGTTTGCGCCCGACCCGAGCAGCAGCCGCCACCACGATGCCTGCGATCCGCGCGTACCGATCACGCGCAGGCGCATGGTCGACCACACCACCATCAGCAGGCTGAGCGTGAGGCAGATCACGCAGAAACTCAGCGTCGGAGCCATGTACAGCCACGACAAGGGCATGAACGGCACCTCGCTGGCCGGGTACGGCGTGTACACCGTCGAGGACAGCGCGCTCTCGAGCGCAAGAAACGGGTTAAACGAAGTGAAGATGGTGGTGCGCGTTGCGCCGGTTCCAACGCCCATCGGCACCTTGGACCGTGCATAGATGTCGGCGGCGTAAGTGGAGAACACATACATGATCACCGCCGCGTAGAAGACGAGCACCGCGCGCTTGCCTCCGCTGCGGGTGACCGACAGGGTGACGGCGGTGGTGGCGACGATCAGCGCGCTCGCCGCCGCGATGGCGTAACTGGTGAAGATCGCGTGGCCGGGCACGCCGCCGAAAAACTGGGTCAGCACGAACAGCGGCAGTGTGGAGAACAGCAGCGCCAGAATGAAGAACAGCCGGCCAAACAGGTTGCCCAGGACGATCTGCAGATTGCCCAGCGGGGTCGTCAGCAGGATGTCCCAGGTCCGCGGGCTCGCTTCTTGGACGATCGCGCCCGCCATGAAGATCGGGGTCAGGATGCAGATCAGGCCGACCTGCCCAAAGGCCACCACCGAGAAGGCTCCCGCTCCTCTGGTCGCCAGTTGCTTGACCGTGCTATCGCCCCCGAGCAGGCCCAGAAGCAGGATCGCGATCATGACCGCCAGATACCCCGCCCGCAGCAACAGGTGCCGGGAACGCCTCGAGCCACCCGCGATGATGCGGACCGCGATCGGATTTGTCGGCAGGAGGTTGGAGAGCCAATGGATGACGGGAGGCATGAGGGAAAGCGAATCGTACCTTGACAGTGGGCTTACGCCGCCCCGATACTCCGCAAGTCCGCGGATGCGGACCGGGCGACGCTCCCTTCCAATTTCCAGGGGGCAATTCGGTCGCCCGAACAATTCCGGCTCGTCGAACAGGCCAAGCCGTTCGCGACCGTTTGCAGGTGCGGCGTCCGCTCCATGAGCGCAGTTGGTCATGAAATTCGTTAGTCATGAGACGGTTCATGAGACTGTTCAGGAAGCGAAACGCAACACCCTCGACCGCCGACCCTTCCACGGGAAAGCGATCGGGATAGATCGATCCAGCACATCGCCGACGCGACTCAATCGCGCCAGCACCAAAACTGTGTGAGCACCGTGACCGCTTTCGCCCTACAACATCTTCCCCGACATCAGCATGCAGGCGCGCCTCGGCGTGGTTCGTATGCGTTGGGACGCGGTGATTTCAAGGGCTGAAACGAACACCGTGCATGGATGATCTCGAATGGCGCACGCTTTGGCCGGTGCAGGAGGCACCCGGCGAGTAGTTCTTTGCCAGGAGGTCTGCGTGTCCATTCTTCTCCAATCGAATTCCGGCGATTTCGGCATTGCCGCCATCCTCGGTGCAGCAGTGATCGCCCTCGTCGTCGGAGCGGTCGTCGGAATCGTCATCCTCAACTTCGCCTCTGGGCGCGGCATCAAGAGTGCGCGCGCCGAGGCCGACCGCGTGTTGGCCGACGCCAAGGCGCAGGCGGCGCTTGCTGCCGATGCCGTCCGCAGCGATGGCGAGCGCAAGGCGCGCGAGATCGAACTCGCGGCCGAGAAGTCGGCGTCGGAGAAGCGCACCGCCCTGGAACGCGATTCGCGCGCCACCCAGATCAAGCTCGACGAGACGCTGTCCCGCGCTACCAAACGCGAGGAAACCCTTGATCGCAAGCTCGAATCGATCGACGCCCGCGAGAAGCGCATCGACGCCCGCGAAGCCGACCTCAAGCGCCAGGACGAAGAAGCCAAGCGCGTGAACGAAGAAAACGAGCGCACCCGCACCGAGTTGCGCGGCGCCCTCTCCAAGCTCTCTGGCCTGACCCAGGAGCAGGCGCGCGAGCTCTACATGACCGAAGTCCGCGAGCAGGCTGACCATGACGCCGCCGGCCTTCGCCAGAAGATCCTCGATGAAGCGACCCGCGACGCCAAGAGCAAGGCGCGCGAAATCACGCTGATGTCGATCCAGCGCTACGCCGCCGAGAATGTCGGCGAGTCGACGGTGCGCTCGATCAAGATCACCAGCGAGGACATGAAGGGCCGCATCATCGGTCGCGAAGGCCGCAACATCCGCGCCATCGAGAAGGCGACCGGCGCCGACATCCTCGTCGACGACACGCCGGGCGTGATCAGCGTCTCCTGCTTCGACCGCGTGCGCCAGGCGATTGCCGCCGAAGCGCTGCAGCGTCTCGTGGCCGACGGCCGCATCCACCCAACCCGCATCGAGGAACTCGTCGAGCAAACCAAGCGCGACATCGAGGAGCGCATCGTCAAGGTCGGCAACGAGGCGATCGTGGAGGCCGATGTGCGCGGCGTCCATCCGAAGATCGTCGAGGCGCTGGGCAAGATGCACTTCCGAACCAGCTACGGCCAGAATGTGCTGCGCCACTCCATCGAGGTCGCGTTCCTTGCACAGATGATCGCCGACCAACTCGGACTCAACGGCGCCATCGCACGGCGGGCCGGGCTCCTGCACGACATCGGCAAGGCGATGGACCACGAGATGGAAGGTGGACATCCCGCCATCGGCATGGAGTTCCTGCGGAAATTCGGCGAGAAGAGCGAGGCGGTGCTCAACGCTTGCGGCGGTCACCACGGCGACATCCCCTCGACCACCGCGTACACGCCGATCATCATGGCCGCCGACGCCATCTCAGGCGCACGCCCGGGCGCGCGCCGCGAGTCGATGGAGCTGTACATCAAGCGCCTCGAGCAACTCGAGGCGATCGCGCGCGAGCAGCCCTTCGTCGACGAGGCGCACGCCATCCAAGCCGGCCGCGAGATCCGCGTGATCCTCAACGCCAAGAAGGCCGACGACACGCAAGCGTTCCAGATCGCGGAAGCGATCGCCAGGCGCGTCGAGGCTGAGATGACCTTCCCCGGCGAGATCAAGGTGACGGTGTTGCGCGAGACCCGCGCAGAAGCGATCGCGCGATGAGTGTCGAGCAGCCGCCGACTCCGCCCCTGGCTCCACCTGGGGGGAGCGGCGGCTGGACGATCACGAAGTCGGAGTGGGATGGATGCGGCGCGGTCAACAACAGCGTGACGAAGTTTTCCTGGATTGCGCAGGCGATCCTGATGCTGTTCGGGTTGGGCGCCCTTGCCTACGCGATATGGCGCGCACCAGCTGTTTTCACGCCGTACCTGATCGGTGCCATCGCGCTCTTTCTGATCGCCGTCATCGCTCAAGGCCTTTGGACGCGCCGCGCGGTGCGCCGCTGGGCGCGCCTCATTCCAGTGGTCTGGGAATCCAACGGCTGCGTCTGTCCGTACTGCCGCACCCGCGTCGATGAGACACCGTGCACACGCCACGGCTTGAGCGCAACAGAAGCGCCACTGTTGCGCGACTACTGGCAGGCGATGGCCACGCGCGACCTCGCGGGGACGCAGCGCGCCCTGCAGGCACTACTGAACGCGGCACGACGCCGATCGATGTTCGTCCGCTTGACTGGGCCACTGACCGCGCTCTGGCGCAAGTCGATCACTGCCTCGAATGACTCGACGCTGAGTGCATGGGGTCGACTGCGCGGGTCGCTGCCGTTCATCGGCGTCGAATTGGTGGTGCTGGTGGCGGGCGGACTCGCGCTGCAAGCGATCTTTGGTTGGAACATCCTGATCGGCATCCTCAGCGGATGCTGGTGGATCATTCCGATGCTGTTGGTCTCGCCGATGGTGGGACCGATGTTTCGCACCTCGCGTTTGCGCTGCGCGAAATGCAAGCAGCTCTGCGCGAGCGCCCAGCCAACGCTGTGCGCCGAGTGTGGCGCCGATCTCACCAAACCCGCCGCGTTGGCGCGCTTTGAGTTCGCAGGCCGATGGCGCGTGGGAATCGTGCTGCTCCCGATGTGCTTGATATTGCTCCTGCCGCTCATCAGGTCGCCGCTGATGAGCGTGCTGCCGCCATCGATGCGGATGACGCTCTACCACTGGACTGCGCCGCCCGCCAACTTCTTTCAATTGATCAATGTCGCCACCATCACACCAGCCGAAGCCGTCGAGGCGGCCGACCTGCTGATCGCGCAGGCCGCGCCTGGTGGCAAGCGACCGCTCTTCGATTTCGATTTCCTCACCAAGGCGCTCGCACTGAACAAGCTGCCGCCGAGCTATCGCGAGAAAGCCGCGCGCGTCGTGGTGCAAGCGACGCTTTCGTTTGAGCCTGCAGGCGCGGGTGTGCGCGACAAGGTGACGATCACCCCAAGCCTCGGCGAACCCATCTTTGGCAGGAATGCCATGCCACGGTTGGTCTTTGGTGGCATCAGCATCGATGGCGGAGCGTGGGTCGGTGGCGCTGCGTGGTCGCTCTTCGAGCACGATGTCGACCCGATCTGGCGTTCCATCGATTCGCAGCTTCCTAGGTTGCCTGAAGACAAGCTGCACTTCGAGCACGCGTTGGAGACCGCGCTTGCGCCGGGCGTTCACGAGCTGCGCGCGCGCTGTTGGATCGTGCTCTGGGGTCCTGCGTATCAACGCTACGAGCCCGCATTCGACGAAAGCGGCGCGCTGCTCGCGCCAGCCGACGCGGAGGCGACTTACGAACTCAACCTCAGCAAGTCGATCGACAGCCGTTGATGACGGATCATGATCCGATCATGCCCGCAACTTGGCGTAGCGCATGCGCAGCTTATTGCCGGGCCTGACATACTCGACCTCAGTCATGTAGGCCTTGATCAGCATCACGCCGCGGCCGGACGGAATCTCGAGATTGTCATCCTCGGTCGGATCGGGAATCATGCGCGGGTCGAAGCCCGGGCCTTGGTCCTCGATCTCGAACTCCGCGCTGACGGAATCGATGGTGGCGCGGAAGAAGACGCACTTGGTGGGATCGCTGCGATTGCCGTGACGAAACCCGTTCACGATCGCCTCTTCCAGCGCAAGGCGGATCGCAAACATCGCGCCGTCCTCGTAGCCGTGGGCCGCAAGCGCCGCGGCGACTTCGTCCTGCACCAATTCCAAGCCCGTGCGCAATTCGCACAAAGTGTGGTCGCAGTGAAAGAGCGGAGCAGGAGTCGTCATGCAGGCATCGTTGGCAAGTTAGGTCAGCGTGTCGAGAGCCGCAGCCCATGACTCATGGATCGAGAAAATCCGATTGAGCTTGGTGATGACGAAGCCTTCGTACACCCGCGGCTTCAGTTCGCAAAGTCTCAGCTGCCCATCGCGACTCTTCACCCGCTCATTGAACTTCATGAAGGTTCCGTACGCGGCGCTGGACATGTGCTCGACATTGGTGAACACCACAATGACCTTCGGCCGAAACTCCGACTCAACCGACTTCAGCAGCTCTTCGCCGATCTGATGGATGTTGAGTTCGTCGAGGATGTTTCGGTCCAAAAAATCGATGCGGGTGACGCCGTCGATCTTTCGCACACTGATGTGAGATGAAGGTTTTGCCATTGCTCGTTTCGATTCAAGGACCTGAGCGACGCACGATAGCAGAGCGCAAGTGCCGAACCGAAACCCAAAAAGAACGCGGCGGCGAGTTGGTACTCGCCGCCGCGAAGAAACTCAGATTTCAGCCGGCCATCAGCCGGCCATCAGCCGCCCGTCAGCCACCCATCAACCACCAATGTTGTTGAGCTGATCAACCAGACCCGGGAAGAGGATTTCCTCGTTCTCGCTCTGGATCACGATCTCGGGGCGCATGAGCATCACAAGCGTGAGCTCCTGCTGGCTGTCGATGCGGTTGGTGAAGAAGCGATTCACGATCGGGATCTTCGAGAGAACCGGAACGCCAGACTCGATCTCGACCTCGTCGAAGCGGCGCTGGCCGCCGAGGAGAATCGTGCCCCGGTCAGGAACGCTGACGGTGGTGCGGATCGCTTGGACCTGCATCTGCGGCAGCTGAATGGACGCTTCCGAAGTCGCGCCACGGCCGCCGGTCGTGCCCGTTCCACCAACGGCACCCGACACAGTGGACTCCTTGAAGCCCAACAGCGTGCTGGTGTCGAAGTGGACGGTCATGGTGACATAGCGACGGTCGGCCGACACGACGCCCTCGATGTCGAGGACGAAGCCGTCTTGCACATAGCCCGGAACTGGCTGGAACGATGTGCTGGCATCACCGACAACTGGGATGACATTCGAGATGTACGCAATCTGCTTGGCGATGGTGATGAACGAACGCTGTCCGTTCATCAGGGTCAAGCGCGGAGCGGTGAGAACGACATTGCGCTGGTCGGCCTGGGTCGCCTTGATGAGAAGATCGACCTGAATGTCGTCCATGTAGCTGAAACCAGTGGTTGCAGCCGCAGCGCCGCTCAGCAGGATGCCCTGGCCGATGCCCGAGACCGCGCCGCCGGCGATGCCCTCGGTGATGCCACGCGAGTCCTGGGTGAAGCCAATTGGATCCCAGCCCTGACCGTTGCGGATCGGAGCGCCCGTCGGACCGTAGACATAGGTGATGTCCGTTCCATCGTCCGTCGGAACGCCGAATGGAGGAGCATCGGTGTTGCCGATCGAGTCGGTCGGACGACCAACTGGGCCGAAGATGACCGAGTCCTTGGCCTGACCCTTGGTCGGGCCGTTCTGGACGAAGAAATCGCTGAGGTTGAAGTTGGGATCGACCGCACGCGCCTGCTGGAACATGCCGTCGTTGGTGTTGAAGTAGAGGTCGAGGTCAACGCCGATCTGCTCGAACCAGTCGCTGGTCACGGCGATGACGCGAGTCTCGTAGTTGATTTGCAGCGCGCGGATTGCGCGGAGCTGAGTCAACAGACCCTCGATGTCGCGATGATTACGACCAGTGTTGGTGATGATCAGGTTGCCGTTGAGCTCCTGAATGCGACCGGTGTCGCCACCAGCGTCGCGCCAACCATCGGGATCGACCTGCTCCTGAATGATGTCGGTGATCTGCTGGATGAGCTCCTCGCGAGACTTGCGCTCGGGATCTTCGCCGGGGTCGCCGACCAAGCCGCCGCCGCCGCCGGAACCGCCACCAGAACCGCCGCCACCACCGCCGAAGCCACCACCACCGCCGCCACCGCCACCGCCGAAGCCTCCGCCACCACCGCCTGAACCGCCGCCACCGCCACCGCCCTGGCCGCCGCCCTGGCCCTGCGAAAGCGCAGCACCGAGGTTGAAGTCAGGAGCATTGTCGAAGTACGGAACCTCAAAGAGGAGGTCGCGGATGTCATAAACGATCGTCAGCGTCTTCTTGCGAAGCTGGTCAGGGCTGCTGATGACGACCACGCCGTCCTCAACCGCGTAATCGGGGCGCTCATTCTCGCCACCGAGCTGCTCCATCACGCGCTTCATAGCGACTTCGGCCGGAACATTGTCCAGCACCAAGGTCACGGTGTCTTCCGGACGGATTCCCATGCCCTCAAGGGCCTTCCAGTCGGGGTAGAACTCAACGCCGCTGACCTGGTTCATGTAGCTGAAGACCTGGTCAAGCTGATTGGAGTTGAAGTTGACCGAAACCGCCTTCTGCAGCGCGGTCATCGCCTGGCGATTTGCCTTGCTCTCAACGAAGCCGCTCGCGCGGTCGCGCAGACGCATCTCGGAAAGCGCAGGCCAATCTTCGGGGTACTCGAGAAGGCTCGACACCGACTTCGGGCCGGGGCCCGACAGATTCGGAGTCGGTGGCACGGTTCGGTCCAGCGCCTCCTTGGAGAAGTTGGAATAGGCCTCGCCGCGGCGAACCTCGATGGCTGAGTAGGCGCGATAGAGCTCGCTGGCCTTCAGCATCTGGCGAAGCGTCTGCGCAGCCGGATTGTTCGGATCGAGGAAAAGGATCTCGTCGACGACCTGAATCGCCTCCGCATACTTGAGCTCGAGCTGAAGCTGACGCACGCGCAGCAGGCGCTCGTTGATCGCCTTGGTGCGGCTCTCCGAGTCCATCTTCTGCTTCTCACGGGCGGAGTCCGATGCTTCGCGTCGCGCAGCGTCGGCCTTGGCCAACGCTGAACTCTGCTCGCCGACCTCGACCTGCTCGAGCAGGCGGTCAAGCTGGCCAACGAGCTCCTGATACTCGCCTCCCGGGAACACGGCCTTCTCGCGCTCAAGACGAATCTTGGCGGTCAGGGCCGTGCGCTTGGCGCCGATGTAGTCACCAGTGGTGATGCCCTGGCTCGCGTTGATGATCGCAGCAGTGACCTCAACCTCAGTCTTCTGCTTACGCAGCGCGAGATCGGAACCAACATCGTTGATGAGCGAGCCTTGATCGAGCGCAGCCTGCGAACGATTCATGCCCTTGGCAGCCTCGGCATCGCCGGGCGAAGCAGTGAGAACGGCCGACCAAAGGTCGATCGCCTGCTTCCACTCGCTGCGGCTCATCGCCTCGCGGGCGGCGTTGCGACCGGCCTCGATCGCTGCAGCTTTCGCAGCAGCTTCGGCAGCGGCCTTTTCAGCGGCGGCCTTCGCGGCCTTCTCGGCAAGATCGGCGGCGGCGGCCTTTTCCGCAGCAGCCTGCGCGGCGGCGGCCTTAGCTGCAGCCTGTGCGGCGGCGGCTTCAGCAGCAGCCTTCGCGACAGCGGCGGCGTCAGTTGGTGCGGGTTCGGTTGCGGGCGCATCCTGCGCGAGCGTGTTGTGCGAAGCCATCCAGGGCGTCGTTCCAACGAGTGCAACTGCGACGAAACTGGCAACAGTGCGAATCGCACGCTGGCCAGCAGTAGTCGTGATGAAGGTCGCCTCGGTCGTGGTGCTGCGCTGCATTCGTTACTCCTGAGTCGCCCCTGTGGATAAGGCGGGGCGAACTGCCTCTAGGTACGCACGCTCGGTCGCGGACATGCGCTGCTTTCTCTCGAAACAGCCAATGAAGCTTTCCGATCAACTCCGTGAAACATCCTCGTGGACGAAACTGCGGAGAGTAGGGCAAGGTACTAAGCACATTGCCTTCCCGCAAGCAGGTCGAGCCTTCTGATGACGCGCTGATGGTGGGCGGGCTGCATGAATATTCATAACGCTCGACAGGCGATGGCGGCGAGGCACCGCCTGCAACCATCGGTTCCCTGCTGATCTACGGAATGCTGAAAAAAGATGGCAAAAGCACGCTTCCAGTCAGACGGCGGCAACCGCTGCCTGCGCTCGCTCCATCTCCGCCGCACCGATGGGCATACGGCTCTGCATCATTTCGATGAAGACATCGAAGAGATACGCGGAGTCGTGCGGGCCAGGGCTGGCCTCGGGGTGGTACTGCACGCTGAAGATCGGCTTCGAAAGATGGCGGAAGCCCGCCAGGGTGCCGTCGTTGAGATGCACATGGGTCGGCTCGCCCCCCACCGCACGCAGGCTGGTCTCGTCAACGCAAAAACCGTGATTCTGGCTGGTGATCTCGATTCTGCCAGTCAACAGGTTACGCACAGGCTGGTTCGCGCCTCGGTGACCGAACTTGAGTTTCCAGGTCGAAGCGCCGAGCGCGAGGGCAAGAAGTTGGTGTCCCAAACAAATGCCGAAAGTCGGTACTTCGCCAGCGATCTCGCGCAAAGTCTCGATGACCGTCCGCACAACCGCTGGGTCGCCGGGGCCGTTGGAGACAAAGAGGCCATCGACCTTGAGCGCGCGAATCTCTGCGGCGGAAACGCTGTGCGGCAAGAAATGGACATCGCAATTGCGCTCGACCAAATGGCGATAGATGTTGCGCTTGGCGCCGCAGTCGATCGCCGCCACTCGAAATCGCGCACCAGCCGGGCGACCCGTGGGCGACGGCTTGGACTCGAAGAAGAGCCCGCTGCGCGGAGCCCACTCGCCCAACGCCTCTTCGTAAGTGCCGCCGCAACGGGGGCTGACCGTGGCGGCGAGATTCGCGCCCGCCATCGAAGGAATGGCGCGCGCGCGTGCCACCAAGTCTGCATCACGCGCATCCGCGAGAGAAACCGATGAAATCACGCCGCGCATTGCGCCGCCCATGCGCAGACGACGCACGAGCGCGCGCGTGTCGATGCCTTCAATCGCAGGAATTCCTGCATCTGCAAGCCAATCGCTGAGGGTGCGCGTCGACCGTTGGTTCGAGACGATGGAGGAGAGTTCGCGCGCCACGAAGCCAGCCACGCACGGCGACGCGCTCTCGATGTCCTCAGGCGCAACGCCGTAGTTACCGATTTGCGTCGCGGTCATCGTGAGGATCTGCCCGGTATAGGACAGGTCGGTGAGCGCTTCCTGATAGCCGCACATCGCGGTGTTAAACACGACTTCACCCGCGCCTTCGCAGTTCTGCAGCGAACCACCGAACGCGCGGCCGTGGAAGACCGTCCCGTCCTCAAGGGCGAGGCGTGCCAATTTCGTCGTGGGCATAGTCCCGCAGTCTAGTACAAGGTCGGCGCAAGGTACATTCGCTTCGTGAGGCTGCGTGCGATTCCACTCATCGCGCTTGCATGGTCGGCGGTCGCGAGTCCGTTGGCCGTCGCGCAATTGACGGCCGTTGCGGATTTGAAAGCGGTGGATTTCAACCAGGAGGTTCGGCCGATTCTTTCGGACCGCTGCTTTGGCTGTCATGGCCCCGATGCCAACAAGCGCAAGGCCGGCCTGCGGCTCGATACCGCCGAAGGTGCGTATGCGGCCCTGAAATCGGGAGATCGAGCGATTGTGCCGGGCGATCTCGCCGCAAGCGCGATGGCCCAACGCATCGACTCGCACGATCCGGACGAGGTGATGCCGCCGCCGTCGCTTAAACGGCCACTGACCGATGGAGAGCGCGCAATCCTGCGGCGCTGGATCGAGGGCGGCGCGGAGTATCGCAAGCACTGGGCCTTTGTCGCGCCCGAGCGCCCCGCCGAGCCCGCCTTGCGCGAGCGCAGTTGGGTGCGCGATCCACTCGACGCCTTCGTGCTGATGCGGCTCGAGGAGGAGCAACTCGCGCCCGAACCTGAAGCCGATCGCGCCATGTTGCTGCGACGCGTCTCGTTGGCGCTCACGGGATTGCCGCCCACGCCCGAGGAAATAGATGCGTTTGTCGCGGACGAGGCGCCCGATGCGTACGAGCGCCGCGTCGACGCGCTGCTCGCGAGCCCGCGCGCGGCCGAACATCGCGCAACGGCGTGGCTCGATCTCGCGCGCTTTGCCGACACATTTGGCTACCAGTCCGACGGCGACAGTTTCACTTGGCCGTGGCGCGACTGGCTGCTCGACTCGCTCGCGTCGAACATGCGCTACGACCGCTTCGCGACCGCGATGATCGCGGGCGATCTCATGCCGGCCGAGTCACGCGCGCAGCGGCAAGCGAACCAGGTGGCGAGCGCGTTCAACCGCCTGCACCGCATGACCGAGGAAGGCGGCTCGATCTCTGAGGAATTCCGCCAAGAAGGCATCGCCGACCGCGTGTCAACCTTCGGCACCGCGTTCCTCGGGCTCACGATTGAGTGCGCGCGCTGCCACGATCACAAGTACGACCCCATTCCTACGCGCGAGTTTTACGGGCTCGCCGCGATGTTCGGCTCGATCGACGAGAACGGGCTCAAGAGCTACGCGCACACGTTCAGCGCGCCGCCGCCGTTCGTGCGGCTTGCGAACGACGAGCAGGCCGAGCGAGAAAAAGCGTTGCGCGCGAACCGCCAGCAGGCGATGGCTGCGGTGATGCGCGCAGGCGCAGCCGCGATGAAGCGCGCGGTGGACGACGGGCTCATCAGCGCGCCTGCGCCAACGCTGCTGCCCGCACCCGCGGCGCGTTACCCGTTCGACGAGCTCGCGGATGGAAAGACTCCGAATGCGATCGACGCGACGAAGCCCGCGACCACCGACCGCGCGCGTCCCGAGCAGCTCGGCGAGGTCGCGCTCGCGGACGACGGAAAGCTCGGGAAATCCCTGCATTTCGACGGCGACGGCGGCGTGTCGCTCGCGGGCCTCGCGGGCTTCACGCGCCACGATCCAGTGAGCGTTGCGTTCTGGATCAAGCCAGGCGAGCGCAACGCGCGCGCGGCGGTGCTGCACACGGCGGGCTTCTACACCAACGACGCCGATGGCTCTGGGCTCGAGCTGCTCATCGCCGACGGCAAGCTGCGCTGGAGCGTGATCCACCTCTGGCCCGGCAGCGCCGCGAGCGTTGAGATGAAGGCAGAGCTGCCGATCGGCGCGTGGACGCACATCGTCGCGACCTACGACGGAACCGCGCTCGCCGCGGGCCTACGGCTCTTTGTGAACGGCATCGATGCGAAGCCGACGGTGCTGCGCGACGGCCTCGACGGCAGCATCGCGGGCGCCACGATGGAAGTTG
The DNA here is from genome assembly GCA_003671075.1 of Planctomycetota bacterium. GTDB lineage: Bacteria > Planctomycetota > Phycisphaerae > Phycisphaerales > SM1A02 > QWPT01. Next base: position 14,785 of record QWPT01000016.1, read on the forward strand.
GTTCGCGCTCGCGCGACGCAGGATTCCGCGGCGGCGCGATCGACGAACTGTCGGTGTGGCGTGTTGCGCTCACGCCGGCCGAGGCTGCACTTGCCGCAGGTGTCGTGCCCGATGCGGGCGCGCATGCGGAGCACGCCATCGCGCGCGCCACCGCCGTCGAAGAGGCCGCGCTGCGCGAGGCGATGCGCGCGTACGCCGCGCATATCGAAACGCTTCCTGCGTTCATGACGATGCGCGACTCGCCATACGCGGCGCCGACATTCGTGCTCACGCGCGGCCTCTACGACCAGCCGGATCGCGCGCAGCCCGTGCAGCCGAGCGCGATCAACGCGGTGCTCGCGGAAACTTCGCTCGCCGAGCGCAACCGCCTCGGCCTCGCGCGCTGGCTGGTCGATCCCGCGAATCCGCTCGCCGCGCGCGTCGAGGTGAATCGGCTTTGGACGCAGGTGTTTGGCCGCGGACTCATCGAAACCAGCGAGAATTTCGGCTTGCAAGGCGCGTGGCCATCGCATGTAGAAGTGCTTGATCTGCTCGCGGCGGACTTCGCGCGCGGCGAGCACGCGTGGGACACAAACCACATGCTTCGCCGGTTGGCGCTGAGCGCCGTGTTTCGGCAAAGTTCGGCAACGAGCGATGCCAAGCGCGCGCGCGACCCGCGCAACGAACTGCTCGCGCGCGGACCGAGCGTGCGACTTTCCGCGGAAATGCTGCGGGATTCCGCGCTTTTCGCCTCGGGACTCCTTGTTGAGAAATCTGGCGGCCCGAGCGTGAAGCCATATCAGCAGCCGAACCTCGTCGACGATTCTGGAGCCAATGGCGGCTACAGCTCCGACACTGGCGACGCTGCCCATCGACGCAGCCTCTACACCTTTCGCAAGCGCACGGTTCCGCCGCCGACGATGCTCGTCTTCGACGCCGGCTCGCGCGAAGCCTGCCAATCGCGGCGATTCGCAACCAATACGCCGTTGCAAGCGCTCGCGATCATGAACGATCCGATCTTCACCGAGTGTGCGCACGCGCTTGCCCAACGCGCCACCCGCGAGGCGAGCGATGATCTCGATGCGCGCATCTCCCGCGGGTTTCAGTTGATCGCATCGCGCGCGCCACGCCCCAACGAACTCGTTGCGCTGCGCACGCTCGTGACCACGCGGGTCGCCAGCGGCGAGCAGGACGAGCTCGCCGCGCTCACCCTTGCCTGCACCACCATCCTCGCGAGTGACGCTGCGATCATGTCGCGATAGGCACCGAATCTACTGCCAAACATGCCTAATTCACGCAACATTCCTACCTACGACGAGCTCATGCGCCTTTCGCGTCGGCACTTTCTCGGCGCGTCGGCGTTGGGAATTGGCGCGCTCGCGCTTGGTGAAATCACGGCAGGCGCCAACGCCGCACAAGCCTCGTCGCCGCGGCTCGCCGCACCGCACTTTCCCGCGAAGGCCAAGCGCGTCATCTATCTCTTCCAATCGGGCGGGCCGTCGCATCTCGAGACGCTCGACCCGAAACCGAAGCTGCGCGAGATGCACGGTCAGCCGCTGCCCGACAGCGTGCGCGCCGGCCAGCGATTGACGGGAATGAGCGGATATCAAGCGATTTTGCCCATCGCCGGCTCGTTCACTGGATTCAAAAAACACGGTCGCGCCGGCATTGAACTCAGCGACATTCTTCCGCACACCGCAAAGATCGCCGACGATATTTGCGTGGTGCGCACCATGCACACCGAGGCGATCAACCACGATCCCGCGATCACTTTTTTCTGCTCGGGCAACCAGATCGCCGGTCGCCCGTCGATGGGCGCGTGGATGAGCTACGGCCTTGGCACCATGAACAAGGACCTGCCGTCGTTCATCGTGCTCGTGTCGAAGGACGCGTCGCGCGATCAGCCGTTGTACGCGCGGCTGTGGGGCTCGGGCTTCCTTCCGAGCGAACATCAAGGAGTGCAGTTTCGCGCGGGAAAAGAGCCAGTTTTGGCTCTCGCCAATCCCGAAGGCGTTTCGCCACACGCGCGCCGTGCGATGCTCGACACCCTTGCACAACTCTCGCGCGACGCGCTCGCGCATGAAGGCGACGCGGAGATCGACGCTCGCCTCGCGCAAGCAGAGATGGCCTATCGCATGCAGGCAAGCGTGCCAGAAGCCAGCGATTTCACGGGCGAAACCGACGAAACCTTCGACCTCTACGGCCCGAGCGCGCGTGAACCCGGCACCTTCGCCGCCAACTGCCTACTCGCGCGCCGCCTCGTCGAACGCGGCGTTCGCTTCGTACAACTCTTTCATCAGGGTTGGGATCAGCACGGCGGATTGCCGGGCGGCATCTCGCGCCAGTGCCAGCAAACTGATCAGCCATCCGCCGCGCTGGTGATGGATCTCAAGCGCCGCGGGCTGCTCGAGGACACGCTGGTGATCTGGGGCGGCGAGTTCGGGCGCACCGCGTATTGCCAGGGCAAGATGACCGCCGACGACTATGGCCGCGATCATCACCCGCGCTGCTTCTCGATTTGGATGGCGGGCGGCGGGGTGAAGGCGGGGCATGTGCACGGAGCGACCGATGATTTCGGCTACAGCGTCCTCGACGGCGGGGTGCATGTGCACGATCTGCACGCGACGATTCTGCGGCTTCTCGGCGTCGATCATGAGCGACTGACCTATCGCTACCAGGGTCGGCATCACCGATTGACGGATGTTGCGGGGCGTGTCGTCGATGAACTTCTCGCCAACCCCATCACACGCCCATGATGCGCCCATGATGCGCCCATGATGCGCCCATGATGCGGATCGGATTCGACTGGACCATCGAGCCTTGGACGAAGCGGCTTCACTCTGCAATAAGCCGCTTGCATAGGCAGAAAAACTGCGTCTTGCCGCCGTTGGGAAGCGTGACCGGAGTCAGGCTGCAGATCGGAAAGTCAGCCGGACAGCCGCCCGAGCACGACAGCGAAATCAATCCGCTCCCATTCACCTCAGCGTGCAGTTGGCACTCCGATGCGGAGGGATCCGCCTCGAGCCAGGAGTCGACCGTCCCAGTCGGCCCAAGCACGATCTCCTGCAAATACATGCTCGTCCACGGAAGGTCCTCCACCGTCGACAACTGGATGGACACCGAATGCAGCCCCATTTTTGCGTCGAATGCGATGCTGGTCACCGCGAATCGATCAGAGATCATCAAGATGTCTTGCTGAGTCTCGGCCGACATTGGCGGAAACTCCACTACGCCATCTTGAATACTCACGTCGTCGACGATCGCCATCGCAGCCCGAGGGGAACCCTGCTGGAGCTTCGAGTCCGCGATACCGCTGCCCGCACAACCACCGAGCAACGCGGCCGAAAGCATTGCGCAATTCCTCCAAACCCGAAAAACCTGGTGAGTGGCTGGCTGTCGATGGGTGAGTGACATGCTACGAACTCCTTTGTGGCTGAGGATTTTATTTGCGGATGAGTGAGACACCTGCCTCGCAGGATGACAAATCCGATGTGATCTTTCAATGGCCTTATGACGAATCCTGTAATACAAAAATCTTAGGGAGCAGTTTGATCGGCTGCCGATGCCGGCGGACATGCCGAAAATGGCGTCGCTAAAAACCGTCCGTCCACCAGTCAACTCGCCGTGAAGTTCCGCCTTTGGGGGCAATGTGCACGGCACCTGCCAGGCACCGTTCGGTAGGCTGCGTTGTCGTGTCGCTCTTCACGACCAACATCGTCACCGAAGGACTGCCGCTCGTCGCCGTCGAGCGCGCGGTTGATCGAAGTCCCGAGGGACTGACCTACGCACTGCCCACGGCGCTGGCCCATCTTCCTGATGGCGCGCGCATTGAGGTTCCACTGGGTCGCGGAGAAACACCAACCGCTGGTTGGATTGTTCGTCGTGTCGCAGCGACTGAAGACATCGGCATCGCGCGCGAGAAGATCAAACCGATCCTTGGGCAAGATCCTTCCTTGGCCGTGCTCCCCAACGAGCTCATGCAGTTTGCGCGCTGGATCAGCGCCTACTACGCCTGCCCAATTGGAATGACATGTGCACGGAGCGACCGATGATTTCGGCTACAGCGTCCTCGATGGCGGGGTGCATGTGCACGATCTGCACGCGACGATTCTGCGGCTGATGGGCGTCGACCACGAGCGGCTGACCTACCAGTACCAAGGTCGCCACTATCGGCTCACTGACGTTGCGGGCGAAGTGATACCCGGCCTCCTCGCCTAACCCATCGGTGCCAGGCACCAACCTGGCACCAACCAGGCACCAACCAGGCCGTGCGTGGCACCCGTAAGCATTTGCCCAGAAAGATCTTCGAGAAGGATGCTCGTGCCAGGCTCGTGCCAGGTTGGTGCCAGGTTGGTGCCAGGCACCGTCGGGTCGCGTCGGGTCACATGGCGATTGGTGTCTGGCCTCTTCACCAATGGGTAGGCTGCGCGCCGCGTGTCGCTCTTCGCTTCCAACACCGTCACGGAGGATCTGCAGCTCGTCGTCGTCGCCGTCGAGCGCGCCGTCGATCGCTCTCCCGACGGTCTCACCTACGCGCTGCCCACGTCCCTCGCGCACCTTCCCGATGGCGCGCGTGTCGAAGTGCCGCTCGGCCGAGGCGAGACGCCAACGGCAGGATGGATCGTCCGCCACATCGCCGCGACCGAGGACATCGGTTTTGCGCGTGAGAAGATCAAGCCCATCCTTGGGCAAGACCCATCGGGCGTCATCCTCCCCAGCGAACTCATGCAGTTTGCCCGCTGGATCAGCGCGTACTACGCGTGCCCGATCGGCATGACCCTCGCGTCGATCCTTCCCGCCGCCGTCCGCAAGGCGATCGGCCGCGTCGAGCGCACGCTCGTCGACCTCGCGCCATCGCTCGAAGGCCTCGCGAAGATCACGAAGAAACAACAGCACGCGCTCGACGTGCTCGCGACGCTTCCGCGTCCGATCGAAATCGCCGACCTCGCCGAGGCCGCGGGCTACTCGACCAACGAACCGCTCAAGCGCCTCATCACCACTGGCCATCTGGTCGCCACCCGCAAGACTTCGGTGGAAGCCGGCTTCATCGCCCGTGCGGGGAACATCGCGCCCGCGCCCACGCCGACCGATGAGCAACAAGCGGCAATCACCGCGATTTCCCGCGATTTTGGCCAGTTCGCGCAGCACCTCGTGTTCGGCGTCACTGGCTCGGGCAAAACCGAAATCTACATCCGCCTGCTCGAGGAATGCGTCTCGCGCGGCAAGCGCGCGATCCTGCTCGTGCCCGAAATCTCGCTCACGCCGCAGACCGTCGGCCGCATCGCCGCGCGCCTCGCCAACCGCAAGGTCGCCGTCCTTCACTCCGGCCTCACCGACGCGCAGCGCAACCAGCAGTGGACGCTGTTGTGCGATGGTGGCGCCGACATCGTCGTGGGCGCGCGCAGTGCTATTTTTGCGCCGATTCCCGACGATTCGCTCGGTCTCATCGTCGTCGACGAGGAGCACGAACCCGGCTACAAGCAAGATTCCGCACCGCGCTACCACGGACGCGACTGCGCGATCCGCCGCGCGCAAATCGCCAAGTGCCCCATCGTTCTCGGCAGCGCAACGCCGAGCCTCGAAAGCTGGATGAACGCGGTCGAGCGCAAGATCTCCACGCTGCACCGCCTGACCAAGCGCGCTCCCGGACTCAATACCCCCAAGGTCACCGTCGTCGATTTTGGCGCGGAACGCCGCGAAATACGCGATCGGCGCGTGAACCTCATCGGCCCTACCCTCCGCGAGGCGATGCTGAAGGCATTCGCCGACGACGGCCAGGTGCTGCTCCTGCTCAACCGCCGCGGCTACGCCAACTACATCGCCTGCAGCGATGCGCGCTGCGGTTGGAAGTTCAACTGCAGCGCATGCGACGCAGGCATGATCTGCCACATCGATGAATCCGGCAGCACGCGGCGCAGCTATGTCCGCTGCCATCACTGCCTCGCCGAGCAACTTCTCCCGAAAAACTGCCCCGACTGCGGCAAACCCGTCACTGTCTTCGGCCTCGGTACCCAACGCGTCGAGGAGGAACTTACCCGCCTGTTCCCCTCGCTCATCGAGGGCGAAACCATGCTGCGCGTCGACGGCGACACCATGCAGACCGCGCAGCATTTTCACGATGCGCTCGAGCGTTTCGGCAAGGGCGAGATCCGTTGCCTCATGGGCACGCAGATGATCGCGAAGGGGCTCGACTTCCCCAATGTGCGGCTCGTCGGCGTCGTCAGCGCCGACACCGCGCTCGCGCTGCCCGATTTCCGCGCGGGCGAACGCACGTTTCAACTCGTCTCTCAGGTCTCGGGCCGCGCCGGCCGCGGCGAGAAGCCCGGCCGCGCCGTCATCCAGACCTTCGAGCCCGACACCCCCGCCATCTGCCTCGCCGCCAGCCACGATTTCGAGCGTTTCGCCACCGCCGAGCTCGCTGATCGCCGGGCTTTCCGCCTTCCGCCCTACCGCCGCATGGCCCGCCTGGTGCTGCGCCATCCCGGCGAGTCAGAATGCGCCGCCCGCGCCGCCGCCCTCGCCGACGCGATGCGCCCGTTCATCGGTGGGGTCGAACTGCGCGGACCATCGGTCTGCCCGATCACCCGCATCGCTGGCAAGTATCGGCGCCAGATCGAGCTGTTGGCCGACAACCCAGCGGAAATCAGCCGCGTTCTCGCCGAGGCCCGCAGCCAAGGGCTGCTCAAGCTCGGCGAAGAACTCGCAGTCGATGTCGATCCGATCAACACGCTGTAAACCATCTGTAAGCGCCCGCGATATGCCCTACAATCGCCCCGCTTCAGGCCGAGCGATTCATGCGTTTAAACATGCATTTAAACATGGGTCGACCTGGCGAAATTTATGTACTTGAACGGGAGTTCATGCAAATGGCCCAGCTGGGTCCCAACTCGGACGGTTCTCAACCACACGCACACCAGTCCATCAACGGCTGGCAGTCGGACTATGTTGAGTCGCTCTACGCGCAGTACAAGTCCGACCCAACCAGCGTTGGAGCCGAGTGGCTCAATTTTTTCCGAGGCTTCGAGCTCGGCCTTCAGCGCGAATCTGACGCGCCGCCGACCACTGCGACCGTCTCCGCTGCGGCTGTTTCTAGGCCAGTTGCCACCGCGATCGCGCGTGATTCCCGCGAGACCGACCGTCCGGTTTCCACGCAGAGTTCCAGCGAAAGTCTCGACCAGCGCCGCGTTGACGACCTGATTCAGCGCTATCGAAACTACGGCCATCTCGCCGCGCAACTCGATCCGCTCGACACCACGCGACCGTTCCCCGACTTGCTCACGCTCGAAGCTGTTGGCCTTGGTGACCAAGCACTCGAACGCGCGTTTGACCCGGGCACGCTTCCGCTCAGCAATCCATCTCCGCTCGGCGAAATCATTTCTTGCCTCGAGGAAACCTACTGCGGCTCGATGGGCATCGAGTACGCGCACATCGGCAACTTCGATCGCCGCGCCTGGCTTGCCAAGCGCCTCGAAGCTGCACGCAACCGACCGAACTTCAGCGTCGACATCAAGAAGCGCATTCTCTCCAAGTTGCTCGAGGCCGACAGTTTCGAGAACTTCCTCGCCAACCGATATGTGGGCAAGAAGCGCTTCGGACTCGAAGGCGGCGAGTCGCTCATTCCGATACTCGACCAAATGCTCGAGGCAGGTCCCGCGCTGGGAGTGCAGGAATTCACCGTTGGAATGGCTCATCGCGGCCGTCTCAATGTGCTTGCCAACATCGTCGGCAAGGATCTGCAGCAGATCTTCACCGAGTTTGACGAGGCGTGGACCGCGGCGTTCGCGACCGGTGGCGGCGATGTGAAGTACCACATGGGCTACTCGAAGGAGTCCACGACTTCGACGGGTCAGAAGTTGCACATCGTTCTTGCCGCCAACCCGTCGCACCTCGAGTTCGTGAACTCAGTGGTGTTGGGCCGTTGCCGCGGAAAGCAACGCCTCATCGGCGACACCGATCGCAAGATGGTCGTGCCCATCATCATCCACGGCGACAGTTCGTTCCCGGGCCAGGGCAGCGTCGCCGAGTGCTTCAACATGATGCATCTCGACGGCTACACCGTCGGCGGCGCGATCCATGTCGTGGTGAACAACCAGGTCGGCTTCACCACCAATCCGCGCGACACTTTCGGCGGCAACTACTGCACCGACATCGCCAAGGCCTACGACTGCCCGATCCTCCATGTCAACGGCGACGACGCCGAGGCGTGCGCATGGGCGGCGCGATTGGCGATGGATTGGCGCAACGCCTTCGGCCACGACATCGTCATCGAGATGTGGTGCTATCGGAAGAACGGTCACAACGAGACCGACGAACCGATGTTCACCCAGCCCCTCCTCTACAACCGGGTGAAGAAGGCGCGCGCCGCGTTCCGCACCTACCGAGCCAAGCTCGTTGAGGAAGGCGTTGTCACCGACGCGGAAGTCGAGTCGATGCTGGCCGCGCGCGTTTCCATCATGGATGGCGCGCAATCCGCCGCGAAGAAGCAGCCAATCGATCCCGTCGTTGATCCATTCAAGAGCGTGTGGAGCGGCCTCTCGCGCCAATACTCGCACGAGCCCGCCGCCACCAAGGTTTCGTTCGACACGCTCGAACTCCTCGCGAAGAAGCTCGGCGAAATTCCTGCTCACGCCGTCGCGCACAAGACGGTCGTGCGACTGCTCGAGGGTCGCGCCTCCGCCATCGCCACCGGCACCATCGACTGGGCTCTCGGTGAACTTCTTGCCTACGCATCGCTGCTGGCCGAAGGACATCCGATCCGTCTCTCTGGTCAGGATGTCGAACGCGGCACCTTCAGCCATCGCCATGCCGTGGTGAATTGCCAGCAGACCAACGAAGGTTTCTGCCAGCTCAACAATCTCTCCGACGATCAGGCGCGATTCTGCGTGCACAACTCGCCGCTCACTGAGAGCGCGATCCTCGGCTTCGAGTACGGCTATTCGCTCGGTGATCCGCGCATGCTCGTCATTTGGGAGGCGCAGTTCGGCGACTTCGCCAACGGCGCGCAGGTCATCATCGATCAGTTCCTCTCCTCGGGCGAGGCGAAGTGGAAGCGCTCCACCGGCCTCACGCTGCTGCTTCCCCACGGCTACGAGGGCCAAGGCCCCGAGCACTCGAGCGCACGACTCGAGCGCTTCCTTCAACTCTGCGCCGATGACAACATGCAGGTCGTCTACCCAACGACCTCCGCGCAGATGTTCCACCTCATCCGCAAGCAGGTGAAGCAAGGTTTCCGCAAGCCGTTGGTGGTGTTGACACCGAAGTCGATGCTGCGACTTCCCGCGGCCATGAGCCGCGTCGAAGGTTTCACCGATGGCCACTTCCGCGCGGTGCTTTCCGATCCAGGCGTCGCGCGCGATGCGGGCGATGCCGTGAGCAAGATCATCTTCTGCTCAGGCAAGATCTATCACGAACTCGCAGCGCAGCGCGACAGGAGCGGCCAGTCCGCGACTGCCATCGTGCGCATCGAGCAGCTCTATCCCTTCCCTGATACGGGGATCACCAAGGCGATGTCGACCTATCCCAACGCGAAGAAATTCGTCTGGGTGCAGGAAGAGCCGCGCAACAAGGGCGCGTACCGCTTCGCGCAGGCGCAACTTCGGGAACTCTGCGGCATCGAGGTCGGCTACATCGGCCGCCCCGATTCGGCGAGCCCCGCGGTCGGAAGCCAGAAGCAGCACGCGATCGAGCAGGACAAGATCCTCACCGAAGCAATCGGCGCCGCTAAGGCGGGCGATGGACCTGCGGGCGGACCCATGAATAGAGATGCGAGTAAGGACGGAAGCAAAGAGAAGTCCACGCAAAAGTGATTCGCGCCCGATTGAACCAGCACGACGAGATCAACTGACATGGCTGTCGACATCACGATCCCCTCCCCCGGCGAATCCATCACCGAAGTTTCTCTGAGCGGTTGGCTCCTGGCCGACGGCACCTATGTCGAGAAGGACGATCTCCTCGCCGAGATCGAGTCCGACAAGGCGACGCTTGAATTGCGCGCGCCCGCTGCGGGAATGCTCAAGATTTCCACGGCGAAGGGCGACGCCATCAAAGTCGGCGCCGTCGTCGCTTCGATCGACACCAGCACCGCCAAGCCGGCGACCGCTCCAACCGCAAGCGCCGCTGCAACCCACGCAGCTGCTGCAACAACCGCCTCCGATCCGTTCCGCGCCTCGAGCGTTGCGAAGAAAGTCGCCGCCGAGAAGGGCGTCGATCTCGCGCATCTTGCGGGATCGGGTCCATCGGGACGCGTGATGAAAGACGATGTATTGGCAGCGACCTCCAAGCCCGCGGCCTCAACGGAAACCAAGCCCGTTTCAGTCACCGCATCGCCAAGTCCCGCATCAAGTCCCGCATCAAGTCTCGCATCAGGCGCCGCCATTCCTGCCGGTAGTCGTGGCTCTCGCCGCGAGAAGATGACCAGGCTTCGGCAGAAGATCGCCGAGCGCCTCGTCCACGCGCAGCACTCGGCGGCGATGCTCACCACCTTCAACGAGTGCGACATGACCGAGGTCATGCGCTTGCGCAGCGAGCACAAGGATGCATTTGAGAAGCAGCATGGCGTTGGCCTCGGCTTCATGAGTTTCTTCGTGAAGGCTGCAGTGAGCGGCCTGCGAAAGTATCCGCGCGTCAACGCCTACATCGTCGGCCAGGGTTCCGAGATGGAAGTCGAGTTCCACGACTACTGCGACATCGCCGTTGCCGTCGGCACCGAGAAGGGACTCGTTGTACCCGTGCTGCGCAACTGCGAGGGGCAGAGCTTTGCCGGCATCGAAGGCGCGATCAAGGATTTCGCCACCCGTGCGAAGGCCAACAAGCTCGGCGTTGATGAAATGACCGGCGGAACCTTCACCATCTCCAACGGCGGCGTGTACGGCTCGCTGATGTCGACGCCGATTCTGAATCCGCCGCAGTCGGCGATCCTCGGCATGCACACCATCAAGAAGCGCGCCGTTGAGGATCCGAAGAACCCCGGACAAGTCGCCCTTCGCCCGATGATGTACCTCGCGCTGAGCTATGACCACCGCATCATTGACGGCGCGGAGGCCGTCGGCTTCCTCGTCCACATCAAGGACATGATCGAGAAGCCCGAGCGCTTGCTCTTCTGATCCGATCCCACATCGACCAAATGAAACGGCCCCCGAATTTCGGGGGCCGTTTCATTTGTGTGTGCATCGAACTATCGCGCGGCCATCTTCTTCTGTTCGTCGGTCTTCTCGGCATACACCAACTCGCCGTCGGTGGGCAAGCCCATGTAGCCGAGGACATCGTTGATGATGTGACCGACCGCGGGACCGGCCAGCGCGCCACCGCCGGTCGCACCGCCCGTCGCCTTCGCCTTGTTGTCGGGATCCTCGATGGTCACCAGCACGATGATTTCGGGTCGGTCGAAGGGCGCGCCCGCGATGAAGCTCGCCATGTAACGATCAGCGAAGTAACCGCCCATTTCCTTGGTGAGCTGCGCAGTGCCCGACTTTCCGAAGGCAGAATACACAAGGATTTCCTTAAGTTTCTTGCCCGTTCCTTCGGTGATGACCTGCTGCATCACCTCGCGCGATTCGCGCACCGCGTTGGTACTGAGCACGGGCATCGAGCCCGTGAGCGAATCGTGCGCGAGCGGCTGCAGCGAAAGCGGAACCATGTCTCCGTCGCGGCAGAAGGCGCTGAATGCGCGCACCAACTGCAGCGGTGTGACGGCAATGCCTTGACCGAACGACACCGATGCGAGGGCGCGTGTCTTGCTACTCCACTCATCTGCCCGCGGCATGAGGCCTTTGCTTTCGTTCTCGACGCCGACACTGGTTCCAACGCCGAACTTCCACGCCGCCAAGCAGCGCTTCATCTCGTCGCTGCCCATGCGCATCGCAATGGTCGCCATGCCTGCGTTCACCGACTTCACCAACACCTGCTCCCAAGTCCGCGTTCCGTAGCTACTCGTGTGCGCCTCGCGAATCGTGCGCTTGGCGCGACCGTCAACCAAAGTCAGCGGGCCGCTCGGCAACGGAATCGTTTCGCCACGGCGGGCAAATCCATGGTCCACCGCCCACGCCCAAACGAACGCCTTGAAAATGGAACCGGGCTCGAAGGGATCGGTCGCCCAGCGCATGCGGGCAAGCGCGGCATCGCCCTTGGCAAAATCGGTTGTGATCGGATCACGCCCAGTATTGCCGCGGATGCGCGAGTACGCCGCCAGAATCTCGCCAGTGTGAGCATTGATCACCAACGCTCGGCCACCTGAAGCGTTCGCCGCGTCGACGACTTCATTGACGCGCGCCTCGACCATTTCCTGGATGACGATGTCGATCGAAAGACGCACCGAGTCGCCCGCGTCACCCGCGCGATAGCCGCCGGGTGGAATCGAAATCACCGAGCCGAGTCGCGATGCGAAGTAAGTCGTGTATCCAGGCTTGGAACTCAGGTCCTTGTTGGCAATGCGCTCGATGCCACTGCGCCCGACGGTTTCCTCAGTGCCAGGAAGCAGCTTCGCGTAGGCGAGCGCTGGCGCGGCTGTTTCCAACTTCTGCTCCGCCGCAAACTGATCGCGGTCGCGCTGCGTTGTCTTTGCCTTCACCAACTTTGAGGTCGCCATCGTGTCGAGCAAGTCCTCGTCGAGGCCCTCGTTGAGGCCCTCGTTTCGACCACCGCCGAGGCCAGCGCCCATCTGCATGGTGAGGGACCACGCCTTCACGCGCGCCTCCACCTGACCGTCGACCTCACCAAGAATCGCGGTCGCGATCGCGTTGGCGGGCATGTCGATGAGCGGACTCAGCGCCGTTGCGAGCTCGCCAACCGGATCGTCGATTACTCGCGCGTTCTCGCCTCGAGAAAGAAGCTGGATCGCCTCGATGTTGTACGCATACGCCTCGCGATACAGCGAGCGCACATCGACTACCAGCGGAATGTCGGAGACGGCATCAATGCCGGTCTTGCCAACGATTCCCGCGGCAATGTCGCCGTAAGGTCGCACCCGCTCTTGCTTCGGCTCAAAATGTGCGGCGCGCACGATGCTGGTGGGGCCGCCCGCTTCCTTGGCCGTGCGTAGCAGACGGATCTGCTCATCATTGAGCGCCTTCTCCACAACGATGTAACGCGGAAGCTCCAGCCATTGGTCGGGCTGCAGATCACCCGATGCGGGCAACTTACGCAGCGTCGCCGGCACGCGCAGATGGTCACCGACCTTTGGATCGAGATCGACGATGCGATGAACGATCTCGTCCTGCGGAACACCGAGCATCGGCCCGAGTTGGGCTGCGAGCTCGCTGATCGGATCAAGAATGATGCGATCGTGCTCGCGCGCCTTTCCTGCAGCGATGCGCTTGGCAACGACTTCGTTGCGCATTTGCGTGTCGCGATAGAGATCACGCACATCGAGATAGAGCGAGCCGCCCAACGCGTCGAGTGCGAGCGTTCTGCCGAATCGATCGAGAATCTCGCCGCGCGGCAACGGATCGGAAACCGAAATCTGTTGCGCGAGCTTTCCGTTGGCGTCTTGCATCGACGCGATCAGCTTCGGCCCGGGGTTCGTCTTCAACTGCACCACTCGAAAAGTGATGCCCGTAATGCCAACCGCTGTTGCCGATACAAGAATGCACGCCCATCGTGAAATCGATTGGGCGCGCGTTGCGGGCTGGGAGTCCTGACTGCGTGGCTCGTTCATCCGCTGATCTCCTGCTGCTTGCGAAGTTGTTCTGGCTGCGCGACGGTGAGGGGATCACCGATCGCCTCCTCGGTGGCCTTCGAAGGGTCGTAGCGGAATGGCACCGATTTGTACTCGGCGTACTTTTTCTCGCCGATGCGATCCTTGATCGCCGTGGCCGTGGTTGCTCGCGCGACCTTCACCTGAAGACGCACGCGCTCACGCTCCGACTCTTGGATACGAAAGTGGATCCGGCTGATCTCAGCCGCGCGATCGATGCGCTTCTGCCGATTCACCAGCAGCGCGCCATACATGGCGCCGAGCACGACGATGACCGTTGCAATCTTCGCGAACATGAGGCCTCCATGCCTCGCGCCCAGAGTGCGGCGCGCGTTCACTTTTATCTATCAGTTGGCGAGCGCGACCTTGATGCTCGATCCGAGCTTCAACTTGGACTCGGCGGTGAGCCCGGGGTTCAACGCAATGATCTGCTTCGACTTCGAGCCATTGCCCAGCGAGCGTGCCGCGATCGACCAGAGCGTATCGCCCTTCTTTACGGTGACCGTCTTGTACTTCGCGACGGCGCTTGCGGGTGCAGGTGCGGGCACGGGTGCGGGCGCAGGCACGACCACCGGCAGCGACGCTACAGGAGTATCAATCACCTGCGGCACAGCGGATGGATCAAGCACGGTGATGTCGGGGACCTTGATGGTCTGGCCAACCTTGAGCTTCGTCGGTTCAATACCGTTGTACTGCACCAACTTCGTAGCAAGCGACTTCTTGTTGTAGTACTTCGCCGCGATCTTCTCGGGGTTGTCGCCCTTGACCACGGTATGGGTGCGCTCGGCGGCAACGATCGGCGCCGCTGGCGGCGTATAGATCGGGTGCTGGAACTCTTCGCGCGCCGGAGTCGGCTGAACAAGTTGAACGCCACCGATCGTCGCGGGACCATCTGGACCGCGCAGCGGATCGTCACCAAAGTGGCGAACCTCAGCGAGATCATCTTGATGACCGGGCAGCGGCTTGGTGGTCTCGTAGCTCACGAGCGTCTCGGGCGATCCGATCTGCGAACCGCGCGCAGAGAGATGATCGGACACCAATATGCCCACGAAGAGCAGGAGTCCGAAACCAATGACCATCACCAATTTGTTTTCGCGCGTCATGACTGAGCTTCCTTGCTTCAGCCTTGCTGCTCGCCATCGTCCGTCGTGCGTCATGCACGTGCCTTCGGATCCGACGACTCTCGCATCAAGATGTTTTTCACAATGTTGCCAACGACTTCACGCAGTGACCGAAGGGCCGTCGACCATGACAACCCTAAGCTTTGCCGATCGCGCCCGCGGGTTCTCCGCGGATTCGCGATCCGATGCTACCAAAGCTCCAGAAGTAATCTCGTGAACGAGACCACTCTTTCGCATGGCGGCGAAACCTTGCTTCACTATGCGATCTTCGAGGCTATGAAACCCGATGATCGCGATGCGTGCCCGCGGTGCGATCCAACTCGGTTGGCCTTCGTGAGTGCGCTGCGCGGCGCGGCGAATTGAATCGATCAGTGCGTCAAGCGCGCCCATCTCGTCGTTCACCGCGATGCGAAGCGCCTGAAAGGTCTTCGTTGCCGGATGCATCCGCGAAGCGTGGGCGCGGGCGCCGTAAGACTCCCGAACCAGATCCGCAAGTTGCGCCGTGGTGGTGATCGGCGATACCGCGCGAACTGCCACAATTTTTGAGGCGATCTTCCGGGCCATTGGGTCTTCGCCGTAGCGCGAAATCAACTCAGCTAAATCACGCTCGCTGCTGGTGGCGATCAAGTCCGCGGCGGTCATTCCCGACGACGGATCAAGCCGCATATCGAGCGGCCCGTCACGCATGAAGCTCATGCCGCGCGCGGGGTCATCGACTTGCGAGGACGCGAAGCCGAGATCGGCGAGCACGAGGTTGGCAACCAGACCGCGGCGATCAAGCTCCCGCCCCACTGACACAAAGCTGCTGTGGATCGCCAAGGGAGCGATGCCCGATGCGTCCTGAACCCGAGTGGTGGCGAACGCAAGGTTTGATCGGTCGAGATCAAAGAGCGCGACCTTTCCGGTTGGTCCCAACCGACCAGCGATCGCCGCCGCGTGTCCGCCCCGTCCAACAGTCAAATCGACATAGACCTCGCCCTGAGCGGGAGCCAGCCCCTCAATGACCTCTGTGAGCAGTACCGGGAGGTGTCCTGAGGCGCCATCCGTAATCAGTTTGGAAGACTCATTCACGGCTGGCGGTCGCTCGGAGCCGTAACCCCAATGGAAAGCGCGGCCGCTTCCGGCTTTGGTTCGGCTTCAAGATGGCTCTGCCATCGATTGCGAAGCGCGATCTTCAGCCCAACGGCGCCGATCGCTCCAAAGAGCACAATTGACACGGCGTACAGAATTCGAAGTCGAACGATCTGCTCGATCGCAAGCGCACCCAGCAGCACGCCCAGAACGCCGAACGAGAACGACAACGCGTACAGGGCGATCACCGCCCGCTTCACACCGCCCAGCGAACGCTTGGCGATGTGGTGAATGTGATTGGCGTCGGCCGTTGACATCGATACGCCAGCGATCTTGCGCCGCAGAATCGCCAGCGAGGTGTCCATGATCGGTAGCGCGAAGATGATCAAGCCCGCGAACACCAGGTGGGTGTCGCCCTTGTCCCCGAGCAGGAGGATCGACACGACGACCAAATAGCCGATCAGCAGGCTTCCGCAGTCGCCGAGAAAAATAACCGCAGGGTTGAAGTTCCACGGCAAGAAGCCCAGCACGCTTCCCAGCAGCGCGAGGCATAAGACGATGCGCACGCCGGCCAGTGACTCGAACGGATCGGTGAGGTCGGCGCCCGCGGCCATCATCAGGCTGAGCGCCAGAAGACCCGTCGCCATAATCGCCGCCGAACCCGAGCAGAGGCCGTCGAGACCGTCGATCAGGTTCATGGCGTTGCAGCCACCGAGCACAAATATTGCAATGATCGCGGTTCCGACCCAGTAGAAGATATCGCTGGAGTGAATCAGGACTGGCCCGATGGTCATGAGCAGCGTGGTCGCATCGCCAAGGAAAGGCGCAAGCGCTCCCTCGGCAACATGTGTCCCGATGTCTTGGACCGCCAGCGCCGCTGCAGCCACCAACTGGCCTGCGATCTTCAGACGCGGGTCCCAACCCCAGACATCGTCGGCAAGCCCGGTGAAGGTGATCGCCACGATGCCGATGACGATGGATCCTGGCACAGGTCCGAGCGATCCACCTGGGCCATCGACAATGGCGTAGCTGTAGGCGATCGCCGCCATCACGCCGAGGAACACCGCAAATCCGCCGAGGTAGGCGATGGGAAACTTGTGTTGCTTGCGCGGATCATTCGGCTTGTCAATGATCTCCATCTCGATCGCAAGCTTGCGTACGAACGGCGTCGCGATCAGCGTCACCAGAAACGCAATGATGAAGACGCCGGCGTACCCATTGAGGAACTCGAGCGCGCCGAAGCGGGCCGAGCTGATGAGCGCGCCTGACTCCACGGACTTCATGGCGTCGGGCCCGATCGAGCCGGTTGGCATCGGGATCTGCAACGACTGACCAATGAGTACAGGATTGAGCATCAGGCTTTGCAAGGGGTCCAGCGCTGGATTCAGCATGGGGCTCAGCATGGGGCTCAGCATGGGGCTCAACATGGCGCGCCCCCTGAAACCGACGCCGCAGTTGGAGTGGCGGTGTCGCGCGAAACCAATTCAGTTGCAAGGTCCCGAATCGTCTGCACCAACGAAATCGTCGGCGTGAAATCGATCGCCTCGCGTACGCGGGTCAAATCGGGTTGCCGCACGGCGAGGTCGTCGAATCCAGCTGCGAATGCCTGGTTGTACGGCACCATTCGAATGCCGCTCTTGGAGCCGAGCGTGCTAATCACAAGCCGCGCCAGATCCACGATCGAGATCGACTCTTCGCGGCCGAGATTAAACACTCGCCCGTAGCACTCGGTCGAACCAAGCAATCGCGGAAGTGCGTTGACCACATCGCGGACATCGCAGAAGCAGCGCGACTGTTTGCCGTCGCCGTGTACCTCGAGATCAATGCCATCGAGCGCCGCACGCACAAATCGCGGAAGCACCATGCCCCATTCGCCAATCTGCCGCGGGCCAACGGTGTTGAAGAAGCGCACGATGACCGCGGGAAGATCGGACTCGCGGTGGTACGCGAGGGCCAAGTACTCGTCGATCGCCTTCGAGCACGCATAGCACCATCGGGTGTACGAGGTCGAGCCGTAGACGACATCGTCTTCCTCGCGCATCGGAACCCGCACGCCTTTGCCATACACCTCGCTGGTCGAGGCAATCAGAATCGGCAGCGAGCTCTGCGCCGCAAAGCGAAGTACCACGCTTGTTTCGTGAATGTTGGTTTCAATGGTGTGGATCGGCCGTTCGACCACAAGACGCACGCCAACCGCAGCCGCGAGATGGTAAATGCAGTCGTAGTCGGCGCCAGAAAGCTTCGGCATCACATCCGACACATCGCCTTCGATCACGCGATAGCGCGCGCAACGCGCGGGCACCGAGCGAACGATCTCCGGATTGGCGCGCCGCCCCGTTGAAAAGTTGTCAACCACGGTCACCGAGTGCCCGCGATCGAGCAGCAACTCGGAGAGATGCGAACCAATGAATCCAGCGCCGCCGGTGATGAGCACCCGTTGCGAACGACTATCAGAGTGGATGTTCGGATGCGTCTTCACAATGTCGAGTCTTCACCTGCGCTGGCCGTTTTGTTACTTGGCTGCGTAGCTGGACATCGCTTCGTAGTTCTTGCGGAGATATCCACCAGCAGTATTGATCGGACGGTTAAGCACTGCGCCAATGAACTGGCCACGGACATCGCCGAGTTGGTTCACCAGCCGTGCGACCAGACCGCGCTGCTCCTGGAACGCTCGCACGACAAGAATCGTTCCGTCGACCTTGTTGGCCACCGCAAGCGCATCGCCCGCAACAACCACTGGCGGCACATCGACGATCACAATGTCGTACTTGGCGCCGACTTCCTGAAGGAACGAGTCGAACCGCGTGGTGTTCAGCAATTCAAACACCCTGCTCTCCGGAGTTCCAGCCGAAACGATGTCTACATTGCCGCCCGCAGATCGGATCACATCGCCAATCGATGCCTGGCCGCCAAGCACATCGCCCAATCCGCGCGCATCAGGCTCGGTGCCCATGGCTGCAGCGAGATGGCTGCGGCGGAAATTCGCGTCGACGACAAGAACCTTGCGCCCACTTGCCGCCATCGAGTCAGCGAGGTTCGTGACGAAACTAGTGGTGCCCGCCTCGGGAAGACCGCTGAGGCACGCGATGGACTTAATCGAACCCTGCGCGCATGTCTTGAGCACCTGGCCAGTGATCTGGCGCGAAAGTTCGGCCGCGATCGACTTGGGTGCGTCGCGCACCACGCGTTCAATTTTCTTCGTGCCCAGTGGATCTTCGGAAAGATCGGGGATCGAGCCGAGCAAGCGCATGCCGGAGATGGCTGTGAGATCAGTTGCGTAGCGCACTCGGGTGTCGAGGAATTCGCGCAGGAAGATGAAGGCCACGAAGATGGCAAGGGTCAGCACACCGCCAGCAGGCAGCATGTACTCCCACTTCGGGAAGCTCAGCTGACGCGGGGTAATCGCACGCCTTGCGATATTGACCGCACGAACATCGTCGCGGGCCTTGAGTTGTTCAAGATTGGCGAGAACCTTCAGCTGCTCTGCACGCGCTTCGAGCAAACGCTCGCGACGCTCCTTGAGCTCGGCCACCATGATGTTGTCGGCCGCGAAGTCCTTCAACCGAACGGTTTGGGCGACAAGGTCCTTCTCAAATCGCTCCAGCAAACCGCTGTAGCTCTCGACCTGGTCGGCATACTCCTTGAAGTCCGCGTTGAGGTTGCGACGCAGGATCTGATTGACGATGGCGTCGCGCTCGAGCTCTCCGGCCTTCACCTGAGTTTCGATCGAGCGAACCGCCGCATGATTCGCACCGAACTTCTTGCGATAAGTCTCCGCTGCAACGCGAGCCTCCTGCACAGCGCTGTTCGAGCGCTGCACCTGTGGGTCCTCTTCGGCGGTGCGAATATCGTCGGGTGAAGGCTCAAGACGACCTTCCATCTTGGCTTCAGTCTGCGCCTTGCGGCTCTGCGCCATGGTCTGGAGCGATTTGGTCTCGCCAAGCCGTCGAGAGGTGTCCTCGACCGCCAGGAGCATCTCGTTGCGCTCCTCGTTGGTGGAGGTCATGTTGTTATCGCTGACGAACTTACTGACTTCCTTGGCGAGGCTCAGGAGCTGTGCGTCGAGATCCTTGAGCTGCTTATCGAAAGTCTGGCGGTTGGCCTCGAACTTCTCGTCATCAGCCGCCTTCTTCACCGCGATGTAGGTGTCGGCGATTCGATTGAGAACGATGGGGACATCGCTCGGCACATGGGTCGACCAGGTCAAGGAGACATAGTTGGTGCGCCGCTGATGTCCTGCCGCCAACTCGTCCTCGAGGTCGTCAACCGCGTCTTCAGCAACGAATCGATCTGAGCTATCGCGGTAATACTCGCTCCACTTGGTCTGCTCGATGTCGCGATTGTTCATCGCCTTCATGAGCAGTTCGCGGGTAACGATTTTTGCCGCCTCGGTCTGACCTGCACGCTCGACGCTTTCCTCAGTGCGATCGTCGCGCGAAGTCACATCAGTGGCTTCGTTGGGCGATTGCTGAAGTTCGAAGAGGACGGTATCGGAGTACAGGGGATAGGTGAATTCGCACACAACCTGTGCTACTCCGCCGATCGCGACTCCGATCACCGCCGCAGCGGCAATCTTCCACGCGTGCTGTCGCAGCACGCGAATAGGATCGATTTGGATGGCCGCCGCCACCGGTGCGCCTGCGCGCGCTCGGTTGGGCTGGGTTCGTGGATCGACGGGGCTCTTGGAGGGTGCAATGCTCATGGCGGTTCTCGGAATCGATCTATCGGGGCTTCCAAGCCCTCACTTGAGTGTCACTTAAGCGTTGAGAGAAGCTCAGCGATGGAAGCCTTGGTCGGTGGGTCTGGGTTCATCGCGGAAGCAGCAGTGAGTGCTTCACGCGCAGCGGAGTCACGGTTAAGGCCATGCAATGCCATGGCGCGGTGAAGTTGGACTGACGCGCTGTCGGCGAACTTCCCAGCTCGGTCTGCATAATCAAGACCTTCCTGGAACTGCTTCTCGGCGATCAGGACAAACGCCAGCGTGTCGAGATATTCGCCACGAGTTGGCTTGAGCTGCACCGCCAAACGCGCTGACGGCAGGGCCTTCTTCGAGTCTTTGAGGCAATCCACGCACAAGTACGCGTAGTTGTTGAGAACCGCGTCATTGCCCGGAGTGAGCTTGAGCGCCTTCTCGTAGGCCACAACCGCATCGGGGCACCTACCGGTGAGGTAGTAACTGGTGCCGAGGCGGTCATAAAGAATCGCGCCGAAACCGGGGATCTTCGAGTAGTCGCGATCGGCGAGGGGTTCGAGATAACGAATGACCCTCGCTGGCCCAGCGGAGTCGTTGCCGAGCGCAAGGAAGGAGAGATAATCCCATCCCACCGGCGTCGGGTCTCCAGCGCTGACTTCCATCAGCAACTTCTCTGCGTCGTCGAGAAGCGCCGGCGCGAAGATCAGCCGCACCGCGGCGTACCACTGCTGCATCGGCTCCACGACGCCAGCGTCGTAATCCTTCTTCACCACGGCGAATGATTCGCGCAGCGATGTCAGGCCGTCGCCCTTCTCGCCGAGGGCAACGAGCGCCGCACCGAGATAGGCGCGTGCCACTGGATTGTCGCGAACAAGGTCACCGCGAGAACGACAAACCTCGATCGCTCCGCGAAAATCGCGGGCGCGGATGCGAGCGTCGAGTGAACGGAAGAAAGTCTGCGCGTCGGGCTGAAGCTTGTCGGCGCGGGTGTAACACAACGCGGCCTCGGCAAGCCGGCCCCGCTTGGCGAGCAAGTCACCGAGAGTGAAGTGCCATCCCGCTTCTCCTGGCGCGTAGCTAATCGCTGCACGCAGTGCCTCTTCGGCGCGGTCATAGGAGTTGCTACTGAACAGAAGGTCGACGAGCCGACGCCGCGCGTCGACGCTCGTCGGCACGAGGCGCAAGTAGCGGTCAAGTTCAGTAACGGCGCCGTTGATGTCGCCAAGCGCCACCAACACCTCGGCACGGGTGCCACAGGCGGGGAAGAATGTCGCACCGAGCGCGGTGGCCCGGTCAGCCGCCGCCAACGCTTCCTCGCCACGAGTGCGGTCGCCCGTGAGTTCGAAGAGTTTCCGCTTGACCATCGAGTCTTGGATAAATGCCTGCGGGATCGAAGGAGCGAGCAACTTGGCGCGCTGGTACGGCGCAATCGCCTGTTCGTAGGCCGCGCGCGCGCCGACGGTGTCGACCTTGAGGCGCAGCGCATCGCCTTGAGCCACATAGATCGCGCCGTCGAGCAACTCGGTGCCAAGGTCGCGAGGACCAGTGCCCACCGATGCATCGAAAGTACGACGAGAATCATCAGGACGAGCAAGGCGCAGATAGCACTCGGCAAGCCGCATGTGCATCGCACTGTTGCTGTCGGGCGTCACCAGCGGCTCGAGATAGACGAGCGCGAGCTTGTATCGCTCGATGCCCATGAGCATGTCAACGATTGAGCGACTCGCATCGCGGGTCTTTGGATCCTCGCGCTTGATCGCCTCGGCGAACGATGCGCGCGCGCGATCCTCCGCATCGAGGAAAATCTGCAACTGTCCAAGCACGACCAAGCCGCGCCAGCCCAGCGCCGTGCCGCCCTTGCCCACCACTGTGACTAACACCTGCTCCGACTCGGTCATTCGGCCAACGGTGCGCAGCATGCTCGCATAAGCGGCAGCAGCGTCGAGGTTCTCTGGTTCGCGGGCGAGAATATCGAGATAGATCGTCTCGGCGCGCTTGCGCCATTCGTCGCGAACGCGATCGGTTTCGGTCACGCGAACCGACGGCTCGAGCAAGTTCCACTGATTGTCAGAGTAGACCACCTTGCCGACTTCGTTGGTCACATCTTCACGCTCAGGCGCGGAAATCGCGAGCATCGAGGCGAGCACGATCGCGTTGGCGCTGTCGATTGGCGCAACGCGATAGCGATTTTCGCGCAGCCGCTGCGCAGTACGGCGATCGCCGACCTGCTGCTCGAGCACGAGCCAGGTGTTTCCAACATCGTCGTCAAACCCAGCCAGCGAGCGGGCCTGTCGAAGGACCTCGAGTCCGCGAGCGGGGCTGCCTGATCGAACAAGCACTCCGACAAGCAGACGCACCGTTGTCATGTCGGCGGGGCGACGCTTGTACGCTTCTTCGTAGTTGCGCAGCGCACCATCGATGTTGCCCATCTGCTCCAGCGCCGCGCCGAGCGTTCGGTAGATCGTCGACGCATCGACACCGGATTCGATCGAACGCTCAAGCACCTGAGCCGCCTCTGCATACTTTTCCTGAGTCAGCAGCGCGCGCGCACGAAAGATCGGCGCCTGGGTGCGGTCGCGACCGGATTGTTCGGCCAGCTTTGCCAGCATTTCAGCCGCGGCATAGTCCTTCTTCTCGAGCGCCGAATTGAAGTCAACCTCAAGAAACGCGGGGTGGGCGCGATCGGCCTGCTCGGCCTTGACGCGCCACTCCTTCGCCGCAGCCGTGAGTCTCGCCGCGTTTGCCTCGGAGGCCTCCGCCGACGCAAGCCCAAGACGGCGATCACGATCCGCTTGATCATGCATCGTTTGACCAGTCTGCAGCAATCGCAGATAGGTCATGACTGCGCGCTCCTTTGGATCCTCGACCGCGCCTTCCGAAAGCGCGATCACGCGATCAACAATGTCTTCGCTGGAGAGCACGGCGTTGAAACGCACGAGCGCAGTGTCGGTGGGAAACACCGCGAGAGCATCACGGGTGAGCTTGCGAGCAAGCTCGATGTTGTTCGCCTGCACCTCGACGGCAACGGCTATACGCCAGATGCGCACATCGTTAGCGCCGAACTTCTTCTTCGCCTCTTCGAGAAGCTTGCGCGCTCCGTCGAAGTCTTTCGCGTCTGCCAACTTCTGGATCGCCTCTGCGGAATCGATGAAGGCGTTCGCTGCGCCTGCGATCGTGGGATCGTTGGCCTGCGCTCCATTCGCGATCTCGAGGAGTTCCTTCGCCTCGGTGTCTTCGGGGAATGCATCGACCACACCGCGAAGCGTGCTGATCGCATCATTGGTGCGAGCGGCCGTGAGCTCGAGCCGAGCGCGCAACTTCAAAAGCGCGATGTTTCCCGGCGAAAGAACGAGTCCTCCGTTGACGAGTTCGAGCGCGCGACCGACTTCTTGCACACGCATGCTGGCGAGCGCGCTCAGGATGTAGAGCTCCAGATCGATCTGGCTGCCCTTCTTAAAGATCTCGTTGAACTTGATGATCGCGCCCATCGAGTCGCCCTTGAGCAACGCAATCTTGCCGTCGGCGCGCAGGAGCGCGGATGTATCGGGCGAGCCTTCGATCAGCTTGGCGACGGCGTCGCGCAGGACGATCGCCTCTTTCAAGCCTGCCTCTTTTTGGTCGGCACTGGAACGCTCCGCCTCGTCGAACGCTAGGTCGAACAGCGCGATCGCAGAGATCGTGCGGTTTGATTCGTAGAGCGCGGAAAGCAGGCCCGTGGTTGGACGCGTGGCATCAACGACGGCTTGCAACTCGCGACGAGCGCTCTTGATGTCGCTTGAGCGCAGCGTGATTCCGTAGGAACGGCGATGGAGCAGCGCGGTGGGATTTTTTCCAACATAGTCGCCAAGCACCGACTGAGCTTCCTCGAGGCCAGTGACTCCGCCACGCAGAAGAACTTGGGCAACTTCGATAATCGCAAGCGAGTCGTCCGACGAGCTCGCGACCTTTGCCAACGCTTCGGCGGCGGCAGTGACGCCCGGGTCCTTTGGCTTGCCGTTGGCAAGCGAGAGCGCCAATTCGAATTTCGCGATCGATGCACGAAGACCGTTCGGTGACTCCACATCGAGGCGCGCCATCACGCTGTCAAGCGCCACTTGGGTGGACTCCAGACGATCGGAGCGGCCCGCGCCTCCAGCAATGGCGCGCTCGCGCACCGCAAGGCGTGCAAGCGAACCTAAGCCAAGATCACGCTCGGCTGGTGTCAGCTCCTTCGACTTGAGAGCGGCGTCAAGGTCTGCAACCACAACCGCGCGCTCCGTATCGCTCAGCGAGTCAGCGCGGCGAAAGCCCGCATAACCGCGGTAAAGTCGTGCCAACGCCGCTGCGGCGCCATCCTCAGAAACGGTGCGCTGCATGTCGTCGCAACGATCGGAAAATTGCTTCCAAGTGGAGATGTTGTCGAACGCTTCCGCCTGATTGCGAAACGCCTCGAGGAATGTTCGCCAACGCGCATTGTCGTCGCGCGCAGCGCGTGCCTCGCTCGCGAGCACGCTGAGCAGCTTGAAGTAATCCTCGCGCGCCTGATTCTCCGTTTCTGGAGTGATGCGGAGGATGGCCTCTCTGAACTTCGCCAAGTAATCGAGGTTGGTTGCCTTCTTGGCCACGGCGCGACCGTACGCATCGGCTGCCTTGCGGTACTGGCCCGCGGCGACCAACTCGTCACCCGCTCGGATGTGCCGCTCCGAGTCGTAGCGATAGCGAAGCACAAGCGTCACCGCCCCGCCCAATACGAGCAGGATGAGGAGCGAGCCGACGACGAATACGAGTTTCTTGTTGAGCTTCTGTGCCATTGTTCGTTGCTTTCAGCCGGCAATCCGGCCTCGGTGCGCTATTGCGCGGCCGCCTCCTTGGAGCGCTTCTCCCAGGTCGGCCAATCAGGCAGGCATTTCATAACTTGCGGAACTAGTCCGCTCAGCAGTTCCGTTGCGTCTTGCTTAAACGGCTCGAGCAGCGAGTCGTCGGCGTTCTTCACGAACCCCGACTTCGTCAGCTGGATCTTGCAGTAATAGGCGTAGCGGTCGGTCAGGTTGAAGGCGAGCCTGCGAACGTCGTAACTCGTTCGAGCGGTCTCGCCATTGGCGATGAAGAAGTATCCACCGACTTGTCGAACGGTGGGATTCTTCGGATCCTGGAACTCGACGGTGGTCACAGCGATGTCGCCCTTGGGCAGCGTGACCTGTTCGACTTCAGCAGTGACGGGATCGGTGATCGAGGTCGACATGTACCCCGGACTCGCCGCGTCCGCGAGCGTTCGCCATCCGCGACGATCGAGATCAATGATCACGCCTTCGGAGTTGCGCGTGAGCGAAAGTCCGCCGACCGCCCAGCAACGCTCAGGGATGTGCGGCACCGCGTCGATCGTTCCCGTGTAGTAGGCGACATGGACATGCACGACGCCCTTCGAAGGATTGCCGTCGACGGCGTACACGCGATCGAGATAGCGGCGCGTGCCGAGTTCCTCGATGAGCGCGTCACTGAACACCGCATCCAAACCAACGCGCTCCCAGCGCCCGATCTTGTTCGGAATCGAATCGAGCGGGCGCCGCAGGTCCACCGGCTCCTTCAGCAGATGAATGTTCAACTGCGTCACCAAAAACCGGAAACCGACTGCTCCGACGATGAGAATCGCGAGCGCGGCAAAGTAGGCCTTGATCGAAGAGCGTTCAAGAAGCACTGGATGCTCCTGAATTCTCTGCTGGTTTGCGGGTGGCATCCTCGACGAACAGATTCCTGAGGAACCACATGATGCCGAGATAAAGCAACAGCGCAGGCACCAGCCACACGAGCCCGACGAAGCTGTGGAAATCGCCCGCCGCGAAGTTCGCGTTCCAGAGCGAGAGCAGACCAAGCGAGTACACGCGCAGCACATTCACGCCGATGGCAACAGGAATGCCCGCCGCGACTAGGGCCACCCGCTGCCAAGTTTTCGGCAAGCCCGTGTAGGCGATCGCTACGCCGAGCGCGAGAAACGCAACCAACATCCGCATTCCCGAGCAGGCTTCGGCGACATTGAGCTGCGTCGCTACGCCATTGACGAAGACCGTGAGCACATTGCCGCTCCGCTCGACATCGACACCAGTAATCGACAGCAGCGCATGCGCGCCAACGGCCGACCAGTCCTGCATTCTTTCAGTCACCAACTGCAGCAGACGCTCGCTCACCGACTGCCCGAAGGCGATCCAGTAGATGATCGGAAACAGCAGGATCTTGGTTATGCGGGTGCCGAGAACTAGAAGCGCCAAGCCGATCAGCGTGAGACCCACCGAGAGGCCGCGGGCGTTGTGGTGCAGGACGAACCATGCGGGGCCGAAGGTCGTCGCGACATACGCGCCGACTCCCAGCAGCACGAGTGGAATGCCCAGCCAACACGCTTTGGCCGGTGCCAACAGCAGGTCCTGCCGCCGGATCGCGATGAAGTATCCCGAGATCGCCGGCACGAACAGGGTGTGACCCCAGTCGGCGGGTTCATCGAGCGCCCATTTCAATTGAGTGGAGAAGAAGACCCAAAACACGGCCACGAACGCCGCCAACAGCAACAACCCCGCGCCCAGCAATTGGGGCGACGCCAACGCCACCACTGACGGCCGCGCACGCGCAGCGTCTGACGGCATCTTGGGCTCAAGACCCTGAGGCTGTTCCTTATTGATGGCGCTCATGCATCACAGTCCGAATGATCCACCCGCCGACGCCAGCCAACGCCAGCCAACGCCGATCGACGCCCCCTACGCCCGCGCCATCCAATCACCCGAGTGCGCTTCAAGCCACCCTTGGGGGTGGGCGCTACGAAGCGCGCCGCGCGATGGTTCGCCATTTCTGAAATTCTGGCGTTCATGCGCTCTGTCCTCTTTTTTTGGGCGCAACGCAAACCCGATCGACCCGTCTGGCCAACAGCAACCGCTCCCCGTGGATGTCAGTTGAAAGTACCTGGCGGTGGGCCGAACACATCGTTGCCGAAGTTACGGTCGAGCAGGAAGCCGAAGCCGTAGGTCATGCGGAAGCCGTTGCGGATAACTGCCAGCGGCGTCGCAAAGAAATTGGTGCCGATGATCACATGATCGTTGGCCTGCATGTAGACATCTGGCTCGGAACGATTTCGAATCGCAGCCAAGTCAATGCGCATCGTGGCCTCACGGTCATTGCCCAACATGCGCACGAGGTCGACACGATTGGGGATGGCCGTCGGCGACAGACCGCCCGCCGCAGACACAAACCGGCTCAGCGTGAGGCGACCGTTGGTGTTCTGCAGCTCATACACGCCGATGCGATTGATCTCGCCATCGATGTAGAGGAAGCCTGTTTCAGGCGGCTCGACATAGATGATGTCGCCAGGACGGATCACCACATTCAGGTTCGGATCGCCTTCGACGAAGCGCTGGTAGTCGACTTCGATGATGCGAGTCGCATACATCGATGGCGCTGCGGCAGCAGTCGCACGGGTCGCCCGGTCGCTCGGGGTGCGATTCGGTGAGCCGCGCTTCCAACGACCAAGGGTCTCATCGAAGTAGAAGCCGCTGGTCGGCGTTGGCTTGGCAGCGTCGCCAGCCTTCGGCTCCGCGAGGTCATCGACATCGACGGTCGGCTTGGCGTCGTCCTGAACCACGCGATGAACTTCGCCCACCATGCCCGGAGCCGCCTTTACTGGCGCGATCATTTCCGGAGCATCCTTCGGGGCTTCGGCTGGAGTGGTGGCGGCTGGAGTGATGGTGGCTGGAGTGGTGGCGGCTGGTTTCGCAGCCGCGCCCGATCCGAGCTGGTTGATCAAATCGTCGATGTTTCCAGCATCAGGCTTCGGCTCGGTTCCGATCGGCACCCGCGGCTCACGATCAGCCTGCGGCTGGGGATAGATTGGCTTCAGTGTGTCGTCGAGCGGCGCAGCGCGAATGATCTTGACCCGCTGCGTTGTCGGAAGCGTTCCTCCGGCAAGCGCGATCGCCTCGGACAGGCGGAAATCAGGGCGCTCAAGCGTAAACACGCCCGTCTCGCCAACCGAGCCCGAAATGGAGAACTGGAAACTCTGGCCCTTAAGCAGCGTAACCTGCACGACCGGATTGGCGATCAGCCGTCCAACCTTGGCTTCGATCTCGCGTTGAAACTCCTCGATGGTCAGACCTGCGGCCACGACATCGCCGACTTCTTTGAGTCGGATGTTGCCGGTCTGGTCAATCAGGAGTTGCTCGCTTTCCTGCTGGCCGGGCGTCACGAGTTCAAACACATCGACGCGCACGACGTCGCCTGGCGCGAGTCGGTACTTCAATTCGCCGGGCACAAGATCCTCGGGCGAAGGCGGGACTACCGCCGTGCCCGCAGCACCTTGACGCTCAATCACATCGAGGCGCGAGAGAATCGGCATCGTTGTGGGCGTGGTTTCGAAGTAGCCGGTGCGACTTGGATCCATCCATGAATCGACTTCGCAGCCGAGCAAGGAGGAAATGAGCGCCGACGCAACGACAGCTCTCCCAATCGACGAGACAAAACGCCTCGATGAAAGTGAGTCGCAAGCGATGACACGAGTGAGTTGGCAGACTTCTTGGGTCGGGTGCACGATCAGGACTCCGGACTTTGCCGATGAAACGCACCAAGCCATCCACCTGGAGGGACTTAGAGCGCGTGCGTTCCTTATCGGCTCGCATGCAGTCCGAATTTGAGGAATACCCAAGGACTTATTGGTTGAGCGCGCGCAACAGCACCGCCATGCGTGCCGCGACGCCACAGGAAACCTGGGCCATGATCAGGCTGTCGTTGGAATCTTCGGCCACTTCGCCGTCGATTTCGACCCCGCGGTTGACCGGACCGGGATGCAAAATGGGCGCGCCCGTGCGCATCCGCTTGCGTCGAGCCTCGGTGAGGCCGTAAGTGGCGCGGTAGTCAGGGGCCACCCCGCTTCCCGCCGCACGCTCAAGCTGAACGCGCAGCATCATGATCGCGTCCATTTCGCCGATGATCGCGTCAAGATCATGCGCGATGGTGATCGAGCCAGCGCCGCGAGCAAGGTGTTCGAAGCCCATCGGCAGCAAGGACGGCGGTCCAACGGCGACTACATGAGCGCCGAGCGCGACCAACGCATGAGTCGAGGAGCGGGCGACGCGGCTATTGGCGATGTCACCCACGATGGCGACCCGCTTGCCCGCGAGATCGCCCAAGCGCAGGCGCAAAGCGAGCATGTCGAGAATTGCCTGGGTCGGATGTTCGTGACGCCCATCACCAGCGTTGATGACCGGGCAGGCGACATGTTTGGCCACCAGGGCCGCGCCGCCAGCGATCGATGTGCGAACGACGATGGTGTCGACGCCCATCGCCTCAATGTTGCGCGCGGAGTCGACGAGCGACTCGCCCTTGGAAGTACTCGAACCGCTCGCGCCGAGATTCACCACCTCGGCGCCCAGGCGCTTGGCGGCGATCTCGAAGCTCACGCGAGTACGGGTGGAGTCTTCGAAAAAAAGGTTGGCAATGACGCGCCCGCGCAGCCGCTCTTCTAGCGGCGCATCACCTACAGCCGCGGGCAGCAGCCGTTCGGCGCGGTCGATGATCGCGCGAAGATCGGAAAGAACAAGCCCCTCGATCGCGAGGAAATCGCGCGAGGAGCTCGAGAGGTCACAGCCGTGGGTTCGCTGAATAAGCCGCACGACCCGAGCATATCACGGCTCGGATCGTGCGGCATCCTGCTTGTTCAGATCATCGATGACTCAGTCGGCGACGGCCGCAAAGGCGCGCTCGTCGAGGAGTTCGATCGGAAGGAAAGTCTCGGTCATCACGCCGGTCGCGAGGTCCTTGACTTCGACCTTGACCCGGTAGTTTCCAACCGCGAGGCTGCTCGTGATTGGGATGATCTCGCCGAGGAAGAACTCGCAGCGCGGCGCGTCGGCGGCGTCGACCACATCGGTCCACTCGGGAGTGCGCGACCAGGCAACCATGTTTCCCTTCGACGAATCGGCGGGCACAATCGAGACGCGGGTGGACAAGCGGGTCGTCCACTTGCCGTTCTCGAGATGGCTCTTGAAGCCGTCGAGCTCGCTGTAGACGATGACGCGACTGGTGGCGCCGGCGAGGAAGCGGCGGTGCGCCATCGGAGCGTAGTCGCCGAAACCGACGACCTTGGTGCAGAGATCCATGTGGGGAATGGTGAGCGATGGCTCGCCAGTGAGCGCCGCGACCAGTGCCTGACGGGTCGGCGCATCAACCTTGGTGGCACCGTCACGGAAAGAACGGCCGAGAGCCGCAAATCCCGCGTGAGCCGCGACGATGCGATCACGCTCGTCTTGAAGCAAATCAGAGCCGAAGCCCTCGGGAAGATCGATGTCGGGATTCGACACCGCAAGCGACGAGTAGATGAACCAAACCCGCATCGGATCAAGCGAGCTCGCGCCCGCGTTGGCGAAGGCGTTCGCGAGAAGCTTTGAGAGCTGCATCGGATCGGTGGGGATCTCCTGCGCGACCTGAACGCCGGTGTTTGCGCCGGTGTTTGCGCCAGGGTTCGCAGCCGTATTGGTGTTGAAATTGGTGTTGTTGGTCGACCGAGCCGTCGCGATTGCGTTGGCGTTCCCGTTGTTCGGGGTCGAGTTCCACGGCGGGTTGCCGAAGGTCGCGGGCGCCGCGGCCATGACGGGGTTGGGCTGCCAATCCATCATCGTCGGCTTGCCGTTGGGCAGGTAGGTCTTGATCTTCGGCTCAACCGACGCCATGCGGAAGCCGTTCCAAGTCGCGGGCAGTGTGCCGGCGACGGCGTCAGCCTGAGTCGTGTCGGCGGCGAGGACATTCGCGCTCGTGCTCGCCTTCTTGGCGAACTTCTGCGATGAAGTACCAGTGTATTTTCGCTGATTGGACATCGTCGCCAGTGCCGCGCGATCGTTGTCGACGGTGGCGGCGAGATTCTGAATCACAGTGGAATCAGCCTCAGTCGTGGCACCGTCTGTCGTGGCACTGTCTGGGCCACGCACCGAAAGCTGTCCCTTGCCGAGCGCCGCATTCTTAGCCGCGTTCTTGTCAGCAATCGTGGTGTTGCTGCCGTCGCTGCGACGCTGCGCGGTGCGCTGCTCGTTGGTCTTGGCTCCCGCGCTGCAACCGATGGCCGTCAACGACCAGCTGCCCATCACCACCAGCGATCCGCAGGTGACGAGGGAGAACATGAAGTCGCGCGTGCACGGATGAACTGCGGGATGAACCGCGGAGTTCGAGCGGCGGGTGGGGGAAGAATCGGTTGTGGCAAGCGTGTCCATGCGTGGCTCCTCGTCGTTGAAATCGGTCGTCCTGACCATCCGCGCTCCGCTCGTTCCATCCTTGGAACGATCGAATGAGCGCGATGGCGCCGTGCCGTGACAAGACACCTCAGCTGCTACGGCTTTCGAATCCGACGATTCATCGGAGCAACTGCACGAGGTTCCGCAGAATTTAGGGCACCGTAATATCGCCCGCGCTCGATCCAAAGGATCGTTGGGTGGTCGATCAGCGGCGAGAATTGCCGACTGCGAGCATTGTGCTCATCCCCATGGCGAAGGCCTCAAGCGTGCGCGGCAACTCCCCTGCGAGACCTGACTTGGAGCGCCGATCGAGGTCGATCGCCTCGCGAAAAAGCTGCGCGGCTCGGGTAGATCCAAGGATTTTTGCCGCACGAATGGTCGGCGCCTGCGACGGACCCCAAAGTTTCACCTGCTTGGCCACGACGCCCTCGGCCGTACCCTCGCCCAACAGCCGAGCCGCATCATGGAGCTTTCGAGAGAGATCGACGATCGACCAAATGAGAAGTTGCTCGGGCGCCTGCGAAATCTCGATGAGTTCGCGCACTTTTCGGATGGCCGCGGCCGGATTGCCGGCGAGGAGCGCCTCTTGAATCTCCCAAGCGGCCTCTTCGCGCGTCTGCCCAGTGAGCGCGGTGACCAGGGCCTTGGTCACGCGGCGCTTGGGTTCTGGTTCAGTGGCGAGATAGGCAGCAAACTTCGCCAATTCGCTGTCGAGACGGGCGAGATCATTGCCAACGCGCTCGACGAGCGCGTCGGCGGCATCGGCGTCGATGGGCAGGGAATAGTGCTTTTGTGCGCGGGCGCCGCACCACCGCTTGGCATCGTCGATGCTGGGCGGGTCGCACTTCAGGACCGCGCCGACCGCCGACACCATCTTGTCGAGGTTGCCCGGGCGCCAACTGTCGGCGCGCAGAACGAGCGTCGCCTCCTGCATGGGAGACTGGGCATAACGCTCGAGAGCGCGGCGGGCGTCCTCGTTGGCGACGAACTGCTCGGCCTTGTCCACCACCACGAACTTGTGAGCCGCCAACAGACCGAAAGTGCGCAGTTCGTCGAGCAAATCAACGGTTCTGACCGTGGCGCCATCCAAGTCAAAGCGCGAAACCTCGCCAAACTGCTCGTTCAGCGCGGCGTGAAAGCGCCGCAGTCGCTCCACGATCAGAAAGGAGTCCTTTCCGTGCAGGATCACGATGCGCATCGAGGCTGTGAGTGGTTCGGCCATCGGGTTGGGTTCAGGGGGCGCATGGTAGATCGCCGTGGCATAGGATGCGCCGATGCTGTCGCTCGTTGTTGTGAGAGGACCCGATCGAGGCCGCGTATTCCCGCTTGCAGAGCGTGAGCCGCAGCTCGTGGGACGCTCCACCGAGGCGCTTGATCTGACCGATCCGTCGATCAGCAGGCGCCATGCCGAACTCACACCCGATGGAGGACGCTGGACGCTGCGCGACCTTGCCAGCCGCCACGGTTCCTTCGTCAACGGAATTCGGATCTCTGGCGCGGTCGGAGTCGGCGTCGGTGATCGACTTCGTTGCGGCGACAGCGAGTTTCTCCTCGTCCAAGAAGGTCTCGCGCCCGCGCGGGCGGCCGATGCGGGCGAGACGCACGCCCGCCGAATCCGCGAGGCCGGTGACGGCGCGCACCGTGCCGACGAATCCGCTGTGGCCATGCAGCTGCTTTCACGCGCGGCCGAGCCGACCGACGCCGACACGCTGCTCGGCGAGTGCGCGCGCATGATCGCCGCCCAACTTGGTTGCACCTGCGTGGCGCTGCGGGCGACCGACGCACGGCTCGCCGACTTCGTGGCGCCGTCGCACACCGGCATCGCTGTGCCCTCGGCTCCGTTGGCGTTGGTCCGCCAGAGCATCATCGACGGCGAAATTTTGGCCGCCAGCGACGGCGCGCTCTCGCTGATCGTGCCTTTCGGCGCGGCGGGCGGAACGCGCGGCGCATTCGTGCTCCAGCGCACCGATCTGGCCGCGCCCACCGAGCGCGAGGTCGCGACCGCTGCGCGCGCCGCCGAGGTCGCCACCCTCGCCCTCGCCGCCCGCGGTCATCGCGAGTCCCATTCGTCGCAGGAGCGCCTCGCGCTCATTGGCGAGACGGTCGCGAGCCTCAGCCACTCGATCAAGAACATCCTGCAAGGGCTGCGTTTCGGCGCCGACGCCGTGGATCTTTCGCTTTCGCGCGGAGAACTCGCCAAAGCGCAGGAAGGCTGGCCGGTCCTTCAGCGCAACCTCGACCGCATCCACTCCTTGGTTCTAAACATGCTGGCTTGGGCCAAGGCGCGGCCGCTTGAGCCGGAGGAGTGCGACCTGAACGAGCTCCTGCGCGAGGTCTGCGAGCTGCTCACCCCGGCCGCGGGCCGGCGCAGTGTGGGGATCGTGCTTGATCTCGATCCGCGTCTGCCGCTTGCATCTATAGACGCACCCGCCGTGCATCAAGCGGTCACAAATCTGGTGCTCAACGCCGTCGAGGCCGCGCCCGAACACACCGGCGTCGTCACCATCGCCTCTCGCCACCATCGCGCCAGCGACGAGGTCGCGGTGACCGTTCGCGACAACGGTGCTGGAATTCCCGACTCGATCCGTCCTCGCCTGTTTGAGCCATTTGTTTCGTCCAAGGGCCAGCGCGGCACCGGACTTGGCCTTGCGGTCGCACGCAAGATCGCTGAACGCCATGGCGGCCGGATCGAGGTCGTGGCGAGTTCGGCGGGCGGAACCGAGATTGCCCTGCGATTTCCCGCCTCCAACGAGCACGCCGACCCAGGAGAAACCCGAGCTCCGCGGGGAGTGGCGCCGTCGGATTTCGGCTGGCGCTTCGAGTGACACCGACTCTCACTGCGCGGTCTTCGCAAAGAAAGTTCGGAAACGATTGCGAAGTCATACCCCCTGCTTGCCGATCAACGGGCGACCGATACGATCCCGCCGCTGTGTGGATGGCGTCACGACAAGCGCACTCGCGCAAGAAATGCCGCCGCCACCCATCAGCCTGAACAATCCGGTTCAACGCGGCAGACCCTTCCCGAGCGCTCGACGCTCAAGACCTGACTGAGGCCCCAGCGCATGCATTCTTCCCTCGACGCGCATCTGCCGCACATCATCTCCAGCCTTCCCCCCGATCGGCGCCATGAGGTGCTGAACGCGGTGAACTACCAGCGCACCCGTGAGATGACCATTGATGAACTCCTGCTCGAGAACCGAGTTGTGTTTCTCATTGGCGAGATCAACTACTCGTCCGCCGCGCGCGTGATGATGCAGATGCTCTACCTTGAGAACCAGAAGAAGGGTCAGGACATCAACTTCTACATCAACTCGCCAGGCGGCTCGGTGGACGACACCCTCGCCGTGTACGACACGATGCAGTTCATCTCCTCCGATGTTTCGACCTTCTGCGTCGGCCGCGCCTATTCGGGCGGAGCGGTGCTGCTTGCCGCCGGTCACCCGGGCAAGCGCATCATCCTGCCCCACGCGAAGGTCATGATCCACCAGCCCCTCGGCGGCGTGACGGGACAGACCACCGACATTCAGATTCAGGCTGAGCACATCACCAAGATGAAGCGCACCCTCAACGAAATCCTGGCGCGGCACTGTGGCCAGCCGTTCGAGCGCATCGCGAAGGATGTCGAACGCGATAAGTTTTTCAGCGCAGAGGAGGCGAAGGCCTATGGCCTCGTCGACGATGTTGCCACGTTCCCCGACAAGTCGAAGAAGTAAGCGCCCGTCAAACCACGCTCCAGAAACGAGACGTTTTCAATGCCTCTAGTTCCCATCGTCATCGAGAAGACCGGCCGCGGCGAGCGCGCCTACGACATCTACTCGCGGCTCCTCAACGACCGCATCATCTTTCTCGGCGGACCCGTGTCCGACCAGATGGCGAATCTCATCGTCGCCCAGTTGCTGTTCCTTGCCAACGAGGATCCGCGCGCGGATATCTCGCTGTATGTGAATAGCCCGGGTGGCAGTGTGACCGCAGGTCTGGGCATCGTCGACACGATGAACTTCATTCCCTGCGCGGTTTCAACCTACATCATCGGATGCGCGGCGAGCATGGGCTCGGTGATCGCATGTTCGGGAGCAAAGGGCAAACGCTATACGCTGCCCAACTCGGAGAACCTCATGCACCAGCCGCTGCTCGGCGGCGTGCTCGAGGGCCAAGCGACCGACCTCGAGATCGAGGCGCGTCACATCCTGCGCATGCGCGACCAGTTGTATGGCATCTACGCCAACGCGACTGGCCAGACCATCGAGAAGATCGGTGAGGATTGCGAGCGCAACCTCTGGCTGACCTCGAAGGAAATGCTTGCGTACGGCCTGGTTGATCAGGTGCTCGAGAAGCTTCCGATCAAGCCGCCTTCCGCCAAGCGCGAAATCGATTGATCGTGCAACAGTGAAACAACAAGCCACCCGCCTTTCGGCGGGTGGCTTTCTTTTTGGCAGGTGTTCCGAAGACTCAGCTCGCGTCCGCAAGTTCCCACGACATCTGCAGCGTGCATGGCACGGGCGGATGCGTCAGCACGATTCGGTGGCACTGGAACTCGGAGAGATCGAAGCCGAGTTTTGCGGCGCTGCGGCGGCAAAGCTCCGCATAGGTTTGACTTGATTGCGGCGCGATTTCGGCGATGTGCAGCGAGTTCGGGTTGGTCACCTTCGACTCGAGCGTGAGGCGAAGCCGTTCGCGCAGGAGCCGCGAGCGGTGCGCGACAACGCCATTGGCAAAGAGGACCGCGCTGAGTTCTCCCACGCGCCCGATGCTGCGGTGGAGCATGATGTCGAGCACGGCGACGGTGGTGGGAACGGTGATTGGCATCGAAAGCTCGCAACGCGTCTCGGTGCCAAATTTCACCAGCGGTCCGACGGCGTGGGCGAACTCGGCGAAACTCACCGTGAGCGGGTCGGTGCGCGACGCCGTCCGCCCCACGAAGTCGTAGGCGCCCGAGAGGTCGCCACGAGGTCCGACTTCGGTGTCGAGTAAAGAAGGTGACGAAAGGTCCTCGACCATTGGCCCGCGACCAGATGGCTGCAGTGCCGCGACCGGATGCGCGACGCGCTGACCTTGCGCGTCGTAGCTGGCAACCGGATCAAACAGTGGCCACGGCGGACCCGGCCGCCGCCGCTCGAGCCCTTCGGCAATGGTGATGGCGATGAGGTCGGCCATGACGACATTTTCCACCACCGTCGCGGACGGCGCGACGAAGTAGCTGCCGACGCGCGCGCTCGAATGAACTCCGTGGATGACCGCCATCGCATCGCTGGCCTGCTTGCGAAGGCGAAGCATCTGCCGACGGCTCTCCTCGGTATCGACGAGTGCGGACGCCATTCCCGAGAGCATGCTCCGATCAATGCGACGGTCGGCGAGTTGACGCTCGAAGACGACGAGTGCAGTTTGGACTTCGGCCATCTTCGACTCGCCAACACCTGCGGCGGCGAACTTCGCCATGGCGATCTCCCAACCGCGCGCGCCCGGCAAGGCGGAGAGCGCGGTGACAGCGTCGTCGCCGTAGCCGATCTGAAAAAACTTCCAGCCGATCGACTTATCAAAGTCGAACTCCCTTGCGCAAGCGCGGGCGCTGGTCGCGGCCTTCGGGCGAGAATCCAATATGGCGCGAACCGCTTTACGCAACCGCTCAAAAGTCGGAGCGATGTCGCTGAAAAAGGAAGAGTGCTCTGAGATCAACGCGTTCATGGGACAAAAACGACTCCGCGGCAGAACATGGGAAGGCGAGGGGCGCGATACGGATGGCGGAACAACTTGTTGCACGATTGAAGGGGAATCGGCCGTCTGGACTGATTCGCGGACGCGCAATTGGCACGCGCGCGCAAGGCATTGAAAAAACGGGCTCTGAGAATTCCCGCCCGTTTCTTTGCACTCGCACGCTCTGAACCAACGGCTCCGCTTTCGGTTGGCGCTACCCTCGCGCCGTGCAGCAAAGCAACGATGAAACTCCCCCGCTTTTTGAAGAAGATGTTTTTCGCGCCCCACCCAAGCTGCGCGAGCCACTTGGCGCAGCGCTGCACAGCGAGGAGCTTCACGCCCTCGGCGCGCGGCTCCCCAGATCGCTGTGGCTAGGGACCTCAAGCTGGAGCTTTCCGGGGTGGAAGCC
The DNA here is from genome assembly GCA_003671075.1 of Planctomycetota bacterium. Taxonomy (GTDB): domain Bacteria; phylum Planctomycetota; class Phycisphaerae; order Phycisphaerales; family SM1A02; genus QWPT01. Next base: position 52,673 of record QWPT01000016.1, read on the forward strand.
GCTCGTCTACCAAGGCGACTCGCGCGAATCGACTCTGGTGCGCGAAGGGCTGCCGTTCTACGCGAAGCATCCGCTGTTCCGCTCGGTCGGTGTCGACAAGAGTTTTTACCGACCCACGCCGCGTGTCGAGTTTGAACGCTTGGCTGCGCAGGTGCCCGACGACTTCCGCTTTCTCGTGAAGATGTGGCGCGGCACCGTCGAGCGTGGAGTGCGCGGGCCCGGCTCGGCCCCTGTGACCGCAGGGGACACCACGCCTGACGCATTCCTCGATCCGCGCGTTGCCGAGTTCGACTGCGTGCGGCCGGCGATGGAGGGACTGGGCGAAAAGGCTGGACCGCTGCTGTTTCAGTTTCCGCCGATGCGCCTTGCTGGCGGACGCGCACACCGCGGGTTCATCTCCCAACTTGGGAATTTTCTTGCGGCGCTACCGAAGGGCCCGATCTACGCGGTCGAATTGCGTAACCGCACGCTGCTCACGCCCGAGTACGCGCCGAGACTTGCTGCGCTGTTGGCCGAAACTGGCGCGGTTCCTTGCCTGACCGTGCATCCGACCATGCCGAACATCGCGGTGCAGGCGCGCGAGCTCATTCTTGATCCGACGAGGCCGCTGGTGATGCGATGGATGCTGCGATCCAACCACGCCTACGCCGAGGCAAAGGATCTTTACGAACCGTTCGACAAACTCGCCGAGCCCGATGATGGCAGCCGCGACGCGCTTGCCCGGCTTGCGCGCGCGGCGATCAGCGCGGGGATCGGCGCATGGATCATCGTGAACAACAAGGCCGAAGGCTCGAGCCCGCTGTCGGTGGAGCGGTTGGCGCGACGCATCGTGGACGCGCCAGAGGCCTGATCGCATTCGGTCGCGCGACGGCGCTCAGTTCACCGAATCACGAAGGAATCCACGCATGAGCTCCGCAACTTCGCGCGGCTTGTCGTAGAGCAGCACATGGCCGGCGCCTTCGATCACATCGCCGCGAAAATTCGCCAATCCCGCGCGCCATACCGCGAGCATCGAGGGATCAGTGAGTTGATCGAGCGATCCATAGAGCACGAGCGTTGGCGCCTTGATGTTTCTCATCATCGGTTCGACGCCGTTCAGGAGAAAAGGCCGCGTTTCCTCGATGATGCGTAGGAACGCAGCGCGATGCTCGATCGCGCGATCGATGAAAGCACGGCGAATCGGCTCGGGCATTTCGGGCGGATTGGGAAAGTTCAGACGAAGGACTTCCGCAAAACTCGCGTCGTCGGAGATGTCGAGCGGAACTTCGCCGGCGATCACCCGCTTCATGAACGCATTCTGCACGGGTGCGGCGACGCCAGCGGGAGAGAGCAGGACGATCTTGCCCACCGAGTTTGGATAGGTCGCCGCGTAGGCCGCCGCGAAAGCGCCGCCCATCGAGGTCCCGATGACATCAACGCGCCCAAGCTTTTCGTGCACGCGCAATCGCTCGATTTGCTCGACGTAGAAGCGACAATCATGAGTGACGCCCGCGTGCATTGGATGCTCGCCGAAACCAGGAAGGTCGGGAATCACCACACGGTGCGTCGCCCGCAGGATGGGCGCGATGGCCATCATCGCTTCGCCGCTGGTGCCGAGGCCGTGGAGGACGAGCGCGGTGCGGCGCGGCGGCTGCGCGGAGTCGACGGCCGCTGGCTCGCTTTCGAGCAGGCGCCATGCGCAGCCGTCGATCTCGGTGACCCGCTCGGTTACGCCGGCCTGAGCGTGACCGGCCGCCATGGCCAAGGCGAACGCGCGCGCCGGATCGTTCCAGATCCAAACCGCGGCGGCGGTCGTCACGATCAGCAGCGAGGCGATGATCAAGAGCACTCGGTGAATCAGGCGCTTCATGGGCGAAAGAGTACTCCCAATGCGTCCACCATTCGCGCTGCGCCGTACCATGCGAATCCTTATGAAAGACCACGCTACAAACCAGGCGGCAAATCAGGTCGAATCCATCGAGGCCGACGCGCAAGCTTTCCGAGACGCGTTCGAACGAACCCGCCGCGAAATCGCCAAGGTGGTCGTCGGCCACAAGGAGACCGTCGAAGGCGTTCTGGTGTGCCTGTTCGCTGGCGGACATTGTCTGCTCGAAGGTGTGCCCGGCCTCGGCAAGACGCTGCTCATTCGCTCGCTGTCGCAGGCGCTGCATCTCAAGTTCAACCGCGTGCAATTCACGCCCGATCTGATGCCCGCCGATGTCACGGGCACGACCATCGTGGTTGAAACTGAGCACGGTCGCGACTTCCAGTTCCGCAAGGGACCGATCTTCGCCCAGATCGTGCTGGCCGACGAAATCAATCGCGCCACGCCGAAGACGCAATCGTCGATGCTTGAGGCGATGCAAGAGCGCAGCGTGACCGTCGGCGGCGTCACCCATGAACTCGATCGGCCGTTTTTTGTGATGGCGACGCAGAATCCCATCGAACAGGAAGGCACCTATCCGCTGCCCGAAGCGCAGCTCGATCGGTTCTTCTTCAAGCTCATCGTCGGCTACTCGACGCGCGAGGAACTCTCGACCATTCTCGACCGCACCACCACGGGCGACAGTGCGAAGATCGAGCGCGTGCTCGACGCAGACGGCATCATGCGCGCGCAAAAGCTGGTGCGCAGCGTGGCCATCGCGCCGCATGTGCAGGACTACGCGGTTCGCATGGTGCTGGCCACTCATCCGGGCGGACAGTTCGCCCCACCGATGACCAATCAATTCCTGCGCTTCGGCGCAAGTCCGCGAGCGGCGCAGGCGCTTGCGCTCGGTGCCAAGGTGAAGGCGCTGCTGGGCGGACGAACGGCGGTTTCATTCGACGACATCAAGTCGGTCGCGCTGCCCGCGCTGCGCCATCGCATCCTGATGAACTTCGAAGCAGAGGCCGAGGGGCGCACCTCCGACGAGGTCGTGCAGCACATCATTGACACACTTGTGCTCGACGCACGCTGAAAGAATTCCATGAAGACGATCGCTCTACTTTCCGTCGCCGCCATTGCCAGCAGCGCCCACGCCATGCAAGCTACACCCGTGGACGCTGCAACGAAGGCGCCAATCAACCAAGCTGCCGACAAGCCCACCGACAAGCCCACCGACGAGCCCACCAATGAGGACCTCGCGCAAAGCACCGAGAAGGCCAAGCGCGACATCGACTTCGTGGTTGGTGGCGGATACGCGCATTTCTTCTCCACTGATTTCGACACTGGCGGCGGCGATGTCGCGGTGGATCGCGGCTTTCTCTCCGCATCTTGGAGCAAGTCGCCGACTACGAGCTACAAGTGGAGCATCGATGTTCAGTCGGAGGAGTCGTGGTACTCCTTTGCCGACGCGGGCACACTTGCGGCGGCAGCGGGCGGACGACCGTGGGACAATGTGTCCTCGACATCGATTTCGCCAGGCGCGACATTCGTCCTCGACCAACGCTGGCGGCTGATTACGCGGGCACTTCTGCAATTCGCCGGCGAAGAGGATGCGGACACCTTCGACAGCGCGAGCTACGGCGGAATCGTCGCGGCCAGCTACTCGTTCTCCAGCGAATTTACTTTGGGACTCGGCGTGTTGGCGATCTCGCGCATCGAGGATGATGTGCTGATCGTTCCGCAAGTCATCATCGACTGGCGTCCGTGCGCCGAGTTCCGTCTGTCGAATTTCGCTGGCCCAGAAGCGTTTCCTGGAGGCGCGGGACTTGAGGGCATCTGGATGCTCGGCGAACGAAGCGAAGGCGCGTATGAGCTTGCGCTCGGCGGCCGCTACACCTATCGAAGATTCCGCCTCGATGACACGGGCGCCGCGCCGCGCTCGGGAGGCGTGGGCACCGATGAAGGCTTGCCACTCTGGATCCGTGCGACCCTGCATGCGAAATGCGGAGCGCGGCTTGATCTGATTACTGGCGTTCAGTTGATGGGTCAGATGGAGCTCGATGATTCCGCGGGCAACGAGTTGGCAAGCGTTGATGTTGAGCCTGCGCCGTTCGTCGGCATCTTCTTTGCGTATCAGTTCTAAACATGGCTCACCGTCAAAACAGCGTGGAATCCAGCACTGCGGCCACGGAGCGCGCGCGACCACTTGCAATGGTCACGGGCGCGAGTGCGGGTCTTGGTCGCGAGTTTGCGGTGATGTTGGCTCAACGCGGACACGACCTCGTTGTTGTTGCGCGGCGTACCGATCGACTCGCCGAACTGAAGCGGGAAGTTGCGGAGAAATACGGCGCGCGCACCAAAGTGGTGACCGAAGATCTTTCGCATGCAGCTGCGCCAAGGCGAATCATCGACCATCTGCGCGCATCGAATCTTGAGATCGACTTTCTGGTGAACAACGCTGGATACGGGCTCAACGGGCGCTTTCTTACCCATGACTGGGCCACGCATGCCGATTTCCTGCAAGTGATGGTTGGCTCGTGGCTGCAACTCACTCACGCGCTGTTGCCAGCGATGGTGCGCAAGGGCCGAGGCCGCGTGCTGAATGTTTCGAGCCTGGCGTCGCTTTGCCCCGAGCCGCCGGGAAGCCTGTATTCGCCGGTGAAATGCCTGATGACTTCGGCAAGCCGCGCACTGCGCCACGATCTGCTTGGAACTGGCGTGCACTGCACGGCGCTTTGCCCAGGGTTCACCTACACCGAGTTTCATGATGTGCTGGGAAACCGCGAGAACATGAGCAAGTTGCCCAGCTTTATGTGGCAGAGCGCGCAGCAAGTCTGCACCGCTGGCCTCGACGCCGTCGAACGCAACAAGCCCATGATGGTTCCCGGCGCATTCAACAAGACCGCCGCAGTGCTGTGCCGCGTGCTTCCCTATTCGATGACCAGCAAGTTCATTCCTAAGAGTGTGATGGAGCGGTGATGTCGTTGATTTGCGTTCCGATCGTTGTTGAGGCAGCAGCCGAAATTCCACTTGCGCTTGAACGCGCCGCCCGCGCTCGCGTGCTCGGCGCCCGCATGGTTGAGTGGCGATGCGATGGAATCGCTTCGGAAACCGATGCGGAAGCTTCGATCACGCGGTTGGTGCGCGAAAGCGCGCTGCCGGCACTGGTGACGATTCGCTCGGAAGATGAAGGGGGAACCTGCGCGCTGACGGAGAATGCGCGGCTTGCGCTGCTTGCCCGCATTGCCCGCGCCGAACATGCGCCGAAGATGATCGATGTGGAATTCGCATCGATGCAGGCGGACCTCGCGCGCGGCCTGCTGACCGCCGCGCTTGCGCCCAATCCTGCACGCGCCGATGCCGACGAAACTCCAACCCGCATCGTCGCAAGCGCGCACGATTTTCAGGGCAGACCGATGGACTTGATGCGCCGAGTAGCGGCGATGCAAGATGACCCGCTAGTTTCAGTGGTCAAGCTCGCGTGGATGGCGCGCAGTGTGCGCGACAACCTCGAGGCGTTCGACATTCTGGCAACAAGAACGAAGCCGACTATCGCGTTGTGCATGGGCGAGTTTGGTTTGATGAGTCGGGTATTGGCGCCGAAATTCGGCGGATTCCTCACCTTCGCCAGCGACGCGGAGGGGACGGGGACGGCGCCAGGGCAACCAACGGCGCGCGAGTTGCGTGACCTCTATCGCTTTGAATCAGTGCGGCCAGCGACGCGCGTGTTCGGCGTGATCGGCTGGCCAGTTGCGCATTCGCGATCACCAGCGTTTCACAACGCGCGCTTCGCAGACGCGGGCCACGACGGCGTATATCTGCCGATTCCCGTGCCTGGCGAGTGGGAACATTTCAAGGCAACGGTGGGCGCGCTGGTCGATCACGATCGACTTGATTTCTCGGGCGCGAGCGTCACGCTTCCGCACAAGGAGAATCTGTTGCGCTTTGTTTCGGAGCGCGGTGGCGAGGTCGACGCTGATGCCGCGTGGTTGGGCGCGGCGAACACGCTGGTGGTGCATCCGCGCGGAACCGCTGAAAACAAGCGTCTTTTTGCAACGAACACCGACATGCCCGCGGCGGTCGAAGTGATTTCGGCAGCGCTCGCGACGCGCGGCGTGGCGCTCGAGGGCGCGCGCATCGCGGTGCTGGGCGCGGGCGGCGTTGCGCGTGCAGTCGCTGGCGGACTCGCGCTTGCGGGCGCGACGGTCGTCGTGTTCAACCGCACGCATGCGAAGGCGCAAACACTCGCGAGCGAGCTCTCGGGCCGCGCGCGTGCCAACGGCAAGCCTACCCGGGTGATCGCGGGCAACGAGGAGCACTTCAAGTGCAACGCGCCGCGCTGCGAGTGCTTCCACGCGTTCGTGAACTGCACGCCGCTGGGGATGGAGGGTGGGCCCGATCCGAAGGGTTCGCCGATGCCGGACGACGCGTTCCTCGACGACTCGACGGTCGTGATGGACACCGTCTATGCGCCGAAGGAAACCCCGTTCCTGCGCGAAGCGCGCGCGCGCGGCGCGTTGTGCATCGACGGCGAGGCGATGTTTGTGAAGCAGGCAGAGCTGCAGTCGGCGCTGTTCATGAAGCGGTGGTAGTGCTAGGATCGCGCCATGTCCGAAGCGGAAATCATCGACGACGCCCGCGCATTCTTGCGCGCAAACCTCTCTGGCACCATCGGGTTCGATGGTGAATTCGTGCCGATCAAATTCGTCATCACCCCCGATGGCG
>QWPT01000017.1 GCA_003671075.1 Planctomycetota bacterium
AAGCGGATGTTCTCGAAGCTCTGGCCGTTGTAGACGGTGGGCGTGTTGTATTGCAGCACGCCGTTGACACTGTCGCGGACGGGCGCGGTGAAGCATTCGCCGTCGGGGATGTTCTTCTCGCCGCAGCAGGGAACGACGCCGATGTTCTTGATGGAAAATGTCAGATCAGTTTCGCTTGGTCCCTTGATGTGCACTTTGTCGGTCTTGCGCATGCGGTCCGCGAGTGGCGCGCAGGCAGCGTCCATTTTCGCGTAGTCAACGCAGCAAACCTTGAAGTAGAAGTCTTCGAACTCCTCGGTCGGCTTGCCTGCCAACTGCGCCATCGACGCGCTCGGCCAACGCAGGACGCACCACTTGGTGTGGTTGACACGCTGTTCGAAATGCACGGGCTTTGAGTAGAGGCGCGCGGCACGCTTCATCTGTTCACCGGGAACGATCGATTGCTCGCTCACATTGTGGCCGCCGCGGAGGCCGATGTAGGCCTGCATTTGCTTCATGCGATGAAGGTCGTTGTCGGCCCAAGTGGTCAGGCCCTTCTCCTCGTTGCGATAAAGCTCGGAGAGGATGCGCGCGGAACGCTCGGCGACATGCGCGTGCGCACCGACTGCGCGGACGGCGCGTATGAGCGCCACCGTCATCTCAACGGGAATGTCGAAGGCCTCGATGAGGACATGCTCGTCCTTCTGCAACTTGGTTGAGTGGCGGACGAGGAGGTCGGCGAGCTTCGTGTAGCGCGTGTCCATAGATCGGCGAGTTTAATGGAGAAGCCGCTGAACCGCAGCCACCGAGACATCGCGAACTGTCGGAAAAATCAGGTCGGCGTCGCTCTGGCGTTCAGCGGTGTGCCCCTTGGAGGTGATGGCGATGCAGCGCATTCCGGCAGCCTTCGCGGCGGTGATGCCCGCGGGCGCATCCTCGAAGACGACGCAGCGCGATGGGTCGACGCCGACCTTCGATGCCGCGAGGAGGAAGCACTCGGGGTCGGGCTTGCACCGCTTGACATCGCGACCAGTGACGATGGCATCGAACGCACCGACGAGTTCGAGGCCGTCGATCGCGCGCTGCACATTGAGCGGCGGGCCCGAGCTGCCGACGGCGGTTTTGAAGCCGATGCCGCGCAGCGCCTGCACGAGTTCGCGTGCGCCTTCCATGATCGGAAATCGCGCGCCGACAATCGCGCGGTAGGTGGCCTCTTTCTCATGATCGAGTTCTTCGATCTGATCGTGAGTGAGCGCGCCGCGACCAGCGCGAAGCCAACATTCGCGCAGCAAATCCTCGTTTCGTCGGCCGAAATGCGAGTAGTAGTCGTGGACGGTGACCTCGACGCCATGGCTCGCGCTGATGCGCCGCCAAGCTTCGAAGTGGGCGTCATAGCTGTCGATGAGAGTGCCGTCGAGGTCGAAGATTGCTGCGTACATAAGTGAATCAATAAAGTGTTAGTTTGCGGCTGCTGCGGCGATGGCGTCGGCGGCGCGGTCGATGTCGCTGCTTGTGACATCAAGATGAGTCACCATGCGCACCCGATGAGGACCCATGCCGATTGCGGCGACGCCGTGTTGCGCGAGGCGCGCGCAGAAATCCTGCGCGGTACCGAGGCGTGCGTCGATGGCGAAGAAGACCATGTTGGTGGGAACGGTTTCGGGCGAGCCTTCGAGGGCGAGACCGCTTATTTTTGCGATGATTCCTGCAAGTCGCCGTGCATTGGCGTGATCGTCGGCGAGGCGCGCGACATGGTGGTCGAGCGCGTGGATCGCGGCAGCTGCGAGCAGACCCGACTGACGCATTGCACCGCCGAACATCTTGCGGAAGCGTCGCGCGCGGGCGATGAGCTTTGCACTACCAGCAAGAGCGCTGCCAACCGGCGCGCCGAGGCCTTTTGAGAAGCAGATGGAAACGCTGTCGACGCGCGCAGTGAAGGCCGTTGGCGCGACGCCGAGCGCGACGCATGCGTTCATCAGGCGCGCGCCGTCGATGTGCACATGAAGCCCACACTCGCGGCCAGTGCTGGCGACGGCTTCGAACTGCGCGATCGGCCAGATGGTGCCGCCGCCCTTGTTGTGGGTGTTCTCGATGACGAGCATGCGCGAGATCGGGTTGTGCTGGTCGCGGTTGCGAATCGCGGCGCGGACCTGCGCGGCATCGAAGAGCCCGCGCGGACCGTCCAGTGGCGAGATCATGCAGCCTGAGAGCGCGGCGGGGGCGCCGGTCTCGTAGTGAATGATGTGACTGTCCTTGTGGGCGATGATCTCGTCGCCATGCTCGCAAACCGATCGGATCGCCAGCTGATTCGCCATGGTTCCCGAGGGGACATAGAGCGCGGCTTCGTGGCCGAGCAGCGCGGCGACCTTGGCCTCGAGCGCCTGAACGGTGGGTTCGTCGCCGAGGACATCGTCTCCAAGCGGCGCCGCCATCATGGCTTCGCGCATGGCGGGGGTCGGACGGGTCACGGTGTCGCTGCGAAAGTCGATCATGGGCGCGCGATGGTACGGCCCGCGAAAGGGGAGCGGCGCCCGACCGCTTCTCGTGGGAGCAGCTGGCCGTTGCAGCGCGTGTCCGAGAATGCCGATGTACCACCCGTGACGCTCGTACTCGCCCACACCCTTGTTGCACTCGCGCTCGCTCAGGACACAGGTCTTACGCCGCGGCGGCTGGTGGCGCATTTTAACTTCGAGGAGAGCGCCGAATTCAATCCCGGAGTTCCGACCAACTGGAACCGCGAGAAACTCGGCTACCCGCAGTTCGGGCAGGTCGAGACTGCGGAGGGCATCGGCCGTGCCGGCAACGGGAAGGGCTACGCGGTCCGATTTCAACTGGATGGCGCTTCGATGGCGTTTACCCGCGATGTGCCCTTGGATCTTGAGCACGGCGCAGTCGCGCCTGGTTCCCATCTGATGCTTCGCGCTTGGACGCACACCGAAGGGCTGCGCCACGCGGCGGTGCGGCTGAGTGCGCGATTTCTCGATGCAAATGGCGATTCGATCGCGGGTGTCTATCCGTCGGAGTTGCTGCGCGCGGAGACGCAGTGGCGGATGCTTGAGGTCTACGCGCCGCCCACGCCTGCCAACGCGAAAGTGTTGCAAATCTGGCTCGAGGCAGTACAGCCCGAGGCACCTGCGGAGGTCGGCGGAGCGCTGAATGAAGCGCCTTTCACCGTTCCTTCGAAGGATATCCATGGTCGCGCCTACTTCGACGACATCGAGGTTTGGCAGATGCCATCGGTGAAGTTCGAGCCAGAGTCCCTCGGCATGGTGGCGGCGGGGGCGCGCGCGAAACTGCAGTTGCGTTGCGACGATCCCATGGTGCGCGAGTCGACGGTGGATGTTCGGGTGCGCGACGCGGGCAACGCCATCGTGTTTCAGAAGAAGCTCGTGCTGCCTGCCGACCGCGAAATCACGCTCGAAGTGCCTGGATTAGCGACGGGCTGGTACGAGGCCGAGGCAAACTTCACCAACGGAAAAAACACGATTGCTCGGCGATTTGCTCGGATGGCGGTACTGACCGACGATCCGTTCGAACCTGAGCAGCCGCCGCGCTTCGGCGCATCGTTGGTCCAACTCAACATGTCGATCGAGCCGGCGATCAGCCTTGCCCGCAGCGCGTTCGTCGTGCTGCCCGTGTGGAGCGAGTCGACGGAATTGCGCGATCCGAGCGCTGAAATCGAGTTTTTGCGTCCACTCGTCGGGCGATTGCTCGACATGCGCGTGGAGCCGATGTTCCGCCTGCGTGCTGTTCCCGCGCGCCTTGCCAGTGCTGAACGCATCGATGGTTCCGACACCCTCGGGCTCTTCGGGCTAGACGAAACGCGCTGGCGACCAGCGCTCGAGCCTTGGCTATTGGCGTTTGGCCAGCGGGTGGATCAGTGGTTCATCGGCACGGATCCGGTGGACGCCGACCGCTCCGATCTTGCCACGCGCATGAGCGACATCGCGCGAACCATGGGCAGTGCCATCGCTGGCCCAGTCGTCACTTTGCCTTGGGCGCCCGAGGAATTGGTGCCTTCCACCTTGGAGAGCACCATCGAGACTGGTCACCATGCGTTGGAGATCGTGGCCGACGCCGCGTGGCGCGAGAGTGGCGGTGAGGCGTTCGACGGATTCGCCAAGGGCGAGCGCGGCATGGTGCGGATCGTGCCGCTTCCCGTGGGTTCGGTCAGCGAGCGCGACCGAGCGATTGATCTGGCGCTGCGGGCGATTGACGCGTGGCGCGCGGGATTTGACACTATTTCCATCGAGGTTCGCCAAGACGAAGCACCGCATGTGCCTGGCCCCGCGCTCGAACTTGCGGCGTGGCGGCAGATTTCAACTCGTTTGTGCGGACGGCGTTTTGTCGCGGAAATTCCGATCGCCGAAGGCGTGCGCGCCTTGCTTGCCAATGGCGCGCGCGGACCGGCTCTGCTGTTGTGGAACGAGGCGGGAGTTGAGGAAGTCGCGGTGGATGTTGATCTCGGCGCGCAGACCGTGCACACGACCGATCTCTGGGGTCGCTTCCGCGATGTGCCGCCGACAACGGGTGGACATGCGCTGCGCATTGGGCGAGAGCCGATGTTCATCGAGGGGCTCAGTGCAGAAATGTGCTTGCTTCGCAAGGGTTTTCGCGTCGATCCGATGTTTGCCGAAAGTCGCCGAGCGCCGCAGGAAGGCGTGCTAGTGCTGGCTAATCCATGGGACAAGCCGCTGAGTGGCACGCTGACAGTGCTCGGTCCCGATGCGTTGGGCATCACGCCCAAGACACATCGATTCAACATTCCCGCAGGCGAAGAGGCGCGCATGACCGTGAATTTCAGCGTGCCGCGCATCACCGAAGCTGGTCCGATTCCGGTGCGCGTCGAGGTAAGTGCAACGGCGGAAGCGCCATTTCGCGCGACGATGGCGAGCACGCTTGAGATTGGATATCGCAAAGCGGTCGTCGAACCGTCCTGGCGACTTGCGCGCTCGATGACCAGTGGGCAGATTGATCTCGTGCTCACGCTGAGGGTGACGAATGTGAGCGATGCGCCGATCGATGTCGAAGCGTTCGCTGGCGCCGAGGGATATTCGCGTGATCGCAAGCTGGTCAGCGCTCTTGCGCCCGGTGCAACGGCGGTCCGCGCATTTCACTTTGCCGATGGCGCGCGCAAATTGTCGGGACGAGACATCCGCACTGGCGTGCACGATGCGGAAGCCGACACTTATCTTCTGAAACGAGTTTCGATTCCCGCGCTCATGCCGCCGACGCAATCAGTGGCGGGCGCCGATTCATCGCGTTGAGCCTGGTTTTCACCAAATCGTCGGCATCGGCGGCTTGCCGTAGGCGCTCTCAAAGGTGAGGCGATCGATCTTCCAGCCGTCCGCCGTGTTGCGAACGCGAATGATCCAACTCGTCGGCACGGCGCCGATTGAACGCGCGGTACTGGTTGAGCAGGAGAGTTCAACCTCGCCAGTTTTGTCGTCAATCGTGCGGAAGACGAGGCGGGTGATGCGGTTTGAGTCGATGCGGTTTTTGGCAGCCAGCGATGCGAGCGCTGACCGAATCGCTTCGATGGCGACGCCTGAGTTCTCACGGCGCCCGTAGTTCAGCACAGCGCTCGGCGTGAAGAGCTCGGCCGCCCGAAGGGTTTCCGCCTCCTCGGCCAGGATCACGAGCTCCTCGACGACGGCGCTCGCTTCCTCGCCGGCCGTGACGACGGCTCGACCGACAGCAAGGGCGGAAATCCCTAGTAACGCAGCGATTCCAGCGATAATCAGTTCACGACCGCTGCCGCTCGAGCGCCCGCGCCAGGCGAAAAAACACGCGATTGCAACCAAGGCTACCGCGAGCGGGATGGGGTTCTCAAAAAGCCAGACAGTCATGGTCGTTGGATTCTCGCAGGAATTCCTGACTCAGCCTGAATGGGGTGGACGGGATCGCGCATTTTCTGCATGCGCTGCGAGGAGTCGGCCGATGCAAACCGTTGCGGCGGAGCCGCGTCCAACGGCCAGCCTGGGTCGGCTTCGTGCGGGCGCGCTTGCGCGTTTCGTGGTGCTTTGCACGATGGCTTCGATTCCGATCACACATCCATCCCTCAGCGCTTCCTCGGTGGGCGTGGGCGCGAACGCGAGTTCCGACGCGAGCTCGATCAGCCCCGACGACTCAACCTCAGTTCTGCTCGAGCGCAATCTCGCAGCGCTTTCGGCTCGCAATACCGACATCGTTGAGGCAATTCGTGCGGCGAAGGCGCTACCAATCGCGTCGGCGCTCGAGTGGGGTAGTGCAACCGATGGTTCGAGCGTGGCGAACTATGGCGGTCGCGCATTGGCGTCGCGTCATGCGCCGCGCGAGGAGGCGACTAACTTTGCGGACGCCGTTGATCTGCGCGAGAAGGCGGTCGTCGCGGTCCTCGGCTTTGGACTCGGCTACCACATTGCCCAACTCGGAGACCTGATCTGTCGCACGGGGTTGCTCGTGGTGCTTGAGCCGGACATCGCACTGCTGCGCGCGGTGCTGTCCAAGGTCGATTGGAGCGAGGCATTTCAGCGCACCAACATCCTGTTCTTCACAGGTGAAGAGCCGCTCGGCCGCTATTCGGAACGATTTGCTGGCTCAGACGGGATTCTGATTCAAGGCGTGCAGATCGTCGAGCATCCCGCCAGCCGCGCCCGCGTGGCCTCGGTTGCAAAAGATTTCGCAAAGAACCTCACGGAAACAGTGCGCGCTGCCCGCGTGACTGCCGCGACGGCATTGGCGCGCAGCGCGCAAACCATTCGCTCGATTCTCCGCAACGCACCGCTCTATGTCGGCGGCGAAGGTCTCGCTCCGCTCGCTGGAATCGCCAAGAATCGTCTGGGCATTGTGGTGAGCGCGGGTCCGAGTCTGCGGCGAAACTTGCATCTCCTTGCCAAGCCCGGCGTGCGCGACAATTGCGTGATCATCGCAACGCAGACGGTGTTGAAGCCGCTGCTCGCCGAGGGAATTCGACCGCACTTCGTTGCTGCGCTCGACTGGCACCAGATATCTCGGCGTTTTTACGAGGGCCTTCGCGAGCAGGATGTGGCGCAAACCACGCTCATTCTTGATCCGCAGGCCAATCCCGTCATCGCAGAGAGCTATCCCGGTCCAGTACGCACAATTGCAGCGCCGCATCTCGACGCGCTGCTCGGGCCGCTCGCGCGCGAGAAGGCTGGTGACAAGGGACGCTTGCCGTCGGGCGCGACCGTCGCCCATCTTTGCTACCAAATTGCACGCTTTCTCGGCTGCAATCCTGTTGCGCTCATCGGTCAGGATCTCGGATTCACCGACGGCGTCTACTACGCGCGCGGTACGGCGATCGACGATGTGTGGGCTCCGGAACTCAACCCGTTCAACACTATCGAAAATCTCGAATGGACGCGGATCGTGCGTCACCGATCGCATCTGGTGAAGCGGCAGGATGTTCACGGAAAGTCGATTTTCAGCGACGCGCAAATGGAGACTTATCTCCAGCGTTTCGAGTACTTCTTCTTGCAGGATGAACGAAGAGGTCTCATCACCATCGACGCCACTGAGGGCGGCGTGCGTAAGGCGGGCACGGAAGTGCAGACGCTGGCGCAGGCGCTTTCAACCTACGCCACCGAGCCCATCGCCGAAATTCCGCTGGCGTCACGGGCGCGCGATGTTGAACGCATTGCGCGCGCGGCGAAGCGGCTAGGGGAGGTGCTGACCGATGTGCGGACGATCGGAACGGCTTCGAGGCGCACCGGTGACGCGATCGCGCAACTGGTCGGAGCCACAGCAAAATCGCAGCGCGACGACAAACTTTGGAAGACGGTCGAGACCGAGCGAACAAAGGTTGCCGAACGCCTCGACACGCTCCGACTCCTCGATGAATTCAGTCAGGTCGGTGTGCTGAAGCGCGCAAAGGCCGATCGGCGAATTGAGCACACTCGCGGCATTTCACCTGAGGAAAAGCAGGTTTTGCAGTTCGATCGCGATCTGGCCAATGTGCGTTGGTTGGAAGAGAGTTCGACCGAGTACGCCACGGTTCTCGAAGCCACGATTCGTCGCCTCAATGGAAGCGAAGTGGTGGAAGAGCCGGATGAAGCGGCGATTGCTGCCCGCGCCGACGGTGCGCTTGGTCGTGCGCTCGGCGAAGCGAGTGTCACGCGCGAGGTGCGCGCGGCATTCCTCGTGCCCGTTGATCCGTGGCATGGCGGCCTCGGCACGCCGCGAAGTCTTGGCGAATGTCTCGCAGGAAAGACAGTTATTCAATGGACACTCGAGCGACTCGGGCGGTCGCGTGAAGCAGCGTCGATCGTGTTGTTGGTGCCCGATGGGTTCGACATCGACTCGCTCATCGATCGCAGCGCGATTGGTTTGCCCATCGAAATTCATCGTTCGCAGGGAACGCCGTTTGGCCCGGAGCGCGCGGCGATTGCGGCGGCGCGTTTGTGGAGCGACAGTTCGTGGCGTGGCGGAATCGCAGGAACCACGGTGTATGACGAGGTTTTGGCACCTCGGGTGATGTACGAGGCGATGACGCGCTTGGGCGTGACCGCCGCTGTGGTGGTCGGACCAGACTGGCCGTTGGTTTGCGTGGTCGAGGATGATGGATGCGATGGGCTGATTCGCCGGCATCGCACGCAGCCTGAACTCATGCGCATCGTGTTTAACCAGTCGCCGCCCGGGCTCTGTGGATTGCTTGTCGATCGCTCGCTTATGTCGGAGCTCGCGCAAGGTGGTCGTCGTTCCTCGGTCGGATGGCTGCTCGCCTATGAGCCCACGCGTCCGCAGCAGGACCCGATCTCGAAGGACATCTGTGTTCAGATTGACCATGTTGTGCGGCAATCGCTGGTGCGCGCGGTGTTCGATACGCCGCGCAACATGATCCGCATGCGTCGAGCGATCGAGCCCGGGCTGAGCGAGCGCGGTGGCGGCGTTGCTGGAATCGAGCCGCGTGCGGCCATTGATTTGCTTGAGCACCAGCTGTTCGACACCGTTCCCTACTTTACGCCGCAGCATCTGATGATTGAGCTCAACACGGGACGACAGGGCTCGGGCGCTTCGAGTCCGCATCGCATGGGATCGGTCCAACGAGCGATGATGACGGAGCGGCGTTTCGCGCGTCTGGTTGAACAGGTCGGCGATAGCCGCGATTGCGTGATGACTTTCTGCGGCGCGGGCGATCCGCTCTTGCATCCCGATGTCGCGCGATTCGTGCGGATGGCCAAGGACGGCGGTGTTCGCGGCGTACATCTGCGCACGGAACTGCTGGCGGAACCTGCGCTGATTGAGCAGGTCATCGAAGCGGGCGCGGATGTGTTCAGCGTTGAAATCGATGCGGACTGCGGCGATACCTATCGGCGCATGCACGGAATTGATCGATACCGCGATGTGATCGCCAACATGGAACGCGTGCTCGGAATGCGACGCCATCTGTCGGGCGTGGGCGGTGCAGGCGTGTACGCGACTCCGTGGATTGTTCCGCGACTCCAGCGACGAGTGGAGAGCTACGAGGACATCGATGGCTTCTTCGACCGATGGCAACATCTGCTCGGGACGCCAGTGATTGAAGGGGCCGCGCCCTTCGATGCCTCACCAGAGAATCCGCCTGATCCGCTTTCGAGCGCGCGCGCGCCGACGCGTTCGATGTGGCGTGAAATGTTGCGACGGATGCTAGTGCTTTCGGACGGAACCGTTCCAATCTCTGAGCTCGATCTGCGTGGCGACCGCATCTTCACTCATGTCGATCGTGGACCGCTGCTGCAGGCGTGGCGCGATCTTGTCGCGCGCCGCAAGCAGATTCGCCGCGAGTTCGGCGAGGCCCATCAAGATCTCAGGACACGCATCCCATGACCGCGCCGAACAACGCCAAGACCAACGACCACGTGCTCGCCGTCGTGATTGGTCGCGCAGGAAGCAAGGGACTTCCGCGCAAAAATGCGCTTGACATTGCTGGCGTGCCAATGATCGCGCACACGATTCGTTTCGCGCGGGCGTCCCGTCGTATCGAACGCGTGATTGTTTCGACCGATGGCGATGAGATCGCACGCATCGCACGCTCAGAAGGCGTGGATGTTCATATGCGTCCAGAACAGTTGTCCAACGACAGTGCCACCGTCGACAGTGCAGTGCGCCATGCGGTCGACGCGAGCGCGTCGCCGGCGGGAATCATCGTGATTCTTTATGGCAATGTGCCGGTGCGCCCCGCGGACCTTGCCGATCGCGCCATCGCGCGCCTCGTTGAAACGGGCGCTGACAGCGTGCAAAGTTACTACCGAGTGGGGAAGACCCATCCGTTCTGGATGTCCCGTCTTGACGAGTCGGGAAAGGTGACGCAGTTTGTTGAGAACCGCATCTACCGCAGGCAAGAACTTCCGCCCCTCTTCATGCCCGATGGTGGCGTAATCGCCGTTCGTCGCGCAAGTTTGTTCGATGTGTGCGAAGGCGAGCCGCATAAATTTTTTGGCAGCGATCGACGCGGAATTGAAACACGCGAGGGTGATGTGATCGACATCGATACCGCGTTGGACATGGCGGTTGCCGAGGCGATTCTTCTTGCACGCACGGAGGTACACGCATGAGCCAGTCGTCGATCAGGCTTGGTGGAAGAGTCGTTGCAGCGGGCGCGGATCCGTTCGTCATCGCCGAAATTGGCGTGAATCACGATGGAAGCATTGATCGTGCGCGCGAGCTTGTGCTCGCGGCGAAGGCGGCAGGAGCGGACGCTGCCAAGTTTCAGATGTTTGACGCGCAGATGCTGATGTCGCGTGACGCCGTGTTGGCCGTGTACCAGCGCGAGCAAGGCGCGCGCGATCCACGCGAACTATTGAAGGGGCTGCAGTTGTCACCGGGGCAACTCGGCGAACTCGCCGAGTTGTGCATCTCGATTGGCATCGCGCCGATGGTGACGGTGTTCTCGCTGCCGCTGTTTGAATTTGCGCGGACGCAGCGTTGGAGCGCGTTTAAGACCGCATCGCCCGACATCGTGAATTTGCCGCTGTTGCGCATGGCGGGCTCGATTGGAAAGCCGCTGGTTGTTTCGACGGGCGCAGCCAACCGGAGCGAGGTCGCGCAGGCGGCTCGTTGGCTTGCGCACCTCGGCGACCTTGCGTTCCTCCAGTGCACCAGCAGCTATCCAACGGCGGACGATTGCGCTGCGATCGGTGGTATGCACGAGATTCACGCGATCAGCGGGCGAGCCGTCGGCTACAGCGATCACACTGCGGCCACCGATACCGGAGCAATCGCCGTTGCCGCGGGCGCGTGCATCCTCGAAAAGCACCTGACCTACGACCGCACGGCCAACGGCCCCGATCACGCCGCCAGCCTCGATTGCGTGCAGTTCGCCGAGTATGTGCGCCTCGCGCGCCGCGCTGGACGCATGGTGGGCACGAGCCGCAAGGAGTTGCAGGATGTGGAGCGCGATGTGCGGATGGTCAGCCGCCAATCGCTGGTGGCGGCGCGCGATATCGCGGCAGGGGCGTTCATTGGCCCTGCCGATCTCGCGATTAAGCGACCGGGAACAGGCATCTGCGCGAGTCGTTTCGATGAAATCGTCGGGCGCCGTGCGACGCGAGCGATCGAGGCGGATCGCGTGCTGCATGATTCCGATGTGCTGTTGCGCGAAGGCGCTCGCGAGGTCGTTCGGTGAGGCGCATCGCAGTCGTCACTGGAACGCGGGCGGAGTGGGGGCTGCTTCGTCCAGTTTGTGAGGCGATTGGTGCAGAGCGCGCGCTTTCATTGCATGTTGTTGCTGGCGGTGCGCACATGCTCGCGCCAGCGCGGACCATCGACGAGGTTCGCGCGTTCGCGCCTGGACTCAGCGAATTTTCGATGCAGGTTGCCGGCGAGTTTGGCCGCAGCGCCGATGCGCGGGCGCTCGGACGGGGAATCGTCGCGCTGTCGGACATCTTTTCAACGCTCGCACCGGATGTCGTTGTCGTGCTCGGTGATCGCATCGAAGCGTTTGCGGCGGCGAGCGCAGCGGCGGTCGGCGGAATGCGCGTGGCGCACATTCATGGCGGCGATCGCGCGGAAGGCGTGGCTGACGAGTCGATGCGTCATGCGATCACCAAGCTTGCGCACATCCACTTTCCCGCTTCGGCCGAGAGCGCGCAACGCATCCTCGCACTCGGAGAACAGGCTGCCACTGTGCATTTCGTTGGTTCGCCTTCCATCGATGGTCTCGACGCGATCAGTCCCATCGACGACGAGCGCTACCGCGACCTTGGCTCACCAGAGTTTGTGTTTCTGATGCATCCGTGCGCGCGCGGCGACGAGATTGAGCACTCCGACGCCGCGGCGATTCTTGACGCAGCGACTGCGCGCGGTCGCGTGCTGGCGTTATCGCCGAACAGTGACCCTGGTCGGGTGGGAATTGTCCGCGCCATTGCCGAGCGTTGCGATCGCCTGCGCATTGCCGAGCATCTTCCCCGTGCGCAATTCGTGGCGTTACTCAAGCGTCCGGAGATTCGCGCGTTGGTTGGGAATTCAAGCGCGGGCATCATCGAAGCTTCGGCGCTGGGAACGCGCGTGATCGACATCGGTCGGCGTCAGCGTGGACGCGAGCGCGCAACGGCGGTGGTCGGATGCGCCGTCGCCGAACCAACTGCACTTGACGAGGCTTTCTCGGCACTTGATTTCGTCCCCGATCATGCGACCCACCCGTATGGTGATGGCGGCGCCAGTGCGCGCATTGCCCGACAACTCGCCGAATTCGACGAGTCGCGACATCCGTTGGCAAAGCTCAACGCCTTCTGATCACCGCCGTCGGCACGGTTTCATCTGTGCAGGCAGGTCCAGATATTGCAGAGGTGATGACCGTGGAATTGCGCTGCCTTGCGCCTTCTGTGGGCGCCGCGTCAATCACGCCCACGATTTGTCCGATCAAACCCTCGGCTTTCCACCTTGCGGCAAGGATCGGAAGAGCACTTTCGCAGGAAGGAACTCGCAGGTGACCATGATGCAAGCTCAGTCATATGACGCACACATGCTGGTAGCGCATGCGGCCGTGAAACAGCTCAGCCACATTGCCACTTTGCCCGAGGTCACTCTGGGCATCATCGAGCTCGTGGAGAATCCGAACTCGAGCGCGCACGATCTGAATCAGCTGATTGGCCGGGATCCCGCGCTTTCGGCGCGCATTCTCAAGGTCGTGAACAGCGCGTTCTACGGTCTTCCACGACAAATCGGATCGATCAATCGCGCGATCTCGATGCTGGGCCTCAACGCCGTCAAGAACATTGCGATCGCCGCCAGTCTCGCCAAACTGTTTCGTGGCGGCGCGCTTTGCGACCGTTTCGATGCCAAGGAACTTTGGGATCACTCGATTGCCGTGGCAACCGCGGCGCGCTTGCTCGCCAAAGAAGCCCGCATGAGTTCGGGCGATGAAGCGTTTCTCGGTGGGCTTATGCATGACATCGGCATCATGGTTGCGCTGCAGTCCGACCGCGCCAAGTTGGTGCAGGTGTTCAGCGACATGCAGTTTGATGGCAACGGTAAACCGCTGATCGACTTTCGCATGGCGGAGCGCGCGGTTTACGGCGCCGACCACTGCCACTTCGGCGAGGCGCTTTGTGAGCAGTGGAAATTCCCGCGTTCGCTGGCACTCTCCTGTGGTCATCACCACGATCCGCTCTGTGCACCCGCTGAATCGCGGCAGATCCCCTGGCTTATCTTCGTCGCCGAGCGTCTGGCGACCGAGGGCGGTGGTTTCGCCATCGACATTCTTGACCGATCGATTCCGCGCGAAGCCCTTGAATCACTGGGAATCGGCGCTCCGCAACTCGATGCGGTGCGCTCGCAACTGGCTGAAAAGCTCGCCGAGGCTCAGGCCACTCTTTCGGTGTAAACGCTCGAGCTCCCGGCGCGCGCTCTGGCAAGACGTGCCTTGCCCGCGTAGGATCGCAATATGGCCTCGTCGGTCCAAATCGATTTTTCCCGCCCGATCGCGCTCTTTCCGTTGCCGTCGGTGGTGGTCTATCCACACACCGCCGAGTGGATCGTTGCGTTTGAGCCGCGTTACCGCCAATTGGTCGAGGACTGCCTGCGTGCGCACGGCGATGGACCGCTGCTCGATGCAGCACCAATCGCGATGGCGACCTACGCGGGACGCGCATGGAGCGGCGAGCGCATTGGCGAGCCGCCGCTGCGCACGGCGGTGTGCGTGGCAAAGATCGTCGACCAGCGTTCTCTCCCCGATGGACGCCATCAGCTTCTCTTGCACGGATTTAGCCGCGCGCGCATCGATGTCATTGCGGAACCCGAGGGGCGTCGGCTCTATCGGCTTGCACGACTTTCGCCGGTCGATCGCAAGAACGGTGCGCCACGGTGGATGCCCGGTCTCGAGGCCGAGATCGCGACGCTTGTTTCGCGGGGAAATCTGCTTCGCATGCAGCAACTCGATCCGGTGCGTGATTGGATTCGCAGGGGAAATGTTCCTACCGAGTTCATTGTCGAACAGTTGCTCATGATGCTTTCGCGCGGGGATGATGCGCGCTACCAGCTTCTTGCCGAGCCGAGCGGCCGAACCCGTGCGCGATTCGCGCTGAGTGAGTTGACGTATCTCGCGAACCTGCTCGATCGTGCGGCGGAGCGCGCGGCTCCCGCGGGTCGCGGGATTTCAGCGAACTGAGCCTACGTTCGCCGCATCAATGGCGGCGTCCCAATCGACTAACTCCTTGGCGAACCTCTTGCGTAACGCGCTGGAATCGCCCTCGATCCGAATGTCGGTGACCGTTTCACCTTCGCTCAAGTTGCGCATGACCTCAAGCCCTTCCACAACCACACCGAACACGCAGTACACGAGATTCCATCGATCCTGCTCTTTAACGGTTATGAAAATACGGTTCGGCTTGGCGCGGCCATTCTTGTCCTCAGTGGTGTTGGACGCGCAGAGTCGGCCGCCTACATCAAACATGAGCTTGGGCGAGTATTCGTGGGGCACGGAGAAAAGCGGAATGCTGTCACCGAGTTGACGCACGACGGGTGAGAAGTCCGTCCATGGGCGGCCGTTGAAGTAGCCACGCTCGACGAGATTGATGAAACTCATCGAGAGCCGCGGCGCTTCCTTGGTCGCGAGCCGAATGCGTACGACGCCTGAGGGCTGGTTGATCACCGCGAAAACTTCGGTCGCCACTGCGGGAACCGCCGCGGGTGTTTCTTTCGAATCGGCGCAAGCAGAGCCGACCAAGGCGACGACGGAGAGAAGCAGCGCAAGCGCCACGGCACGGAGGAGCGAATTCATGTTCAATTGCCTGTGTTACGCCGTGTTCCGCGTGAGCCGCGACTTGTGCGCGCGGGTTGCTCGGAGGCCGGTGATTCAGTCGCATCAGCGGGAGGTTGCCCAGCCGGCGCGGGTTTGGCATCCGCGCCGCCAATGGGTGTGGGCGCGGACGGTGCGGTGGTGGGCGGTTGGGAAAACAGGTTGTTTTGAGCGTTGGTTCCTGGTCCGTCCGCAAGCGATTCAATCCGTGCGACCAGTGATTTTCGGTCGAAGACATCGGCGCGTTCAAGCGAATCCGTCGTGTAGAGCGCGTCGTTCAGCCTTGCGGCGGTCGCGGGCTCGAGATCACCGATCATCGCGCGCAGCCGTTGCAGCGCGTCTTTCACAACGAGTCGACGCTTGTGTTGAGCATCGATGGTGGCAATGCGCGCGTCGATTTCCGCGGTCATTGCGTCCTTGCTTCGGATCGCCAATCTCGGCAGAACGAGATCGGCGGCTTCGCATGACTCTCGCGAAAGCGGCTCAAGACGCTGGTAGGAGGTCTCAAGCGCATCGAGCAGCGCGGTGTCGTGTTCGTCGCTGAAACTGGGGAGTGCGAGAGTCTCCTCGACCATACGCGAGAGCAAGCGCTCGTCTTCGAACAACTCGGGATGGAGCGTGCGCTGCCAGAACTCGACGAGTCGGCGCCCATCGCGCGGCTGCAGGCGGGCGCGGATGCGGGCGAGTGTGTCGAATTGAATCGTGCGTATCGCGAGCTCGCTGGCAAAGTCGGCGTCGTCGAGCGTGGCGAGTTGGATCTCGACACCTTCGGTGATTTCCACGGGCGCATAGCGCCAAAGTGTGCCCGCGGTGGTCTCGATGATCGCGCGGGAACTATCTGCCTCGCGCAGGATCCGCGTGCGTTGGGCGAAGGCGTTCGCAAGCGCACTGGCGTATGCGCCAAGAATCGGTTCAAGCGCCGTTTGAGTTTCGGAATCGAGTTTGGTCTGCGCGAGCAGTTCCAGAAGGGTCACGCGCGTCGAAGGAAGCAGGGCGTCCTTGGGAAGCTGCTCGAGCCGCCAGGCCAACATCGACTTGGAGTAATTTGTCTTCTGCTCCGCGGAAATCGCGCCTTCCACCAGATCGAGGAGCTTTCGTTCGGCGGTGTTGGCGTTGCGTGCGGAGAGGTCGCGCAAGGCCATGAGCGCTACGAGCTCGGGTGTGGAGCGCGTGATGAACACCTCGCGCGCGGCGTCGAAGTTGAACGCGGCGGGAAGTAGCCGCAGGATTTGGCGGGCGGCCGTCTCGTTCTGCTTCTCGAGCGAAGTCGCGTAGAGCGTGTGGGCGTCGAGAAGTTGGGCGTTGGCGGCGAGCGGCGCGTCGATCGATCCCAGAAATGTGACGAAACGCGGGCGCTCCATCGGCCGCGGGATCAGCGACTTCCGAAGTGCATCCTCGGCGTTCGTGCGTGCGCGATCACGACGGTCCGCAGTGGATTCTTTGGCGGCGGGAACAGCCGATGCACCTTGCGGCGTGGATGTTGAGGTGGACGGCGCGCCGCCGGTCCCAGAGGGAAGCGCGGGCGCAGGGCGTGGATTTGCCGTTGAAGCGGCCGAATCTTGTGCGTTTAGGAACGCAGGCGACGCGGTCATGGTCGCCGCAAGGGCCGCAACGAGCGCGGCGGCGGGAAGGCTTTGGATCGTGCCTCTCATCATCACAGTGTAAATCGACCGATTCACCGCTACGCTTCGGAAATGCCCAGTTTCTGGCTTCTCAAATGCGAGTCCGATGTCTACTCGATCCACGACCTTGCCCGCGATGGGCGGACGGGGTGGGATGGCGTCCGCAACTACCAGGTGCGAAACTTCATGCGTGACGCAATGAAGCCTGGGGATTTCGGCATTTTCTATCGATCCAACGCCGAGCCGCCAGGAGCGGTGGGGGTGCTGAAGGTCGTGCGTGCTGGGGTCGCGGACCCCACGCAGTTCGACCCGAACAGCGATTACCACGACCCGAAGTCGGATCCGAAGGCGCCGACCTGGTTGATGTGCGAAGTGGAGTTCGTAGAGGCATTTCCCGAGGTTCTCCCGTTGGAGCGGATGCGCGGTGACCCCGGGCTTTCCGAAATGCTCATTCTTAAGCGCGGAAATCGGCTGTCGATCACGCCGCTGACGGAATCGGAGTTTTCTCGGATCAGCGAGCTAGGCCGGGGCCAGGTCTAGCCGCGTCAGGTCCAGCCGCGCACGCCCACCGCCATCGCGTCCAAGCCGAAGCGTTAGAATGAATCGCGCTTTGAAACCCGCACAGACATGCGCCTAAGCAGGCCGCTCGGCGGCGGGCGGACCCTGAACAGGAAACGCGGGCGTTTGCGACGGCTCAAAATCAAAGGAAAGACGAATCATCATGGGTGCAGGTCCTTTAGTCATTCTGATCGGTGCATGTGGTGGGCTCCTTCTTCTTGGTGTCATCGTCGCTTTGTGGGCGGTGGGGATCTACAACTCGCTCGCACGTGGGCGCGTCGGCGTGCGGGGTGCTTGGAGCGACATTGATGTGCAGCTCAAGCGCCGCCACGACCTGATTCCAAATCTCGTGGAGACCGTCAAGGGCTACGCGAAGCACGAACGCGAGACGCTCGAAGCGGTGATCGCTGCGCGCGCGCGTGCGGTGAGCGCGGGCTCGATCAGCGAGAAAGTTGCTGCGGAAGGCGGATTGACCCAGGCGCTCGGCAGGCTCATGGCCATTGCGGAGGCGTATCCCGACCTGAAGGCCAACACCAACTTCATGCAGTTGCAGGGAGAATTGGCTACGACAGAGAACATCATCAGCAACGCGCGCGGGGGATACAACGGCGCGGCTGGCGGCTACAACCAGACGCTGGTGGTGTTTCCCACCAACATCGTCGCGGGCATGTTCGGCTTTAAGCAGGAGCCGTTCTTTGAGCTTGATAGCCCCGCGGAGCGGGTTGCGCCGCAGGTGAAGTTCTAGCGGTGACCACGGAGTTCAGTGGCATAACGGCGGTGCTCGCGCTGATCGGCGTGATCGCGTTCGTGATCCTCGTGGTCGTGGCAGTCGCGATCGGCGCACGCAAAGAGCGGGAGCGAACGGCGGCGTTGCGTGCGCGCGCGGCGGAGCTCGGTCTGCGATTCGTCGAACTTGACCCCGGGCTTGCTAAGAAAATGGCTCGATTTCCGCCGTTTTGCGTCGGTCATTCTCGACGGGGCATGAATCTCATCGAGGGGCAATTCGTCGCGGGTGGTCTTCGGATGTCGTTAATTTTTGGCGACTACCAATACAAGGTGACCACTTCAAACGGGAAGTCGACGACGACAGCGACCTTCAACATGTCGTTCATATCCGTCGTTCCCGTGCTCGCCATCAACGAGGAACTGACGGTGCGCGAGGAAGGGTTCTTCGACAAGATCGGCCAGTTCATCGGTTTCGACGACATCGATTTCGAGTCGAGTGATTTTTCAAAACGGTTTCATGTGAAGTGTTCCGATCGGCGCTTTGCCTTCGATCTTTTCGATCCACGCATGATCGAATACTTCCTTGCCGCGCAGCCTCCGCGCATCCACGCCCGCGATGGGCGTTTGCTGTTTGATCGCGGAGTGCAACGATGGAAAATCGAGGAATTCACGGCGAACCTCGCGTGGATGGATGGTTTTTTCGCCCGAGTGCCGCGCCATGTACGCGCGGCCAGGCTTGCGCAGTCGGACCACGCGGCGGACCCAGTCCTTCATCCAACCAGCGGAGATTTGCAGTGAATGAGGCCATCCAAGGCGGCGCCGGTGTGGCTTGTTGCGTGATTGCCGTCATGGCGGCAATTCCGCTTCTCTGGCTCATCGCGACCTACAACCGCTTTGCGCGGCTCGGTCAGTTGGTCAAGGAGTCGTGGTCTGGTGTGGATGTCGAGTTGAAGCGCCGCCATTCGCTCGTGCCGAATCTCGTTGAAACGGTGAAGGGATACGCCCAGCATGAGCGCGAGGCGCTTGAGATGGTCATCACGGCGCGCGCGAAGGCCATGGATGCGGGCGACATATTGCGCGAGCGCGTTGACGGCGAGGCAGATCTTGGACGGTCGCTCGGGCGATTGATCGCGGTTGCGGAGCGATATCCTCAGTTGAAGGCAGACCGCGGATTTCTCGAGTTGCAGCGCGAACTCTCGCTCACCGAGGATCGCATCGCCGCAAGTCGGCGCTTCTACAACGCGAATGTCCGCGAAGTCAACGCGTTGCGCATCGAGTTCCCATCGAACCTCGTCGCAGGTGTATTCGGCTTTGGTGAGGAACGCTTCTTCGAGCTCGAAGATGCGTCGGAGCGCGCTGCGCCGCAGGTGAAGATCTAGCGCTATCCTGCGAGCATGGCGAAGGAACGCATCGTGACGGCTGCTGCGCAGGAGCGCGAACGCGAGACGGATGTTGATCCGCAGACGGTCGAGATTCGTCCGCGGACGCTGCGCGAGTATGTTGGGCAGCGTGACCTCGTCGAGCGGCTCTCCATCGCACTTGACGCCGCGAAGCTTCGCAAAGATCCGATGGAGCATGTCCTTCTGCACGGGCCGCCCGGGCTAGGGAAGACCACGATTGCCCATGTAATCGCCACGGAAATGGGTACGCGCGCGCATGTGACCAGTGGTCCCGCGCTGACCAAGGCCGGCGACCTCGTTGGCACGCTCACGAAACTCGAGGAGGGCGATGTCCTGTTTATCGATGAGATTCACCGATTGCCCGCCGCAGTCGAGGAGTTCATCTATCCCGCGATGGAGGATCGCCGCATCGACTTCACGCTTGATAGCGGGATGCATGCGCGTGTGGTGACGATTCAGTTGAAGCCGTTCACTCTCATCGGCGCGACGACGCGTGCGGGCATGCTCACGCAGGCGTTGCGTAGTCGCTTTGGAATCACGCATCATTTGGAGTTCTACGGCCACGAGGACCTCGTACGGATTTTGGTTCGCGCCGCGGGGATTCTCGGTGTTCGCGACATCGATGCGGAAGCGTTTGACGCAATTGCCTCGCGCAGCCGAGGGACGCCGCGCATTGCGTTGCGGCTGCTGCGGCGCGTGCGCGATTTCGCGGAGGTGAGGGCTGGCGGTCGCGCCGATCGTGCCGCGGTCGATGGCGCATTGCGCCTCGAGGGTGTGGACGACCGCGGACTTGATGAACTTGACCGCAAGTACATGCGCGCGATCGCATCGGTTTACGGCGGCGGTCCGGTCGGCCTTGAGGCGATCGCCGCGACCATTGGCGAGGATTCCGAGACGCTTGAGGACCTTTGCGAGCCGTTCCTGTTGCAGATCGGCTTCCTGGCGCGCACGCGTCAGGGTCGGCGGCTGACGAAGCTCGGAGCGGACGCGATCGGATTTGCGTTGCCGGCGGCGGGCCAGTTGTTCGAGTGACTTGCGGGCGACGCTTACGCCGTTTCAGTTACGAACCCGCGAAGCGCGGCCAGAAGTGTCGCGTCGGCGTGTGCGGCGATGGCTTCGCCGCCAGCGAGAGCATCTGCTGCGTCGAGGAGCGCGGGTAGCTCCTTTTCATCCCATGCGACGAAGACACCAGCGCGGTGCTGAAAGCGGCGGGCGGTGGCGAACTGATGATCGTTGCGCGTTTCGTGCAGTTTGGAGCTGCGGGGGACGACGATGATGGGCTTTCCGCGGAGCAGGCACTCGATAATCGTGCCTGTCCCAACATGCGCGACGACGAGGGACGCTCGGTCAAACTGCCCGCGGATCTCGGTGCCAGAAAGGACAGGCATGTTTGCGAAGCCCGCAAGATCGAGTTTGGTGGCACCGGTCTGGAAAAACAAATCCGTCCGACCGCGCGCGTGCGCCCATTCGGCCACGGCCGCCGTCATGCGGTCGAACGGAAGCTGCGATCCAACGGTGACGAAGATCAAACGACGCTTCCTGTGTAGTAAACGGCGCCAGACTTGCGCTGCGCTGGCGTGGCTGGAAGTGGCTCGCCCAACTCAGGCCATTGCGTGAGAGTCAAGGTGGCGAGGCGTGAAGCTTTTTGGCCAGACAACGACAATTCCTCGGCGTTGGCCACGGAATCGAGCCACACAGTGCGCGCGCCCACAAAGCGTGCCAGCGAAATCGCGAAGAATCCAGGGGCCGCGCCGGTGGAAACGACGACATCCGGCCGCACTCGAACAAGGACCATCGCCACGCGCAGCGCGCTCCAGAGCAGACGCAGCCTGTCCCAACGGCTCGCGTCGGGAACGAGTTCAAAGCGGTCGGGCTTCACTTCGGAGCGCATCTCGGGCAGAACGGAGCACCAAACTCGCTCGAACGGTTCGAACGCTGGGGCGAGTCTGCGTAGTTCTGTCCAGTGTCCGCCAGACGAGCTCACGAGAAGCACGCGTTTCCTACGCGCGCTCACCGAGTGCTCCCGCCTGATGGGTTGTACGCGCCGAACGCGCCCGCGCCGCTGCGCGAACCGGCGGGAATCGACAACGAGAGTCCGAGCACAGTCTCTTCTTTAATAAGGTCGTATCTTGCATCGGCGTTGAAATCAAAGTCGGGAAATCCGCGCGTGACCGAGCCTGATACTGCGCGGAATTCGCCTGCCTCAAGGTCATACTGTGGGCTGAGGGCCAACAAATAGCGCTTGCCGATGCGATAGAGAACGCCTGCTTGAAGCAGTTCGGAAGTGGTGGGGGCGATGTAGCGGTACTCGAGGTATGTGCTGACGACCGGACTGTGGCGCATCTCCACGCCGAGCGATCCGCGCGCGAGATTCTTGAAGACCCCGTCGCCATTGGTCACAAAATCGCGGTCTTCAAAGAGGTAATTCATCGTTCCGCCAAGCGTGAGCGAGTCGGAGATTTGCCAACTCGACGAACCGTAGGCGTGACTGCCCCACTGCGAAAGCTCGGGGCGGAAGGAGTAGAACGCGGGGATCGGCGACTGGGCCCATCTCAGGCTTGCGAACGGATTCAGCGGATCCACCGCCGTCGGCGTGAAGTCGGAACTTCCGTCGTTCAACACCAGGCCGATGTCGAGTTTGAGCCAGTCAACCGATTGCCACGAACCAGCACCGCCGCGCTGGGTCTGCAATGTTTGGCGCACGCCGAAATTCGCGGCAGATCCCGCGGAAGTGCCTTCGATTTCCTGGTCGTACACAGGCAGCGCACCAGCATCGTTTGAATCCCAGCCGCTCCAAAGGGTTCCGTATGGCTCGACGATGTGGCGCATGCGGCTGATGTCCAACAACCGGCTCTGCACCGTGTCGTCGACATGGACGAATCGCATCGAGCCACGCACGCCACCACCAGCCTGCAGTCGCAGCGTTTCGACATCGGTGGTGTAGGCCGTGAGTTCGTCGCTGAGATAGCCGGTCGCCTCGCCGTTGACGAAGGGTGTCACCGTCACCCAGTCGTTTGCCAATGGAACGCTGAGTTCGTGGCGCGTATCGAGTCGGCCGATGGTTCCTTCGGTGTATCCCGCGGATTCGTAGGCGGAACTGATCGAATCATTGCTGGCGATTGCGCCGCCCCAAGCGCCTGTGGGAACTCCGAGCGAAGCAGGCGTACCGGAGGTGGGCTTCAGTGCCATCGCAGTAGCCGACCACTGTTGCGTCCAAGTCACGCCTTCGAGTGGCTCGTCGCCGTAGCGGTGGTAGGAAAATTCTGGAAGCTTGTCGACGGTGTAACTGCGGCTTGCCAGGAGATACGAGTTCGAGATGAAGTCGTTGAGGTCGTGCTTCATCAGCAGCGAGAGCGATGTGTTGTCGCTGGTGCGATTGAGTTCGGTACTCGTCTCGTACTCGCGACGCGTGTCGAAGTCGTTTTCGCGCCAAGCCGAGACAAAGGTCTCGTCGGAGATGTAAGAGAATTGCGAGCGCAGCATGAGTGTTGGGTCGAGCGCGGTCTGCCATGCCGCGTCGATGATTCCTCGTGCGCCAGCGTCGATGGGCACGAGTTGGCCTGCACTGGTGCGGTCGTTTCCGCCGGTGTCGTAGAGCCCGTAGAGGTCGATGGCGCCCTTGCCAAACTCGCTTGAAAGGCTGAATTTTGTGCCGACGGCGGCACCACGCTCGCTAAATCCGTCGACGCGCAACTCGCTGTCGACGCCGGGTGTTGGTGCCTGTCCCAGAAGAGCCGCGAGATCCCAGGTGCTACTGAATTCGACGCCGCGGTCTTCCTCGTATCCCATCTCGATGGAACGCATGGGGATGCGGTCGACATTGCCCTCGTATCCCGGCAGCGGCAAGATGCGCACTCCGCCAGCCTCGATCCCGGCGCCACGCGCGTCAACCACAATCTCGCCACCGACTTCGGGTGGTTCGCGCGAAATCGTGACGCGATCGACGCCGATGGCGAGGTGGGGCGTGAAGAACTCGCTCGTCGAAACGGTCGCGCGCTCGGCGGTCCACTGCTCAGCGGCGACTTGGCGCATTTCCGCGGCACGCATGTAGATCGGAAGATCGCGGTGCTTTCGGTCGTAGGTGCGCAAGACGGCGTCGACGATCGCGGCGCGATTGGCCTTGAGGTCGTAGTAGATTTGCGCACCGCGAAGCGCGTACTGACCATCACTCGCCTGCACAGCGCCTTCGAGGTAGAGGCCTTCGATAGTAGAGGCATCGAGCGACTTTCCGCCTTCGCGCAAGGCAGTGAGTGCGCCGGGCAGGAGAAAGATCACACCGCGTTCGGCCGAGAGTTGCAGCGAGCGTTCTTGGATGGTCTCGATGGAGCGGTACTCGATTTGCACCATGCCTTGAACGGAGATGCGATTTGATTTTTCGTCGATCAGAATGTTGTCGGCGGAGAATGAGACGGTGCCGTGCGGCTCGAAAATGGGCAGTGACTTTGCGGTTGCGACACCGATTTCAGTCGGAAGCTGTGGCGGTTTTTCCGCGAAGATTGCAGCCACGCTGCCGCCAGGAAGCAGCGGTGGTTCGGCGGCGGTGGTCGGCGATTGAAGGATCGGTGCGGTTGAGATTCGCTGCGTTCCCGCGAGGATGCGCGCGGTCAGTCCGCGAAGGTAGCGGGCGAGCGCGGCCTCGCCCTCGCGAAGAAGTTCGCGGCGCGATTTTGCTGCGGTGGCCTCGTCTCCCGCGCGACGGCGGTCGACCGAGGTCCGCGCTTCGTCGGGCGTGCCGTCTTCGGTGATGACGAGAGAGAGCTCGGTCGCACCCATCGTGGTCGCGGTAACGAGCAGTTCTTTGCCACTGGCGCCTAAGCCGGCACGACGCGTCGGCTCATCGGCGTGGTCGAACCAGATGGCGATCTGCGTGGCCGCTTCGCCGCCGAGCGGAAGGCGGTTGACCCAAACGATCGCGCGCTTGGCGCTGAAGGTGTAGCCGCCGACGGTGGCGCGCACATCTCCCTCGAGGAAAAGCCGCTGCGTGTCATCGGTCTTCCAGGTCCAGCCTCGGGTGGCGGAGAATTTGCAGGTTCCGGCGATCGGCTGGGTCGGTAGGACGAATCCGCCCAGAGAGGCGCCGTCGATCGGTTTCATTTTGGTTGCGACTTGCCCGAGTGCGGTTGGCGCGGCGGCAATTACTGACACCATCGAAACCGCGGCGAGGGAACTCAGGCGGCGCATGAATCTTGGGTCGGGCACGGGCGCAGAATAGCGGCGCGGGTGCGGAGCGGGCGATCAGGACCGCCAGGAGACCGGCTCGGCGATTTGCGGGCCAGCCTCGCGGATGAGGGCGACTGCCGCGAAGATCACGACCGCGATCGATCCGATCCACGCAGCCTCGACGGTCATTCCTGCGGCTAGAAGCCAGGCGGCGGCGACTAGGCTCTTCCAGAGACTTCCGTAGCGAAGAATCTTCTCGCCTGCGCGCGGGCCGCGAATGGCGCGGAGTTTCCACGCGCCGACCGCAGCGCCTACGACCACGGTGGAGGCGGGAAGCAGCAGGAGAAGCGGGTTGGGCCAGTTGGTGAGGAGGGAGCCTTGGTTGCGTTGGTGTTCCAAGGTCCACAACATGCCTGTCCAGAACAGCCAGCCCGCGGCTCCGATGACCACGGAGCGCCGGGTGAGCTTCGGGCGTTTTTCACCAAAGACATACGCGAGCGCTCCAAGGCCCATCGTTTGGCTCATCGCCAGCCAGATCGGAAGGAGCGATGTTGCCTCGGTGCATGGGACAGCCATGGAAAGCGCCGTTGCGAGGCCAGCGAGGACCAGCCCGAAGGCCGGGACATGCTTTGCGAAGGCGTCGTAGATCAAAATGGCCACGACGAGTGCCAAGGCCGCGAGCATGGCGGGCGTGCCGAAGCCGATTGCGCCAAGCATTCCCGCGCACAGTGATCCAATCGCAAGCTGCACCGCGCGCCGTGGCTGAAGATTTCCAGCCGGGAGAGGGCGGTCGGGCGCAAACGCGCGGTCGTGCTTTGCGTCAAGAAAGTCGTTCAGCGCGGCTCCGAAGGCGAGAAACCCGATGGCGACGAGCGCGCCCGCCCCTAGCGCCAGCCCAAGTGGCTGCGTTGCGACGGGGAGTTCGGCGAGGCGCGGGTCGGCACGCGCGAGAAGAATCATGAGCCAGACATTCGCAACTGCTCCGAACGCGACGGAAAGGCGCGAGATTTCGATTGCGGCCAGGGTTTTGCGGACGATGCGGCGCATGGGCGGATGGTAAGGATCCGGCAGAGCGCGCGATGCGGGGGGGCGGCGAGTTCTTCTCACTCCTTAGCGCACGCTCCCCACTACCATGCCTGTCCTATGCACACGATTGTTCCATTGGCCGCGAACGCCCGCGGATTGCGGGTCGGCATCGTGACGAG
Organism: Planctomycetota bacterium; assembly: GCA_003671075.1. GTDB lineage: Bacteria > Planctomycetota > Phycisphaerae > Phycisphaerales > SM1A02 > QWPT01. Next base: position 25,868 of record QWPT01000017.1, read on the forward strand.
CCGCTACCACGAAGGCATCACCGGGCGGCTGCGCGACGGGGCCCTTGACGCCTTTCGAGCTGCCGAGGGTGATGAATCGGACCTGGTGCTTGTCGACGCTCCAGGCTCTTTTGAGTTGGTCGCGCTTGCGCACGCGCTCACATCTCGTGCGGACATTGACGCGGTCGTGTGCCTTGGCTGCGTGCTGACTGGCGAGACGACCCATGATCAATACATCTGCCAAGCCGTCGCGGCAGGCCTTGCGGAGATCACCGCGCGCAACGGGAAACCCATCGCGTTTGGTGTACTTACATGCCAATCGATTGAGCAGGCGCGCGCGCGTGCTGGTGGCGAGAAGGGCAACAAGGGCGAGGAAGCAATGAATGCGGCGATCATCGCTGCGCAAGCGGTCGGCCGCGTGCAAAAACTTCCGCCAGGGAGGCCAGCATGAGCGGCCGCAAGGGGCGCGTGCGTGCCGAGAGGCGCTTTGCGCTGCAGGCGCTCTATCAGTTCGATTCTGGGCTCGCAGGCGAACTCGATGCGGTGCGCGACGCGTTGGAAAGCGCTGCGGAAATTGACGAATTTGGCGAGTCGCCCGACACTTCTTCTGCGGAGGTTCGCATGGCGGTTCGCGATCCTGATGCCGCGATTGACCGTGCTAAAAACATCGAGGACGGTCTCGGTTTCGCCGCGCTTGTTTGGGAGCACCGCAACGAAGCTGACGCCGCCATGAAGCCGTACACCGCCGAGTGGCCTGTCCACCGGCAGCCCGTCATCGACCGCAATGCGCTGCGGCTCGGCTGGTACGCGTTTACTCACGGCGGCGATCCGATTGCCGTTGCGATTGACGAGACGGTTGAGCTCGTGAAGACATTTTCCACCGAGAAATCTGGTGCCTTTGTGAACGCGGTGCTCGACCGCGTCGCCAAAGCGGGTGCGGCGGGTTCGCACTGATGGGACTTTTTCGCTCCGCGCTCGACGCGATCAAGAAGGGCTTGCACAAGACCGCGGAGGCGATCGGCGGACAGTTGCGTTCGCTCCTGCTCGGTCGCACGCTCAGCGAGGAACTGATTGACGAAATCGAATCGCGGCTGATCGCCGCAGATGTCGGAGTCAAGGCTGCGCGCGAACTTGTCGAGGGACTTCGTAAGGAGTTCCGATCGGGAACGCTGTCCCGTGGCGAAGATGCTTTGGAATACCTCAAGAAGAGCTTGAAGTCGCGTTGGCCCGCCGAGGCGCGCGCCATCGTGGTGGCTGAGCGAAAGCCGACCGTGGTGCTGGTTGTTGGCGTGAACGGCGTCGGTAAGACGACGAGCGTCGCCAAGATCGCGCGTAGCCTGAAGGACGAGGGGCGAACCGTGCTTTTGGCCGCCGCCGACACTTTTCGAGCCGGCGCCGTCGCTCAACTCACGGTGTGGAGTGAGCGGCTCGGGATCGAGATTGTGAAAGGCAAGGCAGGGGCTGACCCAGCAGCGGTTGCGTTTGACGCGGCTGATGCAGCGATCGCGCGCGGCGTCGATGTTTTGCTCGTCGACACCGCTGGGCGACTGCATACGCAGGACAACCTCATGCGCGAACTCAGCAAGATTCGCAATGTGCTTGCTAAGAAGATCCCGGGCGCGCCGCACGAGGTGTTGCTCGTGCTCGATGCCACCAGTGGCCAGAACGCGGTGCAACAGGCACGCCTTTTCGGCGCTGCGGCGGGCGTGACGGGGATATTCCTCGCGAAACTCGATGGGACTGCACGGGGCGGAATAGTCGTCGCGATCCGCGAGGAACTCGATGTGCCGGTCAAGCTCATTGGCGTGGGGGAGCGGCCCGAGGATGTGCAACCGTTTGACCCTGACCGCTTCGTTGAAGCGATGTTTGCGGGTTGACGCCTAGGAATCGGAGTTGCGAGGCGGGGTGCGATCCGGCGTGCGGGGTGGGAATCCCCAAATTCGTCGGTGGAATGAGTTTGGACAGGCATGTGAGCCAAACTAGAATGCGCGGATGACCTCCGCTCGGCACCTTCGCTCAAACGCATTCACCATCGTCGAAATGCTGGTAGTGGTATTTATCTTCGGGGTATTGCTGTCGATCATCCTGCCTTCGATGGCGAACGTGAGGCGCGAGTCGCTTTCTGTGTCGTGTCAGGCGAATCTCAGGCAACTTTACGCCGCGGTCGATGCATATCGATCAACGATCAATGGATCCCTTCCGATGTGCGACTTCCTTCCCGCGTCGACCCCTGATGGTCCAGTCGGAGGGCTCGTGGATGTGCTCGAGAAGACTGTCGGGATTGACTGTAAGTGCTGGTATTGCGCGGCAGACGATGACCTCGAGGGGTCGATCGCGACGGGCACGAGTTACATCTACCTGCCAGGTTTGCTTCGCTACACGCCGCAGGTTCAGATTCAGGTCGCTGGGCTTCTCTTTGCGTCCCAGGGCGATTCGCTGACCGAGAGGCAGAGAGAGCGGCGGCGGCGCGATGCGGAGGCGAAGCTTGTAGGCACGCTCTATCAGCAGAGTCCTTTGCAGTTCGCCATACTTATGGATAGCCAGGATCGTCACAAGATCGGAAGCCGCAATCCGCGTAACGCTGTGTACATCGATGGAAGTGCTGGCATTTTGCGGGATGCCGATGAGGCAGAGGCGCCTTGAAAACACGAGAGCAAAGCATGAATTTTATAGAGTGGACTACCGACCTACGCGACCGTCTTGATGAATCGATCGCCGATGCGTGGGCAAACAAACGCCGCGAGATCGGTCTCGTGCTCGCAGGTATGTCGGTTGCCGGGCTGCTCGGCTTTGGGGTCTATTGGTGGATGGAGATTCGCTTTCGCTCTCCACCGTCGATTTTCGACGCGCCTGTTGATGATGTGCTTGGATATTTCGCGCTTGATGACTTTTCGAAGCTGCCGATTGACGAGCGTATTCGCTTCCTACTAGGGCTTTCCGATCGATTTCGAGGTATGGGACAGGCAGAAAGCGCGACGATGGCAGCGTTTCTCGCTGGACTTTCTGGTCCGGCACGCGAGCAAGCCACCCAGAACGCGCGTGTGCTTGCAAAGGACATCCTCGTTCAAGGCGCCGAGAACTATTTCAAGACCACCGAGAAGGATCGCGGAAAATACATCGATGACTGGATGGTGAAGTGGATGAGGACTGGTGAGCGCATTGCAACGGGCAAAGAAGGTGACAAGCCCGATGACCAGCGACTCGCGGATGTGAATGGGCGAGGTGCGCGGGAGCGCGAACGCGCAGGATCACGCTCTGCAAACGAGATGCCGAGCTTGACCGATGATGGAGCGATAAGGTTTCTCGGTTTCTGGGAAAGCGATGTGGAACAAGCGTCGACTCCAAAGGAGCAGGGGCAGATCGTTCGATTTTTGGGTGATGTGCGGAAGCACTTCGGCGGTGGATGATGTCTTCTAAGGGCCCTTAACGGACAGGCATGTTTTCGTAGGCCGCGAGCCAACACGCGAGCCCTAACGCGAGCCTGAACAAGGCTGTCAGGCACGCGTCCACATTAAGTTGCCTAAATCCGGTTGCCCAAGCCTCGATTCCGACAGGAAAACCCTAGGTGGCTTCTGGTTTTCGACGGCTTTTGATTTCGAGGAGGGGCGCTCGGTCGCAGGTCGCGATGAGTCAGCTCACGGACCTAGCGATAGGACTTCCGGTCGGCTGCCGTCGGTTTGGATTATGCATTGCGGAGCTAGGCGCTGCTGAGTAAGGCGATGGCCTGAACCCGCCGAGAGCCGCGGCGAGCTGCTTCCTGAAGTAGTGAATCGCCGTCTCCGTAGCAGCTCCCGCGGCCGCGGATAGCAAATGACAGGGTGCCGAGCGTTTCGAATTCAAAGCGCTGCTGCGCGCGTTGGTCGATCCACTCCTCCATCCGAGCCGCGGCAAGCCGCTCGGCCGCGCGCACTGAAAGCGGCGCGCCAAATCGCAGCGACTCGAGTGCCTTTGCGATCGCCATCGCGACGGGGCGAGGTTGGGTGGGTCCAATGAATCCCGCTTTGTCGGTCCTTGTGCGCCTCCCCGCGCTGTCGACCGCCTCTAGATACTCCACCAAGGGGATCATTTCAGGCTGCGCAGCTTCGTGCAGTTGCGATGTCGCAGGCGGCATATCGCAATTGATGGCGCCGACTTTGCACGGGAAAACGGGTTGCCATGTCGCGCCGCGGAGGACTGTTGCGGCATCGACGCCTTCGCAAGATTCGCTGTCGCAGGCGTGTCGTACTTCTGCGCACAGTCGCTGCCATTGCCGCCGTGCGGATGTCCAGAAACTTGACTGAATTGAACCCGCCTTACAGGCGTGAACTTCGTTGAGTTCGATGTAGGCAGACACAAGCAACAGCGCACGCTGGTTGAGTATTCGCGGCGACTTAAATCGGCCTTCCCAAAAATGCCCAGTCACGCCATCTTCGTGGTTCCAGCGGCGAGCGCATGGTTCTTTGAGCAGTCGATGAAAGAAGCCGAGGTTGCACACGTCGCGTCGCGCCTTCGCGATTCGCGCAGGGCAATTCAGGATCGAGGCAAGTTCCTCAGCGGTTGCGGCGGTGCCCGGCGCAGCGCCGAGAAGTCTTCGAAGGCGTTGGTCAGGCAGTAATGACGCGCGTCGGCGCGCGACTTCTTGATCCGACCAGGCGTGGACAATGTCAGGGCGAATTCGCAGCAGAATGTGAAGATGATTATCCATGACGGCAAAGGAAATCACATCAATTGCAGCAAACTCAGCGAGGAATTCGAGCCGTGTAACGATCCAGGCTCGGCGCGAAGGATCCGCCAGTAGCGACTCTCTGCGTACACAGCGCGAGATGCAGTGATAGACACCGGGATTCTCAGCATCGACTATGTCGGATCGTCTCGTGGCCACCCGACGACGCTAAGCGGTAAATCTGCGTTTTTTAGACGCACGTCAGACTTACACGGGATTTCTGGGTCGGCGGAAGTTTGTCATAGCGGACAGGCATGTCCTGCCCCGTTCTCTAACTGAACGCGATCAACATGCCTGTCCGAAGTTGTGAGCATCCCTGAGGTGTCGCGTGCCTGTCCAAAGTCCCCTCACCGCCACTCCTGCCGCGGATACCGCCTCTTCAATCCATTTCGCATCTCGGGATAAAGCACGCGCCAGAAGTTGGCCAAGTCCTGCGTCACCTGAAGCGGGCGATAGTTCGGACCCAGGATCTCGACGACCATCGCCACTCTTCCGCCAGCAACCTTTGGTGTTTCTTCGAGTCCATAGAAATCTTGAATCTTCGCGCGACCTCGCGGCGGGGCGCCGACCTCGTACTCAATCTTCATCTTGAATCCGCGCGGCATCGAGATCGCCACTGGTGCCATCTTCTCGACAAACTGAATGTCGTCCCACGAAAGCGCGCTACGCACAGCATCAATCGCCTGCTTCGTTTCGACCTCGCGCGCGCGTACGCAGCCGGACACCAACTCGGTTCGAATGACATCGAGGTCCTCCTCGGAGTACGCGATCAATCCTCGCTCGGGAAACCACTGCGCAACGCACCGCACTCGCGCGATCCACGCGTCGCAATGCTCCTCCCAGCCATCAAGTTTGATCTCTCCAGACTGGATGCGCGCGACGAGCTCACGCTCTACTTCCGGCGATGGCTTTGCGGGGCGGGCCTTGCGAGTGACCACTGCCTCGAGAAACAGTTCCTCTTCGGCGATCTCTACAGCACGGGTCTCCTTGTTCCAGCCGGCTGAAAATCTTCTTGAAAACGCGTGTGGGAGCGCTGCCTCCACGATCTCGCGCGGCACTGGGTGCGCGACGGGAATCGAAACTAATCGATCGTGATCGGGTCCCGACTCTCGCACTTCGAGCGCGATGATGAATCCTGGCTCGTACACCAGCGACTCTTTTGCGAGCTCAACTTTGCGGCGCCCCGCGAGCGCGCAGTGCGGGCGTTCTCGTTCGAGCTTGAACGCGATACGGTCGATGAACCCTGCGACGAGCGCGCAATCAAGCGCGGCGTTTGAAGAGTCCGCGCCGATGTCCTTCGCGCTGCGCGCGAGTTGTTCGGTCACAAGCACAGCCTCTCGAATGGCAAGGCGATCGGCCTCGCGCGGCAAAGCGCGCGTTTCCGCGGCCTCGATAAGCCGTTCGCGAACAAGGGCGTCGCTGCGCGGGTCGTCCTTGGCAAGCAATGTCAACAGCGCCTGTGGCGCAATGCCGTCGGTTGGGTCGCGGTCGGAAATCGATGCTGCGATTCGCGCCACTCGTCGCGCGCAGCCCAGCCGTGCGCCCTCGACCAGCGCGCGTGCGAGTCGCGGGTGCGCGGGCACGCGCGCCATCGCGCGCCCAACCGCCGTCAATCCATGCGCATCGAGCGCGCCAAGTGTGGAGAGCGTCTTCGCGGCCTCATCGGTGCGCGCGGCGTCCGGTGCGTCGAGCCATGGAAACCGATTGAAATCGGCGACACCAAGCGACATGGTCTCGAGCATCGCACTCGCGAGGTCAATACGGGCGACCTCAGCCATCGTGTGCGCCTCACGCCGCTCATGCTCTGCGATCGTCCACAGCCGAATCGCGCGACCGGGAGCGGTGCGGCCCGCACGACCCGCGCGCTGTTCGGCGCTCGCCTTCGAGATCGGCTCGACGCGCAGCGTGTCGAGTCCACGCAGCGGGTCGTACCGGTGGATGCGCGCCAGTCCGCAATCGATCACCGTTCTCACGCCATCGATGGTGAGGCTGGTCTCCGCAACATTCGTCGACACGATGATCCGCCGCTTCTTCACAGGATCCACCGCCGAGACAGCGCGATCCTGTTCGTCGGGGGGCAATCCGCCGTGTAGCGGCAGAACCTCAGCGGCGATGCCCGTGCGCGAAAGCGCGATGCGCGCTTTTTCGCAAGTCTTCATGATCTCGTAGCCGCCGGGCATGAACACAAGGATGTGGCCAGGATCGTCGGCGCGGCCCTGCGCGAACGCATCCAGCACGCGCTCAATTGCGGCGCCTGCGAGATCCCACGGTGTCTCGCGCGACGGCTTTCCCATGTATTCGATCGAGACTGGATACGAACGCCCTTCGGCGAGCACGGTTTTGCATCCGAGAAACGATTCAAGCCGAGTGGCCTCGAGTGTGGCGCTCGTCACGATGAGCTTGAGATCGGCGCGTCGCGATTCCTGCGCCAACTTCAAAAGTCCGAGTGCGACATCGATCGCGACCGAGCGTTCGTGGAACTCGTCGAGAATCACCGCGCCGACGCGGGCGAGCGCTGGATCGCTCTGCATTTGCCGCACAAAGAGGCCGTCGGTCACAAAGCGAATGCGTGTTCGCGTCGACAATTTGCGGTCGTGACGGGTTTCAAATCCCACGATTCCGCCACATTCGTCGCCGAGTTCGTGTGCGACCCGCATCGCAAGCGTGCGAGCGGCAAGCCGTCGCGGCTCAAGTACAACGATGTCGCCCTTCACGCCTTCGAGATCGAGCAGCATCTTCGGAAGTTGCGTGCTCTTTCCCGAGCCGGTCGGCGCCACCACGACGAGTCTGTTCGCATTGCGCACTGCGTTGCGAATCTCATCACGAGCGCGCTGTATGGGCAACTCCTCGGGCGTTCGTGCCATCAGATCGCGCTCTCGTGCCACGAATCGCCGCCGCGCCTGCGGTGACGCGGGCCGCCGCGGGTTCCGTCGCCAGACACGCGCTCCTCTTCGTCCGCTGCGAATCGCGGAAGTTCCGGAGCAACCACGCGCTGACCGATGTGGGACTCCCACACGATTTGCACGGCTTCCTCGACGCTATCGGTGATCGAGAAAATTTCAAAATCTCCAGGGCTCACCGTGGCGTATTCGTCGCGCAGCGTGGTCTTCATCCAATCGACGAGTGGCGCCCAGAACTTCGCGCCGACGAGAACGATGGGAAACGGAACAATTTTCAGTGTCTGGATGAGTGTGAGTGCCTCGAACAACTCGTCCATCGTTCCGAAGCCGCCAGGGAAAATGATGAAGCCCCGCGCGTACTTCACGAACATGACCTTGCGAACGAAGAAGTAGCGGAACTCGATGTCGACGGTCTGGAACGGATTCGGCTGCTGCTCCATCGGCAACACGATGTTGAGGCCGACGCTCGTTCCGCCCGCCTCCTTCGCGCCTTTGTTGGCAGCCTCCATCACGCCCGGTCCGCCGCCAGTGATGACGGTGAAGCCCTTCTCAACAAGAAGGCGACCGCACTTCTCCGCTTGCTGGTACGAAGGATGCTCGGGTTTGAGGCGCGCAGATCCGAAGACCGCGACACCGGGTGCGCATCGTGACATCGTCTCGACGCCGTCAACGAACTCGCTGAGAATCCGAAGCGCGCGCCAACTTTCGAGGGCGAGGGCTTGCTTGCGTTCCATCTGGTCCATTTTGAAAGAGTACACGGGCGCCGAGCGAACTGCGAGAGTCTTCATGCGCTGTTTGATGTAACTACCTTCTTGAACTATACTTAGACATTAGCATTTGATCCGGGCCGCGGTTTTCGCTAGACTCTGCAAATCTATGGCAAAGGACACTACTTCGCGCGACCTCGGTCGCAGCGTTTCCAACTCGGGTTCGAAGTCGAAGCGGTCAGAGGGCACGGCGAAGCCGGTGGCGAAGGCCGCCGTCGGGTCCGTTTCATCGGCGCGCACGCCTATTCGGTTGCCGAAAGTTCCCCTGAAGCAGGACGCGAAGGCCACGCCGCCTGCGGCGAAGGTTGTGGTCAAGGCCGGCCTCAAGGTTGACCTCAAGCTTGACCCCAAGCTTGACCCCAAGGCTGACCTCAAGGCTGACCTCAAGGCTGACCTCAAGGCCAAAATCGAAACCAAGCCCGCGCCTTCAAGCAAGCCAGCGACGAAGGCTTCGTCGAAACGTGGCTCCAAGGCCGCTGTCGAAGCGATTTACGCTCCGAGGTCTGCACCAGCGCCGAGATCGGAGGCGACCCTCAAGGCTATCGCTGCCGCCACTCCGCGACAGAACACTCCGCAGCCGCCCGCGCGCCAACTCGGACTTCGTGCAACCCGCCCTGAGGAAGTGGCGAACGTTCGCCCGCTTGAAATGCGCACTGGCCGCTCGACCGAAGGCAAGGCTCCCAAGGGTTCCGCGGACATCAACGGCTACAGCGCTGCGGTTCGCTACCTCATGGAGCGCGCGGATTTCGAGCGTTCGCGCACGGTGAAGTACAACGAGACGACATTCCGTCTCGACCGCATGCAGCAATTGCTGGCGAAGCTCGGCAATCCACACGAGCACATTCGAACCGTGCATGTTGCGGGCACCAACGGCAAGGGCTCGACGGTCCACATGATCGCGTCCATGCTGCAGGCCTGCGGTTACACGGTCGGCGTCTACACCAGTCCGCATCTGATTGATCTGCGCGACCGCATCGTCATCAATGGGCAGTCGATCGACAAGGCAATCTTCGCCGACACGATGAAGCAAGTGGCGAAAGCTGCGGAAAAAGCGGGCGTGGAGCCTACTTTCTTCGAAGTGATTACCGCGGTGTGCTTCAAGCATTTCGCCGAACAGGCTGTGGACATCGCCATCGTCGAGGTCGGACTCGGTGGGCGACTCGACTCGACCAATGTCATCCGCCCCGAGGCGTGCGTCATTACCTCGATTGACTTCGACCACACCAAACTCCTGGGCAACACGCTCGAGGAGATCGCGCGAGAGAAGGCGGGCATCTTCAAGAAGGATGTTCCTGCGTTCATCTTCGAGAGCGAGCCATCGGTGCAGCAGGCGATCGTCGAAGTTGCCGAGAAGTCGGGCGCGCTGTTGCGCATTGTGAACAAGGACATCGATTACTCGGCGCGCTTCTGCGTGACTGATGAACTCGGGCCGCACACGCGCGTTTGCCTCTACACCAAGAATTCGCGCCTCGAGCACTTGCCTGTGCCGTTGCCTGGAGAGCATCAGGCTTCGAACTGCGGTCTCGCGCTCGCGGTCGTTGATCACCTCAAGACAGTCGGATTTGACTGCCCAGAGGACAAGATCACTGCGGGTCTCGCCGCGACCAAGATCCCCGGACGCATGCAGCTTGTTTGGGATCGTCCACGCGTGCTCGTCGACGGTGCGCACAATCCAGCGGCGGTCGGCGCGCTTATGCGCTGCGTTGGCGCGCATGTGCCCTACGACTCGATGATCTGCGTCTTCGGCTGCTGCAGCGATAAGGATTTGCCTGGGCTCGTCGACAAGGTGAATCTCGGTGCCGACAAGGTCATCTTCACGCGGGCCGTCAGCAATCCGCGTTCAGCTGATCCTGAGGATCTGCAGAAGCTGTTCCATGAGCGCAGTGGCAAGATGAGTCAGGTGGCGAGGTCGCTTCCTGAAGCGCTCGAGATGGCCACCCGCGCGGTCAGCCGAGAGGACCTTGTCTGCGTGACTGGCTCGTTCTACCTCGTTGGCGAGACGCTGAAGCACCTTCAGCACTTTGATCGCTCGACGGGCGGAAAGATCCCGGCTGCGATCCCCGACCGAGATTGATCGTCTGCGACAACTCAAAGCAACAGCGCCGCGGCCACCCCGCGGCGCTTTACAATCGCCCACCTATGTCCGCATCGCCGATCGTCGAAACCAACGAAATCCCGCACCGCTATACGGCCGCGTACGCCAACGCCGTCGAGGCGAAGTGGCAGGATTCGCTGTGTTGGCCTGACGGCAAGGGCTACGGATTTCGACAGCCCAATCCGGGCGAGGCGGGGTTCGACGCGTCGAAGCCGAAGTTCTACTGCCTCGACATGTTCCCGTATCCATCGGGCGCGGGCCTGCATGTCGGACATCCCGAGGGCTACACCGCCACCGACATCATTTGCCGATACAAGAAGCTCAAGGGCTTCAATGTGCTTCATCCGATGGGCTGGGACGCATTCGGGCTTCCCGCCGAGCAATACGCGATCCAAACTGGTGTGCATCCCGAGGTCACCACCAAGAAGGCGATCGACAACTTCCGCCGACAGTTGAAACGCTTCGGATTTATGTACGACTGGTCGCGCGAATTCGCGACGATCGATCCCGACTATTACAAGTGGACGCAGTGGATCTGGTTGCAGGCCTACGAGTCGTGGTTCGATCCAAGCGTGGCGAAGGCTCGGCCGATCATGGAGCTGAGCGCGCGTTTCGCCCATGAAAACACGGTGATTTCGATTGGTGACGGCCAGACCAAGCGGTGGTCGGACTGCACGCGTCGTGAGCAACAGGCGCATCTCGACACCTTCCGCCTCGCCTACATCGGAGAGCAGACCGTCAACTGGTGCCCGAAGCTCGGCACGGTGCTTGCCAACGAAGAGATCATCGACGGACGCAGCGAGCGCGGCGGACATCCCGTCAAGCGCATGCCGCTTCGACAGTGGATGTTCCGCATCACGGCGTACGCGGACCGATTGCTCGCGGATCTTGCGCTGGTCGATTGGCCGGAATCGACGCGTACGCTGCAATCTGAATGGATCGGTCGCAGTGAGGGCGCGGAGATTCGCTTTGCGATCGTCGATCCCAGCGGAGACTGCTCTGAATCGCTTTCGGTGTTCACCACGCGGCCTGACACGCTGTTCGGCGCGACATACATGGTCCTGGCGCCCGAGCATCCGCTGGTCGCCCATGCGATCGCGCGCAATGGCGATGCGAAGCTCGCCCAGTACATCGCCTGGGCGCGCAACCGCTCCGATATCGACCGTCAGCAGTCGAAGGAAAAGACGGGCTGCGCAACCGGTCTGTTCGTGGTGAATCCCGCGACGGGCGCGCGTATTCCTGTGTGGACGGCTGAGTATGTACTCATGGGTTATGGCACTGGCGCAATCATGGCGGTGCCAGCCCACGACGAACGCGACTTCGATTTTGCCCGCGCTTTCTCGCTGCCCATCGTGCAAGTGGTGGAGATCGCTGGCGTTTCTTACACCGGCGACGCGGCGACGAGTGGTGAGGGTTGTGCGGTAAACAGTGCGAATGCTGCGACGATTTCGCTCGACGGGCTCGCAACTCTCGAGGCGAAGCGCGTCGTGATTTCGTGGCTTGAGCAGATGGGGATCGGCGCGATGCGGGTGAACTACCGTTTGCGTGATTGGCTGTTCTCGCGTCAGCGCTATTGGGGCGAGCCATTTCCGATCGTGTTCGATGCGGATGGCAACCACTATCCCGTTTCGGTTTCGAGTTTGCCGCTGGTGCTTCCGCCGCTGGCCGACTATTCGCCGATTGAAAGTGATGTACCGCAGCCGCCGTTGGCGAAGGCGCGTGAGTGGACGCACACGACCGCAGGTGCTGCGGGCGTTGATCCCGCGTTGCTGGCCGCGAACACGGCGGTCGTGCGCGAGACCAACACGATGCCTGGATGGGCGGGCAGTTGTTGGTACTACTTGCGCTATTGCTCTCCGAAGGATTCGCAGCATTTCGTATCGCCCGAGGCCGAGCGCTATTGGATGCTCTCGAATCGGGCGGGAAGCGAAACGACGGGCGCGCCCGCGCAGTACGACCCCGCGACTTGTCATGCCGGCGGCGTCGACCTCTATGTCGGCGGAAGCGAGCACGCGGTGTTGCACCTGCTTTATGCGCGTTTCTGGCACAAGATGCTGTTTGATCTTGGGCAGGTGTCGACGCCAGAACCAATGGGCAAGCTCTTCCATCAGGGCTTAATTACAAGCCACGCATTTCAGCGCGCCGACAAGACGCTGGTTCCCGTCGACGAGGTCGAGGAGCGGGGCGAAGGCGGATTTGTCGAGGCGAAGACCGGAGAGAAGGTCGTGCAGATCGTGGCGAAGATGTCGAAATCGCTGCGAAATGTGGTGAATCCCGACGACATCATTGCGGAGTACGGCGCGGATACCTTTCGTCTCTACGAAATGTACATGGGTCCGCTCGAAGCGTCGAAGCCGTGGAACACCCGCGATATCGTCGGCGTTTTCCGGTTTTTGCAGCGGGCCTGGCGGCTTGCCGTCGACGAGCGGACGGGCGAGCCGCTGTGCGCCGCGCAGCCGGACGCGAAGATCGAGAAGCTGTTGCATCGAACGATTCACAAGGTCGCTGAGGACATCGAGCGGCTTTCGCTGAACACGGCGATCGCGGCGATGATCGAGTTGATCAACGCGGCGACGCGCCCAACCGGAATGGCCGATCCATCGCAGGGCGGAATGACGCGCGATCAGTTGGGGCGTTTCGCTCGGATTCTCTGGCCCTTTGCGCCGCATTTCGCGGATGAGCTCGGGGTAAAGCTTGGCTTGCACCCGCAAGGAGCGGGCGGCTTTTACGCGTCGAGTTGGCCGAGCCATGATGCCGCGATGCTGGTCGACGACGAGATCGAGTTGCCAGTGCAGATTCAAGGCAAGGTCAAGGCGAGACTGATGGTGTCGGCCAAGGCGGACATCGCGGCGATCGAGGAAATTGCCTTGTCGAACGCTGAGGTCGTGGCGGCGCTCGCCGGTCGGCCGGTGAAAAAGGTCGTCGTGGTCGCGGGCCGCATGGTGAATATCGTCGTCTGAGCGGTACGCTGTGAGCCTCGTGTGCATGCGTCGAGCCGCCTTGATTTTACGAGTGATCCTCGGCATCTTTGCCGCGGTAATCATCGCGTCCTGCGGTCCGACCGCCAGCACGCTCGACCGCGTCGCGCCTCCGGTGCGGTTCGGTGATCTGCGCGAAACTGCGTCGTGGTGCCCAGGATTTCGCAACGATTGGTGGCAGACGATCGACAGGCTCTACGCGGAATATGACCGCGATCTCGATGCGCTCGTCGCGTCGCGATGGGATGCGCTCGCTGTTGATGTCTCGATCGCACGCACGGAAGGGCGGCTTCCGACGGCGAAGCAGGCGCGCGCGCAGTGGGCGCAGTATCAGCAGGTAGTTCGAGAACTTGGCGACCGTGAGCTCGCGTTGATCTCCGCAATCGACCATGAGCTGCCGATCGAGGCCGATGTGTTTATCGCGCTGCTGCGTGCACGCGTCGAGTTTCGCCGTGCCTGCGGAATGCTTTGCGAGCCAGGCGAACAACTGCCCGGCCCGCTCGAGGTTCTTGCGCTCGATGGACGCGGTGAGCCTAATCGCGACATTGCCGTGGCCGCGACGGCGGCGTACACGCTGCTTTGCAACGATGCGCGCGAGGCGGCTCGGACGCGGGTCGACTGTTTCATCGAGTATTGCAAGGAAAAGCCGCTCGCACAGCAGGTAGGGCGCGAGGCGGCTGCTGGCGTGGATGCGGTGGCCGAAGTGGACGCGGCGCGGCGCGCGGAGGTTGCTGTCGACGACGCGCTCACGTCCGGGTATGAGCGCGCCTTCGAGCGCTTTCGCGTTTCGATGCTGCATCAACAGACTGAGTTTGCGCAAGCGATAGCCGACGATGCCAAGCGCGAGGACTATCTCTCGCGCGTCGACGCGTTCTTGTACGAGGGCGTGCGCAGCGTGCCGGCGATGCGTTCGATCTGGCAGGTCGGTCGTCGGCTGCTTGAACGCAGCAAGGATGCGACGCCAGACAAGCTCGCGCGCTTCGACGAGATCTATCAACGCGCGCTGGCGCGGCAGGCGGCGCTGCGCCCGAATCTCCGCTCGAACTCGAAGGAGGCGCGCGCGGAGGCTTATGCCGCGCTGGTCGATGTGGTCACGCCGCTGCGAAAATTTCTTGACGCAGAGGTCGGCCCGTCTGGGCTCGCCGACAAGATCGAGCTGCAGTCGCTGGCGGTGGCAGCTGGAAAGCGCACGGCGGAACAGGCAGTCGACGCGCTGCAGTCCACCGATGAAGTTGCGGCCGACGCGCGCCCCGTTGAGCCTGCGCTCTTTCCTGGGCGCGACCGCGGCATGCAGTTGCTGCTCGGAGCGCCCTTGCGCGAAAGCGTTCTGCTTTCGCTTGCTGCGCGATTGCGGCTTTCGCCCGAGGTGGTGCGCGGGCTGGTCGTTGTTTGGGAGGAAGCGCGCGATGCGCTGCGCGTTGCGACCGAACCGTTGACGAAGGAGATCGGTGAGGAACTGCGCGCGCTCGGCGACGCAAGATCGACTGAGTCGGAATCTGCGCTGCTGCGGCGGTTCATGTCGTCGTTGCGCGCGAAGACCGAGCGTGTTCGCGCGCTCGACCGCGCTGCGAATGAGCGGATGTTGACGGAGATCGCGCGGGTGGCGGGGGTTCCTTCCGATGACGAGCGCATCGCGATTGCGCGCGTCGAGCTTTCGCTCCTGTGCGAAATCGGCGCCGATCGCGGCATGCCGGAGGCGGAAGGCGTCGGCGGCCTGACCGCGGTCGCGTTGGTGAATCCGTTTGAAGTGGTACGCAGCATGGGCGCCGATGAGGGTCAACGCGCGACTTCCGAGTCGATCGTGCATGCGCGAGCGGATGAACTTTTGGCGGCTCATCGCGAAGCACGCGCAGTCTTCGAGCTGAACATACGCGCGCTGCTTGGACTGTTGCTTCACGGTGAATTCGCCCGTAAGCGAGGAGAGATTGTCGAGCGCGAACCGTGGCGGCCGCGCCTTGCGGGGATGGCTGCTGCGCAACTGCGCTTTCGGATCGCCGATGACCTGCGCGCCGCGCAGGGCGATATGGTCGCGCGTGCATACCTGACGCGTCTGCGCGAGCTTGCCGAGCCGACCATTGAGCCGCAGCGTTCGCCGGCCTTCGGTCGACTTGATCGATTTGGCGCAGGAATCGGCATGAATGCTGCGCAACGCGCCGCGAGCGACGACTTGCGCGCGGTCGTCGCCGAGCTGCTTGATCAAGCCGACGAGCGGCGTGAGTCGGCGTTGCACGCGCTGCTTCGTTGGCGTTCGCAATGGATCGCGGTCGGAGGCGTCGATTCGCGCGAGAGATGGCGCGAGCTGGCGCGGGTTGGACCGACGGGTTGGCTGCTGCGATCCCGCGTCGACGACGCCGACGAGCGCGCGATCGCCCAGTGCGCGGCGTTGATCGAGCTCGACGATCTGCGTGCTTCTGACGATTCTCCTGCGAATGATTTTCCGCTGAACTTGCCCGCGCGGCTGCGTCCATACTTCAAGTGACGGGCTTCAAGTAGGATCAGCGGCCGAGGAACCTCCATGGCCCGCGATCACATGCCCATTCAGATTGGACTTCCGCCTGAGACGGCTTGGGAGATCGCGCAACCCGCGCCGATTTCCTACATCGCATTCATTGTCGGCGACGAGATGCCTGATCCCGGCGCCGCGTTTATCGCCGCGGGCGAATCGTTCGGCGTGGCTCCGCAAGACGCCGAGCCGCTGCCGATTGAGGATGATCGCGTGGCCTGGGCGTTCGCTTTCAGCCTGCCCATGCGCAGTGCGCGCGTGATGATGTGGTGCGAGCAAGCGGTCGATGGAGCCTCGCCCGATGGTCAGGCCAGTGACGCAAAATGGGTGATTTTTATCGAGACATTGCTGGCTGCGGAGCGGCCGGTCGACGACGCAGTTGCATTGGCGGCAACGGTTGCGCGCTCGGGTGGCGGACGCACCAAGCTTGTGTTTGATCCTGGTCTGGGCGTTGCATGGGCGCGTGCAGATATCGACGCGCTCTTTCTCGGCGAAAGCATGTATGGGCGGGGCGCACTCGTGGACGAGCGTCATCTGTATCGCATCGAACTGGTGGCGCGCGATCGTGCGCGCGGGCCGTACTGGATTGCGACCATCGGTCTGGCGCGCGTGGGCAAGCCCGAGATTGAGATGCTTGAGGTTCCCATCGACCAGGTGCGGGCGGCGTTGGAACTCGTCGACGCGTTGGCGGCACGGTTCGTAACCGAGCCGATGCCCTATGCAGGCGTTCCATTCGAGGCTGGTCCGGATGTGCGACTCGCGCTCGTTCCAGTCGGCGAGGCGATCGAGACGCTTGGATTGAATTGCGCGGGCGACGCCAATGATCGGCGTGGTCTTGCGCCCGGTCCGCGCGCGGCGATCTGCGCTGCAGGGAAACGCGGCTCTTTTCGACAAATCTGGGTGACGCCGACCGATGAACTCGCGCGGCTGGTTCGCAATGAAACGGGACTGTTCCTTGCGCCTCGTGTGACCGAGGCGCGCGAACGGATCGCACGCCGGGGCTGGAGCGCGTTCATGCGCGCGCACGCGGAGCACGGGGCGAATCCGACCGCGGCGTTCCTGGTCAAGATCGCGCGAGGCGAAGGCGATGGCGCGCGCGAGCATCTGTGGATTTCCGTCGAGACCGCCACGGGTGCGGGCGGGCGCGGGCATCTATCCATCGCGGGTGAGCCGCCGGCGCGCATCGAGTTCGCCATCGGCGACATCGGCGACTGGCGCATCGTCGGTCTGCGCGCCGACCTTCCCGAGGTTGGTCCCGAAAGCGTCGGACTTCTCACCTGAATCGCGCGCGCCTTGCCACAATGGACGCGTGATCGGAGCCTTCACGAAACCAAAGCGCCGCACTCGCCTCGTCTGGGCGGGAGTGATTTACATTCTGGTGATTCTTGCGGTGGGACTTGCCGCGGGCAGTCGGCCGAACAATTTACTGGTGTGGGTATTCAGCTTCTTGCTTGCAGCGATGGTGGTCTCGGGCTTCGTTTCTGGCTTCATGATGATGTCCATTCGAGCGATCCGCATCGAGCCGCGGCGCGGGCGCGTGGGCGAGCCTCTGCTGGTGCGCTATGAGATCGCCAACATGTCGCGATTCATTCCCGCTTACGACTTGCGTGTCGATGAGTGGACGAAAGCGTCGCGCCGCGGGTGGTCGATGCGCGGGCGTGCGCGGACCTCTGCCGTACAAACCCCATCGCTCGAGGTCGCCGGACCTGCGTGGGTGTTACACATCGGTCCACGAGAGCGACTCCACGGCGAAGCGGTGTTTCGTCCGAAGCGCCGTGGACTCGTGCGCCTCGGTGAATTTGAGGTATCGACGAAATTTCCATTCGGACTGATGCGCAAGGTGCTCAGATTTCATCAGGTGGGAGAGGTGCTCATTCATCCCGAGATTGTCGCGCTGCGCACGGAGCTTCTAGCAAAGGTGACTTCGGGAGGTTTTGGCGGACATCGGCTGTCGAGCGAGGCGGGTGGTTTCGACGACTTTTTTGGTGTGCGTGAGTACCGTCCGGGCGACAGCATTCGCAGCATCGCGTGGAAGCGTCTTGCGGGAACAGGGAAGCTGGCGACGATCGAACGCAGTCGCTCGGTTCCGCCGCGGCTGCGCGTACTGGTGGATCTCCGTGTGGCGACGGCGAACTTGAGAACCGTCGACGCAGAGGACGCGCGTGAGCTTGAGGAACGCGCGATCGTGCTGGCCGCGAGTTTCATCGCGCTGGCCGATCGACTTGGCTACGAGTACGCGCTCAGCATCGCGGGCTTCGATGTTGCGCCGGTGTCCTTGCGAAAGGGTCATTTTCATCGCGAAAAACTGATGTCCGCGCTGGCGGCGCTCGATCTCGACGCGCCACGAACCAAGGGAAATGGGTTTGCTGCGAGTGATGAGCGCGCAACGGTGGTGGTCGTTCATCCCGACCGCGCTGAGCTCGCGGTTGCGTCTGTGGATGCATGGCATTTCACCGCTCGACAGCTTGACTCACTGCGCGAAGGCGCGCCTTTGACCGAGGTGCGTGCGTGATTTTACTGAGGCAGTACCGCGTCGCGAGCTTTCTTCTCGTGCTATTGGCGATCGCCGCGTTCGCGATCGCTGAGCTCGATTTCACCACGCTGTTTCTCGGCGTTGCTCTAGCGATGCTGAGTTGGTACACGACCGAGGGGCCGCGCGGGCGTTCTTTGGCGACTTGGGTGTCGAACGCGCTCACGATCGCTCTGGCCGGTTACTGCGGGATTGACTTCGCTATGCGCGGAACAATCGAGGACGCGATGGGCTCGCTCGGGCGCTTCCTGTTGTGGCTGCTGGTGATCAAGATCTTCTCACGACGGAGTGAGAACGATGATCGTCAGCGATTTACGCTGGCGACGATGCTTGTGCTGACGGGATGCCTCGAAAGCGTGGACCTTTCGTTCGGTGCGATTGTGCTGGTTTTTGCGGGACTTGCGGCGTGGACAGCGATGTTGTGGCGATTGGCGCATGGTGCGGAATCCGCGCGCTCTGTTCGTGCTGCGCAGAATGGCTTTGCGCCGCCGTTGGAAATCACCTTTGGCCGACGCGCATTGCCGCAATTTCGCTGGATGGCCGTGGTTTCGCTGGTGATGATCTTCGCGTGCAGCGTGATCGGATTCTTTCTCTTTCCGCGCTTCGCCGAGGTCAGAATCGGCGAGGTGGGCCGTGGAAGTGTGACTGGTTTCAACGACGAGATCGACCTGCGCGGCGGCGATCGAATCACCGAGAGCAGGCGTGAGCTTTTCACACTGCAATGGATCGATGGCGCGGGCGAGGCGGTGCAGGCATCGCGTTCGTTGTTGCTGCGCGGCGCAGTGCTTGATTCATACGACATCGCGGGGCAGCGCTGGTATGCGCGGCGGGGCGGACAGCCGCTCGGCACGCTGCGGACGATGACGGACGGTCGACTGACCGATCTCACGCGCGGCGTCGCCAAAGATGCGCGGGCGCGATTTCGTGCGCGTTTTGAGATGCGCTCGTTGTCGAGTGATGTGTTGTTCTCGGTGTACGCGCCAGTGGGGATTGCGACGAGCGAGTCACGCACAGTGTCGATCGATCCGAGCACTCTGCTGCTGCGCGATGTTTCAGAGGATCGAGGTGTAGGACTTTGGTACTACGAGTTGCTTACGCAGCCGCAGCCTGACGCGGTCACAATGGAGGCAATTTCTTTGGGTGCGCGTGTTCGTCCAGCGAGCGAGCGCGTGAGTTTTCCTGTGGCGGAACTCGAGCCGATCGCGCGCCAGATTCTCGAGGATGTTTCGCGCACTGCAAACATTCCGCCTGAGCCTTCCGCCGACGCCGATCTGGCGGAGCGATGGACGCGCAATCGCGAGGTTGCGCGCGCGATCGCGAGTTGGATGAAGTCGAACTTCACTTACACCACGGATTTATCAGGATTCGGCCGCATTCCTGGCGAAGATCCGATCGTTAGTTTTCTCACCCGTTACCGAAGTGGTCATTGCGAGTATTTCGCCAGCGCGTTGTGCGCGGTGCTGCGGAGCCTCGCGATCGAGTCGCGCATTGTGACGGGATTCATCGCGCTTGAGTATGACGAGCGTGGTCAGTTCTACATCGTTCGCGAGTCAAACGCGCACGCGTGGGTCGAGGTGCGCACTGGGGAGTTCGGTTGGACCGCGGTTGACGCGACACCGGAAGACAGCTTGTATGCGATTCAGGAGCGCAATCGTTCCTTCGCGGATCAGTTTCGCTGGATCTACAGCCGGCTCGAGTTTCTTTGGAACTCGGGCGTTGTGTCCTATGACGCGTCGTCGCAGCAGAACATCGCCGAGCGCGTGCAATCGGGTTGGCGCGAGGCGATGAGTTCGCGGATGGACGCGGTGGCGAGTCGGATGCGCGCGGTCGCGATGAGTCTGAGCCTTGGACGCGCAGGCGATGTGTGGTTTGCAGTGATCGGGGTTGGCATCTGCACGGCCGGTTTGGCGTGGCTGATCGTGGTGGTTCGGCGGAGGCGGTTGCGGGCGGCGCTGCAGATTGGGCAGCTGTCGCCGCGTGAGCAGGCGCGGCTGCAGCGTGACGCGGCTTTTTACATCGAGGCGCTGCGTGCATTGGCGGCGGCGGGGGCGGAGAAGCCCGCGCATATGTCGGCGCGCGCGTTTGGCGAGGCGCTGCTGAGGCGCAATGCGGCGGTGGGGGCCGCCTTCCAACCGATCGCGGAGGAGTTCTACAAGGTCCGATACGGTGGAATGGGTGTCGGCAAGGTTGAGGCAAATTCCCATGTTTCGCATGTTCTCGCGCTGCGCAAGGCGCTCCGTCACAACTCGGGCAAGCTTCGAGTCGATTGATGAGTGGAGGAGTGGACAGGCATGCAAACGCACGCCTGGCTCCTCACGCGGTTGGGCGCAAGAGTGGACAGGCATGCACACGCATGTCCGGGTCCTCACGCGGTTGGGCGCAAAGAGTGGACAGGCATGCACACGCAGCCGGAGCTTCCTATGCCAGCATCCCGATCACGAACCACAGAATGGCGCCGTTCCCTCGAGCAGCTTCGCGCACGCGAGGGCGCAATCGAGATTGCCGTCGCGCACGACCATCCCGGCGGCGACGAGGCGATTCTGAACGCCAACGATCTCGTGTGGCGCGTGCGCGTTCTCGATCTCAGCGAGTCGGAAATGGCGGTCGACCTGCCGTTTGCGCTTGGTCGCGCCATCGAACTTCCCATCGGCACAGAGATCGTTGCGGCGATTTCAATCGGCCAGAACCGCTGGATGTTTCGCGCCAAGGTGACCGGTCCATGGACGCCGCGCGCGCCATTTGCACGAACACACCGTGGGATTCGCGTGTCGCTGCCCGATCATGTCGAGCGGTGCCTGCGTCGCGGAACCCGCGTTGATGTGGCGCAGATCAATACGCCCAAAGTCGAGATGTGGCCGCTACTTGAGCCGCGCTCCGCGATGCCGGCCGAGCGGGCGAGCGAGCTTGCATTTCGCGCCTCGCTCACCGGCGAGCAGCCCGCAGCAATGAGCGAGGAGCTCCTGCCAACCGTCGGACCAGGCTTCGCCGCATCGTTGGTGAATCTCGGCGGCGGCGGACTCGGCGTACTCGTCGAAGCTACCGACTCAGCGGCACTCTCGCGGCACCGCATCTTCTGGATCCGGTTCACGCTGGGCGGAATCATGCCTGTCCCAATTTGCGCCACCGCGCGCGTCGTGCACACCCACATGGACAGCTCGCACCGCATCTACGCCGGTATCTCCTTCGACTTCGACTTCAATCCCGCGCATCAGCGTGTGGTGGGCGAGCAGATCGTGCAGGCGATTGCGCGGCTAACAGGCGCGCAGCGCAAGGCCGCGTAGGTCGCGCCTCATCTCAAGAAAACGACACACGGGGCACCTTTCCGCAGGCGCCCCGTGTGTCGTTTTGTGTTGAGTTGTGCACATCGAACGATGCACGGCCGAAAGCCGCGAGCGCTCAGGTCACGAGCGACGACGGCGACCCGCGAGTCCCGCGAGTCCGAGCAGCGCGATCGCGCCAGGAGCCGGCACCGTGGTGTAGCCGAGGAAAGTGCCCGAAGTCGAGGGCGAGCCCCAACCCGAGGTCGCGATGTCGCTGCGCGACAGGTGATCGACGCCAGGGTCATTGCCGCCGCCCGAAGTGGCGACATCGAAGTAGAACGTCTGGCCAGCGCCGAGCCCAAGCGAGGCGAGCGAAAAGGACCAAGTGACAGTGTTTGCGCTGACCGAGTTCGAAAGTGTCGACTCGCTACCCCAGTTCCACGCAGAGCCAGTCCACGAGACAAACTGCGAATTGCTCGTGGGCGCGTCAACCCACGAACCAACGAAGTAATCGATGTTGCTGGTCAGGGTCACCGGGCGCGACCATGCGTTGGTGCTGGTTCCAGAGCCAGAGGTGTCGAAGAACATCATGTACTTCGTCCACGTCTGGAAACCGCGGGTAGTGATGGCGATCGACAGGTTTGTTCCATCGTCCGAGATATCGACGCCGGAGATATCGAGGTTGTCGAGGCCGTTGTCGAAGAGGTCGAAGGTGCTATCGGTGTAGGTCGTGGCGGTAGCGTTCAAACCGATCGACGCAGCAAGGGCGGTCGCGACAACAGTCGCGATCATTGAGATCTTCATCTATCGCTCCTAGGGAAGTTGGGCCGCGCTATGGGAATAGGCGCGAGCTTTGAGGGACACAGAAAGGGACAGGCACTTTGGGACAGGGCGGCGAAGAGGGAATTCGCCGCGGCAAGAGTATGCCAACTCGAACTCGTCGAATCAATCCTCACCCCGCGAGAAAGTGAGCAATCTGCAGCATTTTGGCAGGGATCAGCGGGTCTGCCATCGATTTGACGGCACTTACGCGCTGATGAGTTGTGCGATCGCGCGCGCCTTTGCGTGGGTTTCCGCCACTTCCGACGCCGGTTCGCTTTCCGCCACGATCCCGCATCCTGCGTGGTAGCACACAGGCCGCGACCCACTCGTGGAAGCCGCGCCGATTTGCGCGGTACGGATGGCGACATTGAGCGCCGCGTGTCCGGAGCGCGCGATGAAGCCGATCGCGCCGCAATAGAAGCCGCGCGTGTGCGGCTCGAGTTCATCGATGATCTGCATCGCGCGGATCTTTGGAGCGCCCGTCACTGAGCCAGGCGGAAATGTCGCGGCGAGCAATTGCGTCCACGAAACATCGGGGCGCAGGCGTGCGGAAATTTCAGCAACGCCGTGGTGAACCGTGCGATGGGTCTCGAGCAGCCGCGCCTCGGCGACGCGGATCGAGCCAATCTCGGCAACGCGGCCGAGGTCGTTGCGCATGAGGTCGACGATCATCGCGAGCTCAGCCGCATCCTTGCCGCTCTCCACCAACTCGCGCGCATCGACTGAAGCGGGGCGTGTTCCCTTGATCGGCCGCGTGACGATGGATCCATCGGGACGCACGCGGAGAAAGAGTTCAGGGCTCATGGAGACGAGGTGCTCGCCGCCGCGACCTCCGTGGTTGGGCAAATCGATCGATGCGCCGAACCACGCGCGGTTCTCCGTAATGGCCGCGTGGGCAAAACCGCGAAGATCGCCCGAGATTTCCCCTGAAAATCGTCGCGAAATGTTCGCCTGGAACGCATCGCCCGCTCGGATGTACTCGACGACGCGCGCAACGCCTGCGCCGTAGTGGGAGTCGCTGGTGTCGGGATCGACCGAGGAAAGGCGCCACGGGCTCGGGACGCGTTCGTCGGCGAGCGCGGGCGGCGTACCCACCGCATGCAGCGATCCATCGGAGTGGTCGAAGCACCAAGCGTCCTCGCACCAGAGGAGCACCGCGTGCGGTGCGGGAGTCTTACGCGAGCCAACGCGCTTTTCGAAGCAGGCGCCGAGCCCGTAGCCCAGCGCCACGATCCAACCGCCGTCGAAAGGAGGAGTCCGCGCATCGCCCGTGTCTGCACCGGCTTTCGCACCAGCGCCCGCAGCAGCGCCCGCAGCAGCACCAATGATGCGCGGCGTGCGCGCCAACGCGGCCTCGAGCGCCGCCACCGCATCGCGCGCGCTGAGCGTGCCGTCGATCACCACGGACTCGCGCGGCGCCGCGAAGATCGACCAAGAATTCTGCGCGCGGACATCGCCGCCCGACACCAATGCAGCCAGCGGCGCCGCGCGCGGCCAGCGGAGCAGGATGTCGGCGGCCTGCAGAGCCGTCGGCTTGGAGATGTGCGCCGTGACGGACATGGGTCGCGATGGTACGGGGGCTTGCCGAGCGATTGCTCGCAATCCCTTGCTTTCAACCGCTTTCGAACTGTCGCGCAACTTGTACACTTCTCGATTCACCGCGGCCGGAAGAAGCCGTGTACGCAAACATCGAGAAAGCACTCCCCAATGGCGAGCAAGAAGAACGAGAAATCGGCCAAGAAGTCCTCCAAGAAGTCCTCAAAAGGGGCCGTGAAGAAGTCCACGAAGTCGCCAGCCAAGAAGGCCGGCAAATCAAAGTCCGCGAAGGCGTCGAAGTCCGCGAAGTCGACGAAGTCTGCCAAGTCGCCGAAGTCCGCTAGTAAGTCAAAGGCGGCGAAGGTCGGCAAGATGACCTTCTACTTCGGCGAGACCAAGTGCGAAGGCAACGCTGGCCAGAAGCTGCTCCTCGGCGGCAAGGGCGCGAACCTCGCTGACATGGTCTCGATCGGCCTGCCCGTTCCGCCCGGCTTCACCATCACCACCGACACTTGCGCCGCCTACTACCTGTGCGGCGGCAAGTTGCCGAAGGGCCTGATGGATGATGTGCAGAAGAACATCAAGATGCTCGAGCGCGAGCTTGGAAAGAAGTTCGGCTCCGACACAAACCCGCTGCTCGTCAGCGTGCGCTCAGGCGCCGCCGTTTCGATGCCGGGCATGATGGACACCGTTCTCAACCTCGGCCTCACCGACAAGGCTGTCGAAGGTCTCGCGAAGGGCACGGGCAATCCGCGCTTCGCCTACGACGCGTATCGCCGCCTCATCCACATGTTCGGCTGCGTGGTGATGAATGTCGATCACCACAAGTTCGAGCATGCGTTCAGCGCGATCAAGACCAAGTACGGCGTGAAGGAAGACACCGCGGTTCCGACCGAGGGTCTCGTCGAGCTCGCTGCCGAATACAAGAAGGTCTACAAGGAGCAGGTTGGCGCCGATTTCCCGCAGAATCCGCTGCTGCAGCTTGAGCACGCCATCAAGGCGGTGTTCGGTTCGTGGAACGGTGACAAGGCGATCGCGTACCGCCGCATCGAGGGCATCAAGGGCCTCAATGGCACCGCGGTCAATGTCCAGGCGATGGCCTACGGCAACATGGGCGACAACTCCGGCACCGGCGTTGCGTTCACGCGCGACAACACCACCGGCGAGAATGTCTTCTACGGCGAGTTCCTAGTGAACGCGCAGGGCGAGGATGTCGTCGCCGGCATCCGCACGCCTGAGCCGATCTCGCACATGGCCGACAAGTTCCCCAAGGCCTACGCGCACCTGATGAAGGTCCGCTCCAAGCTTGAGAAGCACTACAAGGACATGCAGGACATCGAGTTCACCGTCGAGAACGGAAAGCTCTTCATGCTGCAGACCCGCACTGGCAAGCGCACCGCGCAGGCCGCCGTCCGCATCGCGGTTGAGATGGTGAAGGAGAAGCTGATCGACGAGAAGACCGCGATCAAGCGCATTCCCGCGAGCGACCTGACGCAGCTCCTGCTGCCGTTCTTCTCACCGAAAGACAAGGCCGGCGCGGAGACCGTGACTAGGGGCATCGGTGCGTCGCCTGGCGCGGCCACCGGCAAGCTCGCGTTCACCGCGGCTGAGGCCGTTGAGCGCGCGAAGAACGGCGAGAAGGTGCTGTTGGTCCGCAAGGAAACCAGTCCTGAAGATGTCGATGGCATGCACAGCGCCGTCGGAATCCTCACCTCGACCGGTGGCAAGACGAGCCATGCCGCCGTCGTCGCCGTCGGCTGGGGCAAGTGTTGCGTCGTCGGCGCGGGCGAGCTCTCGATCGACGAGAAGACGGGAACGCTCCATGTGAAGGGCCGCGTGTTCGGTCGCCAGGATGTCCTTTCGATCGACGGCGCGACTGGCGAGGTCATGGTCGGCGCCGTGAAGCCGACGATCCCTGAGAAGATCTCCGGCGACTTCGCCAAGGTCATGGATTGGTCGACGAAGCACGCCGAGATGAAGGTGCGCACCAACGCCGATTCGCCTGAAGATGCGCGGCGCGCGCGCGAGTTCGGCGCCGTCGGCATCGGACTCTGCCGCACCGAGCACATGTTCTTCGGCGGCGAGCGCACCGCTGCGATCCGCGAGATGATCCTCGCCGAGACCACTGAGACGCGCGAAAAGGCGCTTGCGAAGCTGCTGCCGTTCCAGCGCGCCGACTTCATCGGCATCTTCACCGCGATGGACGGGCTGCCCGTCACCGTGCGCCTGCTCGATCCGCCGCTGCACGAGTTTGTTCCGCACGACGACAAGCAGCAGGGCGAGCTGGCGAAGGAGATGGGCCTCAGCCTCGAGCAGGTCAAGCGCCGCGTCTCGCAGCTGCATGAATCCAATCCGATGCTCGGTCACCGCGGTTGCCGTTTGGCGATCACCTATCCCGAGATTCTCAAGATGCAGATTCGCGCCATCGTCGAAGCTGCGATCGAATGCCGCGCGAAGAAGGTCGACGCGCAGCCCGAGATCATGCATCCGCTCGTCGGCACCAAGAAGGAGCTCGTGCTTCTTCGCCAGCTGACCGAGGAGACGATCGCGGCAGTCTGCGCCGAGAAGGGCGTGAAGGCCACTGGCAAGAACGGGCTCAACATCCCGATCGGCACCATGATCGAGATCCCGCGCGCGGCCATCACCGCCGACGAGATCGCCGAGGTCGCCGACTTCTTCAGCTTCGGCACCAACGACCTCACGCAGATGACTTTCGGCTTCAGCCGCGACGACATCGGATCGTTCCTCCCCGCGTACATCGAGAAGGGGATGCTCGAGAAGGATCCGTTCCAGTCGATCGACACGACCGGCGTCGGTTCGCTCGTGGGCTTCGCCTGCGAGATGGGCCGCGAGATCGCCCTCGAGCAGGAGAAGGCCTTCAAGCTCGGCGTCTGCGGCGAGCACGGCGGAGACCCGGCGTCGATCGGTTTCTTCCACGCGTGCGGACTCGACTACGTGAGCTGCTCACCGTTCCGCGTGCCAGTCGCAAGGCTGGCGGCGGCGCAGGCGGCGTTGCTGCAGAGCTGAGAGCGCAAGCAATGATGTGAACCAACGCCCGCGGTGCAAGCTGCGGGCGTTGGTGTTTTTGGGGTGGGGGGCGAATCAGGCGGCGTCAGAACCAGGGTCAGTCAGCCGCCGCGGAGGCAATTTGACGACCGGCCGATGCTCCGCGCGCTCCAGCTCCTTCAGTGCCTCGCAGAGCGCGTCGATAGAACCGCCAGCCTCGCGGAGCAACTGCTCGCGATTGCGGCGCACCTCTTCGATGATCTGGTCTGCGGGTCGCGGATCGGTCACGATCATGGCTCCATGAGCTCCTCGGGTGTGCAGAGGACAGGCGGATCGTACCCACGGGATCGGAGGCAATGCTCGATCAAGTTGCGGGTTTTGGCATTGGCGATGTGCTTGCAGTTCCAGGTCAGCAGGTAGTCGATGCCGTTGTCAGCGGCACTCCCTCGATGGCCGCGAGGCGAAGCCTGGACGGATGTGATTCCACCAATCAAGCGTGAGCTGCTGATGGGCGGCCGTGACAACGTCGCGGCTCGGCCGTGAGGTGAGGTAGCTCACGATAGAGGTCTCGATGTACACAGAGGGCGTCATAGTTCCACTGTAGCGAGCGCCTTTGTTGCGGCGGACGATCGGTCATCCTTCCGCGCGCACCACGCGCGGTAGCGAACTTGCGTGGGGTGGAGCGGCTGGTGCGGCCTCGCACTTTCGACAGATTTCCGAAGCCACCCCCGCGAGCGTGATAGGTTTGCGCGCAACACAATCTCCGAGACTTTGGTCACCATCGCCGCGGCGCCTCGACATCTCTCGGCACCTTCGCCTACCGCCAATAGACGTCGATAGATCTATAAGGTCGCCTAAGTCTCATCAATTCGGCTTGAGCAAGACCAAAAATCGTTCCGGCCACCCTCGCGTGGCAAGCACGCTTGGAACGTCGCGACGGAGACGGTGATTCACGAAGCCGATGTGGAGGCCGCCAGCGCGGCGGCAGAGCGGGCGCTTGCCAAGAGTTTCTTCAAGGTGCGCTTCGATCGTATGACCCCACTGGAACAGAGCTACCTGCGCGCGATGGCGTTCCTCGGGTCAGGGCCGCATCGGTCAGGCGACATCGCAAGGAGGCTGGGTCGCAAGGTCGAGAGCCTCGGTCCGACCCGAAACTCGTTGATTCAGAAAGGCATGGTCTGGAGCCCGTCGCATGGCGAAACGGCGTTCACAGTGCCCCTCTTCGATGAATTCATGAAGCGCGCGATGCCCGAGTGGGCGCCCGCGGGTGATCACTGAAGGGGATGCTCGAGAAGGATCCGTTCCAGTCGATCGACACGACTGGCGTTGGTTCGCTCGTGGGCTTTGCTTGCGAGATGGGCTGCGAGATGGGAATCGAGATCGCCCTCGAGCAGGAGAAGGCGTTCAAGCTCGGCGTATGCGGCGAGCACGGCGGAAACCCGGCGTCGATCGGTTTCTTGCACGCGTGCGGGCGTGGCCGCGTGAGTTGCTCGCCGTTGTGCGGGCCGGTGGTGAAGGCTGGCGGCGGCGCTGCTGCACATAAGTGTTCGAGCTGCAAATGGCGTCTTGCGAAAATGAAATAACTTGGGTCTTGGTTACGCGCGCGGTACATTCTGGGGGCAGCATGAGAACAAGGCGCGAGCAGGGTTAGTCCAGAGATGGGGATCACGTAGTGAGGATTTACGTCCACATGATTGGGAGACAAAGATGAATCAGGGCGAACGTGACGAGCTACTCGCAACCATGACCATGCTCTATCTGCAGAGCAAGGGGCAGGGGTTTGCTGGTGTGGTGTGCATCAGGCGCGTGGGCAACCGCACCCAGGTCTATCGAGACTGGGATCCCAGGCTCGGCAGTCCACAGCAGTTGCGTGGATTGTCCGACGAGAATTTGATGGCGGCAGCGCGAGCGCTTGGCATTTCAAAGGCGGGTGCTGCGCAGAAGGCTGATGTCTTGATCAACGACGTGGGCTACTCGTTGAAGTCCCATCGAAGTGCACCGCCCGCGATCGTCAATCACACTCCGCGGCCAGGATGGGAGTTCGCGTGTTCCCACGCACAAACATCCATTGCTGGGCTTGATATGGCAGTGGAGTCATACTGGACGCTCCGTCAGCAAGCCACCATCAAGGAGGATGTCGGCAATGACGATCCGAACTCACCGTTCGCGCCGCTCATGACGGAGCTCACCCCTATCTTGACGTACTTTCTATTTCGAGGAACTGGGACGAGGCTCTCTAGCCCACCGGCGTCAAAGGTGCTTGATGTTGAGGATCCCATTGACCCGCGATCATGGGAGGTGCTTTCTCCTGAGTCGATCGTCCCGAAGATATGGCACCGCCTCGTGTTCAGCATGCGAAGCAAGAAGGGCATGCCAACCGACTATCCCAACATGCGCGCGCGCGACGCCGCGAAGAAGGACTCCGTTGCGCGTTGGACTCGCTACTGGCAGAACGAGTACCGTGGTGCTTTGCATGTGAGGGTTCGCTGATGGCTATCGAACGAGACTGCAGATGTCTGTCGGATGATTGGGCAACGAAGACCTTCTCTGCCGCTGCGCAATTGCACTTCCCCCGATATGCGGCCGAATCGGTGCGGCTGTTCGAGAGCCTGCTTGCGGAAACCGAACTCAAGGCTATCGCTACCGAAGCAATGGTGGGGACGAGTATCCAGTCGCTGCCGCGAGGGCAGGAGGGGTTGACTTTCAAGGTTCGGTTCACGGAGGCGTTCCACAACGTCGTCAGCGTAGACCGCTTCGATCCAGCGCTCTACATGCTTGAACTCGTCGACATGGTCCGCAAGCAGTACGACGAACCAATTCGGCTACCGAAGCTCGAGGGCTTCATCGCGCGGGCACTCAGGTCGTTCGCCTCCCTGATGCGCGAGTCTACTTTCGCCTATCAGCTCAGGCCAATGCTGCATGGCGCGGATGCCGATGTCGAGTTCCGAAGCGATCCCGACCAGGACTCGAAGGAACACACCGACATCCTTGTCGTGTTTCGGCGCAGCACCTATCGAATCTGGATCTACCAGTTCTCCGATAATGGATTGCCGCATGACATGGAGCGCCTGGCTGGGCTCAGAGGTGCTTTGCCCGCGGGTACGCATATTCTCTGTCCGCTGAAGTCCGAACCTGCGCGAACCAAGGCGGAGGTGCTCGGACTCATCGAGCGCGCGGAAGCACAGGTTTCAGGCTGGCGTACTGAGCTCAACGCTAGGCCATCCGCTGCTCGTGCCCCCAAGCTCGCCGACCAGATCACGCGCGGAGAAGAGCGGCTCAAAAAACTCCGTGAACGGCTCGCGGCCGCGGAGCGCGAGATTGACGGCAGCATCGACGAGCGCAACGGCTTCTATTTCTACTCGACAGCTTTCGTCGGATCCGTGGCTGCCAAGATCATCGCTGGCGCCGCACCGCAGCCCTACGACGCGGTTTGCCGCATGATGCTTGCGCCCCGTGAGTATCTCGGCGGAGTGAACGCCTTCGAAGTCAAGTGAAGCACGAGCTCAGGCGAGCTGAAACAGGTTTGGATTCCGTTCGACAAATGGCAACGGGTTCTTGAGTTCTTTCATGACCGCACTCGCGACGGCGTTCACCACTGGAACAGTGACGGAGTTTCCAAGCAGGCGATACCTGTGCGTATCAGCAACGCCAGCCGTCCAGCCGTCGGGGAATCCCTGCAGTCTCTCCCACTCGATCGGTGTCATGCGCCGAACGTTCTCGGCGTTGATCGGCGAGCGAATGTGGGTCTGCGGCGTTCGATCTTCGAGCCGCGCATCGATCAAGAGGTTTCGCTCGCGGCCCATTCCGCCGCACACGATCGCGGCGGCATAGTCGTTCCATCCACGGATCTCGTAGCCGAATCCGTTGCCTTTCGCCTCGTGACGCGCACGGTGTGCACGCGCAGCCGCGAGATATCCCTCCGACAGGTAGTACTTCGCAGCGACCGGTTTCTGCTCAACGATGTGCTCGATTCGTTTCGTCGAGTCGGATGGCTTCGGAAACTTGAACCCGCCACCACCCTCCTTGAAGCCGACGATGTACACGCGCTCGCGGTGCTGAGGGACGCCGAAGTCAAGCGAGTTCAGGATTTGGAATCGCGTCGACAGGTAACCGAGGTCGTGCGTGAGGATGTCGATGATCCGCTTCAGCGTTCGGCCGCTGCGGTGCATGACGAGGCCCTTGACATTCTCAAGGATGAACGCCTTCGGCTTGCGGTCCTCAATGATCCGGGCGACATCGAAGAAGAGTGTTCCGCGGGTTTCTTCAAATCCACGCTTTGAGCCAGCTATGGAGAACGCCTGGCACGGGAAGCCCGCCAGCACGATGTCCACGCGGCCCATGGCCTTCGTGAGATCGGTCACCTTGGTCACGTCGCTTTTCGGATCGTGTCCGTCTCCGGCGAAGTTCTTGCGATACATCGCGCACGCATGGTCGTCGATGTCCGCCGAGTAGACGCACTCGGACTGCATGCGCGCGGCACTGCATGCGCGTTCGAAGCCGAGCCGGATGCCTCCGATGCCGCAGAAAAGATCGATGAAACGCAGCGCGTCTTCAGCCATGACAGAACCCGTTTTCCTTCCCCATTCGCGGTCCACGTGATGGCGCGGAGAGAGCCGCGCTCGAGCGCGAGAGGATACCGAGAAGCGCTGTGATGGCAAGGTTTCGCGGGTAAACGCGCTCGTGGTTGCGGGTATTCTCCAAGGCGATCGAATGCCGCGCACCACTCCCAAAGTCCCTCATACTGGATCGAAGTCCGACCACACAAAGCGTAAGCCTTTGGTGGGGTCACTATTCGCGGGCATCGGCGGTTTCGACAAAGCCTTCGAGGACGCGGGGTTCGAGATTGCGTGGTGCGTTGAGTGGGATCCGAAGGCGCAGGCGGTTCTGCGTGCGCGATTCCCGAAGGCGGTCATCTACGGCGACATCACGCAAGTCACCGTCAAGGAGCTGAAGAAGCATGGCAAAGTCGAAGTCATCTGCGGTGGGTTCCCATGCCAAGACCTCTCGGTCGCGGGCAGGCGTGAAGGCCTCAAAGGCGAGCGCTCTGGCCTCTTCTTCGAAGCGATGCGCATCGTCCGAGGGCTCGAGCCTCAGTTCGCCCTTATCGAGAATGTCCAAGGACTGCTCACAAGCAATCGAGGGCACGATTTCGCAACTCTCCTCCGTGAAATGGGCGAAGGGTGGCGTTGTAAGGAGGTCGCGTGGCGACTTCTTGATAGCCGCTACTTCGGTGTTCCCCAACGGCGCGAGCGAGTCTTCATTGTCGGAAGTGCTCGAGAAGGAAGTGCCGCCGAAATACTGGCTCTCGCAGATCGCAGCGAAGGGAATCCTGTACCGAGCGATGAAGCGCGCAAGGACGCTGCCCGTGGCCTTCTCGGCTTCACTCCAAGTCAATTCGCGAATTACCGACAAGGAGTCGGAACGCTCCGGGCGAACGGCGGCGATCTAGGCGGGGGGTCGGAAACGCTCGTCGTAGAGCCGCGGAAAGTAACGCTTCCAACGGGGCGCACGTCGAAGCAGCCCGTTGTTCGGAAGCTGACGCCAGTGGAGTGCGAGCGGCTGCAGGGGTTTCCAGATGGTTGGACCGCGGTTGATGGCGCGAAGGACGGCGTGCGCTACAAGCAGTTGGGAAACGCGGTCACGGTGAATGTCGCGCGGTGGATTGCGG
>QWPT01000018.1:0-29122 GCA_003671075.1 Planctomycetota bacterium
GCCAACTGCGCCAACGGTCCAGAGCGCGGGAGTGTATCGACTCCGATTTCGAGTGCAAGGTCGATTTACCCGCAGTGCCATTCACGAGCGAATTTTTGCGTGATGCGGTAGTTGGGAGCGTCAGCCCACGGCGGCCGTCCTCCCCAGGACTTCCACGGTCGTCGTGGTCGGATCGGCGTCGGGCGATGACCCGTGTTATCCCCCGCCCTGACCGCTCCGCCGCTGATGAACTGCGTTCAAACTCAGAGCGCCTGCGCCCACGCAATGCAGCGATCGATCCGGGCGAGAGCACTCGCCTTGCCGACAAGGACGAGGGTGTCCCAGATCGGCGGGCTGACCGTCGATCCCGCGACGCCGATGCGCAAGGGTTGCGCAACCGAGCCGATCTTTGCTCCGGCGTGTTCGTTGCAATAGGCGGTCGTCACCGCTTCGATCGCAGTCTGCGACCAATCGCCGACGCCGGCAAGAATTCCACGCATCGCGCGCAGATGATCGAGGCCGGTCTTCCCGCCATCCGTCGGATTGGCGCCAATACCAAGCGCCTTTCGCACATTCTTGTCGTCGCTGAACACAAGCGTGGAATCCTCGGCGAGCAAGAAGGCGTTCGACTTGAAAGGATCGTCGAGGGTCTTCGAGCGCTCCTGGCAAGCGATCATGAGCAGCGCAAACTTTGCGTCGCCGAGCCTCTTGATGAATTCAGGCCTGAATTGCTCGGCGTGCTCACGGCAACGGCGGGCAAACGCGTCGGCGGGCATGGAGGTGATCGCGTCGGTGTTGAACGAAAGCAACTTCAAACGATCGAACTTCGCCGGCGTCTTCATGACGCGATCGAGGCCAAATCGCTGCTTAAGAAACTCATTGTCGAACTTCTCCACATCGCCGCCCGGGCTCCAGCCGTTGAGCGCGAGGAAGTTGCAGAGCACTTCGGGCAGATAGCCGGAGCGGCGGAAGTCGTCGACATTGATCTCGGGAAGCGTGACCTTGAGCGACTCAGCAAGGCTGATCGCGTCATCGAGGCTCAGCTGCACATTGTCATCGTTGATCCACTTCGCCCACGCCTCCGCGCTCACCGTCCCCGCAGGCGGCGCCGTCAGCGCGCGTTCCTTCACCGCCTTGCGGAGCACCTTGTCCTTGTCGCGCTTGGACATCTTTGAATCGTCGGGATTCTTGATGATCGAGAGGTGACCGTACACCGGCCGGCGAAAGCCAAGCGCGTCCTGCAGCAGCATGTGCTTGGCAGTGTTGGTGAAGTGCTCCTGGGCGCGCAGCACATGAGTGACCTTCATAAGTTCGTCGTCGACGACGACGGCGAAGTGATAGGTCGGGAAGCCATCCTTCTTTCGGATGACGAAATCGTCGACCTCGCCCGCAGGAAGGGTCGCTTCACCCAACACCTCGTCCTGAATGGTGACGGCCGTTCCAGCACAACGGAATCGCAAGACGGGCTCGCGTCCTTCGGCGACGAATTGCGCGCGCTGTTCCGCTGTCACTGGGCCGCGAAAGTGATAGCGAAACGCCTCCTTGCGCGCGGTGGCCTCCTTGCGGAGAAGATCGAGTTCCTCCGAGGTTTCCCAGGCTTCATAGGCCTTTCCCTCGGCGACGAGCTGGTCGCAGTAGCGGTTGTAGATGTCGAGCCGTTCGCTCTGGAAGTAGGAGCCGTTCGGACCGCCGCCGACTGTGGTCCCGTCCGGCGCGACAAACTCCGGGCCCTCGTCCCACCGGATCCCCAGCCACTCGAGGTCTCGCAAGAAGCCGACGCTGGCCGCATCGGACGACCGCTTCTGGTCGGTGTCCTCGATGCGGATGAGAAACTTGCCTCCGCGTCCCTTGGCAAAGGCCCAGCCAAACAGCGCGGTGCGGGCGCCGCCGACATGGAGATGCCCCGAGGGTGAGGGTGCGAAACGGGTGACGGGAGGAACGGCGTTGGTCATGGTCATGGCGTGCTCGGAACCCGCAGTAACGCGGGCGGGCAGAGTATCCGAAGCATGAAACCACGGGGTTTACGGTGAAAACCGTTGACATTCGGCTGCGGTCTGCAACAGTCGCCCCTGACGGTCCTGATGGCAGAACAAATCGGAATCATCTCGGACACCCACGGTCAGACGCCGCGCGCGCGCAAGGCGATCGATTTGCTGCTTGCTCGAGGCGCCAC
Source organism: Planctomycetota bacterium (assembly GCA_003671075.1). Lineage (GTDB taxonomy): Bacteria > Planctomycetota > Phycisphaerae > Phycisphaerales > SM1A02 > QWPT01. Next base: position 2,153 of record QWPT01000018.1, read on the forward strand.
GCGCATCATCCACCTCGGCGATGTCGGAAGCGAATCGGTGCTTGACCTGCTTGCGGGAATCCAGGCCACGGTCGTCTTCGGCAACTGCGACGATGATCGAAGCCTCGCGCGCTACGCCACGATTCTGGGCATCGAAGTGGTCCATCCCGCGGCGGTCATCGAGGTCAAATCGATGCGCATCGGATTCACACACGGCCACCTTGAACGCGAGCTGACGCGTCTGCTGCGGTCCAATCTCGACATTCTTCTCCACGGCCACACCCATGAGATTCGCGACGAGCAGGTGGGAAGCACGCGGATCATGAATCCGGGCGCGCTGCATCGCGCAACCCGCCACACGGTCATGATGCTCGATGCATCGTCCGGCCACGCCGAGTGGATCGATGTCGATCTCAGCGAAACCAGTTGAGCCAGTTGGGCGAATCGGATTCGATGAACGCCCTGCTCCTTGCCAACGCCTGCTCCACTCTATTTATGACTGGGCTCATTTGGTTTGTGCAGATCGTGCACTACCCGCTGTTCGCCGTGGTGGGAACCGAGGGATTTACCGCATATTCACGCGCACACCAACGGGCGACGACGGCCGTGGTCGGATTGCCGATGCTGGTAGAGGCGCTGACTTCGGTTCTCCTCGTGCTCAACCGATCGCCCCTGATTTCACCGCTCTTGGCGTGGGTGGGGCTTGTGCTCGTCGTCATCACCTGGATCAGCACCGCGGCCCTGCAGATTCCCGCACACCGACGCCTGACGCACGGTTTCGACGCCGCTGCGACAAAGACCCTAGTGTCGACGAACTGGATACGCACCGCCGCGTGGACCGCGCATAGTGGCGTGGTGATCGCGATGATCGTTCAAGCACTTGCGCCTGTAAACGGCTAGATTTGCAGGCATGGCTGAACACTCGGCAAGCACAGCAAACTTCCCGGCCAACAGCGCCACCCGCATTGAGGTCTATGGATGGACGGCCAACGGCATCGAGTCGCGTCAATGCGCAACTCTCGCCGAAGCCACCGGGCTCCTCCCGCGATTTCGCTGCGCTTGGATCGACATGGAAGGAATTCAGCCTGCCGATTGCGCGATGCACCTCGAAGACGCCATCGGATTGACTCCTCTGGGAAGCGACACGCTCATCGAAGGCGTGCGACGACCAGGTGCGGATGACTTTGGGCAGATCACTATTGTCACCATGCGCAGCCACTCAGCATGGAGCGGCGTGGAGTTCATCGACTTCCTCATCGCGCCCAACCTCCTGGTAACGATTCAGGAGAAGACTGGCGGAGACTCGTTTGGCGCAGTGCGCGAGCGGCTTCGCTTGCCGACGCCGCACCTTATGCGCGCCGATGAAAACATGATCTTCCTCCTGCTGGCACGGGCGATTTGCGAGGGATTCGGGCCGCTTCTGCGCGAGTACAACGACAATCTCGAGAAGTTCGAGCGCGTCTTGATGCAACATCCCGACGCATCGATGCTCGATCGCATCCATGAGCATCGACGCCAACTGCTGTTTATCCGCCAAGGCCTCGCACCGCTGTATCAAGCGCTGTCCTCCATCCATGGCCCCGCGGTTCGTCGTGACTCTACAAGCCAGGATGCCTACGCTCGACTGGCGGCGCTGCGTGAATTGCAGGACGAGACCGGAGCGCTGCTCGATGTCGTCGAGTTCCAGAAGGACAGTGCGCAGCATCTGCTGGACCTCTATCTCAACGCCGCCAGTAATCGGCTCAACGAGATCGTCCGCGTGCTCACCATCATCAGCGTGATTTTCATGCCGCTCACGCTCATCGCCGGCATCTATGGAATGAATTTCCACGGTGACCCGCCGTATTCAATGCCGGAGCTCGAGTGGAAATACGGCTATCCGTACGCGCTGCTTCTGATGCTGGTCTGCGTTATTTTCCTGATGGGCTTTTTCCGACACAAGGGTTGGCTCGGCGATCCGCTGAAGCGCCAGAAAGATTCTGCGACTACACCCCGCCGTGCCAACGACGGCTTGCGCTCGCCGACAGCGCTCATCCTGTCGCGCCGACGCGGTAAGAACAATCGCCTTCCGCTGTAGGATTTTGTCGAAGGAAGGGCCGCGAAAAAATCGATGACCCCGTGGAAACCACCCTTGCAGCCAAGGGCAACCCGTCCGATACTCTCGACCTCGACTGAGGGCGGCCTCAGTCAGCCCACGACTCGTTCCCGCGCGACCCACCATGCACTCCGGCAACCCATCTCGTTCGGCCCCCCTTTCGCACTCCAAGGATTCGCCGATGACATCCTGCGCCTCTGACTCGTTCGGTTCACTCGTCTTCGCTGGTGATGTCATGCTGAAGCGACTGCCGCCGGAGGTGTTCATGAACCTTCAGCGCACGATTCGGACGGGCTCAGCGCTTGACCCCGCAATCGCCAACACCGTTGCGAGCGCCATGAAGGACTGGGCGCTCGAGCACGGCGCAACCCACTATTGCCACTGGTTTCAGCCACTCACTGGCACCACCGCCGAAAAGCATGATGCGTTTCTCTCGATGAACTCCGATGGCGGTGCGTTGGAGAGGTTTAGCGGATCGCAATTGATTCAGGGCGAGCCCGACGCTTCGAGCTTCCCGCACGGCGGCATTCGCGACACCTACGAAGCCCGTGGCTACACCGCGTGGGACGCGACCAGCCCGGCGTTTCTCTACCGTTGCGGCGGACAGACGACCTTGTGCGTGCCAACGGTTTTTGTGAGCTATACCGGCGAGGCCCTCGACAAGAAGACTCCGCTGCTGCGATCAATTCAGGCCGTCGCCAAGCACGCGATGCGCATTCTGAAGATCTTCGGCGCCGATCATCAGGGCGTGAACATCATCACCACCCTCGGCGTCGAGCAGGAGTACTTCCTCGTCGACAGCGAACTCGCGGCTGAGCGACCCGACATCAAGATCTGTGGTCGCACGCTCATTGGCGCGCCCGCCCCCAAAGGGCAGCAGCTTGAGGATCACTATTTCGGCTCCATTCCGCAGCGCGTCATCGCTTTCATGGCCGAGGTCGAGGAGAGGTTGTTCGAGCTGGGCGTTCCCGTCAAGACTCGCCACAACGAAGTCGCGCCTGGTCAGTTTGAACTTGCACCGACCTTTGAGAACGCAAATGTCGCCGTCGATCATCAGATGATCACGATGAGTGTTCTGAAGGAAACTGCTGAGCGCCACGGCTTCCGCTGCCTTTTGCATGAGAAGCCTTTCGCGGGCGTCAATGGATCGGGCAAGCACGACAACTGGTCCATCGCCACCGACACCGGCGTAAATCTGCTTGATCCGCGCGACGATACCCACACCAACATGCAGTTCCTCACGATCCTCTGCGCGATCATTCGCGCGGTTGATCTGCATGCCGAGTTCCTCCGCGGTTCGATTGCCAGCGCTGCCAACGACCACCGTCTCGGCGCCAACGAAGCGCCGCCGGCGATCATGTCGATCTTCCTCGGCGACATGCTCACCGACATCCTCGATCAACTCGAGTCGGGCAATCCGAAGAAGACCATCAAGGGCGGCGCGCTTGACCTCGGCGCCACCACGCTTCCGCAGATTCCGCGCCACAGCAGCGACCGCAACCGCACCTCGCCGTTTGCATTCACTGGCAACAAATTTGAGTTCCGCGCCGTGGGATCGAGCGCTTCGGTGGCGTGGCCAAACACCGTGCTCAACACCATGATCGCCGAGAGTCTTGACTTTATGGCGACCCAACTCGACAAGCGCGCGGGCAAGAATCCGACGCCGGCGAAGTTGGAAGTTGCGGTCAAGGGACTCCTCAAGGATGTTCTCAAGGAGCATCGTCGCGTTTGCTTCGAGGGAGACGGCTACTCGAAGGCCTGGCACGAAGAGGCCAGCAAGCGCGGGCTTCCCAACCACACTTCCACCGTCGATGCCATCGCATGCTTCGGCTCGAAGAAGGCGACTGAGCTCTTCGGCAAGTACGGCGTGCTTTCGAAGCGCGAACTCGAGGCTCGTTACGATGTGATGGTCGAGCAGTACATCAAACTGCTGCGCATCGAGAGCCGCACGCTGCAGTCGATGGTGCGGACGGCGATCCTTCCCTGCGCGCTGCGCTTTCAGGCGGAGCTCGCCGACATCGTCGGCGCGACCCAGGCTTGCGACATCGAATGCCCGGGCACGGCTGCGCAACTGCGCGAGGTGGTCGCTCAGACCGAGGCGCTGCGCACCGCAATTGCGAAGTTGGAGAAGTCGGAGACCTTCAAGTCCGACGGCTCTCACGGCGATCACGAGAAGGAGGCTCGGCACTACCGCGATGTCCTCGTTCCCGCGATGCTCGAAGTTCGCAAACTCTGCGACGGCCTGGAAAAGGTCATGCCCGCGGATCTCTACCCCTTCCCGACCTACGCCGAGCTCCTGTTCTCGACCCAGAACTGACCCTCGACTCGACGCCTGACCCGACTCATGACCTGACTCATGACCTGACTCATGACCTGCCCAGCGATTGCAGGGTCAAACATGCTGCGAAAGATCCCCAACCGCCGGCTCCTGAGCCGGCGGTTGTCTTTCCGATGTCTGCGTGTCATGAGCGTCCGTGTGATCGCCAACTGCCTGTATACTCGTCGCTTCCCCCCAAATTGGGGTCCAAGCACGGAAACACACCATGATGTCCACCGCGACCGAAACCAAGCTCGATGTCGAAATCTCAATCACTGAAACCGCACCGTGCACCAAGCGCATCGCGCTGAGTGTGCCCGCCTCGGCGATCGACCAACGCCTTGAGTTCGCTCTCAGCGCGTTCCTGCGTGACGCCAGCATTCCCGGGTTCCGCAAGGGCAAGGCCCCGCGCGCACTCGTGGAGAAGCGCGTCGGCACAGCCCTCATCAACGAAACCCGCGGTCAGATCATTTCTGACGCGTACGCCCGTGCCGTCGAGGAAAATAAGCTTCGCCCGATCAGCGACCCCCGTCCAGTTGACGGCGCGGAAATGCCGGAGCTCGTTCGCGGCAAGCCGTTCAAGTTCACCGTCGAGATCGAGGTCGCTCCCGATTTCCAGATCCCGGAGTTCTCCGGCATCGAAGTGAAGAAGCCAACCATCGATGTCACTGACGAGCACATTGACGGCGAAATCCTTCGCCAGAGCTACCGTTGGGGCGCGCCCGCGCGCATCGAAGGTCCGTTCGAGAATCTTGATCGAATGCTCGGCAAGGCTGTCGTAACCGTCGAAGGTCGCGATGGCGTGTACTTCGAGACCGACAAGGCTCTTTGCGTTGTTCCGGCCAAGGAAGACGAAGGCAAGGGCGCAATGCTGGGCTTGATGATCGAAGGCCTCGACAAGTCGCTGCTGGGCAAGAAGACCGGCGACACCATCACGGTTTCCACCAAGGGATCCGACGGTCATGAGCGCGAGGAACTTCGCGGCAAGACCATCACCGTGACTTACACCATCGGCGAGGCCGAACGCATCGCACCGCGCTCCACCAAGGAACTCGCGGAGATGTTCGGTGTTGAGACGGAAGAACTCTTCAAGGAGCAGATTCGCGATGCGCTCGAGCAGCGCCGCGATGGCGAGCAGCGCACCGCAATGCGCGAGCAGGTCGCCGAACAACTGACCGCGATGATCGACTTCCCGCTGCCTACGAAGTTGACGGAGGAGCAGTCGAGCCGCGCCCTCGAGCAGCAGCGCATGGAAATGATCTCGCGCGGAATGGAAGGCGCCGCCGTCGAGAACCGGCTCGCTGAGTTGCGCGGAAAGAGCGCGGCTGCTGCGGTTGACCGTCTCAAGCTCTTCTTCATCATGGCCCGTCTCGCCGAGCACTTCGGCGTGCAGGTCACCGATCAGGAACTCAACGGTCGCATCGCTCTGATGGCCTCGCAGCAGAATGTGCGTCCTGAGCAGATGCGCGAACAGATCGAAAAGGGCGGTCGCATGAACGAAGTCGTCTCGGTCATCCGCGATGCCAAGGTCAGCGATCGCATCCTCAGCCAAGCGAAGATCGTCGATGTGCCGGCCGAAGAGTGGAACAAGCTCCTCGAGGCGCGCGCGAAGAATTGATGTCGAATCGGCCGCGCATGCGGTTGATATACGAGGCCCGAAGGAGTCGCACCCGCGTCCTTCGGGCCTCGTTGTAGGGGCTGCCCCTGCGTGCGGACGAATCACTTCATGACGAACATCACCGACATCACCGCGCTTCGTCCATCCATGCTCGCCGCAGCTGATTTCGCAGGGCTGTTTCAGAACATCGGACTGCCGCTGCTCGGGCTCGTGATGGTGGTGGTGATCGGCTGGCTTGCCATCGTGAAGATCCGTGAATGGATGCGGGGCAACGCGGACAATGCGAAACCATTTTCGCTCGATGACCTGCGGCGCCTTCGCCGCGAGGGTCTATTGTCGGAAGAGGAGTTCGAAAAAGCTCGATCGATGATGCTCGCGTCGGTCGGCGGTGCGGCACGTGGTGCGACACGTGGTGCGACAGATGGTGCGACAGATGGCGCGACAGATGGCGCGGCCGCAGGAACCACCTCAGCCAAACGCGCATCGAACCTCCCTACAAAGCCTCTTCCGATCAAGCCTTCCACGCCGACCCCTCCCTTGTCCGCCCCGGTGAAGCCCACGCCGCCAGCGCAACTGTCCACCGACCCAAGCGTCGGCGCGGATGGAACCAGACCGCTTAAATCCCCCAAACGACCTTCGCAACTCGACTGACAGCCAATTTCACCGACCCAAGCGTTGTCTGCAGGGGCGCGCGTGGATCTGGCGATAGAGTCCCTCACCTTGTCCGCAGCATTGCCCAAAGCCTCAACGGCGCAGAAATCATGAAGAAGCCGATTCGCAAGCTCAAGTCGATCGATCTCGCCCCCCAGCATCTGGATGGACGCCCTGGCGACATCATCAATGCCAGTGGCCCGGTACGCCGTGGACCTGGTGGATCGGGCGGCCCCGGCCGCGGTGACTCCAGCGACTTTGGCGGTGGCGGTGCTTCTGGCGGATCAGGCGGCGGTGCCGGCGGAGGTCCTAGCGGCGGCTCAGGCGGTGGTTCCGGAACGGGATCAGGTAGCGGCGATGGCGGATTCCGCGGCAAGAAGATGACCACCTGCTCCTTCTGCGGCAAGACCTCTCGCGAGGTCGGCGCCATGGTTGAGGGCCCTGGCGATGTTTACATCTGCGCCAATTGCACCGATCTCTGCCAGAACATCTTCAAGCAGGAGAAGCGACGGGTGGCCTCTGCTCGGCCGCTGTTCGCCACTATTCCCGCGCCGCGTCAGATCAAGGAATTCCTAGACCAATATGTGATCGGCCAAGATGGAGCCAAGCGCGCGCTCGCCGTCGCCGTTCACAACCACTACAAGCGACTCAGCGTCGTCGAAGGCGAAGACAACTCGATCGAAATCGATAAGTCGAATGTCATGCTCATCGGGCCCACCGGCACCGGCAAGACGCTTCTAGCCAAGACGCTCGCGCGCATCCTCAATGTTCCATTCGCCATCGGCGACGCAACCACCCTCACCGAGGCGGGCTATGTCGGCGAGGATGTCGAGAATCTCCTGCTCAAGCTGCTTCAGGCCGCCGACTACGACCTCGAGAGCGCCCAACGCGGAATCATCTATATCGACGAGATCGATAAGATCGGCAAGACTTCGCAGAATGTGTCGATCACCCGCGATGTTTCCGGTGAAGGTGTGCAGCAGTCGCTGCTGAAGATGCTCGAAGGAACCATCGCGAATGTTCCGCCGCAGGGAGGCCGCAAGCATCCTGAGCAGCAGTACATTCAGATGGACACCACGCACATTCTCTTCATCTGCGGTGGTTCGTTCGTCGGCCTTGATGACATCGTTCGCAAGCGCCTGGGCAAGCGTCGCATCGGTTTCGGTTCCGACCTGAACGAGAGCAACTCGAAGGACGACACCATGCGCCGCGTTCTCGCGCAGGTTCTTCCCCAGGATGTGCTTGAGTTCGGCATGATTCCCGAGCTCGTAGGCCGCCTGCCCATCATCACGCCGCTGATGCCGCTTGACCGCGATGCGATGATCTCGATTCTCACCGAGCCGAAAAACGCGATCGTTCGCCAGTATCAGTACCTCTTCTCGATCGAAGGGGCGCGACTGGAATTCTCGCGCGACGCGTTGGAACTGATCGCCGACCGCGCGCTTTCGCGTGAGACCGGTGCGCGCGCGCTGCGTGCGGTGATCGACGAGATCATGGTTCCACACATGTATCACCTGCCCGACCTCGAGAACCGCGACGCCGTCTACTCACTGACGGCCGACCTCATCGAGCGTCGTACGCCGCTCGCGCAGTTCGTCCGTCATGTCGCCAAAGAGTCAGCCTGATTGAGCCCCGACGAGAAGGTTTGGATAAACGCAATGCGCCGAGGTTGTGGAGACCAAGAAACCTACACGCGACTTCGGCGCAAGGCGCTGCAGATCGCTGTGGACTTTGCTGATCCACACGATCGCCTTTCCCCGATCTGCGATTTGATCTGGGAGGAGCTGGCGCCCCGCGGAGTGAGCTGGGTGGGCTTCTACCTCGAAGATCCAGACTCACCGATGGAAATCGGAACGGAAAATGGCGCCCTGCTCTTGGCGGCGCGCCGCGACAAGCCGGCCTGTTCGCCGATCGGGATGCATGGAGCCTGCGGACAGGCGCTGCTCGAGGAGGTCGTACGGCTGGTCGACGATGTGGCCCTGCTCGGCGCCAACTACATTGCCTGCGACCCCCGCGACCGTTCCGAAATCGTGCTCCCTATTTATCGGAACGGGTTCCGCTGGGGCGTCCTCGATGTCGACAGCCACGAAGTCGGCTGCTTCGGGAGCATCGATGTCCAGGGCCTCAGCGCTGTGCTTCGAGCCGCAGAGCTCTTGAAGCGAGACCTTCCGGTTCGTGTGGATAGGCTGCCGTAGCACCTTGCAGGAATTGATTGGAACGCTATAGTGCGCGACTCGCCCCGTTGGGCGCTTTGAAACGAGTATCTCCATGCCACGCGTCTGCCACTTCACCGGTGCTTCTACTTCTTCAGGTTGGGTCTGCAAGTATCGCGGCAAGGCGAAATACCTTGGCGGCGTCGGTATCAAGACCACATCGCGCAAGAAGCGAACATTTAAGCCGAATCTTCAGACGGTCACCATCGTCGAAGACGGTTCTCCGCGCAGAGTCAAGGCTTCGGTGCGAGCCATCCGTGAAGGATTGGTTGTGAAGCCGATCAAGCGCAAGTATGCGTACACCCGCCGAATCAAGAACGGCGAGACGGTCTAAGCCACGATCGAAGGCAAGTTCGAAGCAGCAGCGGAATTTCCCGCGACGCTTGTTCCGAATCCATCTGAAACATCTCTGCCAAGCCGTCCGATTCGGACGGCTTGGTGCGTTTTACATGGCTCGTATCGCAACACGGGCCAGATCATGGTGTTCGAACCGAGCCACGCACCAATTGCAAGGATATTCCCCTGTAAAATCTACACGATTCGTTGACGCGATGCTGATCGGGGCTATCGTCTGCTGCGGTAGCACACCCTCCGTCCCCGTCCCGCACTGTCGGGCAGGATAATTTCTCCGCTGCTGCCAAGTTCGTTTTCGCGTCGTTCTTGAATCGGACGCAAGTCATTGCACCGTTCATGGTTGTTGGCAGGACCTCCCGGTTCAAACTGAGGGGTGGTGCTTGATTTTTCGGCTCGACTCATGACCCTGCGTCATGACCCTGCGTCATGAACCTGCGTCATGGTCCGAGCATGATGGAAGTCTTGGTTTTTAGTGTGATGGCCGTTGATGGCCGTTGATAGGTTTTGATGGCTCGGGACGAGCAATGCTGGTTTGAAGGACTACCCGATCTCACTGTTGATCGAGTTTCAAACCAGTGTGAACCCTGACGGTGTTGGTATCGAAGTGATCTTGAGTTCCCGCGATGAATCGGGACAGCATGCTGTGAAAAAATATTTCCGTTGGCTTGGTAAACCGTGATTTACGGCTATTTGGCATGAGACGCTTCGAGCGCGCGCGCCGATCTGCGTATCAGTTGGGCATCAGTTTCGTAACAGTTTCGTATCAGGTGATGTCGTGAGCGATGTCGGGCTTCATCCGGGCCGTCATCGAAGTTGTTTGAACGGACTTCTTGTTTCTCAGAAAGTTCTAACCAGTGGCTGGCACCTACCCCAACGATGATCGCGACCGTGTTCTCGCGGCGACCGACTTGCTGTCGATCGTCGGAGAAGTCGTCGCGTTGCGTCCGAAGGGTCGCGAAAGCGTGGGGCTCTGCCCGTTTCACGATGACAAGTCGCCATCGATGGCGGTCGTCACGCACAAGTCTGGATTCGGCGCCGAGAGTTTCTACAAGTGTTTCGCTTGTGGTGCGGGCGGCAACGCGATCGACTTCGTGATGAACTATCACAAGATCGAGTTCCGCGAGGCGCTCAAATTTCTTGCCGAGCGCGCGGGCGTCGAGCTCACGCCATGGGAGCAAGAAGGCGCGCGGTCGCAACGGCGCGACGGCGAACCCACTCGGGACGATGTGATGCGCGCAAACGACATTGCGCTCCGCTTTTTCCGTCGCTCCTACGCCGACGAGCAGAAGGGCGCGCGTGCCCGTGCGGAAGTTTCCAAACGACGCTTTGACGCCGAAACCGTCGAGGCCTTCGCAATCGGCGCAGCCCCTGCCGCTGGCGATGCGCTGATCGCTGGCGTTCGCGGGAATCTCGCCAACCCCAACAGTTCGTTTCCGTCATTCGATGCATTCGTGCTCGCAGGCGTCATTCGCCAGGGTCGTTCCGGTCCGGTCGACCTGCTCCGTGACCGATTGGTGTTTCCGATCCGCGATGACATGGGGCGCGCAATTGCCTTTGGCGGTCGACGGCTCGATCCCGAGCAAGAGCCGAAGTACATCAACAGCCCCGAGTCGCCGGTGTTCCATAAGTCCAAGGCGTTGTACGGAATCGACCGAGCCAAGCGCTCGATCATCGCCTCCAAGACGGCGATCATCACTGAAGGCTACACCGATGTGATCGCCTGCCACCGCGGCGGATTCACCAACGCCGTCGCGACGCTTGGTACCGCGCTCACCCGTGATCACGCCCGAGTGCTCCGCCGGCTCTGCGACAATGTTGTGCTGCTCTTTGACGGCGACGAAGCTGGACTCAAGGCTGCCGATCGCGCGCTCGAGGTGTTCTTCACCGAGTCCATCGACATCAAGGTCTGCGTGCTGCCCGACCAACTCGATCCCGACGACCTGCTCCGCCAGGAAGGTGGAGCCGAGCGCTTCCGCAGCGCACTGGCGTCTTCAACGGACCTGCTGGGATTCATGACCTCGCGCATTCGTGCGAAGTTCGCTGGCCGTGGCCTCTCCGCACGCCAACAGGCGATCGAGGCGACGCTCGCTAAGTTTGTCGACCTCGGCGTCAACACCATGAGCGGTCTCCGACGCCATCTTGTCCTCCAGAGCCTTTCCGATCTCTTCGATATTTCGGCGCGCGACCTCGATCGGCTTTGCCAGACGATGCGACCCCGTGGAGTGTCGGCGTCGGACTTGGGCGTGGCAACCGCGCCCCAGACATCTCACGCACCGCAGGGATCGTTCGTCGAAGTCCCCCTGGAAATCGGCAGTGTGGCTCGTCAACGCGCCCGGTTGGGTGCGGAGAGGCGGCTGCTCGCCATGCTCTGCCTCGATCCGACCTTGGCGGGTGTGAAAGTGAGCGTCGAGAACTGTGGCATGCTGCCGATCTCCGAAGCCATTGCGCCCATGGAGTTTGCGGACCCTCTGCATTCGGCAATCTTTGCCGCTATCCGCGATGCGTCCGAGAGCGGTGAGGCGCTTTGTTTTGCGAGTTTGCTGAGTGAACTCCGCGAACCCGACTTGAAACGTCTAGCATCCGACCTTTATACATTTGGTGAAGACTTGATGCAGGCTGCGTCAAGTCATGGATCAATGACGGGTCACCGTCGAACCGCAGCAGAGGAAGTCGTCACCAGCTGGCAGGATCTAGAAAACCTTGAGCGTAGAGCCCGATTGAAGCGCCCCGTTCTTCGGAACGAGGCGTCGAGTACCGACGCGAGTGTGGACACGACGAACAAGTCGAAGGACTTATCGTCTGCAATTGCGACCGGTACCGATCAGAGTGATCTTGAATCCAGTTTCGTCGACTCTCATCAAGTCGATGCGAAGGGCTTCGAAATTCGAAACGCCGTGGAGCGACTTGCGCGTGCGCGCGAGCGTGGTCACGACGCTACAGCAACGAGTGCAATCTTCGAACGCCGATCATCCCCGGCGCCAGAAGTTGGACGGAGCAGCAACCCGTGAGTATGAATCTCGAATCCCTTGACCTCGCCTCGCCAGTCCTTCGTGAGCTCGTCGAGCACGGCATTCGCCGTCGCTGGATTAGTTACGAGGAGCTAAATACTTGCCTTCCCGACGAGTTTGTCGATCCTGAGAAGATCGACGAGTTGCTCGTCTTCATGAGTGAGCATCAAATCGAAATGGTCGACGAGGTAGAGATTCGTCGCAACCACTATGTCTGCTTCGACGCGCCGCTTCAGACCAACCTGAAGTTTCAACGCGATGATCCGAAGAAGGCGAGCCGCGCGGACTCTGGTTCCAACGGCCCTGCCCAACCTTCCGCTGCGGCCCTCGCCGCGGCCGAGTTGGAGATCAAGAAGAACAAGCGCAAGAAGAAGGCTGCCGAAGGCGAAGTTCGCGGCGAAGAAGACGCGCCGGAGCCGGACGACTTTGATGTCGAAGAGGACATCCTCGACGACACCGAGATGCAGGCGGCTGTTGAAAAGGCGCTCGCCGAACAAGGCTCGAAGCGCATTGACGACCCGATTCGCATGTACCTCACGCAGATGGGCACGATCCCACTGCTGACGCGCGAAGAGGAAATTCGTCTTGCCAAGAAGATCGAAACCACGCGCATGATTTTCCGCCGCAAGGTGCTCGAGAGCGACTACGCCGCCAACGAGGCGGTGAAGATCCTTCGCGATGTGCATGCCCAGAAGCTGCCGTTCGACCGGACCATGCGCATCTCGACCGCCGAGCCGCACGCGAAGCAGAAGATTGAGCAGCGCATCCCTGCAAACCTGCCGACGATCGAGCGCCTGCTCAAGCTCAACCAGCAGGCTTGGGAGCAGCTCGAAGCGGGCGGTCTCACCGCTGCCCAGAAGACCCAGCTTCAGCGCGAGCTGACGCTTCGTCGTCGTCGCATCGGCACGCTGCTCGAGGAGTGCTGCCTGCGTACGGGCCGCATCATCCCGCTTTACCGCAAGCTTCTCGGCATCATCTCGAAGATGCGCGAAATGCAGCGCAATCTCGTCAAGGCCGACAAGCACCCCGATCGCTACGACCCTGAGGATGTCTATGTCATGCAGGAGGAGTTCGACGGCTTGCGCAATCTTGTGCTTGAGCCGATGGACGAATTTGAGCGTCGCATGCGCGACATTCAGCGTGTGTTCGGCGAGTACGAGCAGGCCAAGCGTGACCTCTCTGGCGGCAATCTTCGTCTCGTGGTCTCGATTGCCAAGAAGTACCGCAATCGCGGCTTGCCCTTCCTCGACATCATTCAGGAAGGCAACACCGGCCTGATGCGCGCGGTCGACAAGTACGAGTACAAGCGCGGCTACAAGTTCTCGACGTATGCCACATGGTGGATTCGTCAGGCCATTACCCGCGCGATCGCCGATCACGCGCGCACCATCCGCGTCCCGGTCCACATGATCGAGACGATGTCCAAGCTGCGCAACATCCAGAAGGCGCTGCTGCAGGAGCTCGGCCGCGAACCCACGATCGAGGAAATCGCCATCAAGGCGAAGATGCCGATCGAGGAGACGCGCCGAGTCATGAAGATTTCGCGTCACCCGATTTCGCTCGACCGACCGGTCGGCGAGAGCGAGGATTCGCACTTCGGCGACTTCATCGAGGACGAGCGTCAGGCCAGCCCATCGGATTCGGCGACGAGCGACATGCTTCGTCAGCGCATCAACGATGTGCTCAAGACGCTGACCTATCGCGAACGCGAGATCCTCAAGCTCCGCTACGGCATCGGTGACGGCTACACCTACACGCTCGAGGAAGTCGGTCGCATCTTCAAGGTCACGCGCGAGCGCGTGCGCCAGGTTGAGTCGAAGGCCATTCGCAAGCTTCAGCACCCAGTGCGCCGCCAGCGCTTGGCCAGCTTCCTGCCCGGTCACATGGCCGATCTCGAAGGCGAGCCCGAGAGCGACCGCGAGCTGTCGAGCGCGGACGAATGATCCGCAGACATCATTGAATGCGATACAGCGCGGCACGGGCAACATCCCGTGCCGCGCTTCTTTTTGGCTCAAGTCCTGATTTTGCCCTGATGGAGCGGCTTATCCATGGCTTATCCATGGCCGACGCGGACACTGACATACTTGAGGTCGACATAGGAGTCGAGTCCGTGGTGACCGCCTTCGCTGCCGAACCCGGAATCCTTGCGTCCGCCGAAGGGCGCTTCCGCGGTGCTGGGCGCGCCGTCGTTGGCGCCGATGACGCCAAAGTCCAACGCCTCCGCCACCCGCAACAGACGATCCACATCTTGCGTCATCACATAGCCAGCCAGTCCATAGGGCACGGCGTTGGCGAGTGCGATCGCTTGAGATTCACTGTCGAAGGAAGTGGCGGCCACGACCGGGCCGAAGGTCTCCTCGCATGCGCAATCCATGGATGGATTGCAGTTCTCAAGCATCGTCGGAGCGAAGAAACGATTGGAGAGGCCGGCAATCGCAACTCGATCGCCACCAACGCGCAGGCGCGCGCCCTTGGCGATGGCGTCGCGGACGTGCCGCTGGATCTTCTCCACCGCCGCATCGTTGATCAGCGGACCGATGCGCGTGTGCTCAGCCATCGGATCGCCGACGACCAGCATCCGAACCCGCGCCTCAAGCCGTAGGAGAAACTCGCTCGCAATCGAACTCTGCAGCAAGAAACGATTTGCCGAGATGCAGGTCTGTCCCATGAAGCGGAACTTGGTGAGCATGGCCTGCTCGACGGCGCGGTCGAGGTCGGCGTCGTCGAAGACAATGAACGGCGCGTTGCCTCCGAGCTCAAGCGCTGTCTTGATGAGACGGGGCGCGCACTGCGTGGCGAGGATTCGGCCGACCTCGGTCGAGCCGGTGAAGGTCAACTTGCGGGTGGCGGGGTGGCCGATGAGCTCTCGTGCAATCGTCGGCGCATCCCCGACCAACACGCTGAACGCCCCTGCAGGCGCGCCGCACTCACGCGCGCAGCGGTCAAAAATCTTGGCGAAGGCGAGTGCCGCGAGCGGAGTTTCCTCTGCGGGTTTCACGAGTTGCGAACAACCGGCGGCCAACGCCGGGGCGAGCTTGCGGGCGATCATCGCCAGCGGGAAGTTCCATGGAGTAATCGCGATGGTCGCGCCGATTGGCTCGCGCAGTACGAAGATCCGGCGATCGGCCGTGCGTGACGCGGGCATCTCGCCCGACGCCGTTTCAGCGGCGGAAGCGGCGTTGTCGAAAAAGCTCGCCGCGTACTCGACTTCGCCGCGCGCTTCGACGATCGGCTTGCCGCTCTCCTGAGTCAGCGTGAGCGCCAACTGCGATGCTTCGCCACGGATCGCCGCCCCGAGCCGCCGCACCAACTCAACGCGCTTGAGCACGGGTAGCGCGCGCATCGCTCGAGCGCCCTGCGCATTGGCCTCGGCGCCACGCGCGGCCATCGCCCCGCTCGCGCCAGAAACCTCGGCAAGCACAACATCAGTCGATGGGTTGGTCACCACGATGGGCGCCGCGTCACCTTGGACGAAGTCACCGCCGATGTAAAGCGTGTTCATGATTTCCCGATCAGCGTTGCTTCAGGTATTCCTCAAGCCGTTCCGCCTTGCGCACAAGGAACGGAACATGCTGCTCGGACACGCGAAGGAATTTCACCAGCACCTTCATGGTCTGGTCGAACTCCTCAGCAAACTTCTGCTGCTCCTGATCTTTCCAGGTGCCCTGCAAGGAGCCCATTTTGGCTCCCATGCCCGAGACCTGGCCTTGGAGCTCAGAGTTGAATCGGTGAAGATCCTGCGCAAAGCGCCGGAGTTCCGTGGGGTCTGCGATTGCCTTGGCCATGCACGCAGTCTACCCAGACCCCTGCGGCAATCCACACGCTACTGCGGAAGAACCCTGATCAAACGGGGCGATCAGTATGAATCACGCAGGGCATGATCAATCACGATCAATCACGGCGCATCATCGCCGCACTCGCTTCGGACCCGACGCAAAGTGTCTTCCATCGCGTCAAGCGCGTTCATCGCGCTGCGCAACGATCGTTCGATCGGCTCGATGGAGCGTTCGCGAAAATGCCGCGCAGTATCGTCGTGCCACGCCTCGCTGACGCGGTGCCACGCGTTCATGAGGTCGCGGTGAGAGCTCATCATGCGCGCCTTGGAATCGGAAAGACTCACGGCAGAATCCTCATCATGATCCTCATCACGATCCTCCTGACGACTTCCCACCAGCGCCGAGCGACTTCAGGGCCGCGTCACGCGCCGCAGCCAATACCCGCTCATCCTGTTCGAGTTCGAGTTGCTCGGCCGCGTCCTTGGCGTCCTCTTCGGCGGTCCGGATCTCGCCAGCGCGTCGCATGGACGCCACCTTCGCCCGTGCCCGCTCGACCTGCTCGGCGAGTCCGACGGTTGGGGTTGCAAGGTAGGCCTCAAGCGCCAACGTCATGTTGCGCAGTCGGATGATCGCATCAGGCATATCGCGATCGATCAGCGAGGAAACCGGCGACATCGCGCCCTTGAACAGCGATATATCCCGCTGCAGAGTGCCGATCCAGCGCCTGGTGCATTCCAGACGATCACGGGCGCCCTCGACCTTTCGCTTCATGCGGTCGACGGTCTTGCGCTCATCGATGGTGGACGGACGCTGGCCCGTTCCCATCGTCTGCATTTCCTTGCGGAGCACCGCGAGCTTGGCGGAGGTGAGTTCCTCCTCAAGCCTCGGGACCGCGCGCCGCCAGTGCAGCACGCGGTCCCGTTCGAGCCAGATAAATGTGGACTTGATTTCACTGTCGGCCTCGGCGATGGCGATACCCATGTCTTCACGGAATCGAATCAGCGCGCGCCGGAAATCCTCCAGGGCAGCGACATCGGAGATGTTCGCTTCGCTGCCCATCGTTTACGCGCTCTTCTTCTTTCCTGGGTAAAGCAGGACGAGAATCACAATGCAGCCGATCGCCATGTACATCGGAACGCTAAAGAGCTTCTCGTAATCCATCTTGCCGCTGGCCTTGGCCCAGTCGCCAACGATGTTTGCGGCAACGATGCTGCCGACGATGGTGCCGATGCCCACGATGACGAGGTTGAACAAGTTCTGCGCCGTGGCACGGATGTCGGGGTGGGTGTTCTCGTCGACGATCATGAAGGCGACGAAGATGAAGCAACCGAAGCAGAATCCGTGCAGCGCGATGCCCGCGATCACGAACGGAAGTTCGGAACTGCCGGTCCATGCCGCCAGATGCGGCGCGTAGGCCCAGAGCGCCATGCGGGCTGCGTAGGCGCAGAGGCCGATGAGCAGCAGACGCTTGCGCGAGAACCAACCGGTCAGGAACGGCATCGCTGCCAACACGATGATTTCGGTCATCTGACCGATGGTCATCAGGCCGCCACCGACGCCGAAGACCTGCTTGATCAACTGGTCAAACCACGAGTCCTTGCCCGATGCAGCCTGAACTCCGCCGATGAACGCGTCGGCCTGCACAAAGTAGAACTGGTGAATGATGCTGACAGGAATCGCCAACGCGAACAGCACCAGCAGCGGCTGCTTGAAGATCGCGCCGAGGGCCTCAAGCCAAGCGGTGTTCTGCGCGGCGCCCTTCGACGGCGGCGTATTGGGAAGCGTGAAGCAATAGAGCCCCATCACCAAACCCAGTCCCGCGCTGATCTGGAACGCAACTGCGCGTCCCGCGTTCTGCGCGGCGGTCACAGCTTCAGCGTTGCCATCGGGAGTGTGGAAGCGGAACAGGATCTGACCGACGGTGATGCCGACCACAATCCAACCGATGGTTCCCCAAACCCGCACCGGGCCGAAATCCGCATCGCGATTGGGCAGATGCGCAAAAGCGAGCGAATTGGTGAGCGCCATCGTCGGAGCGTAGACAAGGCCGTAGATCGCCGACAAGGCGATGAAGTAGTTGAAGTCACCCGTGATGCCCATCAGGTAAACCAGTACGGCTCCGATGAGGTGGCTGACGCCGAGGATCTTCTGGGTTGCGAAGGTACGGTCGGCCAATTGCCCCGCGAGAAACGGCCCGAGGATCGCGCCGATCGCACCTGCGGAAAAGCAATAGCCGATCTGAGTTCCGCTGAACTGCAGGTGGCCAGAAAGGAACGAGTACAGCACGGGCAGCCAAGCTCCCCAAATGGCGTACTGAAGGAACATCATGATTGAAAGGCGAGATCGAACGTACGGGGCGAGTGCGGTTTGCGTCATGAGTTCCTCTGGAGATGGTCAGTCCACGGGATGAGCTGGACTCGGTCACTCTACAGTAAGTTTGCCGTTACGTTCAGGAACCGCTCTATACTCGCGACCTATGTATCCCCGTCGAAAAACCCGTCAAGTGACCGTTGGTGATGACCGCGTTGGCCGAATTCGAATCGGCGGCGACGCACCAGTTTCCGTACAGACCATGACGGCGGGCTACACGCACGACATCGATGCGTGCGTAAAGGAAATCGAGCGCTACGCCGCGGCGGGCGTCGACATAGTGCGAGTGGCGGTGCCTGAGCGCAAGGACACCGAGGCGTTGGTCGAGATCATGAAGCAGGTCTCGGTTCCGATCGTGGCCGATGTGCACTTCCACTTCCAGCGTGCCCTCGAGGCCGTCGAAGCGGGCGTGCACAAGATTCGCCTCAACCCCGGCAACATCAGCGACCGCGACCAAGTCAACCAGGTGATCGACGCCTGCAAGGAACGCGGCATCCCGATTCGCATCGGCGTCAACGAAGGCTCGATCATCGAGCGCAAGGACAAGCTGCGCCGCGCCGAGGAACTGGGCAAATTCTTCGCCGACCACAAGTCCGGCCACATGCTCGCGCTCATGATCGCCAAGCTCGAGGAGTACCTCGATATCTTCGCGGCGCGCGACTTTCACGATGTCACCATCAGCGCCAAGTCCATGGACGCTTCGATGGTGATCGATGTTTACACCGAGATTTCCAAGCGTTTCGACTACCCGTTGCACTTGGGCGTCACGCACGCTGGGCCGCG
This sequence comes from Planctomycetota bacterium, assembly GCA_003671075.1. Lineage (GTDB taxonomy): Bacteria > Planctomycetota > Phycisphaerae > Phycisphaerales > SM1A02 > QWPT01. Next base: position 21,317 of record QWPT01000018.1, read on the forward strand.
CGACACTGGCGCGATCCGTTCGATCGCCGCACTTTCGACGCTGGTCGCCAATGGAATTGGCGACACGCTGCGCATCTCCTACGCCAGCGACCACATCGACGAAGTGAAGGACGGACTCGAACTTCTGTATTGCCTCGGAAAGCGCACGCGCAAGGGAGTCGAGCTCATCGCCTGCCCCACTTGCGGACGCATCCAGGTTGATCTGTTCACGCTGGTCAAAGAGGTCGAGCGCAAACTCATGCCGGAGATTTCGCTGCCTATCAAGGTGGCGGTCATGGGCTGCGTGGTCAACGGACCAGGCGAGGCCGAGGGCGCTGATGTCGCAGTGTTTGCCGGCGACCGGCGAGGCATCATCTATGTCCAGGGCCAGCGAGTAGCGAATGTTCCCGAGGCGGAGATTCTCGATCGATTGTTGCAGGAATGCCGCGAATTCGAGGCGAAAGTCCTCCGCGGCGAGGCGAAGCTCGGCGAGAAGTTGGTCGAGATCGTTCCGCCCGACCCGATCGGCGAGCTCGGCTCAGGCGCGGGCAAGATCCGCGCAGGCCTCGTGGAGCAGGTCACTATTGGAAAGACCTCATGAATTGGATCATGAATCGGATCATGATTCGGATCATGAGCAGGATCATGAGTCGGATCATGAGTCGGATCATGAGCAAAGTCATGAATGTCCTCGAACAAGCATCCATTGCCACGATGCTCATTTGCTCACTCGGCGTCTGCGTACTCGGCGGCTGCGCGCTTCCTTATCGCGAACCGAATCCGTCGTTCCCGTTGACGCATGCGGAGGCTGAGAGCGACCTTCGGCGGATGGCCGAATCGCCAGTTGCGCTCGAGCGTGCAGTGATCGTCGTGTCGGGGATCGGCGACCCAGCAGTCTCCAGCGCGGCGATCGTTCGTGCGATCGGCCCAACGACCGTCGGCATGGTGATCGAAGTCGACTTCTTCGATGAATCGACTTTCCCGGGCGCCCGACAGAAATTGCTGAGTGAAGCGGCGCTGCATCTCGGCGTTTCGGTCGACGAGTTGCCCGAAGTCGATGTGGTGGCGTTCTCGATGGGCGGACTGGTTGCCCGCGACGCCGCCATCATCGATGCCGCGGGTCGGCGACTTCCCATCCGACGACTCTTCACCATCTGCACGCCCCACGAGGGAGCGCGGCTTGCTGGAATCCCGCTCGGAACCCCGCAAAGCGAGGACATGAAGACGACATCCGACTTCATTCAACGGCTGCGAACGGCTCGGCGAAAGTACGATCTTTGTTGCTACACCCGGCTCGACGACATCACGGTGGGCGAGGAATTCGCGGCCCCCGAGGGCACCGCGCTTTGGTGGTTGCCGACGCCGAGCGGCCAATGGGCGCACATGCAGGCCTTCGACGATCCGCGCATCATGGCCGACATCGCGCGCAGGCTTCGGGGTGAGGCGCCGTTCTCGACCCTTCCCGCCGCGCCGTTGCCGAATTGAAGACGCGAGTCCAAACGGGTTTGCACTCGACTGCCCACGGAGTTGCCTCCGATTGGTGCATGTTTCCGTATAGTGGCACGAGCCTGCGTTGCGGGCCTTGGAGACACCGCATGACCACTCGGCACCGCCCCGCTTTCTCTCGCTCGCGCCGTTCAGCGCCGCTCGGCTTCACGATCGTCGAGCTTCTCGTGGTGATCAGCATCATCTCGATTCTGTTGGCCATCGTTTCGGTCGGCATTGTGCAGGCGGGAAAGACGGCCCGACAGACGAAGGCGTTGAGCAATCTCAAGCAGATCGGCACTGCTTGGACGCAATACGCAAATCAGAACGATGATCGCGCCATGATCGGTTACATGGATGACGGCGTGCAGGCGTCGATGAAGATCAAGGCGCGCGACCGCTCTGGTGACCGCGTGCCACCTGAGTTCGCCCGCACTTATCCCTACCATTTGCTGCCGTTTCTCGATCACGATCGCTCGCTGATGTACGACTACATCGCCGAGTACGAGCAGACCAGTTTGATTCCGCCGGCGGAAATCGCGAATAATCCCGCGTTTGGCTACAACGCCAACTACCTCGGCGGATGGTGGACCAGCCAAGCCGGCGTTGCGAAGATGCGCTTCTCCAGCACGGGTTACTTCAGGGCGCCCGGCCAGTTGGTTGCGAAGCAGGAGATGGTTGCGCGCGCGCTGAGTCAGATTCAACGACCGAGCGACATGATTGTGTTTGGCGCGAGTTACGCAGCGCAGCCCGGATTCATCAAGAACCCAAATGAACTCGCGCGCGGCGCCGCATGGATTGTTCCCCACCGCCTCGGCACCACCGACATCTGGGGTTCGAGCGACGGCGCCAGCCTGCTGCTGATTGAGCACGCCAGTGCCAACATGGGCGAACTCGGCGATGTGGGCGGGTTTGTCAGAACGGTGGCGCAACTGTTCACCAGCGCGCCGCAGGTTCGAGACCCGATCACCGGATCAAACATCGTGCTCACCCAGGGTGGCGCGGGCATGGACATCTTCGAACCAGAGTGCGTGCCGCTGCGCCGGATCAAGAACACGGTTCCGACGGTACGCGCGGATATGTCGACATCGGCGCAGGGTCTGCGCGAGCTGATGGACCAGAGCCGTTGGATGAACAACGCGGGCTACTCGACCGACCCGATCAACTTCTCTCATCCAGACAACTGATCGCCGCATGATCAGTCGCACGATCAGCCGCATGATCAGCCGCATGATCAGCCGCTCGGTTGAATGCGCGCGCGGCGTTCTTGCAACTCGGCGATCCGTGTATCGACGCGTTCGCACGCTGGATACGCGCCCGCAGGATCGGCCGTGGTCATGGCCTCGCGATCTGCCTGAAGTTTCTTGATGCGCGCATCGATCTTGCCTGCGCTCCATTCCTCGGCAGCCATCGCGCGAAACCAGTGTGTTTCTGCTGGTTCGAGGGCGAATTCTTCGCGGAGCGTCGACTCGAAGTCACCCATATGGGCGGCGCCGTAAAAGATCGCCACCGACTTGGGCGCATCGGTTTGCGCGAGAAGCGCGCGCAGTTGCTCGATGACAGCGTCGTTGCGCTCATCAAGAATTATCCGCTCGTCAACGGCGCCGAGACCGCTTCGATTTCGGCCAGATGCAGCAGCACCAGCAGTTCCCATCGCTTCAATGACGATCTTCTTGAAGGCGGGCGATTTCGAAACCAACGACAGCAGAAAGCGGACGATGCCCTGCTGCAACCCGTTTTGACTCGACAGCATTTCGAGAGTCGCGCTTCGCTCGCCGCGCTTCCAAAGCCGGTCAAGCAGCTCCTCCATCGGGAGATCAGCGGGAAGCCAGGTGGCTCGGTCGTAGTTTATTGATCGCACTTGCAGGTTGGTATCAAGCGCATCCGCAAGCTCGCCATAGAGGTCGCGGCGTTCTTCGTGCTTGGTGTCGGCGCTGGCCTTTGCGATCTTCTCCAAGACACGCGCTGGAAGTTGATCGAGCACGAGATCGAGCTCGAAATCCCTGCCTCCCATGCTCGCGTTGGAACCGAGCGAGGCAAGTTGAAAGGCGAGCGGCCCAGTGCGGTGATAGTCGAGCGCGCTTCCCCATGCGTCAACGCGGGCAAGGTCCAATGGCCGCGCCAATCGAGTGTCGCGTCCGACAATGAAGGCGCGAAGCTCGGTGAGCGACGCGGGAACGGTGCCGTTGGCACGGACAAACTCGGCCATCAGTCCGCGCAGAAAAAGCATCGCGTCCTGAGTGCTGCGCTGGCGTTCGAGGTCGTCGCCGCCGCCAGTTCCAAACGCGCCGCGCGGAAGAACACTCTCGTAAAGCACGACATCATGGGTCTCGAGAAGCTCGACGAGCTTGTCGTAGTAGCTCTTATCACCAATGTGGACCGCACCGACGAGCGAGACGGTCGGGCCGCTGCCATCAGGGTGGCGGTAGGCACGCGAACCGGTTTCAAAGCTGGTGAATCCGTCGCGTGACGAACTGCGCACAAATTGCGAAGGTCCGTCGTCGGCCGCTTCGGCGGCGACAGCAACCGTGAGCACAAACGCAGCCAAACAAGCAGGCGCGGCCGCAAATCCACGGCACGGGCTCGGCCTCACTTGCGCACCGACCAGTTGCGCGTCGGCCCGAGCCCCTGCTTGGCCGCCGTCACGATTGCTTCGAAGCGTCCGAGCGCGCGGTCGGATTGGACGCGAAAGATCATGTAGGGGAACAGCGCCGACAGCGCGACGACCAGCCCGCCCGCGGTGGTGATAAGCGCCTCGGCGATTCCGCCCGAGACATCGTTGGGGTCAATGATGGATTGGTTGCCGCCGAGCAACTCGAACGACTGAATGATGCCGGAAACCGTTCCGAGAATGCCGAGCATCGGGCTCGCGGTCACGATGGTCGAAAGTACGCTAGAGAAGCGTTCGGTCTGCATGCGAATTTCCTCGATCTGCTCCATGGCGGTGGCGTCGTCGGGGCCGTCCTCGAGCATGCGCCGCGCGAGTTGGTCATAGACACCACCCGGATTTCGCAACAACGACTCCGCCTTCGAGCGATCGCCATTGCGAAATGCGCTGAGCAACTGCCGATAGCGCAGTGTTTCGCGTCCAGAGTGCAAGTTGAACCAGAACCAAGCGCGTTCGAGTGTGACGGCAACGGCGACCACGCTAATGGCCAAGAGCGGCCACATGACGAAGCCGCCGCGTTCCATGACCGTGAAGAAATCCCAGAAACCCTGCATCGGCGCATCCTAACGGGCGACGCGTGGGCGTGGGAATCGGCGTTCGAATGAGGTACATTCGCCACGCAATGTCCGCCACTCCCGCTCGACCTCACTCGACCAGCGTGCCGCTCGACCCGCGGCTGCTCGAAGCAATCGAACACGCGCTTGCACGCTTTCTGAGCGAGCAGGATCTCCCGGAAAATCTGCGTGGCGCATGTCTGCACGCGGTGTTGGCCGGCGGCAAGCGGCTTCGCCCAATGCTGGTTCTTGAAAGTGCGCGCGCGGCTGGCGGCGATGTGGTTGATGCGATGCCCGCGGCGGTTGCGATTGAATTCGTGCATGCGTTTAGCCTCGTGCATGACGACCTGCCTGCCCTGGACAACGACTCGATGCGCCGGGGCAAGCCGACTTGCCACATCGCCTTTGGCGAGGCGATGGCGATCTTGGCGGGCGATTGTCTGCTCGCGCTCGCGCCAATTGCCGCCGCGCAATGCACCAGGACGGAGAGCCGCGCTCCGATCGCCGCCGCGCTGCTCGACGCGACGGTTCGCATGATTTCCGGGCAGGTCTACGACACTTTGCAGGGTTTTGCCGAGGGAATGAGCGAACGGACCAAACTCGAGATGGTCCATCACAACAAGACGGGCGCGCTGCTGGAGTGTTCCTGTCGGATGGGCGCGCTTTGCGCTGGCGCCGACGCTGACACACTGATGCGACTGACCAGGTTTGGCCGAGCGATCGGACTGATGTTTCAGATCGTCGACGATCTGATCGACGCGACCGAGTCAGCGGAGCATGCGGGCAAGGCGACGGGCAAAGACGCGGAGGCTGGAAAGCTGACATACCCGGGAGTGCACGGGATCGACGGCAGCCGACGGGAAGTAGTGCGACTGCGCGACGAGGCGCTCGAGGCGATCGCGCCGCTAGGTCCGCGTAGCCAACGGCTGACGGCACTCGTTGAGTTCCTCGCCGAACGGACGAAGTAACCGAACGACCGAAAACCTTGATTTCATTGCAAATTCGACGGGTCGCGCAGCGGCCGCCGATACTATCAACGAACCCTTGCGACGCCTCGATGTACGGGACATCCGTTCACGTAACGACGCATATGGAATCACCCGTGCCCTCGAAGATCCTGCCCACACTGTCGTCGCCCGAACTCATCCGCCATCTCTCCATGGAGGGACTCGCCCAGCTTGCTGGCGAAATGCGAACCGCGATCTGCGAGCAAGTCGCGCGCTCGGGCGGGCATCTGGCACCCAACCTCGGAGTGATCGAGCTTTCGATCGCGATGCATCGCGTCTTCGACTTCTCGCACGACCGCCTGCTCTTCGATGTCGGGCATCAGTGCTATCCGCACAAGTTGCTCACTGGTCGCTATCCGCTGTTGGCAAAACTGCGCCAACGCGGCGGAATGTCAGGGTTTCCTGAGCCGCGCGAGAGCCCGTACGACCTGTTTTCCGTCGGTCACGCCGGTACTGCGATTTCCACCGCCGTCGGCATGGCGCGTGGCGACACGCTCAACGGCGAAGGGTTTAGCGACACGAATCCCAACGGCCGCCGAGTGGTGTCCATCATCGGTGATGCGTCGATCGTCAACGGCGTTGCCATGGAAGGCCTGAACAACGCAGGCACGCTCAAGCGGCAGTTTCTGGTGATCCTGAATGACAACGGCATGTCGATCGCCAAGCCGCAAGGCGCGATGGCGGCGTACTTCGATCGCCTGCGTATCTCGCACACCTACGGCGAATTCAAGAAGGCTGCCAAGGGGCTTTCTAAGGTTGTTCCTGGCGGTAAGCGCATGGCCGAGGTCTATCACAAGCTCGGTGAGATTTCGAAGACCTGCGTCAGTGAGGGCGCGTGGTTCGAGCATTTTGGACTTGTGACCATTGGTCCGATCGACGGACACGACATCCCCACCCTGATCGATGTACTCAATGAGGCCAAGCATTTCGATGGCCCGATGGTGCTGCATGTGAAGACGGTCAAGGGCAAGGGCTTTAAGTTCGCCGAGGGCGACTCGACGGCGTTCCACTCGCCCAGCCCGTTCACGATGACCAATGACGACGGCGAGGAGTTGGTGAGCGAAGGCTGCCGCGTCGAGCTCAAGAAGAGCGCGCGCAGTTTCACTGGCGCGTTTGGCGAAATCCTCGGCGACCTGATGACGCGCGACGCCAAGGTCGTTGCTTGCACCGCCGCCATGCCCGATGGCACGGGAATTTCGAAGGTCATAAACCGCTTCCCCGACCGCGTGTTCGACACCGGTATCTGCGAGAGCCACGCGCTCGACATGATGGCTGGTTTGGCGAAGACGGGTTGGAAGCCGTTTTTTGCGGTGTATTCGACATTCCTGCAGCGCGCGTTTGATCAGGCGTTCCAAGAATCTGCGCTGCAAGGGCTGCCAGTTCGTCTGTGCCTCGATCGCGCTGGCTTCGTCGGTGGCGACGGCGCCGTACACCACGGCTTCTGCGACATCGCTCTGCTCGCCACCCTGCCCAAGGCGTGCTTGCTTGCGCCCATGGACGAGCCAAGCCTCAAGGCAGCGATTGAGTTCATGGCCAACTACAACGATGGACTTTCCGCCGTGCGCTATCCGCGCGACAGCGTCAGTCCGATGTTTGCTGACCAGGCTTGTCCGCCCTTCGTGCAGGGCAAGGCGCGTGCGTTGATCACGCACACCGACGCGCAAGTTGCGCTCATCGGCTACGGCACCTGCACCATCGCCGCCGCCAACGCCGCGCGCGAATTGGCGCTGGACGGCATCAATGCCGATGTCTATGACGCGCGCTTCGCCAAGCCCATCGACATTGATCTCGTTTCAAGCCTGATCGCTCGCGGAATTCCCATCGTGACCATCGAAGACCATTCGATTCGCGGTGGCTTTGGATCGTGCCTGCTCGAAGCCTGCAACGAGCGTCGCTGCGACACCCGCAACATCACCCGTCTGGCGATGCCCGACAGTTGGGTCTACCAAGGCGAGCGCGACGATCAGCTTGCCGAAGCGGGACTTGATTCAGCCAGCATCGCCAGCGTTGCCCGCAAAGTCGCTGTGAAGCACGGCCGCGCGACTGTCACCGTTTGATGGGTGTTGCGTGAATGATGGGTGTTGCGTGAATGATGGGTGTTGCGTGAATGATG
>QWPT01000018.1:29163-54204 GCA_003671075.1 Planctomycetota bacterium
GCAACGCGATCTCGGTTGCGGCGCTCACGCGTAGACGCGCAGTCGTTCAATCACGCACTCGGCCAGACGACATGCGATCCACCGGCATCAGAATGATGCTGACGCGCTCGGCGAAGAGTCGACCCAGTCGTTCGATGCTTGAGACAGTTGCCGCGGAAATCGCGCCCTGAGAATGCGCGCATTCGGCGATCTCCTTAGAATGCGCGCATTCGGCGATCTCCTTGGCATCCCATTCGGGGTGCCAGTCGATGGCGACGATCCATGGACCGAGGCCCCACGCCGCAAACTTCGCCGACGGCGTCGATCCAAACGCCTTCGCGCCCTCGGGAAGCTTGGTGACGCACTCGTCGTTCCATACTGCCTGTTCGCAGGTCCACGGCTGGCCCGCAAACAAGGGCTCCTCACGACCGACGGCGTTGAGTTTCGCGTTGACCACGCCGCGTTCCGAGCATGGGCTGATTTCTCCGCCAAGCGCGCGAGCAACCAGGCGCGCGCCTGAGCCGATGGCCAGCATCGGAATCTCCGCCTTGGCCGCCCCACGCACAAACGACTCAACGGTGCCGCTTGAAGCGGTCAACGACGCACCGCCACCGCAGACGATGATTCCGTGAACCTCATCGAGGTCGAGAGGAAGCGTCGACGCGTTGTGGACATCGATCAGCTTGATCTGCTGACCAAATGCACGGAGCGTGCGGCCGAGATTGCAAGGAGTTCCGTGGGCGTCGAGTTGGAAGAAGTAAATGGCCATGTGCTGTTCCTCTTGGCTTCGCCTACTCCTCTTGGCTTCGCCTATTCCTCTTGGCTTCGCCTTCGCCTAATCGCCGCCGCAACAACGACCGTTTAGACGCGTGGACCAGCGGCGATGACTTCAGCTGTCATCTTGAACTTGCTCTCGTTCTCGCGGAACTTCTTCGCCAGTTCAGTGGCCTTCGCGTCGTACGCGGCCTTGTCGGCCCCCGGTCCGCCAACCCATGTGTTGCGCGGATTGAGCACATCGCTCGGCACGCCCTCAACCGCGGTCGGCATTTGCAGACCGAAGATCGGATGGGTTTCGAACGGAACCTTTGCGAGCGAACCGTCGAGGATGCGGGTCACGAAGGTGCGGGTGTATGAAAGCTTGAAACGGTTTCCGACGCCGTATGGGCCGCCCGTCCAACCAGTGTTCAACAGCCACACATGGGCGCCATGCTTCTTAATGCGCTCGGCGAGCATTTCTGCGTAGACCATCGGAGGGCGAGGAAGGAACGGCCCGCCGAAGCACGGCGAGAAGTTCGGCTGCGGCTCCTTCACTCCAGCTTCGGTTCCAGCCAACTTGGAGGTGTAGCCGTTGAGGAAGTAATACATCGCCTGCTCGGGCGAGAGCTTCGAAACTGGCGGCAGGACGCCGAATGCGTCGGCGGAGAGGAAGACAACATTCTTCGGATGGCCCGCGATCGAGGGGATCTTCGCGTTGGCGATGAAGTTCACCGGATAGGTTACGCGGGTGTTTTCGGCCTTTTTCGCGCTGTCGTAGTCGGGTACGCGCGTCACCGGATCCATCACCACATTCTCAAGCACCGAGCCGAAGCGAATCGCGTTCCAGATCTCGGGCTCGCCTTCCTTGGAAAGCTTGATGCACTTGGCGTAGCAGCCGCCTTCGATGTTGAAGACGCCCGCGTCCGACCAGCCATGCTCGTCGTCGCCAACGAGATCGCGATTGGGATCAGCTGAAAGCGTGGTCTTGCCCGTGCCGGAAAGTCCGAAGAAAAGCGCGACATTCGACGAGTCCTTGCGATCCACATTGCACGAGCAGTGCATCGGGAAGACCTTCATGTCAGGAAGGTCGTAGTTCATCGCGTAGAAGATCGACTTCTTCATCTCGCCCGCATACTCACTGCCGACGATGACGACCGTCTTCTTCTCAAGGCTCTGCACGATGCCGATGTGCGTCTTCAAGCCAAAATCAGCAGGATTGGTGATCTTCATCGAGCAAGCGTTGATGATCGTCCAGTCAGCCTTGAACGACGGCATCTCCGCGTCGGGAACATTGATGAACAGCGTCTTGGCGAAGAGAGAGTGCCAGGCCTTCTCGGTAAACACGCTGACTTTGAGGCGGAACTTCGGATCGGCGCCGGCATATCCGTCGAATCGGAAGATGTTCTGCTGCGCGTTCAGATGCGAGAGCGCGGCGGCCTTCAGCTTCTCGAAGTGCTCAGGCGAGATGGGCTGATTGACCTTGCCCCAGTTGATGTTCGCGCGAATTCCCGCGGAGTCCTCGAGGTACTTGTCGTCGGGGCTGCGACCAGTGCGCTCGCCAGTATCGCACTGGAGGGCGCCATTGGCGGCCAACTGTCCTTCGCCGCGCGCAAGCGCAAGCTCGACCAGCGAGGCGATCGAAAGATTGGCGTGAAGCTTGGCGGAACCGAACTGAACCGGGAGGGTGATGGGTGCCATGTCGATGTCGTCTCGAGAGTGCTCAGCAAATCAGCGATCCGGCCGCAATTTCATCGGACCACACGCGGGTCGAGCCGGGTCGAAGCGTCGGATAGTAGCAGACCATTCGCGCAAGCCCATGAATCTTCCCGTTGACCTGCGCCCCCTGTTTCGAGTATCTTTCCGCGCTTACGGAGGCCATAGCTCAGTTGGTAGAGCACCGGATTGTGGTTTCGGCTGTCGCGGGTTCGATCCCCGTTGGTCTCCCTTCCTTCTTTTCAGTTGCGACTGTTGTCGAAGCGAAGCTTCGACGTCTTCGCAACTGGTTGCGGGTGTTGTCGAAGCGTTGCTTCGACGTCTTCGCAACTGGTTGCGGGTGTCGTGAGTGGCGTCGTGAGTGGCGCTTGACTGGCGCTTGACTGGCGCTTGACTGGATTGGGTTCCTCGACGATTTCTGCATGCTTGTGACGCCTCGCGTTACGCTGCGGACATGAGGTTCATCGCGATTCAGACAGATCCAGTGTGGCACGATGTTGTCGCAAATCGGCAGCGGATATCCCGTCGCATCGATGAGCTCGACGCTCAACCAGGGGATTATCTGGTGCTTCCGGAGATGTGCGAGACCGCTTGGACCACCGATATCACCGCGCTGAGCTTGGCCGAGAACTCTGTCGATTGGTTCTCGTCGATTGCACGCGCGCGTGGAGTTTGGCTGCAGGCGGGCTTCGGCGAGCGTCGCGGCGGCGGCAAATTCTCGAATAGCGCGATGGTCATTGGGCCTGATGGCACCGTGAAATCGATCTACCGCAAGAACTTTCTTTTCCCCAGCGAGCGCGATTGTTTTGAGGCCGGCACAGAGCTCTGCGTGATTGATATCGGTGTTGCAAAGATCTGTCCGTTGGTGTGCTACGACTTGCGCTTCCCTGAGTTGTGGCGAATCGCTGCTCGCGCGGGCGCTGAGGTTTTTACTGTGAGTTCAGCGTGGCCGATAGTTCGCCACCAACACTGGCGAACACTATTGGTCGCGCGCGCGATTGAAAATCAAGCCTGCGTTATCGCTGCCAATCGATGTGGCCGCGATCCGTCCAATGAATATGCAGGTGGATCGGTCGCGATCAACGCACTCGGTTTGCGACTCGATGAAGCGGACCCTTGTGAGCGAGATATCACACTCGCATTTGACCGCGCGGAGCTCGATGGATGGCGCGCGAAGTTCGGCGCGCTGCGCGATATCAGATCCTCGCTCCTTGGAAACATGATCATCACGCAGGTCTGAGAAGGCGATTCGATTTGAAATTTTTCGGTTCGGCCATGCTGTGGGCAGCGTGCGCTTGGTTACATTGCGATTGACCATCACGCCGCGGACGAGGACACGATTGATGAACGATGAACGACACGATGATCCGTGCGACCGAGAGATCGGATCGCGCGCCGACATTGCGGAAACCCCGCAATTGAAGGCAATCGCAGCGCGACCGAGCGCGAAGATCGCCGCGCGCCGTGTCGCCGAGCAGGACGCCGCCGCGATGCTCACCAGTGACTGGGATGAACATCGTTCGCGCTTGCTGCGCGCCTTCTTCCGCGATGCCGCCCCACTGGCGGCGCGCTACCGCGTGAGTGGCGACGATGTTGCGCGCCACGCCCACGCCCTCGCACTTCCTCGCATCGAGCGCGGCAACTTGCTCAAGCCGGTGCCCTGCGTTGCCGACCTCGCCGTCGCCACGGCCTGCTGTCTCGGTCGCGCCAACGCGTGGAACGAACTGTGGGTCTTCGCGGAGCCTTCAATGACGCGCGCGGCCTTCTCGAGATTGCCCGAGACGCTCGCCCTCACTTGGACACGCCGCTACTGGACGCAACTCGAGCGCATGTCGCGCGAGGGAAAGGGCGGACTCGTTGCATATGACGGCTCGCGTCCGATTCGCCTTTGGATCGTCGAGCAACTTCTTGGCGCGCTCGAAGAAGAGCGTGCCGCTGGTCGCTTGGAAATCCGAAGGGAACACCTCGGTCGACCGATTCCACTGCGACTCGTTGGCGAACTGCTCGCCTAAACGCGCATTCCTGCACGCGACGCCGATGTAACGCTACCGACGGAGGGCGCCCGCGCACGAACCCCAGAGGAAGCAGCCGTAGTTGCGCCCGCTCAACCCACGAAAACGCACACAGCCCGCCAAAAGCGGGCTGTGTGCGTTCTCTATGCCAACTCCCGGATTTGAACCGGGGACACTCGCATTTTCAATGCGATGCTCTACCAACTGAGCTAAGTTGGCTCTCCGCGTCAACCGCGGGTTCGGAAGATTAGCCGAACCCGCGGTGCTGTCAAGCCGCCTTACGACCGAACAGCCCGCTGAATGCACCGCCCTCGAAGATGCTCTTGTCCATTCCCTTGATGGGATACTGGTGCGTGAGCAACTGCGAAAGTTCTGCATCCTCGGCGATCTCGAATTGCACTGGCATTCCGAGGACGCGGGTTGCGAAACGGACCGCACGCGGGAGCTGCTTCCGGCTCGTCGCGGCGATCAGATATCCATCATCAAGGCGCAGCGGAACGATTCCGAACTGCCACGCCTGTCGCCGAACCACCAATTCGCGAGCATCGTCATCGACGCCGCGATCAGGGTCAAAGATTGTTGCGCGCTCCTGGGTCTGCTCGATCCAGGCACGCTCGATTGTGTCAGGTGCAATGCCGAACATGCGCTCGGCAATCGCTCCAAAAGCTTCGTTTCCCGACTGCTGCTCATCGAGGATGGCCTCGATTTGCTCGCGATTCAGGACGCCCATACGGACGAGCATCTCTCCGATTCGCATAGTGTGTCTCCTTCACCGCTTGTGTCGGCGTGTCCGCGACCGATCGTGCGCGATGGCTGTTGGGAAAGTGCAATGATCGATGCTCGACACCCGCGCAACCCGCGCGACACGCGCTACGCCGCGGCTGCACCTTGCGTATGGAGCCAAGAAAGCCGATAAACCACTCATGTCCCGCCGCCAAGACGACCGCGCCATTCTGAGCCCGTTGGTGGCGGACCTCTCCCGTCGCTTTTCGGACTTCGATGCACGGTGGCGAAGGCAAATCGACCCCCAGACTCTGCGAAGTCTTCGCCGCAAACTCGACGAAGCCGGCATTCGACTGGCTTCGTCGGCGTGCACACCGGCAGAGCTCGATCGCGCGCGCTCGATTGCGGCTGAGATGATGGTTGCGGCTCGGCTTCTCGAAGAGGGTTGCGAGATTGAGCACGAGGTTCAGACTCCGACGGGCAAACATGTCGACTTTCGTGCGCGCAAGGATGGCGCAGTGCTGTGCGTGCATGTGAAGCGCGCCCCGCATTCTACGCTGCACGATGCGCCCATCGTTATTCCCAACGCTTGGCGCGCGCTCGAATCGATCGAGCGCGCAATGGTGATCGCGCTTTCGGTCACGAAAAACCTTCGTGGCCGAGCGCTGCAAACCGCGCTCACCGAAGCGAACGAGTTTGCGCTTCAGGCTTCGGTTGGCGACGAAATCACCTTTCGCGACGCTGAATCCCGCACCGCTGCCCGCCTGCGCGTGATCGCGCCATCGACGGGACGCGCGATTGAACTCGTCGCCGATCTTTCCTCGAGCTTCGATGACCATGTGCCTCGATTCCAGTCGACGCTGCGCAAGGCGTTCGCGCAGTTCATGCCGCGCAGCGAGAACCTTATCGTCGTCTGCGGAAGCACTGGCGGCATCGAGGCGTTCGCGACCGCCCTGCTTGGATCGCAGATCGAGCGCTGGGACAAGCGGCCGCGCATGGGCGAGTTGGTGGCTTACGGGCGCGGCGGCGACGGCTTCTGGGCGGGATCGATGCGCAACCAGTCGCGGCTCGCAAGCTACTGGGCCTTGGCGCTCGACAGCGGACCGCTGCTATTCCTGCGTGAACGCGGGACGCGCACAAGCACGGCACGCGCAGTGCAGATGGCGCGCGATGTATTTGCTTAAGGCAAGTCCTCACAAACGAGCGCAGGTTCACTCGTCGTCGGTTGTTTCGGCGGATTGGGTATCCGCAGCGAGCGCATCGAGAGCGGCCGGCGCGGCAAGATGCGGTGATCGACGCCGCGCATCACGCACACCCCAGGATGCCTGCTTCGGGCGCGGATCCACGCCGTCGACGAGAAATGCCTCGCCCAACGGCAAGAGCGCCTCGATCTGACGATCACCGATCTCGGCGATGAGCTCGACATCGATGTCGGTGTAGTTGCGATCGACGACCGTGCAACGCTTCTCAATCACATCGATCAGCCGAGCATTTGCGATGGGAATACGAATGGATCGTCGACGCGGTCCACCAGTCACAAGATCGCGTACGCGCGCACGAAGATCCTCAAGACCCGCGCCAGTAAGCGCACTCATCGCAATCGCACCTGGCTCGTGCTCCTCCCACTCCGCGAGCGTGCGCAGTGACTGACGTGCCTCAAAGGGCAGCGTGGGGATGCGGTCGATCTTGTTGAGCAGCAAAAACCGCGGCTGGGTGTTGGCGCCAACATCGTCGAGCACTTCGCGCACAGTTTCAAGTTGGAGCGGCGCCTCGCGATCGCTCGCATCGAGCACGATCAGAAGCGCATGCGCATGAATCGCGTCCTCGAGAGTGGCGCGAAAGCTGGCGACAAGATGATGGGGAAGATCGCGAATGAACCCGACGGTGTCCGAAAGCAAAACCGCATTGGCGCCGCCGATATTCCAGCGCTCGACGCGGGTCGCCAGCGTCGCAAACAACTTGTCCGCCGTATAGGCACCGCCGGTGGTGATCGCGTTGAAGAGCGTGCTCTTACCCGCATTGGTGTAGCCGACGATTCCAACGGTGAAATGCTCGGCGCGACGCATCTCAACTTCGCGCGCCTTGCGGGCCTGCACTTCCTCGAGTTCACGCTTGAACGCGACCAACCGACGAGCAACGATGCGGCGATCAATCTCCAACTGCTGCTCGCCAGGACCGCGCGTTCCTACGCCGACTGGCGCTCCGCCCGTGACTTGACCAAGGTGCGACCACATCGCGCGCAATCGGGGCGCGGTGTACTGAAGTTGCGCGATCTCCACCTGCAACTGCGCTTCGCGGGTAGTGGCGCGGTTGGCGAAGATATCGAGGATCAACTCGCTGCGATCGATGACCTTGACCTTGACTTCCTTCTCGAGTGACTGAATCTGCCTTGGCGAAAGCTCGTTATCGAAGATCACCACCCGCGCGCCCAACTCAGCAGTCATGGTCACAAGTTCCGCGACCTTGCCCTTACCGATGTAGGTTTTTCCTGCAGGAACAGCGCGGTTCTGCAGCAGTTCACCTACAACGCGGGCACCGGCGGTTTCGGCGAGCGCGCCCAGTTCACCCAGCGGAGACTGAAAGTCCATGCGCGAACCCGGCAATCGGACGCCGACGAGGATCGCCGGTTCTGCCTGCACTTCAATGCCTTCGCGCGTATTAGTATTCATGTGCCGCTCACTGTACGCGCTTAGGCATTGCGCCGCGGGCAAGCAAAGAAACTGGTTGGGCGGGGATCGAGAGATCATCGCCGCACTCTCCGCGTGCGCGCCGCAGTTGCGCGAATGCACCGATCATTGCCGCATTGTCGACGCAGTAACGCTGCTCGGGAACAACGAGCGCGATGTCGCGCGCCTGGCTCCATTGCGCGAGCGCGTCGCGAAGCACCTGGTTTGCAACCACGCCGCCGCCAACGAACAGCGTTCGCGGCGCGCTTGCCTCCGACGGCAAATCAACCGCGCGAGAGAGCCGTTGCGTCACCTGCGTAAACGCCGCGCGCTGGAAACTCGCCGCAAGATCACGCCGCCGTTCCTCGGTGAGGTCCGCGTTGCTGCGCGCGAAAGTGGTCTGTGCGCCTCGTCCTTGCGGAACGCCGCGCACCTCGTAGAGCAACTTGGTCTTCAGCCCGGACAGCGAGAAATCAAGGGGATTGGGCAACTGTGGACTGGCGAAGCGCAGCGCATTTGGATCGCCTCCCACCGCGCAACGCTCGAGATTCGGCCCGCCAGGATGCGGCAATCCCAGCATGTGGGCGGCCTTGTCCAGCGCCTCGCCGACGGCGTCGTCGATGGTGCGTCCGATCAGCGCGCACTCCGACTCGCTCTCGAGGCGAAACAGACTGGTATGCCCGCCGCTCACCACGAGTCCCAGCGCGGGAAACGCGGGCTTAACGGCGGGTCCGACCGCATCGGCCGACCGAAGCATTCCCGCGAAGAGATGGGCGGCGACATGATCGATCGCGTAGAACGGCATCATCCGCGCCCAGGCCAACGCCTTGGCCGCGGTGGATCCCACCAACAGGCTTCCGATCAGACCCGGGCGAACGCCAGCGGCGACGGCGACAATGTCGTCCATGCGCACACCCGCCTCGTCGATCGCCTTGCGCATCACGGGCAGGATGCGCTCGAGGTGCGCCCGACTGGCGATTTCCGGGACAACCCCGCCAAACTCGGAGTGCAAGTCGTACTGCGAGGCGACGACATTCGAGCGGACGCGCAACGATGCATCCACCACCGCCGCCGCCGTCTCGTCGCAGGAACTTTCGATGCCGAGGATACACTTCATCTCCGCTCATGGTAGAGAATGCAAAGGATCGCATGGCCTACAAACCCCCACACATCGACGAGCGCGCCATCACTATCAAGGGACCGCATCCCGCCACGCTCGAGGACGCGGTGCTGCTGAAGCAGTGCGAAATCGACACCGGACGCGTTTCGGGACCAGGCGGGCAGAATCGCAACAAGGTCGATACCGCGGTCTGGATCAAGCATGTTCCGACCGAGATCGAGACCCACGCGACCGAGCGGCGCAGCCAATCGCAGAATCGTCATGTGGCGATTTTTCGACTGCGACTCAAGCTCGCTTGCAAGGTGCGCACGATCACCAATCGTGACGGACATCAGCCGAGCGAACTTTGGAAACTGCGCCGACAAGGCGAGAAACTGCCTATTAATCCAGAGAATCACGACTATCCCGCCCTGCTCAGCGAGGCGATGGATGTGGTGACCGCCCGTCGTTTCGATGTGGCCGGCAGTGCTGGAATTCTCGGCATCACCATGAGTCAACTCACCCGACTCATCCGCCATGAGCGTCACGCGTTTGCGCTGGTGAATGCAGGGCGAGAGGCGACCGGACTCGCTCAACTGCGGAAGTAGGCTCTGTTTCGGCGGGTTGCCGCTACCATCGGAACCCGCATGAAGAAGACCCCCGCTGAACTGCGCCACCGCCTCAAGGAACTCGTTGCAGAAGAGACGCCGCGCGCAGTCGCATTGCGTCGTCAACTGCACACCCTGCCCGAGCTCTGCTACCAAGAGTTCGCGACCAGCGCGTGCATTCGTGGCGCGCTTGATGATGCGGGAATCACCCATGCCGATGGGCTTGCCGGCGGTACGGGGACGCTCGCCTTTCTTCCGGGCGCGAGCGCCTCGGCAGTCGGACTGCGCGCGGATATCGACGGACTTCCGATTATTGAAGAGAACGGCGCCGCGTGGAAATCGCTGAGCGCAGGACGCATGCACGCCTGCGGACATGACGGCCACACCGCGATTCTCCTCGGCGCGGCCCGCGTCCTCAACCGACTTGGCACCGAGGCGACGCTGCCCAATCCGGTGCGTTTTATCTTTCAGCCCGCCGAAGAAGGCGGCTCGGGCGGTTTACGCATGGTTGAAGACGGCGCGCTCGATGCCCATCGTTGCGGACCCGCTGTGCGCCGCATCTACGGGCTGCACAACTTTCCCGGCCTCGCGCTCGGCACGCTCTCGACTCGCTGCGGCGCGCTCTTCGCATCAACCGACCGTTACGAGATCACCGTGCAAGGGCAAGCGGCCCACGCCGCGTGGCCGCATCAATCCCACGATCCGATCGTTGCGGCCAGCGCAATTGTTCTTGCGCTGCAAACCATCGTCTCGCGCGAGATTGACCCCGTTGACGCGGGTGTCGTAAGCACCACGATGTTTCATGCGGGCACAGCCACCAACCAGATCGGTTCATCGGCGGTGCTGCAGGGAACGGCGCGCGCGCTGCTTGATTCGACGCGACGACACCTCAAAACCCGCGTCACTGAAGTCGCCGTCGCCATTGCCCACGCGCACCGCTGCGAGGCGCATGTCCGCTATATCGACGGCTACCCCGTTACTCGCAACGACGACTCCGCCGTGGCCGAATTTGAGCGCATCGTGAAGAACGAACTTCCAACGCAGCTCTTCGCCCACATGACTGCGCCAGTGATGGGAGGCGAGGACTTCGCGTATTACGCGGAGAAGATCCCCGCGTGCTTCTATCTGCTCGGCATGGAAGATGGTCACTGGAAGAGCGCGGGTCTCCACCAACCGACCTACGACTTCAACGACGCGGCACTTCCGCACGGCATCGAGGCGATGGCGATGCTTGCGCTCGCCGATCGCGCACCCTAATTCGATATGGCGCGATATGGTGCGATGTGGTGCGATGCGATGCGATCGAACTGCCTACCACTCGATCGCTAAAATGCCATCGAATGCAGGGAAACCCACATGAAAGCGATCGAAGCCGCGCAACGCTTGTGCCTACTGGCGCGAAAGTAACACACCCATGATCTCCCTCACCATTGCCGCCGCGCTCGCGCTTCTCAACACTTTGCCCGACAAGCCGACCATGACGCGGCCACTCACGAGTGCCGCCTACCGACCGATCGATGCGCATGAGTTTGATCGCCTGAAGTCGGGCGTTCCCGCCGCAAGCATCACCATCGATCTTCCTCTGCGCGGATGCGTTCGCATGGATTTGGTACGCACGCAGTTGGTGACCGATGATTTTGCGCTTGAAATCGCCCATATCGAGCATGTTTCCCGAGATCATGTATCCGGAGGCAAGCTCAATCCAGGCGCAACGACCGCCCGCGTCTCCTCGCAACGCATTGAGCCCATTTTGCCGCTGGCCTACACCGGCACGATCGCGACGGAGCCAGACGCGCGCGTTTATCTCGGCTTTGGAATCGGCGATGGCGAAGGTCTGATCGCTGGCGTTATTGAAATCGCCGATCAGTCGTGGTGGATCTCAAGCGGCAGCGCCACCGCGCGTCGAAGCGGCCTGCCCGCGATGATCGCGCACGAATCCGCGTTGGCTGGACAGCCGCTCGATGGAGTCCACTGCGCAGCGATGGATCTGCGGGAAAATCAGGAAAATGGCGATCACGGCAACGGTTCAGGAGCGAACCCAAATTTTGACGGGGGCGTTGCTGGCGGCGCTGGTTGTCGCGAGTTTCGACTGGCCGTCGACACCGATACTGAGTTCACCATGTCCGCACACGGCGGCAACACCGTTGTTGCAGCGCAGTATGCGTTGCTTCTCCTCGGTGCAGCAAGTCAGGTGTACGCGCGCGATATCGACGCACGCCTACCCGTTGCGTATCTGCGCCTTTGGACTGGCGAAGATCCATGGAACCAAGCGGGCATGATCGATCAGCTCACTGAGTACCAGTCGTACTGGAACGCCAATATGAACGGCGTTTCCCGCGATCTTGGCCACTATCTCGCAGGGCGCGGGCTCGGCGGCGGCGTGGCGTGGCTCTCGGTTGCCTGCGCCAATCAGCAGTACGGCTACGGTCTTTCCTCGGGAATCGGCTACGGATTTCCCTATCCGCTCATCGACCACGACTACGGCAATTGGGAGCCGATGGTGGTTTGCCACGAGATCGGCCACAACTTCGGAGCGCCCCACACCCATGACCAATCGCCGCCGGCGGACGGTTGCGGGGCCAACGATTGCACACTCGCCTACACGGGCACGATCATGTCGTACTGCCATGGTTGCGATGGCGGCATGTCGAATGTCTCGCTGCATTTCCATCCCTACTCGGTGTCTGCGATGGCGTCTCACCTCGCCAATGTCGCCTGCGCCGATGCGGGAGCGTTTTCGGTGGACGATGCAATCGCAACGCTCGAAGGCGTTGTCGTCAGCATCGATCCGCTCGCCAACGACGCGTTTGTGAACTGCTCGCCACTGACGCTTTCGAGCGTAGACGCGAGCAGCGTTGCCGGCGGCGGCGTCACGATCGTGGCTGGATCGCCTGGAAATCCAGCGCTTCTTCAATACACGCCACCGACCGGCTTCAGCGGCCCCGACAACTTCAACTACAAGGCACTTGACCCCAACGGCGCGGTCAGCAGAGCGACCGTATTTGTTGAGGTTGAGCCGATTCTCCAGCAGATCTACCTCGACATCGTCACGCCCGGCGTGGCGGCCGCTTGGTTTGCCTTGGTGGGAGATACTGCGGTTTTGCCTGATTTCACTGCGATTTCTAGCTACGGAGGCGCAGTGCTCGCCAACATCGACATCGCTTCAACTGGTGGCGTGTTCTCCACAAGTGGGCGGGCCGATCAAGTCGCCGCCGTCTTTGAGGGCTACATCGCCGTGCCGACGACGGGGCTTTGGACCTTCTCCACCGAGTCCGACGATGGCTCGCGGATTCTCATCGACGACAGAATCGTGGTCGTCAACGACGGTCTGCACGGCATGGTCGATCGCTCGGGACAGATCGCTCTCGAAGCGGGATACCATCGATACCGCCTGGAGTTCTTTGAGAATTTCGGCGGCGCGGGGCAGATTTCCCGTTGGCAGGGACCGAACACGCCTCGGCAAGTCATGCCGGCAGCGGCCTTTGTCCGCAGCAACACCGTCATGCACATCGACCTCAACAACGACGGCACCGTCGGCGCGGTGGACCTCGCCGTCTTGCTCAGCGCCTGGGGACCCGTGGCCGCGGGCGCCCCCGCCGACTTCGATCGCAACGGCTCGGTCGGTGCAAGCGACCTCGCTCGGCTCCTCGCGTATTGGGGTTCATAACCTCTAGTGCGATTAGGCGACGACGATCAAACAACCCGTTTCAGCCCTTGCGGACCCTTTGAGTGTTCGTTACATTCCCCGACTCGACATTTCAAACCGCTCGAACTACCGGGCCCCTGCCGCAACGCAGGGTCCGCACGAACGAGGGCCGCGTGCGCCCGAGTGAGTGAGTCCGGTGGGAGGTCACGGAACTAATATGGCGTCTAAGAAAGTCACAAAGCAATTCAAGATCATGGCGCCGGGTGGCAAAGCCACTCCAGCCCCGCCGATTGGCCCAGTTCTTGGTGCAAACGGCGTGAACCCTGGTCAGTTCATTACGAAATTCAACGATGCAACGCGCGCGCTCAATGGGCGCGTCGTTGGTTGTTTGATCACGGTCTACTCCGACCGTTCGTTTGACTTCGAGATCAAGACCTCGCCGACTTCGGTCCTCATCGCTGCGGCGCTGAAGATTGAAAAGGGCTCGGGCAAGCCGAATACCGAGAAGGTCGGCAAGATCACCAAGGCGCAGGTCAAGGCCATCGCCCAAGAGAAGCTCAATGACCTCAACACCAGCAACATCGAGGCTGCGATGCGCGTCGTCGCCGGCACTGCACGCTCGATGGGCGTGACGGTGGAGGGCTAAATCATGGCAACCACCCCAAAAACAACTGTTGGCAAGAGCTTTTCCAAGCGCCGCCAGGCAAACCTCGCCGCGATCTCGAAGGATGCGGTTGCTCCCGCTGCGGCCATTGCCGCCCTTCGCAAGTTCAAGAGCCCGAAGTTTGACCAGACGGTCAATGTCGTTCTGCACCTCGGTATCGATCCGAAGCAGGCCGACCAGATCATCCGCGGTTCGATCGGCCTGCCTCACGGCACCGGCAAGACCGCACGCGTGATCTGCTTCTGCATTTCCGACAAGACTGCTGCGGCGAAGGCCGCGGGTGCAGTCGAGGCGGGCGCGGAAGACTTGGTCGCCAAGATCGAAGCTGGATGGATGGATTTCGATGTCGCGGTCGCAAGCCCCGACATGATGCGCGTCGTTTCCAAGCTCGGTAAGGTCCTCGGACCGAAGGGCCTCATGCCTTCGCCCAAGGCCGGCACCGTCGCTGCGGACGTCGTCACCGCCGTCAAGGAATATTCCAACGGCAAGCAGGAGTACCGCAACGATGACGGTGGAAACATCCACGGCGTCATTGGCAAGTTCTCCTTCGCTGACACGAGCCTCGTTGAGAACCTCTTGGCTTTCATCGCCAACATCAACAAGATCAAGCCGTCGTCCGCCAAGGGCACCTACATCAAGAAGTGCGCGATTTCCGCGTGCATGAGCCCGAGCGTGCAGGTCGCTGTCTAACTTCGTACTCCGAAAGGAAACACTATGAGCAAGCCAATCAAGAATCTGATTGCATCGGAGTACGAGAACCGCTTTCAGGGCGTGACTGGTGCTGTCGTTGTTGAACTCCGTGGCCTCGACGCCCGGGCAACCACAACGATGCGCAACTCGCTGCGTTCTAAGGGCATTCGTATGACGGTCGTGAAGAACGCCCTCGCGCGCCGCACCTTCAAGGGTGGCCCGCTTTCCGCGCTGGAAACAGCGTTGAAGGGTCCTTCGGCGATCATCACCGGTCCTGAAAGCGTTGTCCTCGTCGCCCGCGAAGTCCTGAAGTCCGTCGAGACCGAGAAGAAGATCGTGCTCAAGGGCGCGATCTTCGACGGCGAGTATTTCGATGGCGACGCTGGCGTGAAGTTGCTTGGCAGCTTCCCGACCCGCGAAGAAGGACTGTCCAAGGTCGTCACCCTCATTCTCTCCCCTGCGCGAAACATCATGGGCGTCGTCAAGACGATCCAGGAGAAGCTCGAGGCCGGCGAGACGATTGCTCGGTTGTAGACCAGGTCAGTTGGCGAGATCGACGCCATGTTGAACATGGCGTTCAACATGGCGCGTTTCGACTCGAACGACAGCACAATTCGTTAATCCACCCGCATCCAGTCCGCCACCGACTGGTCCCATTCGGGATGAAATGCCGCGCGTTGCGGCACCTATCGGTGGCAAGACACTGGCGAAAGCCACGGAGATCCAGAAATGTCCGACACGAAGACCTTTGACGCGAAGATCAGCACCCTCGGCGACTCGATCGCCAACCTCACCATCAAGGAGGCTGTCAGCCTCACTGATTACATGAAGGTGACCTACGGCATCGAGCCAGCTGCAGGCGCGGTCGTCATGGCTGCCGCTGCTGCCCCGGTTGCTGTTGAGAAGACCGAGTTCAATGTCGTCCTCAAGGCGGTTGGACCGAACAAGATCAATGTCATCAAGGCTGTGCGCGAGGCCACCGGCCTCGGTCTCGCCGAGGCGAAGGCCCTCGTCGACGGCGCCCCGAAGAATGTCAAGGAAAATGTCAGCAAGGAAGATGCGACCAAGGTCGTCGACGCCCTCAAGGCTGCCGGCGCCGACGCTGTCGCAGAGTAATACCGTCTTTGCGGAAGCAGGTGCTTGGAAGAGCTCGGTTCAAAGCCGCTCTTCCAAGCGCCTGCCCCGCGTGACCGCAGCGGACGCCCGTCATCCCAGGCGTCCAACAACTGCGGCTTGTCTGCTGATGGGACCGTGTCTACACTCGTGATCCACCTCAATTTGGGCTCGGCTGCGCTTTGCTGACTCAATACCGATCACACTCTGAATAATTTCGCCAGGCCGGAGAGCGTCCGGTGTGGTGTTCTTTCGTAGGGGACTCGTCCATGTCAACCAAGACGATTCGGGACTTCTCCAAGCGTGGCGACGCGCTTCCGGTACCAGTGCTCACGCGCGTGCAGGCAGATGCCTACAAGCGCTTCTTACAGCTTGAAAAGGGCCATGAGGAGCGAGACACTCGCTTCGGCCTCGAGGCTTTGATGCGGGAAGTTTTCCCCATCGAGAGCTACGACGGCTCCATGCGGCTCGAGTACCAGCACTACAAGCTTGACGAGCCCCGCTACACCGCTGACGAGTGCCGCGAACTGCGCCTGACCTATGGTCGGCCGTTCCGCGTGGGCGTTCGTTTGGTGCGCGAGGGAACCAGCGAAATCGCCGAAGAGGAAATCTACCTCGGCGAGATCCCGATCATGATGGGTGGCGGCGAGTTCATCGTCAACGGCTCAGAGCGTTGCATCGTGAGCCAGCTGCACCGTTCGCCGGGTGTCGACTTCTCCATCGTCAGCTCGTTCGGAGATCGCCCGCTTCACCAGGCGCGCATCATTCCGGAGCGTGGCTCGTGGATCGAACTCGAGGTCACCAAGAAGGACGTCATGGCGATGCGAATCGACCAGTCGACGAAGCTCGCGGCGACCACCTTCCTGCGCGCGCTTGATGAGCGCTATTCGTCGACCGACAAGCTCCTCGAACTGTTCTACGAAGTCGAGGAAATCAAGGTCACGAAGCTCAAGCCTGAGCATTACGCCGCTGAACTCGTTGTCGACTCCGATACCGGCGAAGAACTTTGCCGCGTCGGTACCCCGATCGGCGACATGGTCGCGACGATTCAGGCATCGAACCTCGGAACGATCCGCGTCATCACCAACGCGAGCGATCCGCTCATTCTCAACACGCTCGCCGAAGAGAAGCTCGACTTCCTCGCTGGCGTGACCGAGCATGAGGCGGCGCTGCTCAAGATCTACGGTCGTCTGCGTCCGGGCAATCCGCCGCAGATCGACAAGGCGAAGGCGCTCTTCCAGGAGAAGTTCTTCGACGAGAACCGCTATCGCCTCGGCCGCGTCGGTCGCTTCCGCATCAACCGCAAGTTTGAGCACGACGCCGCCTATTGCGTTGGTGGCAAGCTCGGCCAGGTGCCTGAGGAGAAGGTTCAGCGCATCCGCGCCGAGGACTTCCTCGCCGTCATTCGCTACATGCTCGACCTGCGCGCCAAGCGCAACAAGGCGCATGTCGACGACATCGACCACCTCGGCAACCGCCGTCTGCGTACGCTCGACGAACTCGCGACCGAGGAAATGCGCAAGGGCTTCCTCAAGCTCCGTCGCACCGTCCAGGAGCGCATGTCGACCCGCGAGCCGGGTGACCTCGCCAAGATCGCCGACTTGGTGAACTCCAAGTCGATCTCCAGCGCGATTGAATTCTTCTTCGGCCGTAGCGAGCTTTCGCAGGTCGTCGACCAGACCAACCCGTTGTCGATGCTCGTTCACGAGCGTCGTCTGTCGGCGCTTGGGCCGGGCGGTCTCAACCGCAAGCGCGCAGGGTTCGAAGTGCGCGACGTTCACATTTCCCACTACGGCCGCATCTGCCCGATTGAAACGCCGGAAGGCACCAACATCGGTCTGATCGCATCGCTCGGAATCTACTCCGAGATCGACGCGTACGGCTTCCTTCAGACCCCGTACCGCAAGGTCAAGGGCGGCAAGGTCACCACTGAATTCGAGCTGCTGCGCGCAGATCAAGAGCTGAAGCGCGTTCTCGCGACCTCGGATCTTTTGAAGGGCGACAGCAAGGTTCTCGAAGGCATCGTTCTGGCGCGTATCGACGGCGATCTCGCCGAAGTTCCGGCCAGCGAGGTCGAGTATGTCGACGTGAGCCCGAAGCAGATCGTCGGCGTTTCGGCGTCGCTGATTCCGTTCCTCGAGCACGACGACGCCAACCGCGCGCTCATGGGATCGAACATGCAGCGTCAGGCCGTTCCGCTGATCAAGACCGATTCGGCTTGCATCGCGACCGGCATGGAACAGGCCGTCGGCAATCACTCGGGCATGATCGTGACCGCCGGTCGCGGTGGCACGGTGACCTATGTCGACAGCGAGCGAATCATCATCGACAACGCCGATGAGTATCAGCTTCGCAAGTTCGTCGGACTGAACGAGCGCACCTGCCAGAACCAGAAGCCCGTCGTCAAGATCGGCCAGAAGGTCAAGGACGGTCAGATCCTCGCAGACGGCGCCAGCACTCGCATGGGTGAACTTTCGATTGGCAAGAACGTGCTCGTCGCGTTCAACACCTTCGACGGTTACAACTTCGAGGACGCCATCGTCATCAACCAGCGTCTGCTCAAGGACGATGTCTTCACCTCGATTCACATCGAGAACTTTGAAGTCGAAATCCGCGAGACGAAGCTCGGCCGCGAAGAATTCACCCGCGACATTCCCAATGTCAGCGAGCGCATGCTGCGAAATCTCGACGATGTTGGAATCATCGCCATTGGCTCGCGCGTCGGCCCCGGCGACATTCTCGTCGGCAAGGTCTCGCCGAAGTCCAAGAGCGAACTTTCGCCCGAAGAGAAGTTGCTCCACGCGATCTTCGGTCGCGCGGGCGAGGATGTGAAGAACGATTCGCTCGAGGTTCCTGCGGGAACCGAGGGCGTCGTCATCGGCGCGAAGCGATTCAGCCGACGCATGCACCTCAGCGACGACCAGAAGAAGCAGCTCAAGAAGGACATGGCCGACTTCGAGGCCAACATGGATGCCAAGCGCATCGATCTCTTCAAGAAGATGATCGGTGAGATCAACCGCATCCTCGGCACCGAGATGGTCGACCCCTCGACTCGCCAGAAGGTCGGCGCCAGCGACATCCCCGAGGTCATCCTCGAGCAGGTGGAGAACTTCAGCGAGAAGTGGATGAAGGGCTCCGCCGAAGCGCGCGAGCAGGCCAAGGTCATCTACGGTCAGTTCTGGCCGCGCGTGCAGTCGACCAACGCTGAGAAGGTTCGCAAGCTCGATCACATGAAGCGCGGCGATGAGCTGGCTTCGGGCGTGCTCGAGATGGTCAAGATCTACCTCGCTACCAAGCGTCAGCTCTCGGTCGGCGACAAGATGGCAGGCCGCCACGGCAACAAGGGCGTCATCGCCCGCATCGTGCCGGAAGAGGACATGCCGTACATGGAGGACGGTACGCCCGTCGATGTGCTGCTGAATCCGCTGGGCGTGCCCAGCCGCATGAATGTCGGCCAGATCCTCGAGGTTCACCTCGGCTGGGCGGCGCAGGTGCTTGGTTTCCAGGCGATCACGCCCGTCTTCGACGGCGCGCATGAGAGCGAAATCTTCAGCGCCATCGCTGAGGCCAACAAGCATGTCGAGAACCGTCTTGCCGAGTTTGAGAAGACTGGCAAGAACCCCGGTGGTCGACGCGAGCTGCTCGCCAAGATGCCGACCAACTGCAAGATCCAGCTGTACGACGGCCGCACTGGCGAACCGTTCCATCAGCGCACCACCGTTGGCTTCATGTACATCCTGAAGCTGCACCACCTCGTCGACGACAAGATCCACGCTCGTTCGACGGGTCCGTACAGCCTCATCACCCAGCAGCCTCTCGGCGGCAAGGCCCGCACCGGCGGCCAGCGCTTCGGCGAGATGGAAGTGTGGGCGCTTGAGGCCTACGGCGCCGCGTTTGTGCTGCAGGAACTCCTCACCGTCAAGAGCGATGACGTTGAGGGACGAACCAAGATCTACGACTCGATGGTCAAGGGAACCAACACGCTTCAGGCAGGAATGCCCGTTGTGTTTGATGTCCTCTGCCACGAGATCAAGGGTCTCGGCATGAACATTCAGCTCGAGAAGCAGGCGAACGAGGCGAACATCCTGCTCTGACGCGCACAACCTGCACGCCACAGCAATGAATCGTCACGGCTAGAAAATTTGAAATCACCCCGCTTATGCGGGTCCATTTGGAAGGCAACTGCGATGTCCGAAAGCGTCTACGACCGCGTCAACGACTACGGTTCCGTCAAGATCACTCTTGCGAGCCCGAACGACATCCGAAGCTGGAGCTTCGGTGAGGTCAAGAAGCCTGAGACCATCAACTATCGCACCTATCGCCCTGAGCGCGACGGGTTGTTCTGCGAGCGCATCTTTGGTCCTGAGAAGGACTACGAGTGCGCCTGCGGCAAGTACAAGGGAACGAAGTACAAGGGCATCATCTGCGATCGTTGTGGTGTGAAGGTCACCCACAGCCGCGTGCGCCGCAAGCGCATGGGCCACATCAACCTGGCCGCGCCGATCGTGCACATCTGGTTCTTCAAGGCGATGCCGTCGCGCCTGGGCAACTTGTTGGCGATGAAGACTTCCGACCTCGAGAAGATCATCTACTTCCAGGACTATGTCGTCACCGATCCTGGCCAGACCGAGCTTGATCACAAGCAGGTTCTGACCGAGGACGAGTACCGCGCCGCCGTCGACAAGTACGGCACCGCGACCTTCACCGCCATGATGGGCGCGGAGGCCGTGCGCGAACTTCTGCAGCAGCTTGATCTCGAGAGCCTTGCCAAGGAAATCCGCGAGGATCTCGGCAACACCAAGTCCAAGCAGCGCCAGAAGGATTTGTCCAAGCGCCTGAAGATCGTCGAGCAGATCAAGGGTTCGCAGAACGAGCCGAAGTGGATGGTCCTCGATGTGATCCCCGTGATCCCGCCGGACCTGCGTCCGCTCGTTCTCCTTGAGAGCGGCAACTTCGCGACCAGCGATCTCAACGATCTCTATCGCCGCATCATCAACCGAAACAACCGCCTCAAGAAGCTCATGGATCTCAACGCGCCCGAGGTCATCGTGCGCAACGAGAAGCGCATGCTGCAGCAGGCCGTCGATGCGTTGTTTGACAACGGTCGTTGCCGTCGCCCAGTGCTTGGCTCCTCCAACCGTCCGCTCAAGTCGATCACCGACATGATCAAGGGCAAGCAGGGTCGCTTCCGCGAGAACTTGCTCGGCAAGCGCGTCGACTACTCGGCGCGTTCGGTCATCGTCGTCGGTCCCGAGCTGAAGATCTGGCAGTGCGGCCTTCCCAAGAAGATCGCGCTCGAGTTGTTCCAGCCCTTCATCATCCGCAAGCTCAAGGAACACGGCCTCGCCGACACCATCAAGAGCGCCAAGCGCATGCTTGAGCGTCGCGATCCCGAGGTGTGGGACATCCTCGAGCAGGTGATTCAGAATCACCCTGTCATGCTCAACCGCGCGCCGACGCTCCACCGCATGGGTATTCAGGCGTTCGAGCCGGTGCTCGTCGAAGGCAACGCGATCAAGATTCACCCGCTCGTCTGCACCGGCTACAACGCCGACTTCGACGGCGACCAGATGGCAGTTCACCTTCCGCTGTCCGTCGAGGCGCAGACCGAAGCGCATGTGCTGATGATGTCGACGCACAACATCTTCAGCCCTGCCAACGGAAACCCCATCGTCAGTCCGTCGCAGGACATCGTCATGGGCGTGTACTTCTTGACCTGCGCCCACGGTGACAACACCAAGGCTCTGCGCCGGTTCAAGGACATCGAGGAAGCCCTGCTTTGCTTCCAGCTTCCTCACAGCGACCCGCGCCGCATCTCGTTCCACGATCCGATCGAAGTCCGGCTCACCCGCTTCGCCGAAATCGTTCAGGACCAGAAGAAGGCTCCTGAGCCGATGCCAGCCAACCGCCGCGTGCTCACCACGCTCGGTCGTCTCATCTTCAGCGAGATCCTTTCCGACGGCATGCCCTACTACAACTGCGCCCTCGGCAAGAAGGGCGCGGCGCGCGTCATCGACGACACCTTCGCTCGCAAGGGCAAGTCCTTCACCATCGATCTCCTCGATGCGATGAAGCAAATCGGCTTCCGCTATTCGACGGTTTCTGGCCTTTCGTTCGCCATCACCGACCTCCGCATCCCGGAGGAGAAGAAGGAATTGCTCGACAAGACGCAGAAGAAGGTCGATCGCGTCGAGAAGGCCTACCAGGCTGGTGCGATCACCGAGCGCGAGCGACACAACCAGTTGCTCGACCTTTGGCAGCAGTGCCGCGCCGAAGTGACCGTCAAGCTCGTCGACGCGCTCAAGCGCGATCGTCGTGGCGTGAACGGCGAGCAGACCTCGATCGAGAAGAACGAGGGTTCCAAGTACCTCAACCCCGTGTTCCTCTTCTCTGACTCTGGTGCGCGTGGAAACGTGAGCCAGATGCAGCAGCTCGCAGGCATGCGCGGCCTCATGGCCAAGCCCAGCGGCGAAATCATCGAGACGCCGATCCGCGCGAACTTCCGCGAGGGTCTGTCCATGCTCGAGTACTTCTCTTCAACGCACGGCGCCCGTAAGGGTCTCGCCGATACCGCGCTGAAGACGGCGGACTCGGGATACCTCACGCGCAAGCTTTGCGATGTGGCGCAGTCGGTCGTCGTCCTCGAGGACGATTGCGGAGTGCCCACTGGTATTCCGAAGAAGGCCCTCTACAAGGGCGAGGAAGTTGATGTCCCGCTGAAGGATGTCATCCGCGGTCGTACCAGTGTTGAAACCATCATCAATCCGATGACCGATGTGGTGATCGTTAAGCGCAACGAGATCATCACTGACTCGGTTGCGGCAAAGATCGAGGAGCTCGGGCTGAGCAGCGTCTTCGTGCGCTCTCCGCTCTCCTGCTCGACGGCGCGCGGCGTTTGCGCTCGCTGCTACGGTCAGGACATGTCGACGGGCAAGCCTGTCGAAATCGGCATGGCGGTCGGCATCATCGCCGCCCAGTCCATCGGCGAGCCTGGTACGCAGCTCACCATGCGTACCTTCCACACCGGCGGCATCGCGGCACGCGGCATTCTCGACAACCAGTACAAGTCGATCGCAGGCGGAACCGTCCTGTTGCGCGACTGTATGGAAGTTGAAGTCAAGCATCCCGATGGATCGAAGTACACCGTTGCCCTCAAGCGCAACGGCGAAATCTTGGTCAACGACGCGCAGGGCCGCGAGCTGGAGAAGTTCAAGGTCCCCTACGGTGCGCAGCTGTTTGCCCGCACCGGCGATGTCGTCAAGAAGGGCGTCGTGCTCTGCGAATGGCAGCCGCACGCGACTCCGATCCTTGCCGAGAAGTCGGGAATCGTCCGCTTCAAGGACATGGTCGAAGATGTGACCTTCCGCATGGATCGCAAGAAGGGCGAGGGCGAAGCCGCGGAAATGATCGTCATCGAGCACACCGGCGAAAAGCACCCGCAGATCACCGTCGAAGACGCCGCTGGCAACATCCTTGACTTCCACCATCTGCCGGCCAAGGCACGCATCGAAGTCAAGGACGGTCAGAAGATCGCCCAGGGCGAGATGCTTGCTCGTCAGCCGAAGGAAGCCGCGCGCTCCGCCGACATCGTCGGTGGTCTGCCGCGCGTAACCGAGATCTTCGAGGCGCGCATTCCGAAGGAACCGTCCGTGATGGCGGAAATCTCCGGTCGCGTCGAGCTGCACTCGGACAAGCGCAAGGGCAAGATGACCATCCGCGTCATCAGCGACGCAGGTCTTGAGCACGATCACCATGTGCCTCAAGGCAAGGCGCTGCTCGTCCACACCGGCGACCGCATCGAAGCAGGCGACACGCTGACCGAAGGCCCGATGATTCCGGCCGACATTCTCCGCATCAAGGGAGAAGACGCGCTGTATGTGTACATGCTCGACGAGGTCCAGAATGTGTACCGCGCTCAGGGCGTGCCGATCTCCGACAAGCACATCGAGGTCATCCTCCGTCAGATGCTGTCGAAGGTTCGCGTTTCGAGCCCTGGCGACACCGCCCTGCTCCCCAACGATGTGAAGGACAAGTTCGAGTTCCGCAGCGTGAACGAAGCCCTTGTTCGCAAGGTGCGTATCGATGATGCGGGCGGCACCAGCCTTCCCGTCGGCGCGCTTGTCGACAAGGACGAGGTTCGCGAGGCTAACGCGATCGCCGAGTCCGAAGGCAAGCCACCTTGCAAGACCAAGAAGCCGCGCGCGGCAACCGCCAAGACGCTTCTGCTTGGAATCACCAAGGCATCGCTGCAGGCCGAGAGCTTCCTCTCGGGCGCAAGCTTCCAGGAGACCACCAAGGTGCTCACCGAGGCTGCGCTTAAGGGCGCGGTCGACATGCTCCTTGGACTCAAGGAGAATGTTCTGCTCGGCCACCTCATCCCCGCGGGCACCGGCTTCGAGGCTTACTCGAAGGCCAAGGTCAAGCGCCTGGTGGATGTCCCCGAGTACGACGACGACGCTGCGGCGGCGATGTACGACGAGGCGGCGATGGAGGCCGAGTTGCTTGGCGCCGAACGCCGTGGCGGCGGTCCGGTCACAACGGTGAAGGATCGTTTGGCCAGCGCGATCGCTGCGGGCAATGAAGGCCTGTCGAACGCTGACGCGTAAAAGATCGCGTAAAAGATCGCGCGAGCGCGATATCAGTTCATGAACCATCAGGGTCCGGCAGCAATGCCGGACCCTGTTCTTTTACGGTGCTTCGCGCGCGCGGCGCTACCGTGCACGCGTGACCGATCAAGCCGACATCGCTGCATGGCGCCGTGGCGCAGCTCACGCCGACTGCGCCGCCTGCTTCAAATCCGCGCGCGCGCAGATTGCGGATGTGGTGCGCACCAAGCGCCCGATCTGCCTCGCGTCGGGCGCGTGTTGCAAGTTCGATGAGTACGGGCACCGCATGTATCTATCTGGACTCGAGGCCGCGTTTGTGGTTGCGCGCATCGACGCAGCGCGAGCGGCGCGCGCAGCCAATCCGCTGCGCATCCTCGAGGTTGACGACGCGAAGTCGCGCGGCGATTGCCCGTATTTGCGCGCAGGCATGTGCGGCGAGCATGAGGAGCGACCGCTTGGTTGCCGCATCTTCTTCTGCGACAAGGGCGCGGATGGACTCGGAGCCGATTGGCAGAGCGAACTCTACGAGGCCACCCATCGCGACATCATTGCATTGCACGAGCAACTCGGCGTGCCCTATCGATACCTCGAGTGGCGCGAGGCGTTGGCGATGTTTGCGCGCACCTGAGTCAACGCGTCATTGCGCGCATTGGCCCCAAGCGTTCAGCAGCACTGCGATATCGCCCGCGTCCACAACACCGTCATTGTTGAGATCAACGCCGGGGTACTGCGAACCGTCGGTGTTCCAGAAGTTGAGGAGGACGGC
>QWPT01000019.1:0-26499 GCA_003671075.1 Planctomycetota bacterium
ACCGCCGCTCCCACCACCGCTCCCGCGCGCGCCACCATCGCCGCCGCCGCCGCGCCTGCCGGCCTCATCGCTCGCGTTCCTGCCGGCATGACCGCCGCCACCGCGCCCGCTCCGCTGGGATCGCTCGATCCCGCGAAGGCGCCGTTCCAGATCGAGTTCGCTGCCAACGGCGCGGGCATCTCCCGCCTCGTGTTCTCCGACTTCTGGAAGTCGGTCGACGCGTCACTCGCCGCCAAGAAGTCGCGCGCCACCAATGACCCCGCTCTGATGCCGTCTGACAGCGCGCGCTATGTGCTGGTCGCGTCGCGCAAGCTGCAAGGTTTCGAGATCCCCGAGCTCGCGGTGCGTGGCGTTGAGATCGATGGCAATCGCGTCGGCGTGTTCGGTTCGGTCTGGGCCGACTCCGCTGCACGACCCGGCGTGTTTACCACTGAAATCGCCGATGCAACCGGCGCGCCCATTTTGCGCATTGAGCGCGCATTCACTGGCCTCGGCACTGATCCGAGCAACAAGTACCTTCTTGGTCTCGCCCACGAAATCACCAATCTCGACGGCAAGGCTCACACAGTCCGCCTCATTCAGTACGGCCCTGGCGACCCGGAACTCGACACCACGAGCCTCACCGAGGTTCGCCGCTTCCACTTCGGCTACCTCTATCCGCCCGAGCGTGATCCGTCACGCTCCTTCGTCATTGCCAATGGGCAGATGTTCGAGCGTTCCGATGTGATCAAGAAGGTCGCCGCCGGAGACATCAAGATCTGGCCCGACACCACCGCCGTCGACGGTAAGTACGAGCTCTCGTGGTTCGGCGTGACCGATCGCTACTTCTCCTTCGCCGTTCACGCGCCGCTCACTGCGCCGAGCACCGGGCCCAAGACTCTCGGTTCGATCGATGAAGTGCGCGCCCTGACCAACGGCCAGGCCGCGCCCAACGACTCGATCTTCACTGAACTCTGGAGCCCAGCCTCCACCATCGAGCCCGGCGCGCGCGCGAATCTCGCGATGGGCGTCTATGCCGGCCCGCTCGATCCGACCATCCTCGAGGGCGTGCAGCCGTACGTGGCGCTCAACATGGGCGATCTCATCGTCTATCTGATGTCGGGCTGCTGCTCGTATTGCACCTTCTCCTGGCTCGCCGACTTCCTGCTCTGGTTCCTCACCTTTATTCACAACAACCTCGTGTTTGACTGGGGTTTGTCCATCATCGGCCTCGTGGTGGTGGTGCGCTTGGTGCTGCATCCGCTTCAGAAGAAGTCGCAGATCTCGATGCAGCGTTTCTCGCGCGCGATGACGGCGATGAAGCCGGAGCTCGATCAACTGCAGAAGAAGTTCAAGGACGAACCTGCGCGCATGCAGCAAGAGCAGATGCGCATGTTCCGCGAGCGCGGCGTGAGCCCGGCGGGTTGCGTCGGCGGCATGTTGCCGACCTTCGCGCAAATGCCGATCTGGATGGCGCTGTACGCAGTGCTTTACTTCGCATTCCCGCTGCGCCATCAAGCGCCGTTCTTCGGCGTCTTCCAACTCTTCAACGACTGGACCTTCCTCGCCGACCTCTCGGCGCCCGACCGGTTCTTTGCCTTCTCCGCGCCACTCAACCTCTATATCTTCACACTGTCCTCGATCAACCTGCTTCCCGTGCTCATGGGAATCGTGTTCTTCATTCAGCAGAAGTACACCACTCCACCAGTCACTCCGAACATGAGCGACGATCAGATTGCTCAGCAGAAGATGATGAAGTGGATGATGGTGGTCATGTTCCCGGTGATGACTTATGTGGTGCCGAGCGGACTCACGCTCTACATCCTCACTTCGACATGCATCGGCATCGTCGAGGGCCTCATCATCAAGAAGCAGGTCGACGCGATGGACTTCTCGGCGAAGCCGGTCGATGGCAAGAAGAAGCAGGACTTCCTCGGACGCATGTACGAGAAGGCGCTGGAGCGGTCGAAGGATCGCCAGCAGGCGCAGAAGAAGTACAAGGACCGCTGAGCCGTCGTGCCTGTGCGCGAAACCATCGTTGCGGTGGCGTCGCCGCCGGGGCGGGGCGTGCGCGCGCTGGTGCGGGCGTCGGGGCCGGGCGTGCGCGCGGCGGCGAAGTCGCTGCTGGGCGCGGTTCCGACGCGGCGCGGTGTTGAGAAGGCGCGCGCGCGGATTACAACAATGGACGGCGCTTCATGCGCATGTCCAGTGTTGGCGATGTGGATGGAGGCGGGCGCGAGTTTCACTGGCGAGGATTCGCTGGAGATCTCCTGCGTCGGCGCGCCGGCACTCATCGAGTTGATTGCAGTGGCGCTGGTCGACGGCGCGCGCGCAGCTGGCTTTGCCGCGCGATTGGCCCGCCCGGGCGAGTTCGCATTTCGTGCGCATCTTGCCGGGCGAATTTCCGTCGATGAGGCGGAGTCGATGGCCGCGCGCATTGCGGCCACCAGCGACGCGGACATCATCGCCGCCGACGAGCTTGCCAGCGGCACCACGGGAATGCGCGCAACCGAGTTGCTCGCACGCACCGCCGAACTGTTGGCGCTGGTCGAGGCCGGCATCGACTTCACTGATCAGGACGATGTGGTCGCGATCGCGCCGGCCGTCTTGTCGGCGCGCGCTGGTGAACTCGCGGTCGCATGCGCACAGTTACGCGGCGAGCAAGCGTCGGCGCACGCGCGCGCCGTTGCGTTGGTCGTGCTTGCCGGCGCGCCCAACGCGGGAAAGAGCACGCTCTTCAACGCGCTGCTCGGACGCGCCCGCAGCATCGCCAGTGTGTTGGCTGGCACCACGCGCGATGCGATCGTTGAGCGCGTCTGCATCGGAACCGGACTTGAGGTTGATCTTGCCGATCTCGCCGGACTCGACGCGATCGGCGGGGAAGGCCTGAGCGCCACGATCCACCGCGACATGCAGCGTCACGCCCGCGCGATGCTGGCATCGGCTGATGTGGTGGTGCGCTGCACCGCGCCCGGCATGGCGCGCGTTGAGCTCGTCGAGTTGG
Source organism: Planctomycetota bacterium (assembly GCA_003671075.1). Lineage (GTDB taxonomy): Bacteria > Planctomycetota > Phycisphaerae > Phycisphaerales > SM1A02 > QWPT01. The sequence goes on from QWPT01000019.1 coordinate 2,984, forward strand.
CGCATGACGCGATGCATGATCCGACCCATGATCCGACCCATGATCCGACACATGATCCGACCCATGATCCGACCCATGATCCGACACATGATCCGACACATGCCGCGACCAATGTCGTCGACGTGGCGACGATGGTCGATCTTGCGCCCGCGGACGCGCGTGCCGACTCGGGCGCGATCGCTGTCAGCGCCCACACCGGGCAGGGCATCGACCTGCTGCGCAATGAACTCGCCGCCCGCATCCGCCGCGACGGAGCGATGCGCCGCGCCCGCCTGTCAACGATCCTGCCTCGCCACGACGCCGCCTTCCGCGCCGCGCACGACGCCCTTGCCGACGCCGCCGCCCGCGCCGCATCGCCCAACGCCCGCGGCCGTTACGCCGACATCGAGATCATCGCCAGCGCGCTTCGGTCCGCCCTCGACGCCCTCGGCGAAGTCTCCGCCCCCATGCACCCCGACGATGTCCTCGGGCTCGTCTTCTCCCGCTTCTGCATTGGAAAGTGAACATGCCCCGCGTCAACTCTGATCGTTCGCCGCTTTCCACGCACGCAACCGAACTGCGGGTGCGCTATCCCGAGTGCGATCCCATGGGTGTGGCTCACCACGCCGTCTACCCGACCTGGTTTGAAATCGGCCGCACCGAGATGCTGCGCGCCCGTGGCGGCAACTACCGCGACCTTGAGCGGTCGGGCGCCTTCCTCGTCGTGGTTCGCCTCGAGGTTCAGTACCGCCGGCCCGCGCGCTACGACGACATGTTGCGCCTCGAAACCCATTTGCTTGCCGCCGGGCCCATCAAGATCCTGCACTCCTATCAGCTCTTTCGCGGCGTTGAACTCGTCGCCGAAGGCCAAACCACGCTTGCCTGCGTCGATGGCGAAGGTGAAGTACGCCAAATTCCAGATTCCTTACTGCTCGGGTGATGAACTTGTAAGTTGATTCTTGAAAGGCGTTTACGCAGCATTTCCCGTCATGGGCGCGATAAATGTCCTTGATTCACCGACCAGCTTGCGCAGAACTTCACCGCTGAAAGTCTCTTCTCAGCGTCAGGGTTGGCTCTACTCCCCTCCCTCCCCCCTTTGGGCTGGCTCTGACAAACAACAGGTTCGCGAAAGCGACCTGTAGGGAAGGTTCGCGAAAGTGAACCAACTGTCGGACAGCGCTTTCGTGGCGCATCCCACAGTCCCTTGAGCTTGCGGTTGATTGGGTTCCCGCCCGCGCCGCAAACTGATTTCCACGTTTGCATCGTCGGCGCCTCGGTTTCCGTGGCGCCGACGATGTTTTTGCATGGTGCAACAGGCAACTTCGCGTGGTGGCTAGGATGCGCCCCATGAAGCTTCGTTCCCTCGCGATGTGCGTTCTCTTTGCAGTACTTCCCGCCGCATGCACGGCGATGTCAACCTTCCCACCAGTGGCGGGCAAGCCGATCTCGACACCGAGCGTGTCGCCTGGCCCCGAAGTGATGGCGGGTGCGCTCAAGGAAGCGCATCGACTGAACACCACGGCGAAGGATCGCGCGGGCGAGTTCATTTACAACTTGCCTGCCGGCTTGCCAGAGAACACTTGGAACCGCGTGGCCTTCCTCCTCCCTGACAGCGCGCGAGCGATGGAGCCCGGTGATGAAGGCGTCTACTCGGTGCAGCAGCTACGCATCGGTGGCGGCGTGGCGGAAGTCGATGTCATCTATCCCGATCGCGGCGTCTACCAACTGATGACGGTGAAGTTTGCCGGCGGACCGCTGGCGCCGTGGACCGTCGCCTGGGCGTACCGCTGGATGATTCCTGCCGAGAAGCCAACCGCCAACGACCCGCTGCAGAAGGCGGAAATGGCGCAGGTCCAAGAGACCGCTCCAGCGGCCGACACAGAGCCAGACAACGGAAAGTAAGCTGAATACCCGCGTAATCGTGGAGATGTTCAGAACCACCAAACCGACATGATCCGTCATGATCCGTCATGATCCGTCATGGCCCGACATGCCGACGGTTCGGATCGCCGCCGCTTTTACATGTACGCCTCAGTAGCTCTTTGCAAACACCGCGCGCCGCGTTGATGGCTTGCCGCTGAAGATGCAGATTCCTGGCTCATCTGCGCCTTCGACGGGAATGCAGCGGCAGGTGACGGCGAGTCTGGTTTTGAGTTCGTCCTCGACCTTGGGATCGGGCGCGTAGTGGGCCAGCGCGAAGCCGCCCTTGACCGCGCCGCCGCCGGGGCCGTCCTCGGATTCAGCATCATTCTTCGCACCGAAGAACGCATCGAACTCCGCGCGCGAATCGACGCGCTTGGTGTTCTCATCGCGGTGCGCCTTCGCGCGCGCAAACATGCTCGACTGCATGTCTTCGAGAATCGTGGTGACGGTCGCGACAAAATCGTCGCGCTTGAGCGACTGCTTGTCCTTGTGACCGCGGTCGCGACGCGCCATGAACACCGAGTCCTGCTCCATATCGCGCGGGCCGACTTCAACGCGCAGCGGGATGCCCTTCTTGATCCATTGCCAAGCCTTGTCGCCGCCACGGATATCACGCGCGTCGACCTCGACCTCAACATGGCGTCCGGCGTAGGCGATCCCGCGAAGGTCCGCCGCGAGCTTGTTGCAGAAGTCGAGCACCGCCTGCGCGGTTTCAGGCTTGTGAGTGACGGGAATGATCACAACATGCGAAGGCGCGAGCCGAGGCGGAAGAATCATGCCGTCGTCATCGGCGTGGGTCATGATCATGCCGCCGATGAGCCGCGTTGAAACGCCCCACGAAGTTGTCCACGCAAAGCTGACCTTGCCGTCGGCGTCGCTGAACTTGATGTCGCTGGCGTGGGCGAAGTTCTGCCCGAGGAAATGCGAAGTTCCCGCTTGCAGCGCCTTGCGATCCTGCATCATCGACTCGATGCAATAGGTGTGCACCGCGCCGGGGAATCGCTCGCCCTCAGTCTTCTCGCCCTTGATGACGGGCATCGCCATCCAGTTCTCCGCGAAATCCGCGTAAACCTCGAGCATCTTCAGCGTTTCCACCATCGCCTCGTCGCTGTTGGCATGGGCGGTGTGGCCTTCTTGCCAGAGGAACTCGGTGGTGCGCAGGAAAAGTCGCGTGCGCATTTCCCAGCGCACAACATTCGCCCACTGGTTGATGAGCAGCGGAAGATCGCGGTAGCTCTGCACCCACTTCGAGAAACTTGCGCCGATGATGGTTTCGGAAGTTGGGCGCACAACCAGCGGTTCCTGCAGTTCGCCCGCAGGAATCAGGCCGGGCTTGCCGTCGGCTTTGATGCCGGGCGCAAGGCGGTGATGGGTGACGACGGCGCACTCCTTCGCGAAGCCCTCGACATGCTCGGCTTCCTTCTCGAAGTACGACAGCGGGATGAACAGCGGGAAGTACGCGTTCTTGTGGCCGGTGTCCTTGAACATCTTGTCGAGCACGCGCTGGACATTCTCCCAGACCGCGTAGCCCCAGGGCTTAATGACCATGCAGCCTCGAACATCGCTGTTCTCGGCGAGTTCGGCGGCGCGCACGACCTGCTGGTACCACTCGGGATAGTTCTCCGCGCGGGTCGGGGTGATGGCGGAGGTGGGAGCGGCTTGCTTCTGGCTGGGTGCGTTCTTGTCGTTGGACATGGTGTTCTCGCTTCGCTTCGTGTTCGTGCTGTGCGTGCCCGCGCAGGACCGAGAAGGTAGCACGAACGGCAAAACGCGGGCAGTTTCTAGGGAAATGGTGGGTCGGAACGCTACAGTCGGCTGGTGAGCAATCGGGCTGACGACATCGACCAGACTGGAGCTGCGGCAGGCAAACTGCTCGTTGGCGCATTGCGTGCATCAATCATGCTCGCCGATGCGGCGCTTGATGGACTCGACTCGCCCGCAGCGCGGCGCGAAGGTGTTCGAACAACGCGACGCGAACTGAAGGCGGTGCGCGCGATTGCGCCGCTCTGTCGTGATGCTGGCTCAACAGCTGGCGCGACAAATGGCGCAACAAATGGCGCAACAAATGGCGCAACAAATGGCGCAAGCAACGGCGCGATCGACGGCGTGCTCGAGTTCAGCACCAAGACGAACCAATTGCTCGGACCACTGCGCGATCGCGACACGCTCTTGCGATCGATCCATCGTATCGTTGAGCGGTTCGCCGACGCCGACACTCGCCGAGTTGCCCGCACTGTGTTGGTGGCGACGCTGATCTTTAGTGAGTCCGATCGTCGCGACGAGGCCGCTTACTCCGCCGCGTCGATCGATCGCGCGCGGCGGTCCATGCGCTCGGCGCGTGCGGCGATGGCCTCGCTCGGCGACGCGCCCGCCTTCGATCCCACGCACGCATCGACGCTGCTTTTGCGCAATTTCCGCGCCTGCCGCGCGGAACTCGATGCAGCGTTGCGCACAAGCGATCTTGGGCGCCTGCACGAATGCCGCAAGAGGGCGACCTTTCTTGCTCTCGCTTTGCGCCCGTTTGAGGACGAAGTCTCATCCGATGTGCGCCGTATGCGCGCGCGGGCCAAGCGGCTGGCGGCGGCGCTCGGCGAAGATCGAGACCTCGCGCTGCTTGATGTGGAACTGCGCGTGGCGCGCGCGCAACTTGCGGGATCGCCGCTGGCATCGGCGATCGACGATGCGCTGCGGCTTGCACGGCTTGAGTCGATCGCTCGCGTTGAGGACGCCGCCGCTGCATTCTTGCGCCTCGGCCGCGGCCGCATCAAGCGCGGGGTTGCCTCGCTCTTCGGCGTCTGAGCGGCGTTCCATCGCCCGCATCGTCACCGCCCGCCGTATTCTCCCCGCGTGACGACGCGTCCGACACCTCATGGCCCGACACCTCATGGCCCGACACCTCAGCGCCCAACCCTTGATCGCCCGATCATCGGGATCGCCGGCGGTATCGGCAGCGGAAAGAGTGCGGTGGCGCGCGTGCTGGCCGAACTCGGATGCGAGGTTTGCATTTCCGACGATGTCGCGCGGAAGGTGCTCGAAATGCCCGAGGTCTGCGCCGCGATCATCGCGCGCGCGGGATCGAGCGTTGCGCTTTCCGGCGGCGCGATCGACCGCTCAGCGCTCGCCCGCGCGATGTTCAGCGATCGCACACTTCGCGCCGACATCGAAGCCATCATGCATCCGCGCATCGAGGCGCTCCGTCGCGCGCAGTTTGCTGCGGCGCCCGCTTCATCGCCCGCGTTCGTGATCGACGCGCCCCTTCTCTTTGAGGTCGGCCTCGACCGCGAGTGCGCGGCGGTGATCTTTGTCGACACGCCGCGTGAACTTCGTCTTTCCCGCGTTGGCGAAAGCCGTGGCTGGGACGACGCCGAACTCGCCCGCCGCGAGGCATCGCAGCTTGCGCTCGAGGAAAAACGCCGGCGCAGCAGTGATGTGGTCGAGAATCACGGCGACCGTGCCCGATTGAACGCAGAAGTCGCGCGCGTGTTCGAGGCGATTCTTTCCCGTTGCGCCGATGTTCCTCGCGCTCAGCGCACTTGACCTTTGCGCCGCCTTCGGTCAATATCCCTCGGTCGCGAAAGCGGCGGTTGGGTGCGCGCGGCGTCGCGTGCCTCGGAAGGCGCGGAAAGCCGCGGTTCCGTCGAACACCAAGGCCATCGGTGGAAAGCTCGTTTGCACGAGTCACCGCGGGCACGCAGTTCGAGAAGGCGCCATACCTCTCACACAGCATTCGTTGGAATGAACAACGCGCATCGGCGCGTTGGGGAATCAGGAGTTTAGAGATGAGTCATAAGACCGGTCGTCGTCGTCGTGGTCGCAAGGGCGAGGGAACTCCTGGTGGTGGAGGCGGTGGTGGTGGAGGAGGCGGTGGCGGCGGCGGTGAACGCGCCCCACGCCCATTCCTTCCTTCGCCGCGCCTCGAGCCCGGCCAGCTTCCCACCGACGAGCAACTCGCCGCGGAGCTCGCTGAAATCGAGAAGGAGCTCGAGGGCAAGTACGACATCGCCAAGAAGGACGATCTCAATCTCGCCAAGCTGCAGAAGATGACCGTCGACCAGGTGAACAAGCTGGCCAAGCAGTCTGGCATCGAGGATGTCAATCAGCCTCGCCAGCGACTCATCTTTGAAATCCTCAAGGCGCGCGCCCAGAAGCAGGGGCTGATGATCGCTGAGGGTTCGCTCGAGATCACGCCCGATGGCTACGGATTCCTCCGCAGCGCCGACTACTCCTACTGCCCATCGCCCGACGATGTGTATGTTTCTCCCGCGCAAATCAGGCATTTTGGCCTTCGTCGCGGTCATGTGGTCAAGGGCATCGTTCGTCCGCCCAAGGACCAAGAGGTCTACTTCGCGCTGCTGCGCGTTGAGAGCGTGAACGGCCGCGACCCTGCGGGCATCCACGATCTTCCGACCTTCGAGAACCTCACCCCGCTCCACCCGAACAAGCGCATCCATCTTGAGATGCTTGGCTCGGGCAAGGTCGAAACGCGCGTGATCGACATGGTTACGCCGCTGGGTTTCGGCCAGCGCGCGCTCATCGTCGCTCCGCCGCGCACCGGCAAGACCGTGATTCTGCAGCAGATCACCAACGCCATCGCCACCAATCACAAGGATGTTCATGTGATCGTCCTTCTCGTCGACGAGCGTCCCGAGGAAGTCACCGACTTCCGTCGCAACACGCCGGCGCATGTCGAGGTTGTCGCAAGCACCTTCGACGAAGAAGCGATCCGCCACATCCAAGTCTCCGAGATGGTGATGGAGAAGGCGCGTCGCATGGTTGAGTTCGGCGAGCATGTTGTGATTCTGCTCGACTCGATCACGCGCCTCGCCCGTGGCTACAACAACGCGCTTCCCAACTCGGGCAAGATCGGATCGGGCGGCGTTGACAATGCGGCGCTCATCAAGCCGAAGAAGTTCTTCGGTTCGGCGCGCAACATCGAGAACGGTGGCTCGCTGACCATTCTCGGCACCGCGCTGGTTGACACCGGTTCGCGCGCCGACGAAGTCATCTTCGAGGAGTTCAAGGGAACCGGCAACGCCGAACTTCACCTTGATCGCAAGCTCGTGGAGAAGCGCGTCTATCCCGCGATCAACATCGGCGCCTCCGGCACCCGCCGCGAGGAACTGCTGCTTGATCCAAAGGAGCTCGAACTCATCATCCGCCTTCGCAAGGTTGTGAGCGACATGAATGTCGTCGACGCCATGGAACTGCTGCGCACGCGCGTGGCCAAGACCAAGTCGAACGCCGAGTTCCTGATGACGATGGCGTTAGGTTGAGCGATCGGCGTCGTGTTGGAGCGGTCGCCGCTGCGGCGGCTTCCTCTGGAGTTGGTTGAGTGGCGCCGTCGTATTTGAGTGTTGGGTGCTGCTGCAGGCTGCGTGTGGTGCAGGTGTCCAAACCGGGGTTCGGGGTTTGGGCAGAGGCGGGCGGCTTGGGGCTGGTGCTTTGCGTAGGTAGGATGTCGGTTTCCTTTGAACACGAGTCACGCATGCTGAAGCACTCCACTATCCGCCGCGGAATCACCATCGTCGAGATGCTCGTTGTCATCAGCGTGATCGCTGTTCTGCTCGGGATCCTGCTTCCCGCGCTGAATGTCGCGCGCCGCAATGCGCTCTGGGCGACCAGTCAGGCAAACCTGCGTGAAATCGGGCAATTGCTCGTGCTTTACTCGGGTGACAATCGAGAGGCCATCGTTCCGACGGCCTTTGACTACAGCCAGAATCTCTTGCCAGGCAAGCCGCGCTCGGCATCTCCCGCGGGCGCGCAACCGCCGCTGGGGCCAGTCAGCGTTGGTTCGTGGACCGACATCCTGTGGACCACCGCCAAGTTCGGACCAATCGCCTCCAACATGGATCCCGGGGTCACCGCTTGGGATTACCGCTTCGACTCACCCGACGCGACGCTCTACGAGTCTGGCTTCGAGCAGAAGAACATCTTCCGTTCGGGCGAGTCTCTGCAGAATGTTGCCGCAGGCGGGACGGGCGCGACTCCGTTTGGAACCGGCCCGCTTGAAATCGAGAAGGGCCAGCCGGGATACTTCGGCGGAAACCCGTTCTTCGACGCGCGCGCGGCAACCTCGGCCCATCCGTACTCAGGCAACTACTGGGTTACCGGACAAATCAAGCGCCCCGAAGCCTCGATGTACTGCATGGACAGCGCTGTGGGCGAACTGCTCACCGTGAACGATCCGACGCTGGCGCTCAACACGACGCTGAATCTGACTGGGGCCGAGTGGCGTTATTCGGGCGGTCAAGCGCTCGCGCTCTTTCTTGACGGTCATGTCGATGGTGTCGCCGAATGGGATTCGCTGCAGGAGCTCGAGATCGACTTCGGTGTGCGTGTCTTCGCACTCGACAAGAATCGTTTCTTTCCGACGCCTTGATCGATGCGCGCCATGCTTGCGACCATGCACGCGGCCATGCACGCGACCCCTTGCAGCGGCTCCGCGAGTTGCTACACTTTCCATCCCACCGTGCCCCTTGGCACGGTTTTTCATCGGGGCCTCACGCTTCGCCGACAAGGCTGAGCGTGGTGCCAAAAGTGTGTTGACTTGGTTGTCGCGTTCCCCGCAGTCGCGTTCGGGTAGCGCGGTGATGGATGCATCAGCATCGCAAGTCTTCGCAGCATTGAACCGATGAACGCACACGCTCCGGCAGCGTGCGCGCAGGGAATGGCCGGACTGGTGTGTGACCTCGATGCTGCTTGGCATCAGAAATCATGCGTCAGGGTGGGTTCGAACAATATGCCACCGTAGCTCAGTGGTAGAGCACACCCTTGGTAAGGGTGAGGTCGAGGGTTCAATCCCCTTCGGTGGCTTTGGCAGCGTCGTGGATGGCGCTGCTACATCCCAATCAGTTGGCCTTTCCCGCGTGGGCAAGGTCCACATTCTTCACTTGTGCCCGCTCTTCGTCACCGTCGTGACGAGCGACGGGCGGGCGATAGCCGGAGATCACAGTCATGGCCAAAGAGAATTTCAATCGTACAAAGCCACACGTCAACGTCGGCACCATCGGCCACGTCGATCACGGTAAGACCACCCTCACCGCCGCGATCACCGCGGTTCAGGCTGCGCGCGGCTTCAGCAAGCCCGTGTCCTACGACCAGGTCGCCAAGGCGTCCGAGTCCGAGGGTCGCCGCGATCCGACCAAGATCGTGACCATCGCAACTTCGCACGTTGAGTACGAGACGGCCAACCGTCACTACGCGCACGTCGACTGCCCTGGCCACGCCGACTATGTCAAGAACATGATCACCGGTGCCGCCCAGATGGACGGCGCGATCCTCGTCGTCTCCGGCGTCGACGGCGTTATGCCGCAGACCCGCGAGCACATCCTCCTCGGTCGCCAGGTCGGCGTTCCGAAGATGGTTGTGTTCCTCAACAAGTGCGATATCGCCGACGCCGAGCTTCTCGACCTCGTCGAGATGGAAGTCCGCGACCTCCTCACCAAGTACGGCTACCCGGGCGACGACACCCCAGTCGTGCGCGGCGCGGCGTTCCCAGCGCTTCAGAATCCAGGCGACCCAGCGTGCAACAAGTGCATCGCTGAGCTCATGGACGCGATCGACACCTTCATTCCTGAGCCGGTCCGCGAGACCGACAAGCCGTTCCTCATGTCCATCGAAGACGTGTTCTCGATCAAGGGCCGCGGCACCGTCGCGACCGGTCGTATCGAGCGTGGCGTGGTCAAGGTCGGCGACGAGTGCGAAATCGTCGGTCTGCGTCCTGATGTCAAGAAGACGACCGTCACCGGCGTTGAGATGTTCCAGAAGACCCTCGACGGCGGCATCGCTGGCGACAATGTCGGTCTGCTTCTCCGCGGCGTTGAAAAGTCCGACATCGAGCGTGGCCAGGTTCTCTGCAAGCCGAACTCGATCAAGCCGCACACCAAGTTCAAGGCTCAGGTCTACGTCCTCACCAAGGACGAAGGCGGCCGTCACACGCCGTTCTTCAAGGGCTACAAGCCGCAGTACTACTTCCGCACGACCGACATCACCGGCAAGATCGAAGAACTCGTCGGCGCAGAGATGTGCATGCCGGGCGACAACGTTCAGGTGATCGTCGACCTTGAGGGCAAGGGCGTTGCGATGGAAGCGGGCGTCCGCTTCGCTGTCCGTGAAGGTGGCCGAACCGTGGGTTCGGGCGTCGTCACCGAGATCATCGTCTAATTCAAAAGAATCGATTGCGTGCCGCTGCGGGGCGGTGAAGTTCCGTCCCGCAGCGCGCCGAATTCAGAGCGTGTAACGCAGAGAAAGCGAGCAGACAATGGCAAAGAAGTCCATGGATCGTGAATGGGTGTGGCTCGTGTGCACGGAGACCGGCGATATGAACTATCGCACGAACATCCGCGTCAAGGGCGGCATTCTTGAGCGTGTGAAGGAGGGCTACATGAAGCACTGCCCGAAGCTCCGTAAGCACACTCTCCATAAGATCAAAAGGAAGTAAGTCGGTTCGGATTTCGATCCGAACTCGGCGCGTACATGGCAACTCACTGTTGTCGAGTGCGCTTCCTCGTTACGCCGGTAGCTCAGCTGGTAGAGCAGCGGATTCCAAATCCGCAGGTCGTGGGTTCGATCCCCCCCCGGCGTGTTTCGTGTGCATGACGGCCTCTGGCCGTGTTGAACGCGTCGTTGGGCCTTGGGCCTGACGGAGCGAAAAGGAGCCTGACAATGGCAGATACAAACAACATGATCCCCGCTTCATCAGGCATGGACGCCGAGCAATCGTCCGGCTTCAGCGTGTACAAGCCCGGCCAGGGCTACTACACGCGCATGGGCACCATTGTCGGCGCCTCCCTGGTCAGCATCCTCGGAATCCTTTGGATCTGGGAGTACATGAAGGGTGTGAAGCTTGGCACGATGAACCCGCTGTATGTCGCTGCGGGTGGAGCCATTATCGTTGGTGGCATCATCACCCTCGTGGTGTATTACCTCGTCTTTGTGAAGCCAAGGTCGGTTGACTTCCTCATCGCCACCGAAGGCGAGATGAAGAAGGTCAACTGGTCGACGCGCCGCGAAATCATCGGGTCCACCAGCGCCGTCATCATGACGGTGTTGGTCATCTCGGTGTTCTGCTACGGCATCGACCGCGCGTTCTTCTGGTTCTTTGCACAGATCAAGGTGTTGGACGTCTAAAGCCTCATCAGGCCTGCTTGCGCGATGCGCGGAGCGGCTGAAAGATCGAAACTATGAGCAAGATCAAAAAAGAGCAGGCTGAGCAGGTCGACGAAGAATCGCCCAAGACGCTCATGCGCGGCACCGATGCCCGACGGGCTGTCGAGAAGCCGCACGAGGTCATGGGAGTTTCGACACAGATCATCGCTGACACCCGCAAGGGCAAGGCGGGCGAGAAGTCGAAGCTTGAGCAGACCGAGACCTTCGACCCTGCGACCGATCTTCCGATGTTCCGCGAGGGCATGAACTGGTTCGTGCTGCGCGTGGCCAGCAACAAGGAGCGTTCCGTGCGCCAGACTCTGCTCCGCAAGGTGCAGATCGAGGGCATGGAGGCGTTCGTTGGCCGCATCATGGTGCCGACCGAGAAGGTCAAGACCCTCAAGGGCAACAAGCCGCGCATCACCGAGACCATGCTCTACCCGGGCTATGTGTTCGTTGAGATGCGCCTTGAGCCGGATGGTCGCATCCCGCAAGATGTCTTCTTCCTCATCAAGGAAACCGACGGCGTCGGCGACTTCGTTGGCACCGCGGGTCGTCCGACCCCGATGGCACAGCACGAGGTCGAGAAGATGCTCTTCGACTCGCGTAAGCCTGAAGAAGCGCCGCAGCTCAAGATGGAATTCATCAAGGGCGACAAGGTCACCATCTCCGATGGTCCTTTCCAGAACTACCAGGGCGAGATCGACGAAGTGCTGCCCGACAAGGGGCTGGTGCGCGTACTGGTCACGATCTTCGGCCGTCAGGCTCCGATCGAGCTCGAGTACTGGCAGGTCCGCAAGGGCATCGACGACGTTTCGTAAGCGTCGGCGGCCGTGGTTTTAGGCCGTGGTTTAGGCCGTGGTTTCCGGCCATGCTTTGTAGAGAATCAATGCGCGGCGGACTTCGGTCCGCCGCTTTTCTTAGGCGTCGCCGCTGCCGATGCGCACCTTGACCCGCTTGATGCGGGTTGGGAAGCGGTGAATGAGCGCGCGCTCGAGTCCGTCACGCAGGATGCGCGAGAGCTCGTACGAGGCCGAGGAGCCGCTGGTGGCGAGCGTGAGCGTTCCGTTCGCGAGGCCGTTGATCACGGTGGTGTCGCGCACGGTGGGCGGCGCGATCTGATTCCAGGCTTCGATGACATCGCCGAAGGCGTTCTGGCGCTCGCGCAGTTGGCGCTCGAGCGAATGCAGGGCGCCGTCCATCGAAACATCGCGTTCAAAGCGCGCGCGGAACGGCCGCATACGGTCGAGCCAGGCGATCCGCCGATCGGTGACACGATCGGTGGCATGACTCGTGGCATGACTCGTGGCATGACCCGTGGCATGATTGTTGGCATGATTGGTCATGCGGTCGGTGAGGATGCCGGGCGGGGCCGATACGGCATCCTTCGCGGCTTGCGCCGCGTGTTTGCTTGCGACGACTTTCGTGCGCTTCGCCATCGGCGCATCGTAGCGGCGGCATCCTCCGCTAACTTGCGCGCATGACAGCGATCCGGATCGAAGGCTTGGTTAAAAAGTTCGGCGAGACAACCGCCGTCAGCGATGTCCATTTGGAAATTGCGTCGGGCAGCCTCTTTTTCCTGCTCGGCCCATCGGGTTGCGGCAAGACCACGCTGCTGCGCATGATCGCGGGATTCACTGAGCCCACCAGCGGCCGGATCTTCCTCGGTCCGCGCGATGTTGCGCGCGTGCCCGCCAATGAGCGCAACACGGGCATGGTGTTCCAGAACTACGCGCTTTGGCCGCACATGACCGTTGCCGAGAATGTGGCGTTCGGGCTCGAGGTGCGCAAGCTGCCCAAGCCAGTGATCGAGCAGAAGGTCAAGCATGCGCTCGATCTGGTGCGCATGGCGGACTATGGCAAGCGCAAGCCCTCCGAACTTTCGGGCGGACAGCAGCAGCGCATTGCGCTTGCGCGCGCGGTGGTGTTTGAACCGAGTGTGTTGCTGCTCGACGAGCCACTGTCGAATCTCGATGCCAAGCTGCGTTTGGAAATGCGCCTAGAGATCCGCCGCATCGTCGACACGCTCAAGATCACCACGATCTATGTGACCCACGATCAAGAGGAGGCGCTGTCGCTTGCCGACGGCATGGCGGTGCTGAAGGGCGGCAAGGTGATACAGGTCGGCGCGCCGCGTTCGATGTATCGCCGGCCCAACTCGCGCTTCGTGGCTGACTTCCTCGGCGACACCAATTTCATGCCGGCGATCCTCGTGCGCAGCGACGCCAACGAGGCGCTCTACAAGACGGCTGCGGGAAGTCTTCGCTCGACGGTCGCGCCGTTTCCCAAGGTGGCGGAGCTTTCGCTTTCGCTGCGTCCGGAGGCGTTGCGCATGGTGCGTGGCGCGGCGGTCGGCGCGAACGCACTCGCGGGCGTGGTGAAGTCGTCGATCTACCTCGGCGATGTTGCGCAGCACGAGGTCGGGCTCGATGGATGCGATGCGGTCATCCGCGTGGCCGAGCTCAATCCAAAGAATCCCCTGTCGATCGGCGAGCGGGTCACGCTGGAGATTGACGCGGACGATGTGGTTGCGCTGGATTCGTGAATCGAACGGGCTGCGCGGCCCATGCGCCCGCCAATGCGAGCAGTGCGACGATCCACCGCGCCCAGGGCATTCCGAAGGATAGTTCCGGCGCAATCGCGGGTTGGGTCGGCCACTCGAAGTCGAGGTACCACTTTCTCACCTGCAGCGGCTCGAGCGTGATGCGCTCGCCGTCATTGGTAGCGCCCGCCGCGATTATGGCGGCGTCGAGCACGGCGCCCGCCAGCGTCGGGTCGTATGCGCACTTCGAGAGCGCCCGTGCCACCAGATCACGCGCATTGGTGGGAGGGGTGCCGTTCATGAGCACGGCCATCCCCCAAGACCGCGACGAAAGGCCTGATGAGCCGACGCCGACAATGATCGCACGCTCCTGCTCGCTGCCGAGGACATGCAGGAAGTTCGCGCGGTAGATGAACATGCCGGTCGACGCGGTGAAACTGGCCGACCCATCGGCGGTGTCGCCCAGTTCGACCGAGTTGTCGGCCAGGAAGATTTCGCCGTAGGGCATCTCGCTCAGCTGGCGACGCAGTGGCACGACGAAGTGGGCGAGCATCGAGAAGACGAATCCTCCGAGCAAAGCGTGGACCGCGCAGCGATAGAGCCAGACCCGCCGCGCGCCTTTCTCGCGCACTATGGCCATCCAGTCGGCCGCGATGGTGCCGCACTCTGGGCACGCCAGTGGATGTTCTGAAACAAGGGTGCCATCGGTGTTTCGCGGCAATGCGTAGTGGCAGCGCGGGCAATCGGTCGCCATCGCGGCCGCCCGACGCAGCCGCAGCCGCAGCCAGAGCGTGATGCCGAAGTGCACTGTCACGATCAACAGCACCGGCAGGAGCGGCGCGCGCAGTTCGTCCCATTGGGAGATGTGTGCCTGCGTGAACCACGCCACCGCCGCCACCGCCACGGCCGATGTTGCGAGCACGATGGCCGAGTGCCAAACGCGCAGTACGCGAACGCCAACCGCGAGTGCAAGCACGACGGCGGATGCGAGGATGACGACAGTGATTTGCGCCACGGTTGACGGAACTCTCAGCGCGCAGCGTACAGCGCGCGGTGCTTGCTATCGTGTGCTCCCCATGAGCGCGTGTTCCACGAGCAGTCTGCAGCAAAAAGGCCTTCTTGTCATCGTCTCCGGACCTTCCGGCGTCGGTAAGACCACCATCGTGCACGAGGTCATTCGTCGTCTCGGCGGAGAATTCAGCGTGAGCGCGACAACGCGCGCGCGCACCGAGCGCGAGCGCGACGGCGTCGACTACCACTTTGTCGATCAACAGCAGTTTCAGAAGTGGATCGACGATGGCCGCTTTCTCGAATACGCGCAGGTCTTCGGTCGCTCGTGGTACGGCACGCTGCAGGATCAGGTCGAGCACGCGCTGGGCGAGGGCAAACTGATCGTGCTTGATATCGATGTGCAGGGCGCCAAGAACATCAAGGATCGGCTGCCCGCAACTTTTTGCATCTTCGTGCTTCCGCCTGACGAGAACACGCTGCTCAAGCGTCTTCACGCGCGCGGACGCGAGGATGAGGCTGCGATCCAGCGGCGCTTTGCCGAGGCGCAGGTCGAGATCGAGTTCGCCAAAAACAGCGGCGTGTACGACGCGTTTATCGTGAACGACGACCTTGAGATCGCGATCGATCAGGTGTGCGATCTGGTGCGTGCGCGTCGGCGCGCGTGAGTTCGGATCCACGCGCCGCGTTGGTGACGAATTCTTCGCTCGGCGTCAACGGCGCACGCGCGGCCCGATGCCCGCTTTCATGCGCGAAACGAACGCCTCGATCAGCCGCGCGAACACAGTCTCGGGATCCTGGCGCGCGTCGATCGCGACATATCGCGCGGGGTCATCGCGGCACTGCTGTAGATAGCCTTGGCGCACGCGGTCGTGGAACTCGTTGCTCTTGAGCTCCATGCGGTCGGGCGCGGAGTTCGCGCGGCCAGCGGCCATGCGCTTCCATGCGGTTTCGGTATCGACATCGAAGATCACGATTTCGTCGGGCCACAAATCGCCGACGGCGATGCGAGCAACGCGCATGATGTCGTCGGTGGTGATGCCGCCCGCGGTGCCCTGGTAGGCGAGCGTCGAGCTCACAAAGCGGTCGGCGAGCACGAGTTCGCCGCGCTCGAGCGCTGGGCGGATGCGCTCCTCGAGCAGCTGCGCGCGGCTGGCCATGTAGAGCAGCATCTCGCATTTGACCGTCATCACGCTGTTGCGCGGATCAAGCAGGATCGCGCGGATCTGCTCGCCGATGTCGGTTCCGCCCGGTTCACGCACTTCGGTCACGACCACGCCCTGCGCGTGCGCCCAGTCGGAGAAGCGGCGGAACTGCGTGCTCTTGCCGCAGCCGTCGGGGCCGTCGAACACGACGAATCGCCCACCAAGGAACGCGCGCATCGACTCTGTCTTGGTTTCAGGGTGAATGGTGTCGTTGGGGGGCTGAGGCATGGTTGGATCCGCGGATGTCTTGCTGTCGTTGGCAAAGTACCATCCCCGAATCATGCGCATGGAGCTTCGCGACTCGAACCGACGGCGACTTACCCGAGTCGAGATCGACGAGCGGGCTCGGCCAGGTCGCGTCGCGCTTCCCGGGATGGGACAGGATCTCTTTCCGCGGTGGGACGAGGCGCTCGACGACGCATCGGCGCTGCGTAAATGCATCGTCTGTGGATGCACTGAGATGTACACCCGCAAGAATCTGCCGCAAGTAACGCCGGTCATCGTGGTGCTTGCGTTTCTGGGCGCAACGGTCGCGCTGCTCGGCTACGCGACCAATCCGCTGGTGATCGTGCTGCTGGGCGTGCTGTTGGCGGTCGATGTGCTGACGCTGTTCTGGGCGCGGCGGCAACTGGTTTGCTACGGATGCGGCGCGATCTACTGGGCAATGCGCATTGCCCGTTACCACCATGCGTGGGATCGCACCGTTGCGGAGCGGATAGGGAAAGAGCCGATCGAACTCCCGACGGTGTTGATCGAGTCGGCGAAAAAGCGAGAGGGCTAAGGCATGATTCAGGGCGATAGCATGGGAATTCAGGCCGCAAGCATGGGAATTCAGGCCGTAAGCACGGGCGATCTCGTCATTCTTGGCGGCGGTGGTCAGGCGGCGGTGGTTGCGGAGAGCGCGGCGCGCGCGGGTTGGCGCGTCGTGGGTTTCGCGGCGGCTGTTGCGGCTACTGATGTTGCAACGCTGGGCGATCCTGATTGCGCAATCACGGGCGGACCGCGTATCGAGGCGATGATCGCGCAGGGCGCGCGCCTGCATGCGGCGGTTGGCGCGGCTGAGGTGCGCGAGCGTTGGTTTGCCCGCTTTGGCGCGGCGAATTTCGCCAGTGTCGTTGATCCGTCGGCGGTGATCTCGCCGAGTGCCCATGTGGGCGCGGGGGTCTATATCGGCGTGGGCGCGGTGGTCAACGCTCGTGCGGCGATCGAAGCTGGTGCGATCATCAACACGCGCGCGATCGTCGAGCATGATTGCACGGTTGGGGCTTTTTCCCACATCGCGCCGGCCGCGGTGTTGTGCGGATCGGTGCGCGTCGGTCGATGCGCGCAAGTCAGCGCTGGGGCGGTCGTCATTCCGGTGCGAAGAATCGGCGACGGAGCGATGGTCGGCGCCGGAGCGGTGGTGGTGCGCGATGTGCCCGCAGGGATGACGGTTGCAGGCGTGCCCGCTATGCCCCTACCGCCCAAACGATGACGAGCGCGAACAGGGTGAGGAGCACGATCCCCATGATGGCGTAGCCAGTGGTGAGCGTGGCGTCGCGCAGCGAAAGCTTGAAGATCGGAATGGTGAGCGCGCCCGTGACCAACGGCGGTCCGAGCAGGTTGATCGCTTGCTTGATGAAGCGAATCTCGATGGGCGCGAGCCAGACGAGCATGCCGATCGACGCGATCGCGGCGCAACGAGCAAACAAGGCAACGACATCACCGATCGGCCGCTGACGAACAAACGCAAGTGCAAGCATGCCAAAGGCGATGGCAAGCGTGGAAAGCGGCAAAAACACCAGCGTGCGAGCGAGTCCCGCGATGCGCTGCCCGAAATGGAGCTCGCTGATCAGCGTGGCGCCGTCGGATGAATACTCGATCGGCGAAAGTTGTCGCGCACCCGCCAACCAACTGATCGCCAACATTGCGGTGCAGACCCCACCGATTACGAACCAGATCTTCGGATCGGCCTCAGGAGAAATGGGCGGCGGGAGGAAATCATCCTCCTCGTTCTCCTGATCTTCATGGCCCTCATGATGATCCTCACGGCCGCTTTGATCGCGGGAATCGGCGCGCGACTTCGCGGACGCAGGATTTGGGGCGTGATCAGGCGCGCGACCCGGGGCGCGCCCCGGAGCACTCTCGGAGGCGCGATTTGGTTTTGGGTCGTCTTCGATTTCGTAGCCACCTTGATCTGTCATTCGTTCCTCAATGCTCGCGCTGTTCGACGGTTTTTCGATAGGTTGCCGCCTTGGAGAACTCCCATGATCAACCCAATCATCCTAACAACCGTCTCGACGATCCTTCTCGCACACGCCGTTTCGTTCGCTGACTCGATCACGCTCATCGGGGGGGATGTCCTTCGGGGCACCATCGTCACTGAGAGCGACAAGAGCGTCACCATCGACCACGGTGCGCTCGGTCGCATTGAGGTTGCGCGCGACCAGATCGCGAGCATCGAGATGACGCCGATCGCGAAGCCGGTGGTTCCTGTTGAGCCGATCGTTGCCAAGCCGACCGCCATTCTGCCCGCGCCAGTTCCGCCGCCGCCCGCTGCGCCGGATGGAAGCTGGAAGTTCATGCTGAGCCTTGGAATGTCGGGCTCGAAGAACGACCAGACTTCGAACTGGGATATGCGCGCGGCTGCTGAGGCGATGCGCGAGAGCGAGTCTGATCGCACCACGATTTCAAGCGAGTTCTACTACAAGACCTCTGACGGAGTGGAGACCGACAACAATGTGCTGGTCCGCGGGCTTGAGGAGTTTCTCTTCAAGGGTTCGCGTTGGGAAGCGTTCGTGCAGGGGACCTATCAGAACGACAACTTCCAAGAATGGGAGCAGCGCATCGGTGGATACGCCGGTCCTGGTTACCGACTGATCGAGGGCGAACCTCTCACGCTCAAGCTTCGAGGCGGTGTTGGTGCGAGTTACGAGTTTCCGACGAGCACATGGACTCCGGAACTTCTGCTCGGCGAAGACTTGGTCTGGACGCTCGATACGCGCTCGCTTTTGAAGCACGGGCTTGAAATTTATCCCGACCTCAATCAGATGGGCGAGTATCGATTCATCGCCCGCGTTGATTATGAAATTGCACTTACGGAAAAAAACGACCTGAAGGCAACCGTGGGCGTGCGCGACGAGTTTGACTCGTATCTCGATCCCGACGGCGGAACTTCGAACGACATCAAAATCTATGCGGGTTTGAAGTACGTTTTTTAGCGGGCGTTGCTCGGGCTGTTTCGTTGCGTTTGCAGGGTTGTGCGATCACGGTTCGTGCGCTGCTTATGCATATTCAGGGAGACATCCCTGCATACCGCCGCTAGACTGCTACCCCTGTGTGGCATGGATGCCACTTCCACGGGATCCGATCGGCTTTGATCTCGATCGATTTCCCTGACTGCAGTGAGCAGGTTCGCGCGGCATGTGTGAACCTCACGAAATTGAAATTGGAGTGCTTGTGCTTCAGAACAGCATCGCTGAGCGTCCGCTCACCGTCGACAACCAGCTTCTTTCCAACCAGCATCTTTCCGAGCAGGTTCTTTCCGCGCTCGACATCGTCGTTGCAGGCGAGACCGAACAGGTCACCCCTGCACGCCGCCACGAGCCACACGATGTCGAGGATTCGGCCTCGCAACTCGCACCTCTGCATGTACGCATCGCGACATTCGCCGCGGTTGCCCTTCCACCATTTGCGTTGGTTGGAGTGATGCTCCTCGCGTGGGGCGGTTGGTTTCACTGGATCGACCTCGCGCTTCTCGGCGGCATGTATGTGCTCACCGGCCTGGGCGTGACCATCGGCTACCACCGCCTCTACACCCACAAGTCATTCGCCACCCGCGGTCCCATCGCGGCGTTCTTCGGCATCTGCGGCAGCATGGCTGTGCAGGGGCCGCTGATCTGGTGGTGCGCGACCCATCGCAAGCATCACCAGCACTCCGATGACATCCTCGATCCCCACTCGCCGCACGCGGGCCGGGCGCCGGGCATGGTCGGCTTCGCGAAGGGTTTCCTTCATTCGCATGTCGGTTGGCTGTTCGCCGACATCACCCCAGACATGAAGCGCTATGTGCCTGATCTGCTGGGTGACAAGACCACGCTGCGCATCAGCAATGCGTTTCCGCTGCTGGTTTTGGCTGGTTTCGCCATTCCCGCCCTCATCGGCGGTCTTGTGACCATGACTTGGATGGGCGCGTTGCTTGGGTTCCTCTGGGGCGGCGTGGTTCGCATGCTGCTTCTGCATCATGTCACTTGGAGCGTGAACAGCGTGTGCCACATTTGGGGCGCAAAGGAATACAACTCTGGCGACGAGAGCCGCAACAACCCAGTCATGGGAATCCTGGCCTTTGGCGAGGGTTGGCACAACAACCATCACGCGTTCCCTGCGAGCGCGCGCCACGGCCTGCGGTGGTGGCAGTTTGATATGAGCTGGGTTGTGATCCGCTCGCTCGAGCGCTTTGGCCTCGCCAAGAAGGTTCGTCTGCCTGGTGCGGAGCGGCTCGCAACCAAGAAGGTTTGATGAACCGAGTGATGAGCGCGGGCGATTGTTGGAAAGTTTGCGGTTCGGTTTGATCGCCGATCGGCGGCATCCCGTATCTTCAAGAGCATGCATGCTGCGCTGCTCCTCTGCATGACCGCCGCCACAACTTCCACGGCGACCATGGCGTCCATGGCGTCCATGGCGTCCACGGCGACCACGTCGATGGTCGACTACAACCGAGATATTCGTCCGATTCTGGCGCAGAATTGCTTTGCATGCCACGGGTTTGACGAGAACGCGCGCAAGGCGGGTCTGCGGCTTGATCGTGCGGAGTTTGCCTACGCGGCCAACTCCGACGGCATCGTGCCCATTCAGCCTGGCGATCTGGCGGCGAGCGAAGTGTGGACGCGCATCAACGCTGCCGACGCCGACGAACACATGCCGCCGCCGTCATCGCATCGCGCGCTGACCGACCGACAGAAGTCGCTCGTCGGGGCGTGGATCGAGCAAGGCGCGCCCTATATGGAGCACTGGTCGTTTGTTGCGCCGGTGAAGGCCGCGGTGCCGGTGGATGTAGTTGGCCCTGGGCTCGGCCCGATCGACGCGTTTGTACGGGCGCGGCTGGTTGAGGAAGGCCTGCGACCGTCGCCTGAGGCTGATCGCGCGACACTCATGCGCCGCGCCACGCTCGACCTCACTGGCTTGCCGCCGAGCGCCGACGAGGTTGATGCGTTTGTCGCCGATGTTGCGCCGAAAGCCTACGAGCGGCTTCTTGATCGACTGCTCGCGAGTCCGAGCTTTGGCGAGCGCATGGCGGGTCCGTGGATGGACGCGGCGCGCTACGCCGACACCAACGGCTTCTCCATCGACGGCGGACGCCATGCCTGGCTTTGGCGCGACTATGTGATCAACGCGTTCAACGCCAACAAGCCCTACGACCGCTTCATTGTTGAGCAGCTGGCGGGCGATCTGCTTGCCGACAAATCCGACGAGACGCTCACGGCCACGGGATTTCAGCGCAACGCGATGATCACGCACGAGGGCGGAACCATTGCCGAGGAGAACCTCGTTGTTTACGGCGCCGACCGCGTGGCGACTTTCGGCGAGGCCATGCTTGGACTCACGCTTGCTTGCGCGCAGTGCCACGACCACAAGTTTGATCCGGTGACGCAGAAGGATTACTACGGGGTCTTTGCGTATTTCAACCAGACCACCGAGCCTGCGCATGGCGGCGACGGCGGGGTCAACAGCAACCCGGTTGCGCAGGTGAAGTCGGTGTTGCACACCGGCGAGGAAGACGCGTTGCGCGCGCGCATCGAGGAGCTGGAAACGGCGCTGGCGACGCCCAACGAAGTTGCGGTTGCGGCGTGGGAGCGCGAGCAAGCGGCGGCGTTGGCGCGGCGCGGGCTTGGGCTGGCGCTGCATCCGGTGAAGCTGCTCAAGATCAGCACGCCCAACACCGGAAGCGGAACTTCGATCGAGGACGGACGCTTTGCGCGCGTTGAGCGGCCGATGGGATTCGTCGCCTTCGATGTGTCGATGGAGTTTGCTCAACCCGGCGTTGTGCCGATCACGGGCCTACGCATTGTGATGCACGCCGATCCTGCGGCGCCCGAGGCGGGTTGGGGTTGGGGCGATGGCGAGGTTGGCGCGAAGGGCGCGAAAAAGAGTTTCGCGGTTACGAACATCTCAGTTTCCGCGGGCACGGTGGCGTCGGATCAGGTGAATCTCTATCGCATGATTGCGCCGCGCATGGCGACGGCCAATTGCTGGCGAGGCGACGATCGCCCCGAGGGCGTGCTCAACACCAAGGCGAACGAGGCGTGGATTCCCGATATCGACCGCGATGGGCCGGTGCACATCACGCTGACTTTCGACGAGCCGCTGGCGCGCGACGCAACCAACATGACCGCGCAGGTGAACTTCGGCCGCGGCGGAAGTCCGACCGCCAAGCGCATGGAGTTCTTTCTTGTAAGCGGCAACGACGATGGCAGTGCGCTGCCGCCCGACATGATCGCGGTGATCGAGAAGGAGCGCGCGCGGCGAACTGCGGACGAAACCGCTGCGCTGCTTGCGTATTTCAGCAAGCACGCGCCGGCGATGGAGCGGGTGCGCGTTGACCTGAGCAACGCGCGCGAGCGGCTCGCGGTGCGCACCAACGCGTTTGCGACACTGGTGATGGACAGCGCGCCGACCCCGCGCGAAACCTTCATTCTTCATCGCGGGATCTACTCCGATCCGGGCGCCAAGGTTGAGTGCGGTACGCCTTCCGCGCTGCCGTCGATGGCGGCGGATGCGCGCAAGGATCGTCTTGGTCTGGCCGAGTGGGTCACGGGCCCGACGAATCCACTGACGGCGCGGGTGGCGGTGAATCGCTTTTGGCAGATGTTGTTTGGCACGGGCATCGTGCGCACCGCCAACGATTTCGGCACGCAAGGCGAGTGGCCTTCCCATCCGGCGCTCATCGATTGGCTGGCGTGCGACTTCGTCGAGCATGGATGGGATGTGAAGCGACTGCTGAAGTTGATCATGTTGAGCGAGACCTATCGGCAGTCGTCGGTGGCGACGGCCGACGCGCTCGCGCATGATCCTGACAACCGAATGTTGGCGCGCGGTCCGCGCTTTCGCCTTGGTGCAGAGGCGATTCGCGACGCAGCGCTGAAGACGAGCGGGCTGTTGGTTACGCAGATCGGCGGCCCGGGAGTGAATCCGTACACGCCCGGCGATCCGTGGCGCGAGATCAGCCACTACGGTTCGAGCGGCGCAACGGCGCAGACCTTTCATCAGGATCACGGCGAGAAGCTCTATCGCCGCAGCATGTACAGCTATTGGAAGCGCACGCTCACGCCACCGAGCATGTCGCTGTTTGATGCGCCCAACCGCGAGGTCTGCACCGTTGATCGCGCGAGCACGAACACGCCGCTTCAGGCGTTGGTGCTGCTGAACGATGTGCAATTTGTCGAGGCGGCGCGCGCGTTTGCTGAGCGGATCATGCGGCGGCCCGGTAGCGACGCGTCGAAGCTGGTGTGGGCGTTCGAGGAGACGACCGCACGCGTGCCTCAGTCGGCGGAGGCCGCGGTGCTGGCGCGGGCGTTGGTGCGCGAACGGGCGCACTTCGCGGCGAATCCGCAGGCCGCCGTTGCGCTGCTCGCATCGGGCGAGTGGCAGCGCGATGCATCGCTGCCCACGGTCGAACACGCGGCGTGGGCGCAGGTGGCGGCGTTGCTTCTGAATCTCAGTGAAACGGTGACGAG
>QWPT01000019.1:26528-45596 GCA_003671075.1 Planctomycetota bacterium
GCGAGAAACTAGCGTGCAACCAAACGATCCAATTCCGTCGGACCACATGGCTGAGTTCATGCGCGCGCTTACTCGCCGCACTTTCATCGGGCAATCCGCGCGCGGCATCGGCCAACTCGCGCTCGGCTCGATGATGCTGCCTGCGTTGATCGGGCGCAGCGCGCAAGCATCAAGGGTTTCGCCGCGGCCAGTTGCTCCACCCACCGCGTTCACCTCCACTGGTGGACTCTCAGGTCTGCCGCACTTCGCGCCCAAAGCCAAGCGCGTGCTCTGCCTGTTTCAGTCGGGCGGCATGTCGCACATCGATTTGTTCGATCAGAAGCCCGCGCTCTACGACTTCTCTGGCAAGGAGCTCCCGCCGTCGGTGAAGGGCACTCAGCGCGTGACGGGAATGACTTCAGGGCAGTCGCAGTTTCTGGTGGTTCCGCCGATCGCCGGCGGCAAGTTGTGCGGAAAGAGCGGCCTGTGGATCAGTGATCTCATGCCGCACCTGCAGACGGTGGCCGACGAACTTTGCATCATCAAGAGCTTGAACACTGAGGCGATCAACCACGATCCCGCGATCACTTTCATGAACACGGGCAACCAGCAGCCCGGCTACGCGAGCATGGGATCGTGGGCGAGTTACGGCCTTGGCAGTGAGAACGAGAATCTGCCCGCGTTCATCGTGATGGTGTCGCAGGGCTCGGGCAAAAATCCGGGGCAGCCGATCTTCTCGCGCCTCTGGGGCAACGGGTTTTTGCCGGCGTCATATCAGGGCGTCGGTTTGCGGCCGGGTTCGAATCCGGTTCTGTATCTCGAGAATCCCGACGGCGTTTGTCGCGAGGAGCGACGGGAGATGCTCGACGACCTCGCGCAACTCAACACCATGCGCGCAGAGGAAACCGGCGATCCCGCCACGCTCGCGCGCATCAAGGCTTACGAAATGGCGTTTCGCATGCAGGTTTCGGTGCCCGAACTTGCCGACACCAGCGACGAGTCAGCCGAGACGCTCGAGAGCTACGGGGCCGATGTTCGCACGCCGGGCAGTTACGCGGCCAACTGCCTGCAGGCGCGTCGTCTGCTTGAGCGCGGAACCCGTTTCGTTCAGCTCTTTCATCGCGGGTGGGACCAGCATGTTGCGATCAATCGGCAACTTCCAAATCAATGCCACGATGTCGATCAGGCAACGGCCGCGGTCATCAAGGATTTGAAGGCGCGCGGAATGCTCGATGACACGCTGGTGGTGTTCGCGACCGAGTTCGGCCGCACCGCTTACAGCCAAGGCGGCGTCGGCGATCCGAGTTCGGGTCGCGATCATCACGGTCGTTGCTTTACGGTGTGGCTCGCGGGCGGCGGCGTGAAGGGCGGCATGGAGTACGGATCGACCGATGACTTTTGTTACAACATCACGGCGAACCCCGTGCATTTGCGCGATTTCCACGCAACGATCCTGCACTGCCTCGGCATCGATCACCAACGGCTCACCTTCCCCTTCCGCGGCCTCGACGCAAAGCTGACTGGCGTGGAGAAGGCGCGAGTGGTGACGGAGTTGTTGGCCTAGCGCACGGGTCTAGCGCCATTTTTCGTTTTGGGCGCGCAGCAGCGAAGCAATCTCGTCGAGGCGAGCGGACATCGCGTGCATGACGGTTTCAATGCGCGCAAGCTGGCCATCGGCATGTTGATCGACCGCGGGCGCCGAATGCGCGCGTTGGCGCAAGGCATCGCGCGCATCGATGATTGCGTTGCGAAACTCGTGCGCATCGATGATGCCAGTGAGATGCATGTCATTCGCCTGCCCAGCGCTGTGGCCAGCGGTTTCGAACTTCAGCGTGGCCAGGTGAAACTTTTTAAGTAGTGGCCCCTCGATGAAGGTGACATCCTGAATGTTCTCCAACGGAATCGTCTTCTCAACTTGAAAGAGGATTCCCTTGCGAAAGCGCAGAGTCTTGTCGCTGATCTGACACTCGAGCTTGTCAAAGTAGTGGCGGGCCCACCACTGCCCCGCGCCACAGAACCACACGATTGCCAGCGGAATTCCGACCAGCGATGCAACCATGGTGAGGCCGATGGTGGCGACGAGATATGGCCGGTAGAGCGGATTGAAGCGCGCGGTGGTGGGCATGGCAGTAGACCTGGCAGGAGACATGGCAGTAGACATGGCGGGAGGGTAGCGATAGTGCCACGGTCTTTATGCGCGATCACCAGGCCTTCGGTGATCGGGGATGTCATGCACTGAACATTCCAATCTCCTTGAAGTGAACTCAGGCTTGCGTCGAAGAATATGTTGAGTCGCATGCATTCGCGTTGGCGAACTCGAGTAAGGCAGATCACGCAGTAGAACTGAGGGAAAGATGTGGCCATCGCGCGGCGTCGCTGAGTTTGCCTATTGCCCAAGGCTTTTCTATTACACGGCAGTAGAAGGCGTCTTCATTCCAAGTGCTGACACCGAGCAGGGCGCGGGTGTCCACAAGCGAGTTGATCGCAATGAGGACGAGGCATCTGTGCCTGAAACGGATGATGCGCTCGGCCTCGCGGAGATCGCTGGCACAACAGCATCGCCCGCCGAGCCGCCGCTGCTGCTCCCTAGTCCGCAACCATGGCCGACGGACCATGCGCAGATTGGTCCGCAAGTATTGGCGCTCGAAGAGGGCGGGTACATCGTGCCTCAAGCGTGGCCGTACTACGCCGCTGAAAAGTTGCGTCTTCGGGTGATCGTCGATGAGGAGCTGCGCAAGTTTGCGATGGCGGCGCTTGCAGCCGATGTGCTTGCCGGATGAGTTGAACCATCAACAATTCGTGGCCTGGCCTTCTTGGAGGGCCGCGCAGCCACTCCGCGTTTCCTCAAACCCAACTCTCCAAAACGCGAACGCGCGCACTGTCGGAGGGAGCGCGCGCGTTCGAACAAAGTTTGGCTGATGCGTACGCGCGGGTTGTTTGCGCGCAAGCAGTTGAATCAGTCGTCGGGAATCAGTCCTCAGGAATCAATCTTCGGCCTCTTCGCCTTCGCCGGGCTTGGCTTCGCCGAAGATCGCGCTGCCGACGCGGACCATGTTTGATCCGCACTCGATGGCGACCTCGAAGTCGTCGCTCATGCCCATCGAAAGGATGTCGAAGCGCGTTCCGCCTGAGCCGAGCGCGCGGATTTCTTCGAAGAGTTCTTGGCAACGGATGAACACGCGGCGGGCGTCGTCGAGATTGGCGGGCTCGCCGGGCTTGGGCGCGGGGGCCATGCACATCAGGCCGCGCGGTCGAAGGGCGACCATGGTGTCGATCATGTCAACGAGGTGGCGCGCGGCGGCGGGGGCGCAGCCGTGCTTGGCGCGCTCGCCGGCGACATTGACTTCGATGAGGACATCGACGGGGGCGAACTTCTCGCCGCCGGGCGCACTGCCGCGCTCTTCGGCGTAGTCCTGCAGCTCTTCGGCGAGACGCAGCGAATCGACCGAGTGGATGAGGCGGGTGGCGTCGACAGCCTGCTTGACCTTGTTGCGCTGGAGCGAGCCGATCATGTGCCAGCGCACCGGAGCGGCGGCCGTGGTCGGCTGGGTTCCGCGCTCGCGACGGCGCGCGACGAACTCTTCGATGATGGCGGCGCGCTGAATCAGTTGCTGCACGCGGTTCTCGCCGAGATCGAGATGACCGAGGCTGACGAGTTCGCGAATATCTTCGATCGATGCGTGCTTTGTGACGGCAACAAGCACGATTTCGCTGGGGCGGCGGCCAGATTTCTCGGCGGCACTCGCGACGCGCGCGCGCACATCGTCGTAGCGTTGGCGAAGCGTGCGTGAGTCGCTGCTCATGATGGGGGCCGCGCCGACAATTGCGCTGTTGCTTGCGACCGTGGGTGAGATTGCTTTCGAAGCTCCAGTCATTGCGATGGAGGGAGAGTAGCCATGCACCTCGCTTCGCACAAGCCGAAGTTCGTTAGGCTTTCCGTATGACCTCGCTTCGAAATATTCCGTGCGTGCTCATCGTTCGCGACGGCTGGGGTCAGTCGCCTCATCGCGAGGCCGACGCGACCAACGCGATCCTTCGCGCGGCCACTCCTGTTGATGCCCGGCTTGCGCGTCAGTTTCCCCGCACGCTCATCCGAACCAGTGGCGAGGATGTTGGGCTTCCCGTTGGTCCTGATGGCCCGGTCATGGGCAACTCCGAGGTTGGGCATCAGAACATTGGCGCTGGGCGCATTGTCGATCAGGAGTTGATGCGGATCACCAACGCGATTCGTGCGGGCGCGCTTGCCACCCACCCCGTGCTCCTCGGCGCGGTCGCGCATGTTCGGCGCAGCGGCGGCGACTTGCACTATCTCGGGCTTGTGTCCGATGGGCAGGTGCACAGCGACCTCGCGCATCTGCTCGCGTTGGTTGACTTTGCCAAAAACGAGCAAATTGGCGGGAGAAACGGGGCAAACGCCCTTTACATCCACGCCATCACCGATGGTCGCGACACCACGCCGACCTCGGCCCCCGGCTACCTGAACACGCTCGAGGCGCATCTTGCCAAGGCGGGCGTCGGATCGATCGCCACCGTCGTCGGGCGTTTCTACGCGATGGATCGCGACCACCGTTGGGAGCGGGTCGCGGCGGCGTACGACTGCCTGACCAACCCGGGCGGTCGTTGTGCGTCCACGGCCATCGCCGCCGTCGAGCAGTACTACGCGCAGCCGAGCGACCGAGTCTCGCGTGGCGGCGACGAGTTTGTGCTGGCCACGCAGGTGGGTGGCGATGCCGAGGCGATCGCCCGCTCGCGCATCAAGGCAGGCGACGCCGTTGTGTTCTTCAACTTCCGCGGCGACCGACCGCGCGAGCTGACCAAGGCGTTTGTGCTCGACGACGATGCGTGGAACGCGGTGGAGAAGGGCGGCTTCGACCGAGGCGCGCGCATCGGCGACCTTGCTTTCGTCACGCTTGCGGAGTTCGAGACGGGTCTTCCCGTTGAGGTCGTTTTTAAGCGGCCGGCCAAGATGACGAACATCCTCGGTGGCTGGCTGGCGGCCAACGGCGTGCGTCAGTTCCGTTGCGCGGAGACGGAGAAGTTTCCTCATGTGACCTTCTTCTTCAACGACTACCGCGAGGCGCCGTTTGATGGCGAAACGCGCGCGATCGTGCCCAGCCCGCAGGATGTTGCGACTTACGACCTCAAACCCGAGATGAGCGCGGCCAGTGTGCGCGACGCGGTGTTGGGGCGGTTGGCGGCGGCGGACTGCGAGCCGGTGATCATCGTGAACCTTGCCAATGGCGACATGGTCGGTCACACCGGCAATCTGGCAGCCACCACCAAGGCGATCGAGGTGGTCGACGCCTGCGTGGGCGCGATTGTGGATGCGGCCCTTGCGCGGGGCGGAAGCGCGATTGTGACCGCTGATCACGGCAACGCCGAGGAGATGTGGAACGCGCGAGCCAACTGCCCACACACCGCGCACACCAACTATCCGGTGCCCTGTTCGGTGGTCGGCGCGGCATTTCGCGGGCGGAAACTTCGCGATGACGGCCGCCTTGCCGATCTCGCGCCAACGCTGCTTGAGATGATCGGACTATCGCAGCCCGCGGAAATGACGGGGAAATCGCTGATCGCGTAGACTGCGCCTCTTATGGCACTTCCGCAGATCGCGATCGTGGGTCGCCCCAATGTGGGCAAATCGAGCTTGTTCAATCGGCTCGTGGGGCGCCGCGTGTCGATCGTTGATCCGACGCCGGGCACGACGCGCGACCGCGTTTCGCAGCTCATCGAGATCCTTCCCCCGACCGACCTCGCCTACGACCGCACCCGCGACGCTGCGCCCAAGATGGCGGAGGTCGTCGATACCGGCGGCTTCGGCGTGTATATGGCCGAGGGCGGGCGCTTCGATGATGCGGGCGAGGATCTGGCGAGCCTGACGCCGCAGATCGAGCAGCAGATCAAGGCGGGCGTGCAGAACGCGTCGCTGATCCTGTTTGTGATCGACGCGCAGACGGGCGTGACTGGTCTTGACGAGCGGATTGCGCGGCTGGTGCGCGAGGCCGGCCGTTCCGACCGGGTGATGCTGGTTGCCAACAAGGTCGACGACGACAGCTGGATCGGCGCCGCGCAAGACGGCTCGCGCCTCGGCTTCGGCCAACCGGTGATGACGAGCGCGTCGAGCGCGTTCGGCAAGCGCTCCTTCCTCGAGGCGATTTGGGATCGGCTGCCCGACTGGGTCGAGCCGGTCGCGAGTTCGGAGATGAAGATCGCCATCGTCGGCCGCCGCAACGCGGGCAAGTCGACGCTGATCAACGCCCTCGCCGGCGAACCGCGCGTGATCGTCAGCGAAATCGCCGGCACGACCCGCGACTCGATCGATGTCCGCTTTGAGCTCGACGGCCATGTCTTCACCGCCATCGACACCGCTGGCGTGCGCAAGCGCAAGAGCTGGGCCGACGACATCGAGTACTACTCCCATCAGCGCGCCAAGGAAGCCATCGAGCGCGCCAATGTGTGCGTGCTGCTGCTGGACGCCCGCGAGGAGGTCTCGCAGATCGAGAAGCGCCTGGCGCTGGCGTTGATGGAGCAGCACAAACCCACGGTCATCGCGGTGAACAAGTGGGATCTGGTCGAGGCGGAGCGCAAGACCAGCGACTACATCGACTACCTGACCCAAGAGCTGTTTGCCCTTGATTTTGCCCCATTGGTCTTCCTTTCCGCCGAAAAGGGCGAGGGCATGGGCGAGCTGGTCAAGGTGTGCGCCAACCTGTTCAAGCAGGCCAATCACCGCGAGACCACCGGCCGCCTGAACGCCGTCATTCGCGCGATCCTGACCGAGCGCGGACCGAGTTCGAAGCTGGGAACGCGGGCGAAGATCTTCTATGTCAGCCAGATCGCCATTGCGCCGCCGACGGTGGCGATGGTCGTGAACAAGCCCGAGCTTTTCGAGGGCCAGTACGAGCGGTATTTGGTGAACCAGTTGCGCGAGCAGTTGCCGTTCTCCGAGGTGCCGATCAAGCTGGTGTTCAGCGAGCGCAAGCGCCTGACTCACGAAGAACTCAAGAGCCGCAAGAAGGCGGGGGTTGAGACGCTCGATGGTGATGGCGGCGGCGAGCTTGAAGGCTTCGGCGACTAATCCGCAGAGACCTCGACACTTTCACCCTTCGCGGATCGAAAGTGTTGGAGGATCTCGAGTGTTCGCTACACTCCGCGTCTTATGTCGATCTTTCCTCTTCCCATGTTTGAGCGAGACGCGGACCCCAAATTCCGCTCCGAGCTGACCGACGAAGAGGCCTACGCGCGCCTGAAGCCGCCGACATCGATCGTCGTGAAGTTCGGGCGGATGAAGTTGATCGGCGAGTATCCGTATCGCGGCGACGCGAAGCCGGGCTGCGGATCGAAGTTGGTGGTGCGGACTTTCCGTGCCATCGAGATCGCGGAGATGCTCACGCTGACTTGCTCGAATTCGGGCTGCGGCAAGAGTGTTTCGCGGTCGGAGATGCTGAACTACATCGAGAACTCTGGCGGCCGCGAGTATCCGTTCCAGACCAACGGCGAAGTGCTGCGCGTTGCTTCGGTCGAGGATCTCAACGCCGCGACGGCGTGCAATGACAAGGCGCGCACCAGCCTTGGTCGCGTGCGCGAAATGGCCGCGGACCGCAAGTTCCCCGCCAAGATCGTTGACCTCGAGCTCACCCTCGACGAGTCGCTCTTGATGGTGTATTACCTGTGCGACGAGCGCGTTGATTTCCGCGACCTCGCCGAGTCGCTTGCCCGCGAGTTCAGCTGCCGGATCGAGATGCGCCAGGTCGGCGCGCGCGACGAGGCTCGGTTGGTCGCGGATTACGAGCGTTGCGGCCAGCACTGCTGCTGCAAGAACTTCCTCAAGGTTCTCAAGCCGATCTCCATGCGTTCGGCCAAGATCCAGAAGGCCACCCTTGATCCGCTGAAGATTTCCGGTCGCTGCGGGCGGCTGATGTGCTGCCTGCGCTACGAGGACGCGACCTACGAGGACCTCCGCAAGCGTCTTCCCAAGAACAAGACTCGGGTTGGAACCGCCGAAGGTCCTGGCATCGTGATCGACTCGAAGATCCTGGTGCAGCTGGTGCTGGTGCGGCTTGACCCGCCGCCCGGCGAGGATTTTGGCGTGTATGGCCGCGAAATCGCCGTGCCCGTCGAGGAACTCATGGATCCCGACAAGTGCCCAACCGCCGGAAGCGTGCAGACGCCCGACGCGATGCGCGGCATGAGTTCGCGCACGGTCAAAGAGAAATTGGCCGCCGAGCGCGGAAGCAAGCTTGCCAAGCAAGACCGCTTCCGCGAGAAGAGCGAGTCGAAGGACGCGGCGGCGCCTGAAGGTTCGTCCGTACTTTCAGCTGGCGCGCGTCCTGCGCGTGCAGATGGCGCGCGTCCGGCGACGGGCGTGCCTGCTCTGCCTGGCGCGGCGGCCGATGGAGCTGCGGCGATCGGCGATGCGCCGATGAAGAAGAAGAAGCGCCGCAAGAAGCGGAAACCTGGCACTTCCGCGCCAGACGCGGCGGGATCAGCCAATACGAATCCGAGTGGCTCCAACGGGGTCGCGCGCATCGCCAACAGTGATGGCGATGACGGCGACGACACCGACCAGGACTCCGACCATGGCTCCGACCATGGCTCCGACCAGGACTCCGGCGGTCCGATCAATGGTGGCGGCGTTTCCGCTGCCGCCGATGGCTCGCAGCCCGGCGGCGATGGAACCAAGAAGAAGCGTCGTCGTAGGCGTAGGCGCGGCGGACCTGGCGGTGGACCAGGCGGCGACGGTGCTAGTGGCGGCGGCGGCGGCGCGGGACCAACTCCAAGCGCTTGAGTGCGCGTGCTTGAATCGCCGATCATCCTGCGAAGAATCCCATGACCACAACGACGACGAAGAAGCCGCACGGAAAGCCTGAAGAAGAAACGAATCTCGTCGACACGATCCAATCGCTGATCGTTGCGTTTGCGCTGGCGATGAGCGTGCGCAGCTTCGTGACCGAGGGGTTCGTGATTCCGACCGGTTCGATGGCGCCGACCTTGATGGGTCAGCACATGCGCCTGACCAGTCCTGCCACGGGCTTCAGCTATCCCGCCGATGCCGGCCCCGCGATGGAGGCCGCGCGCCAACTTGGGCGCAACTATCGCAATTTCGGCCGCGCCCTCAGCGATCCCATGTTGTCGGTCGACAATCCGCTCGCGCAGATCGGCAACGACGACATCATGAACCAGTCGAGCATGGGCGACCGCGTGCTCGTGCTGAAGTACCTCTATGCGTTTCAGGATCCCCAGCGTTGGGATGTCGTGGTGTTCAAGAACCCGACTGATCCCAACGGCGACGCGGCCAACTACATCAAGCGACTGGTCGGTTTGCCCAGCGAGCAGCTGCTGATTCTTGATGGCGATGTGTTCACCGCGCCGTTGGGCGCCGATCGTTCGAAGTTTGAGATCCAGCGCAAGCCTGAGCATGTTCAGCGCGCGGTTTGGCAGGAGGTCCATGACTCGGACTTTGCGCCCATTGACCTCGCGGCCATCGGCAAGGCATGGGGGCGGCCGTGGCCGGGCGTGCCGTGGGAAACCAGCGGACTCAACCTTGGCACCAAGGGCAACGCCCGCGCGTGGAGTCATGAGGGCGACGGTCCCGCCAGCCTGTTCTGGCGCTGGGATGTGATGCCGATCAACGACTTCGCGTCCTACAACATCTGGCGCGATGTGCCGACTTCACGCCGCTTTCCCGTGAGCGATGTTCGCGTGTCGATGGCGATCGCCGCCGACGCGCCGGAGAAGCTGGCCACGACCTACACGCTGGAAACCCGCAAGCGCGCGCTGGTGTATTCGATCGCCGCCGGCAAGGCCACGCTGCGCGTCGAGCGCGCGCGCGAAGGATCGGCCGATGTGGTCGAGGTGCTCGCGGAGAAGTCGGTTGAATTCAACACGCCTTCGCAGGGCATTCCTTTCGATGTTGAGTTCTGGCATGTTGATCAGCGCATGTCGATGTGGATCAACGGGCGCGAGATCGTGCAGTTGGACTACGCGTTCGCATCGCTCGAGGAACGGCTGACCGCCTCGTTCAATGGCCGCACGCTGGAAGACTATCTGCGCACGACGCAGCAGCCGACGGCGCCGAAGTTGGAGATTTCCTTCGTCGGCTCGCCGCTGACGCTGCATCGAGTGCGCGTGGATCGCGATCTCTACTACCAGCCGGCGATGTTGAACACCGATCCGCGTAGTCAGTTTGTCGAGAATGGCCCGGCGATGAGCGGGTTTGCTTTCGGTACCGACTTCAACGCGCCAGCCAACCTTCAGGCCGATCAGTTCATGATGTGCGGCGACAACAGTGCCGCAAGCAAGGACTCGCGCCTGTGGGGCCGTCCGAGTCCGCTGGTGACGGCGATTCTTGGCGAGGACGCGCCGTTCACCGTGCCGCGTCCGCTGCTGCTGGGAAAGGCGTGGTGCGTGTACTTCCCCGCGCCGGTGTCGCCGATCCAAGGCACACCGAAACTCATGCCCGATTTCGGCGAGCTACGTTTTATTCGCTAAGCGCGGGGATACGGTCTATTTCGACAACAACTGAAGGCGCTCGAGGTCGATCGTCGACTCAGACATGCGCTGCTCGATGTTGATCGGCGTGCTGATGCGCAGGCCGGCGAGGGCGGAGCCGGCGGCGAATGTGCCGCGCATCGGTGCATCGCTTGCTTGGGGCGCGGCAGAATCATCGGCAACCTTGCGTGCGCGTTGCGCGAGCAAGGGCAACTGCGCGCGCGCGTCGGCGAGCGCATCGAGATCAAACCAGCGGCGCAGCGAGAGCATTGGTCCGTCGAACGCGCAGTTGCAATCGATTTTGCTCGCGGCCTCATGCGTGGGCGTGCTCAGGGCAACAAGAAACGCGATGGCGTTGGGCGAAAGCGCTGCGAGTTTTTTCGGGTCGTAGAAGTTGATCCTGCGACTGGTGATTCCATCCTCGATCTGCTGGCCTTGCTGCGCGAGACGGGCGCACTCGGCCTTGAGCGCGGATCGGTAGCCGAACGGATCGTCGGACTTGAACTTCACGACTTCGCGAGCGATCAGCTCGTGCGCGGAAGCGTCGAGCGCGTGCGCGAGTTCGAGCGCATGCAACGCGGCGATGGCATCGCGCGCGGACTCCTGCGCGACGATCGAGCGACCGAGCGCGGAGCTGTTGGCGTAGTGGCGCGACATGCGCAGGAGCGCGATGGCGGCGTTCAGCGTGTCGTTGCGGACAGAATGGCGGACAGAATGGCGAGCAGAATGGGGCGCAGAATCGCGCGCGTCGTTGAAGGTGGCGGCGCCATCAGCGATCAGCAAACGCGCGGCGCCGTTGACGCCAGGAACACCGATGGGGAGAAGTGTTGGCGAGTTGAGGAGCTCGTCGGGAAACTCGCAGCGTCCGCAGTTGGTTGCGGCAAGGAGTGTTTCGATGACGGTTGCGCGCAATCCATCGATCGCGCGACGGGCCTCGACGCGCGCCGACTCGGGCATCTCGTCGGGCGCGAGGCGAGCGCCATCGATCGAGCGTTGCGCCTCGGCGTCGAGCGTCTGCGCGGCGGCGGCGGCCTTGAGGTAGAGGCGCGCGCCGTTCATGAAGTCGGCGGGTTGCTTGGTGGCGTTGGCCAGCGCGCGCAGGTCTGCATTTTGCAGCGCGAGCTCGGACTCGAGCATCGTGAATCGATCGAAGGCGTGTGTCAGCGCGGGGGCGAGGCTCTTGGTGAGTTCGCCGAATTCGCCGCCGTCAAGCCGCGCATGCAGCGCTGCGAGTTGCTCGCGGCCGGCGGCGCGGTCGGGGTTCGTCATGGCGGCGCTCGCCTCGATGTAGTAGTTCTTCGAACCAGCAAGGGCGGCGTCGATGGAGGCGTCCGAAAGATCTTCCGCCTGCGGGCCGAGCAAGGTGCCCAACCGATCGGAGCGCTCGTCGGTGGGAAGGGTGCGCAACTTTGCCAGTTCGATGTTCAGCGCACTCGACTCGCCGGTCATGGCGGCGCCGAAATCGGCGTTTCGATTTCCGGCGATGGTTTCGCGATCGGCGATCAGCGTCTTGGCGGTGTCGGCGTCGATCGCACCCGAGGACATCAACCGCTCGGTCATGCGCAAGTTGAGCTGCGTGCACGCAACTGAGACCAGCGACGAGATGATCAAGCCATCTTCACCCGCATGGTCGGCGAGGGCGAGTTGCGCGCGCAGGAGATCGCGGGCGGTTGCGTTGTCGCCACGCTCGGCGGCGTCTTGCAGGAGAAATGCCATCGTGCGTGCGGTCGTGCGCATCTCGCCGAGATGAGGCAGAAGCAAGTCGAATCCCTGTGATCGGTCGAGTGTGCGCGTGTAGGCCATCGAGCGGGTGCGAGCGAGTTCGGCGCCGAGCGGACGCATCGCGGCCAGCCACTCGTCGGCGCGCGCGGTGCGCATGCCGGTGAGGAAGTACTGCTCGACATCACCAGTGCGGTCGTCGCCGTCGAATTGGGCGGTGCGGGCGGCGCGAAGTTCAGCGAGGCGGTGGTACTCCTCGGCAGCGTTCGGAGCCGTCTGCGCGGCGGCGCTCGCGAGAATGGCGAGCGTCAGAAGCGGCGATAGAGCGGTATGCGCCATGAGTCCGATCATTGTGCGGATTTCAACGCATGCAAAGGTTCTTTCCCCCACGATTTCCACTCTTTCGCTTTGGTGCAGTTGGATCGAAGAGTACATTTGGATGTTCCGCACGCAGGTGCGCGCGCCCTGGAGCATGCTGATTTGAAGACCGAGAAATTCGCAATTTTTGTGCCTGGCCTTGCTTCCTTTTTGGCGTCTAGCCTTGCTCCTGTTTTGGCCCCTGTTTTGGCCTCTGGCTTAGGGATGTGGATTCCGTTGCTCGCGGTGGGCGCGCCCGCATGTGCGCAGCAGTTCGTTGATCAGACTGCGACGCGCTTTCCTGTGCAGGCCGAGTACACCAACCAGTGCACGCTTGTTGACATCGACGGTGATGGCGACAAGGACATCGTGTGGGCCAACGGCCAGGGTTACTCGACCATTGGCGTGTTGCTCAAGCCGCGCGTGTTTGTGAACAACGGCGCGGGCGTTTTTACCGACGAAACCGATGCGCGCATGGGAACGGTCACGGGTTGCTTTCGCGGCGTTGAGGCTGGCGATGTTGATCGTGATGGCGATTGGGATCTGATCCTCGCGCAGGACTACAACCGACAGCCGCTGCTGATGATCAATCTCGGCGCCGGCTCGTTTCGCGACGAGTCGGCTTCGCGGCTTCCTGCGCTGACGATGGGATCCGCGCGTGCGCAGTTTGCTGATGTCGACAACGATGGCGACCTCGACATCCTCCTTTGCAATTCAGGCGCGAGCCGATTTGCTACGACGGGGCGGCCTCGGCTCTTCATCAACAATGGTGCTGGCGTGTACGCCGACGCGTCGCTGACGCAGTTTCCTTCGGCCGCGCTGGCCGAGCAGATGGACTGCGTGTTCGGCGATGTCGACAATGATCTCGACCTCGACTTTCATGTGGGCACGCGCGCGAGTGCAGCGAGTTCGAGCCAGCTTTGGCTCAACAACGGTGCAGGTACTTTCGCCAAGCTCGCGACCTTCGTTACTGACGCAACGGCGTACTCCTACGACTTTGGCGACATCGAGGGCGACGGCGATCTCGATCTGATTGGCGTGAACGCCGGCGCGTCGGTCACCGAGCTTCTGCTGCGCAACAACGGCGTGGGAACTTCGTGGACGGTGGTTTCGTCGCAAATCACGCCCAACCCTGCGGTCGACGACAACGACTCGCGCTTCATCGACTTCGACAACGACGGCGATCTTGACCTGCTCATCGCCGCGCTCGGCGGCCCTGACCGCATCTATCGCAACAACGGCCTCGGCACCTTCACGCAGGTCACCACCGGCATTCTTCCCGCGATCACCGACAGCTCGCTCGACATCAAGGTCGGTGATGTGAGCGGCGACGGAAAGCCTGACATCATTACTGCGCAGGGTGAGTCGGGCGCGTTTCAGAATCGCATCTACATCAACACGGGCCCGGCCGACACCATTGCTCCGAACATCAAGCTGGTTGAGCAGGTGCCGTCGCGGACCACTGGTCCGTGGGTGGTGCGCACGGAGGTGTTCGACGGCATCACCAGCGACCGCGGATACGACGACAACGGCGTGTTCCTGGTCTACAGCGTGAACGCCGGCAAGCCGCAGACGATTGCGATGGCGTGGTCGGGCAACAGCCTGTGGCGCGGGGTGATTCCCGTGCAGGCCGCTTGCGCGACGGTGACCTACTTCGTGCGCGCGCTCGATGTGTCGGGCAATGTCGCGGTGAGCCCGGTGAAGTCGTTCGTGGTTGGCGGCTCGTGCGGAATTGCTGGCGATTTCGACAACAGCGGCGCGGTCGACGGCGCGGACCTTGCCACGCTGCTCAACGCCTGGGGAACGGGCGGGCCGACCGACTTGAACAGCGACGGCAACACCAACGCGGCCGACATGGCGATTTTGCTGAACAACTTTGGTTGAGGCGCGGCGGGTGCTGTTGCGGCGGTGTTCGTCGCAATCCTCGCAAACTTCGTGACCCTCGCAATCCTCGCAACTTTCTCGCCCTTTCAAGCTTGCATGTTTGCGGGCTCGGTGGCGCATGTTGCGAGTATCCTGCGCCGCGTGAATACGAACCCATTTTCATTGGACGGCAAGACTGCCGTTGTGTGTGGAGCGACGCAAGGCATCGGGCGCGCGGCGGCGATTGAGTTCGCGCGCGCGGGTGCGCGGGTGGCGATCGTTGGGCGCAACGAGGACGGGCTCGCCAAGGTGCTCGACGAGCTGCGCGCGATTTCGCCGCTGGCGCACGAGGCGATCAAGGCGGACTTCAGCGATCTCGACGCGACGGAGCGGGTTGCGCATGAGGCCGCCGCGAAGCTCGGCGTGATTCACATTCTGGTGAACAACACGGGCGGACCTGCGGCGGGCATGGCGATCGAAGCGAAGCCGCGCGACTTTGTGACCGCGATTTCGATGCACCTCGGTTGCGCGCAGGCGTGGACGCAGGCGTGCGCGCCGCTCATGCGCACGGCGGGTTATGGCCGCATTATCAATGTCACCAGCACCTCAGTGTTCACGCCGATCAAGGGTCTGGGCGTGTCGAACTCGGTGCGCGCGGCGATGGCGAATTGGACCAAGACGCTCGCCAGCGAACTCGGACGCTTCGGTATCACGGTGAACAACATCATGCCCGGCTTTACCAAGACGGCGCGCCTGGACGCGATCTTCAAGGGCAAGGCGACGCGCGGTGGGACGACTCTTGATGAGGTTGAGCGCGATGCTATCGCGACTATTCCCGCGGGTCGGCTCGCGGATCCGCGCGAATTGGCGATGGCGATGCTGTTTCTCGCTTCGCCCGCGTCGAGCTATGTGAACGGCGTCAACCTTCCGGTGGACGGCGGTCGGCTGTCGGCGCAATAAGAAAATCGGAGCACCTTGACCATGCGCGAAGTCGATCATTTCATCAACGGTTCGTTTGTTCCATCCGCGTCGGGCGCGCGCATTCATCGGGAGAATCCTGCGACGGGCGAGTTGCTGCTGTTGGTTGCTCGCGGCGACGGGGCCGATGTGGCCAAGGCCGCCGATGCGGCGACGCGCGCATTCGAGTCGTGGGGAAAGATGCCGGCTTCGGATCGATCGCGCATCATGCTGGCGATTGCCGCGGGCATCGACGCGCGTCTCGACGAACTCGCGCAACTCGAATGCGAAGACACGGGCAAGCCGCTGGCGCTGGCGCGTTCGCTCGATATTCCGCGGGCGGCGGC
Source organism: Planctomycetota bacterium (assembly GCA_003671075.1). Classification (GTDB taxonomy): domain Bacteria; phylum Planctomycetota; class Phycisphaerae; order Phycisphaerales; family SM1A02; genus QWPT01. Next base: position 42,242 of record QWPT01000019.1, read on the forward strand.
CAACTTTCGCTTCTTCGCAACGGCGATTCTGCACGATGCCAGCGAGTCGTTCATGACCGAGCGTCCCGCGCGTGCGCTGAACTATGTGTTGCGTAAACCGCTCGGCGTCGTCGGCTGTATTTCGCCGTGGAACCTGCCGCTCTACTTGTTCACTTGGAAGATTGCGCCGGCGCTCGCGGCAGGAAACTGCGTGATTGCCAAGCCGAGCGAACTTACGCCCAGTTCGGCGGCGGCGTTGTGCGACATCGCGCGCAACGCGGGACTGCCGCCGGGCGTGCTGAACATTGTGAACGGGCTCGGCGCGGAAGCGGGGCAGGCGATCGTCGACTGCAGCGCGGTGCGGGCGGTGAGTTTTACTGGCGGCACGGCGACGGGGCGGCGGATTGCGGCGCGTTGCGGAGAGCGGCTCATTCCCGCGTCGCTCGAGCTCGGCGGCAAGAACGCCGCGATTGTGTGCGAGGACGCGGATATCGCGCTGGCGGTGCCGGAAATTGCACGCAGCGCGTTTCTGAATCAGGGCGAGATCTGCTTGTGCTCTTCGCGCATTCTTGTTCATCGCTCGCGCATGAAGGAGTTCACCGAGCGATTCATCTTCGCGGCGCGCGGCCTGACCGTTGGCGATCCGATGTCGACGGAAAGTGATCTTGGCGCGTTGGTTTCAAAGGCGCATCGCGAGAAGGTGATGGCGGCGGTCGAGCGCGGCGTGGCCGATGGCGGCGTGGTTGCGTGCGGCGGCGAGATTCCGCGCAACCTTTCTGCGCGCGTTGCCAACGGCGCGTTTCTGCAGCCGACGGTGTTGCTCGGTGTGCCGCAAGCGAGTTCGTGCGTGCAGGAGGAAACTTTCGGGCCGGTCGTGACCGTTCAGGGATTCGATCGCCATCGCGATGCGGTGATGATGGCCAACGGCACGCGCTACGGACTTGCCGCCAGCGTGTGGACGCGCGATCTCACGCGCGCGCATCGCATGGCGGCGCGCATCGACGCGGGCACGGTGTGGGTGAACTGCTGGATGCTGCGCGACCTGCGCGTGCCGTTCGGCGGCGTCAAGGATTCCGGCATCGGCCGTGAGGGCGGACACGAGGCGTTGCGCTTCTTTAGCGATGTGTCGAATGTGTGCATTTCGATGGGAGAGGCGCTATGAGCTTGCTGACGATTCGGGCCGCGGTCGACGCCGACCTCGAGGCGATCTGCGCGATCTACAACGAGTCGATTCCAAGGCGCCTCGCGACGGCGGATCTCGAGCCGCAGTCGATTGATGTGCGGCGCGCTTGGTTCGTGAACCGCGATCACGCGACGCGGCCGGTGTTGGTTGCGGAGGACGCGCTGGGAGTGTGCGCGTGGGGCAGCTACACGAACTTCAAGGATCGCAGTGCTTATGCGCCGACGGCGGAAGTTTCGGTGTATGTCGCGGACCGCGCGACGGGGCGGGGCATTGGGCGCGCGATGTTGGATGCGCTGATTGAGCGGGCGCCGGCGTGCGGGATCGACCGGATTCTGGGGTTCAGCTTCGCGCACAACGAGGCGAGCTTGAGGCTGTGCCGGTCGCGCGGGTTTGTGCACTGGGGCGAGATTCCCGATGCTTGCGTGATGGATGGGGTGCGGCGGAGCGTCATCATCCTCGGCCTCCAACTCTGACCATCCGACGGTGCCTGGCACCAACCTGGCACCAACCGCGGAGGTGCCAGGTGAACCAGGTTGGTGCCAGGCACCGTCGCCAGTGATTCGTGCACGGCACCAACCTGGCATTCCAGGTTGGTGTCAGGTTGGTGCCAGGTTGGTGCCTGGCACCAAGGCGATGGCCTTGATTTCGACGGCGATCGGGGTCGGCAAGCTCGAGATTCCAAGCGTCGTCCGCGTCGGGTTCGGGTTGCCCGGTCCCGCGAAGTACTCCGCGTAGACCTTGTTGTAAGTGGCGAAGTCGTTCTTCATGTCGGTGAGGAACACGGTCACATCGACAAGGTTCACCCACGGCACGCCCGCGTCCTCCATCACCGCCCTCACATTGTCAAAGCACGAGCGGCACTGCGCCTCGATGTCCTTCGCAACTAGACGGCCGTCGGAGCCGAGCGTGACGCCCGGAATCTCCTTCGAGCCACGCTTGCGCGGGCCGATGCCAGAAAGGAACAACAGATTCCCCGCGCGCTTTGCATGCGGATACGCGCCGACGGGCTCGGGTGCGCGTGACGAAACGACCGTGCCTTCGACCATGCCTTCGACCATGCCTTTACTTTCGCTCATGCAAGAGAGCGTAACACGGCGCGCACTGGGCTTGCGTCGAAGCCGACGAGCGGCAGCGGCAACGCGATCAGCTCGTACTCGCCCGGCGCGACATGCGCGAGGCGCAGGCCCTCGAGGATCGACACATCGCGGGCGAGAAAGCACTTGTGCGCGGGGAGATCCTTCGATTCCTGCACATCGACGCTGGGCGTGTCGACGCCGATGAGCGTGACGCCGCGGTCGGCGAGCGCGTCGATGAGCGCGGGCTCGAGGCCGGCGAAGTCGCTGTTCCACACCGTGAAGTCGGGGAAGGTGTTCGTGCGGATCAGGACGCGCGGGTGGCGGATCGCGGCGATGTCGAAACGAATATTGCCGAGGCCGACGCGCGCGCCGCCGGGCGTGCGCGCGACATCCGCGTGGATCACATGGCACGCGCCGAGGTAGCGCTCGAGCGGCATGGCGTCGATCGCGGGCGCGCCGCCCTTCGCACCCGTCGGCGCGCCGTAATGGTTCGCGCCATCGGCATGCGCGCCGAGATGCACGGTCGCGCGCATCGTCGAAAGCGTGATGCTCGCGCCGTCCTCGATATCGCACAGCACCCCGCGCGTGAGCGGCGTGTCGCCGGGCCACACAGCGATGTCCAGCGTGAGCGCGGGGGAGATGTCGATGATCTTGGTTGCGCGCGCGGTCATCGGTTCGGTCATCGGTTCGGTCATCGGTTCGGTCATCGGTTCTGTCATCGGTTGAGTTCCTCGGCGACGGGGTCGCGCTTGGCGCGGGCGAGTAGCAAAGGCGTGAGTGCAAGCACGATCACCGCCACGGCGATCACGCCCGTCCACACCAGGTTGTATTGAATCTGCGGCGCCGCACCCGACGGGCCGATGAGCCACGCGTACTGATCGAACAGCGCCTGCGTCGCCGCGTCGGGGACGGAACTTCCGCGGCCTGCGGAACTGCCTGCGGAACTCCAGGCGTGCACACCATTCGCCGCCCCGCCGCGCGCGAGCCAGCCCATCGCAAAGCCGCCTTGCGCGATGATGCCGATTGCACCGCCGCCAGCCGCAACGATTCCCGCAGCGAATCCGCCGACCGCGCTTCCGAGCAACGCGACCGCGCCGCCGCCGAACGCCGCGCATGT
>QWPT01000019.1:45948-51548 GCA_003671075.1 Planctomycetota bacterium
GGAAGCACGGTTCCGAGCGGCAGCGGATTTATCATGGAATCGCCTTGGTTACAAGCAGGATCGCGACCGCGACCGCCGCGACGACGAGCGACACGCCCACGCTGATTCCCGTGCGAATCGCGCGATCATTCGCCGCGCCGCGCGCCTTGGCTTCCGCGTACGGCACGGTTGAGAAACTCACGAGGTCGTACAGCGGCACGAATGTCGCGGGCATCAGCCGGTTGAGCGCGTGCTCAATCTTCTTCTTCCACTTGAACGAGCGGCGGCCGGTGAGGTCGCGCATTTCGATGAAGTTGCGCAGCGCCATGTCGGCGATCGCGTTGGCGTTGGCGACGCGCGCGCCTTCGTACTTGCAGAGCGCCTCGCCGATTGTGGCCGAGCTCGCGAGCGCGTCGACCAGCGCCTCGCAGTCCTCAAAGCTCGCGTTTGCGCCTTGGCCGTAGAACGGAACAACCGCGTGCGCCGCGTCGCCGAGGAGCGTCACGCGGCCGCGCGACCAGGGCGCGCAGCGAACGGTGACCATTGCTCCCACGGGATTGCGCGCGAAATCCTCGGCAAGCGTGGGCATCAGCGCCACCGCGTCGGGATAGGCCACCTTGAAATGCGCGAGTGCATCGGCGCCAGTCTTGATGTTGGCGAAGCTCGAGCCCGCGCCGTCGTGGCGCCAGAACAGCGTGCAGGTGAACGATCCGTCCGGGTTGGGCAGCGCGATCATCATGCTCTCGCCGCGCGGCCAGATATGAAGCGCGTTCTTCTCCATGGCGAATGGCGCGTGCGGGCCGTTGGCGCTCGCGGGAATGTGGAGTTCCTTGTAGCCGTGGCTGAGGAAATCCTGCGCGTAGTTGAAGCGCTCAGACTTCTGCATCGCCGCGCGCACGGCGGAGTACGCACCGTCGGCGCCGACGACAAGGTCAGCCGTTGCAGTGCGGGTGGCACCCGTCCGATCGTCGATGAACGAAACCTCGCCGTTGGCGAAGTCAACGCTCGCGCAGCGTTGGTCGAACCGCACGGTGACATTCGGCTCCGCGGCGGCAGCGTTGAGCAGCCCGAGGTTGAGCGCGCTGCGCGAAACACTGTTGATCGCCCGCGTGGGGTCGGCGGAATAGGGCTGGTAGCCGGTCGAACCCGCGATGGGGTGGATCATGCGACCGCTCATGCGTATCGCATCCTTCATCACTGTGTCTTCAAGGCCAGCGCGCTTGAGCGCCTTGATGCCGCGCGCGCTGATCGCGAGGTTGATCGAACGGCCAGCAGCCAAGCCCTGAAGGCGCGGATCGGTGCGACGCTCAACCAGCTCGACCGTCCATCCCTCGCGCGCGAGATAGACCGCGAGAAGGCTGCCGGCAAGACCCGCTCCGATGATGAGTACGCGACCTGGCTGCATCGGGGCATCGTACTGAACCAACGCTCTACACTGGGCGCATGGCCGCCATCGTCACCGACCGAGTCTCCGCCAATCCGTCCCGCGCCATCCCCGCCCTGTTCATCGAGTTCGGGCCGCGCACCTACGCGCTTGCGCTGCGCATCACTGGTTCGGCCAGCGAGGCCGAGGATGTGGTGCAGGAGACCTTCACTCAGGCGTTCCGCAAATGGAGCACCTTCGAAGGTCGCGCCGATCCGGGCACCTGGCTTTACGCGATCGCAGCCCGATTTGCCAAGCGCAGGTTCCGCAAGCGCGGCGACGGTTCGACCAAGCGGTCGAAGTTGAAGAGCTTCAGCGAGTTGACGCCGATGAAGGACGACAGCGTGATCGATCTTGCCATCGATCGTCGCCAGCCCGCCGATCCGCTCATGCGGGCGGAGGCGCGTGCGATGGTGCAAACGGCGATTCTCGCGCTCCCGCCGCAGTACCGCGTCCCGTTGGTGATGAAGGACATCCTGGAACTGCCGCTGGAGGAGTGCGCGCAGGCGCTCGGGCTGAAGCTCGACACGGTGAAGACGCGGATTCACCGCGCGCGCCTTGCCCTGCGCAAGGTGCTGAACGACGGGCTGCGCACCCGGCGCGCGCCCGAACCCGAGTACGACCGCCAGCTTTGTCTCGATCTGCTCGGCGCCAAGTTGGAGGCGATGGACTCTGGGCGCGCGTTTCCCATCGGGCGCGATGTGATGTGCGAGCGCTGCCGGTCGATCTTCGCCGAACTCGACCTCGGGCAGAACTCCTGCGCGGAGCTGCTCGAGAAGATCCCCGCTGAGGCGCGCAAGCGGATCGAGAAGGCAATCGCGCAATCGGTCTTGTCGGCCTGATCGCGCACGCGCCGTCGGTTGAAGTAGGCTGCGCGGATGGCCACGCTCACCGCCGCCGATCTCTCTCTCGATCACGATTTCGCCCGCGCGCTTGACGAGCAGGACGAGCTCGCGCCGTTTCGCTCCCACTTCGCGCTCGCGCTCAAGCGGCCGACCGACATCTACTTCGTCGGCAACTCCCTCGGCCCGATGCCGCTGGCCGCGCGTGCCATCGTCAACGAGGAGCTCGATGATTGGTCGCGCCTCGGAGTTGCGGGGCATATGGGTTCGCGCCGCCCGTGGTTCAGCTATCACGAGCAACTTCGTGCGCCGCTTGCCCGTCTTGTCGGCGCGCTCGAGCATGAAGTCGTTGCGATGAACTCGCTCACCGCCAACCTGCATCTTCTGATGACGACCTTCTATCGCCCGTCAGGAAAGCGCACCAAACTGCTGCTGGAGAAGGGCGCGTTTCCGAGCGATACCTACGCGGTTCATTCGCATGTTGCGGCACGCGGACTTGATCCGGCCGCGCATGTCATCGAGCTCGCTCCGCGTGCGGGCGAGTGGACGCTGCGCGATGAGGACATCGAGGCGCGTATCGCTGAGCTCGGCGATACGCTTGCGTTGGCGATGTTGCCCGGCGTTCAGTATCGCACTGGCCAGGCGTTTGACATCGCGCGCATCACCCGTGCGGTTCACGCCGTCGGCGCGCGATGCGGTTGGGATCTCGCGCACGCGGCCGGAAATCTCGCGCTGAATCTCCACGATTCCAACGCCGATTTTGCGGTCTGGTGCAGCTACAAGTACATGAACTCTGGCCCGGGCGCGGTTGGCGGCGCGTTCATTCACGAGCGCAACGCGCGCGACACCGAGCTTCCGCGCCACGCCGGATGGTGGGGCAACGATCCCAAGACGCGCTTCCGCATGGACGACCGTTTCGTCGCCACGGCGCACGCCGATGCCTGGAGTCTCTCGAATCCGCCGATCCTGGCCGTCGCTCCGCTCATCGCGAGCCTGGCCGAGTTTGACGCCGCGGGCATCGCGCGGCTGCGCGCCAAGAGCGTGCTCATGACCGCGCTGCTCGAGTTTCTTTTGCGCGGCGTGAGCGATGTCGAGATTCTCACGCCGACGCCATCGCCAGCGCGCGGCGCACAGCTCTCGCTGCTCTTCGCCAAAAATGCGCGAGCCCGCTACGAGTCTTTGCTCGCAGCGGGTCTCGCGTGTGATTACCGAGAACCTGGCATTGTCCGTCTCGCGCCCGCGCCGTTGTTCAACACCTTCGATGAGGTGTGGCGCGCAGCGGCGATTGTGCGCGGGTCCTGATCCGCGTTCATTCTGTTAGTGAATCACGCCCCAGCCGGCGAGGACTGCTGAAAGGTCAAAGGCGTTGACGATGCCGTCGGCGTTGGTGTCTCCTGTGGTCGCTGGTCCCCAGTTGGTGAGAACCATCGCCAGGTCGACCGCGTTGACAATGCCGTCCAGATTGAGGTCGCCACGGGCGAACTCGCATCCGTCGAGGCGTCCGTCTTGGTCGGCGTCGGCAGCGCCCGCAGCCACATCGCAGGTGTCGATCACACCGTTGCTGTTGCAGTCGTTTGCGGTGCCATCGGCGATTTCGCACGAGTCAAGAACGCCGTTGGTGTTGCAGTCGGTCGAGGTACCAGCGGCGATTTCGCACGAGTCAAGAACGCCGTTGGTGTTGCAATCGAACGCCGCGCCGGTCGCGATCTCATACGAGTCAGGAATACCGTTGTTGTTGCAGTCAGGCTTGCACTCGTCGGGAATGCCGTTGGTATCGATATCGGCCGAGGTGCCCTGAGTGATGTCGCACGAGTCAGGGATGCCGTTGGCGTTGCAGTCGCCCGCCGCGCCGCTGGAGATTTCGCACGCATCGGGCAGCCCGTTGGCGTTGCAGTCGCCCACCGCGCCGCTGAGGATTTCATCGATATCGCAGAGACCGTTGGCGTTGCAATCCTGCGAGAACACATTGTCGCCCACGCCTGTGAATGCACCGTTGATGTTGTCGGGAAGGTTGCGGCAGAAGCGGCTGGTGAAGACCGTGAGATCACCGATGGCCGTCTGCTTGACGCCGCCACCAAGTCCGCCCGCGACATTCTGCTCGATGGTGCACTCAAGCAGCTGCATGTGCCCGGCACTGACGATGGCGCCGCCGTCGGTGGCCGCAGAGTTCTGGCGGAGAATGCTGTTCGAAACATACAGGATCGCGGTGGAGGCGGCTGGGTTCGAAGTCGAGATCGCGCCGCCGCTGCCGGCCGAGTTGAAGAGGAAGCTCGTGACGGTGATGTCGGCCGAGCCGTTGATGGCGCGGATCGCACCACCAGTGCCAGTGGCGATGTTGTTGGTGAAGATGCAGTGATCGATCACCGGATCGGCATCGTTGATGAGCATGCCCGCGCCCTCATCGGCCCAACCACGCTGCACGGTGAATCCGCGCACGGTGAAGCGAGCGCCCGCGCGTCCAGTGATTTCGATGCAGCGTGCGTTGTTTCCACCATCGATATAGGTCAAACGCTCGCCCGCGATCGACTGCACGGTGAGTCCGCGCTTGAAGACGACGAAGGGCGGGTAGGTTCCTGGACCGACCATGATCGTGGTGCCGTTCTCAGCCTGATCAAGAGCATCTTGGATGGTCGCGAAGCCAGTTCCGCCAACGACCAGTTCGCACTCGTCGGGCGAGCCCGAGCTGTCGAGATCGGTCGAGATGCCCGTGCCGATGTCGCACGAGTCGAGCAGTCCGTTGGTGTTGCAGTCGGCGCCAGTTCCGGCAGCGATTTCGCAGACATCGCCGATGGAGTTGGCGTTGCAGTCGCGCTGGTCGGCATTAGAGATTGCCGGGCAGTTGTCGACGCAATCCGCGCGGCCGTCGCCGTCGGTATCGGTGTCGGCGACTCCGCAACCACAGGTGCCGGGCGCAGTCTTGTTCGGATTGGTCGGGCAGCCGTCGGTGCAGTCAGGCGTGCCGTCGCTGTCGGTATCGGTATCAGCGACTCCGCAACCACAGGTGCCGGCCGTCGTCTTGTTGGCGTCGACTGGGCAACCGTCATTGCTGTTGGCCGAGTAGCCAGCGGGCGCCGTCGAGTTGCAGAACTGAGCGCTGTCGCTCGCATCGCCCGCGCCATCATTGTCGGTGTCGCGGTAGTAGGTGATCGGCGCGGTGAGCGCGCCGTTCGACGGGCAGTTGTCGCCAGCGATGGCGACGAAGCCGGCGGGCGCAACGCAGTTGAGCGAGGTGATGGCAGCATCGCCCGCGCCGTCGTTGTCGGAATCGGCGAAGAAGATCACGCGGTCGGTGGCCTCGGACTCAGCGGTCGAACCGTTGCAGTTGTTGTCAACGGCAAGGTCGGCGCAGAGTTCGA
>QWPT01000002.1:0-79449 GCA_003671075.1 Planctomycetota bacterium
GTCGGCGCAAACGCACCCGGCGCCGCCATCTTCGTCGACGAGTGTTCGTTCACGGGGAACATTGCCGGCATATCGGGGTCCGCGATCGAGTTCTACGAGATTGGCCTGGGTTACCCAGGGGTGCTGCACATCTCGCGCACGAACTGCGCCAACAATGTGTCAGGGTCGCCTGCGCAAACAGGCGCAGCTGGACTCCGTGTCCTCGGTCGGATGGAAAGCTGCATATTGAGCGAAGGCTCGATTTTCTGCGCTAATTTGCCACGAAATGTGTCTGGGCCGTACTTCGATGACGGCACTGCGGGAGTCTGCGACTGCGCTGCCGACTTCAACGCCGATGGAAATGTGAATGCGTCCGATCTCAGCCTGCTGCTGAGCGTTTGGGGCGCGACGCTTGCGTCGGGCGTGGGCGATGTCACACACAACGGCACAGTCGATGCCGGCGATCTTTCGATATTGCTTTCCCTCTGGGGCGCCTGCAACTCGCACTGACGCGGTCGATCTGTTCGGTTTATGCAGCCTACGCAGGCGTTTCCACGCCTTGACCGACGCATTGGCGGCGCAGGGGCGTTCTTGGTTCGCGGCGCGTGGACGCCGTGGCATGCTCTGCGTGTGAGCCGGACCACTTCGAAGATGCCCAGCATTTCCTTGCTGCGTGGCGCCATCATCGGCGCACTCGCGGCGGCGATGTCGCATGCCGGCTTCGCGCAATCATGTCCGCTGTACTTCACCGACTTCGCGTCGTTTGCGGGGCCGCCTGACTTTGTCGAGGGCGATTTGCGCGTGCAGTGGTGCAAGGCGACGGCAACGGTGGTTGGCTCGAATTTCTGTAACAGCGGCAGCGCGTTCAAGCTCGACTCGTCGGGCGATGATCCGATTGTGCTCGTTGCCGTTGGCGGCGCGGGCTGCACCGCCATCGAAGTCAGCTTCAAATATGCGCAATTTGCCGCATCGCAGACGGTTCTCAGATACGGCACCACCACCGCGACCACCGTCAGCTGCACCGCCGCGACGCCGCTCACGCTTGGCGCGCTCACCACGACCGGCGGCGCGTGCACCGCGTTTACCGCAGTCATCCCGCTCAATGGCGCGCCTGGCCTCTGTCTGCGCTTTGATCATGGCGCCAACAACAACGCCGTCACCATCGATGACCTCGAGTTTCGCCGCATCGGCTGCTGCACGACGGGCGCGCATCCGTGCTGCGAGTTGGGTGGCGCTGGCTGCGCCGACAACGCCGTCGCCGCTTGCGTGTGCGCGCAAGATCCGTTCTGCTGCAGCACGCAATGGGACGCGCAGTGCGTTGGCGAAATCACACAGTTTGGCTGCGGTTCGTGCAGCGGCGGCGGGGCCCCGTGCCTCGATGTCTTTGCGCTCGATTTTGGAACGCTCTATTCGGGCGGCAGCATTTGCGCGCGCTTTCCCGAGTACATCGAGTCGTGCGAGGGCACGGCGCCGTTCCTAACTTCCAGCCTCGGCTGCACGGCCCCGAGCGATATGGCGCTGCGGTTTTCCTCGGGATTTCCCTACTCCGCCGCCATCACCCGCTGCGTGACTTTTGCCTCGCGCACCGCGCCCGCGCTTGCGTTTGTCTATTCGAAGCAGACGGGCACGCTCGGTCCGCGCGTGGACTATTCGCTCGATGGATCGAACTGGACCAACGCCTGGTCCGCGCCGATTGCCTTCGCGGGCGGTTGCGTCCCCGTTCAGCTCGACCTCTCGCCGTTGGCCGGCGAGGCGAGCGTGCGCTTTCGTTTCTCGTCGGGCTCAAGCGTGTCGAATCTCGCAACTTTCGACGACATCACCGTGCTCGAGATCACCAATGTGCCGCATGCCTGCTGCGCGCCCGGCGGTCCGTCTTGCGCCAACGCCGCAATCAGCGCCTGCACCTGCGCGATCGATCCATATTGCTGCGCGACGGCGTGGGACGATGTCTGTATCGCCATCGCCACCGTCTATTGCGGCGCGCAGTGCCCGGACCTTGCGGTTTGCGGTTCGCCCACCGCGGGCAGCTGCATCGTCATGCACGCGACCGCCGCTTGCGCCGATGCCGATTGCTGTGTGAGCGTCTGCACGCTCGATGCGTTCTGCTGCGAAAGCGCGTGGGACGCAACTTGCGTTCAGGAGGCAGGCGCCGCGTGCTTTGCCGCCGCCGACATCGACCGCGATGGGCGAGTGGCCGCGGTTGATCTGGCGATGGTGCTTGATTCGTGGGGACTTTCAGGCGTGAGCGCCGACATCGACGGCAACGGCATCGTCGGCGCAGGCGATCTGGCGATGGTCTTGTCGGCCTGGACCGGTTGAACTCATGAGTCGCGCGCGACGACGCGATCAGCCAGTTCCAGCAAGAGTTCGCGCGAGTGCGTGCGCCGTGTCGCGGGCAATCCGCGCTTGGCGTCTTCGACGATCTCGACCGCGCGCGCCCGCGCCGCCTCGATCGCGCCCGAGCGCATCAGCATCGTGCGCAGCGCCGCGCCGTCCTTGGCCTCGATCGCACGCAGCGCACTGCTTCGATCGGCGCCAGTGGTTCGAGCGATGTGCATGATCATCGGCAGCGTGAGCTTGCCCTTCTCGAGATCGCGGCCGATCGACTTGCCCACCGTCTGTTCGTCGCCGAGCAGGTCAAGCAGATCGTCTTGAATCTGAAAGGCAACGCCGAGGCTCTCGCCAAACAGGCGCATCGCCGCCGAAGCCGAAGCGTCTGCGCCTGCGAGCATCGCGCCGAGTTCGCACGACACGCCCACCAAAGCCCCCGTCTTTCGCCGCACGATTTCGAAGTAGGTGTTCTCGTCAAGCGTGAGGTCGTGCCGCCGAGAGAGTTGCACCAGCTCGCCCTCGCAGAGCGTGTTGGTGACCTCGCCCAGCCGCAGGTTGAGCGCGGGATCGCCCACGCGCGAGCAAAGGTGGAACGCATTCGAAATGAGGTAGTCACCGAGCATCACCGCCATCTCGTTGCCGTGCAGATGGTTCACCGTTGTTCCACGGCGGCGAATCTCCGCCTCGTCCAACACATCGTCGTGCACCAGCGTGCTCATGTGGATCATTTCCACCGTGGCCGCGATGACATCGTGTTCGCCACTCAGCGTTTCGCCGTCCTCGGTGAACGCGAGGCCGGACACGATGACCAAGGTGGGCCGCAGCATCTTGCCGCGGTAGCGTTCAACATGGCGGCACAGGTCGTTCACCGCGGGAAAACGGCTCGAAAGCTGCGATTCAAACAGCGTCTCCGCTCGCGCGAGTCCCGCCGCGATGTCCGCCGCCAATGCCGTGTCTGGAAATGCTCTGCTCATCGACGGTTCCTTCGTTTCCTATTTCTTCGCGCGCTTGGCTTTCTTCACACTCTTCTCCGACACCAGATAGGCGATCCATCCCGCGCACGCCTCGCCGCGGGTCGACGGCTTGAAGACGCTGTTGCCTTCGCCGGTCTTGCGGTTGGTGCCTTCCCAGTAGATGGTCGTCTTGGCGAAGCCCGCCTCGCGCAACGCGTCCTGAATTTCGGGCAGGCTCCAAAGGCGCCAGTCGTAGCTGAATGCGCGCTTGATCTCGCTGCCGTCAGGAAAGCGAAAATGGATGTGGTTGAGCACATCACCCGTAATCGGGTTGTACTTGTTCTGATCCCACACATAGGTGAAACCGTCGAGGTTGCGCTCCTCCTCGACCTCGGAGTGCGCCTCGCTGCCGCCGTAGGCATCGCAGATGAAAAGACCATCGTCGGCCAGCGACTCGAACACGCGGCGGAAGTAACGCACCAGCAGCGCGCGATCCTTGAAGATGAAGTAGCTGAAGTTCATCGCGGCGATCGTCTCGACCGCCGGCGTTGCCACGGTGAGAACATCAGCCTCGAGAATGGTGATGCGCGACGAGATTTCCGCAGGCAGGTTTGCGCGGTGGTGGTGCTCGCCCCAGAGAATCACCGATCGGTCGAGGTCAACGCCGATGGCGAAATTCGTCTTGCGCCTGCGCGCCCATTCGGTGCTCGCCTTGGCGGTTCCGCAGAAATCCTCGCGCAGCGTCGAGGCGATTCGTCCGCGCAGCGTTCGCCAGACCTTATCGATGAAGTCGCACTCGCTCACGACCTCCTGAACGGCGAGTTCATAGAGCTCATGCCTGTCGCTGTTGGCGGCGGTGCGCCAGAAGCCAGGGCGCTTGGCCTTGGAGGCCTTCGAAGTGGCTGACTTAGGTCGTGGTTTCGTTGCGGTGCTGTTTGCCATTTGGGTCCAAAGGTGGATCGAGAAAGATACCGCCCGACGGGCGCGGTGCGTCGCATCGGGCGGCGGGGGTTCTTGGAGATTTACTGCGGGCGCGGTGTGGGCGCTTGCTCCGTGCTTGCTCAGCGCATGCTCAGCGCATGCTCCGTGCTTACTCAGCGCTTGCTCAGCGCTTACTTTTGGCCCAGCGGTTGGCGGGTCCGCCTCCGCCATTCTTAGCGAGCAGCGCGCGATTGGCGGTCACCAGCTGGGTCATGATGTCGGGCGTGAGCGACATCGGGTGACCTTGCCAACGCACAATCTTGTCAGCCGACATGATCGCAACATGGGGAATCCCGCGGATCTGGAAGACATTCTTCATGCGCGACTGCGGGTCGATTCCCACCGCGTAAGAGAAGTCAGACTTGCTGATTCTGTGCTTCAGAACGCCTACTTCGAAGTTCGAATTGGTTTCGTCGGAAATTCCCATGCAGGCGACATCGTCGGGGTAGGCCTTGGCAATCTCATTCATGTGTGGGATCGCCGCTCGACATGGGCCGCACCAGGTCGCCCAGAAGTCAAAGACCATGAGCTTTCCCTGGGTTTTAGGCTCGAAATTCCACCACTTCTGAATCGCGGGCTCGGGCCCCGGCTTGCCGCGCAAGTCGGCGGCGCTGCCGACGGCTGCAGTAAACTCGGGGAACACGACGGTGGCCTCAATGACCTTCTCGTCGCGCTTCTTGGGCTCGATCGACGGGTCGTACTTCTCAGCCGCGAGTTCCTTGGCGGCGGAGGTGATGCCTTCCTCGCTGAGCCCGCCGTAGCGCAGGTTGCCCTGGCGATCGACGATGTACGCGATCGAATTGCGGTAGGCGCCGAGCGCGTCGCTGTAGGCGCCGTCGCTGTCGATCAGGATCGGCAGCTCGAGCTTGCGCTTCTCGATCGCGGCCTTCGCCTTGTCGGCGGCCTCAGGAGTGTGCACCGCGATGATGATGATGTCGTCGGCGCCGAGCTTGGTCTCGGTCACAGCGGCCTGCGCCTTGACCACCGCAACCAATCCGCCCACCGACTTCGAGGTGAATGCCTCGATGACCACGACCTTGCCGCGCAGGTCCTTCATGTCCTTAAAGTTGGCATTGAGAAACTCGACGCTAGCGGGAATCGCCGGCGCGGCGTAGCCGATGGCGGCATCGACGGCGGCGCGATCGTCCTTGTCGAGCTTCGCGAACCACTTGGCCTTGGCTTTGGCGGCGTCGCGCTCTTCCTTGGCGGCGCGGGTTCCGGCCTTCTCCTTGTCCTTCTTGGTTTCGATCTTGGAATCACCACCCTTGGAATCGCCATTTTGGGGCTTTGATTCGTCGGTCTTGTTGCCCGAATCCTGCCGCGCAAAAGATGCGGGCGTTGCGATGGTCATTGCACCGACGATGGCGATGCAGGTGGCGAGCGAGAGTCCGAGGAAGTTCAGGCTGGTCTTGGTCGTGGCGTTCATGGTGGCGTTCATGGTGGCGTTCATGGTGGCTTTCGTCGTGGCTTTCATTTACAGGGGGAACTCCGAGCGAAAGTGTACAGGTCGATGCGGGGCGACCCGCGCCGTCGAGCAGATTTCCCGCGTTTCCGTGCGTGTTTCAGTGCTCGCGCGCCATCGAGGCGTTGTCGATCAAGCGCGTGTGGCCCAGTCGCGCCGCGATCAGTGCTCGGGTCGGTCGCACCAAAGCCGTTGTCGATTCATCGACGGGCATGAGCGTTCGCGCATCGCGGACAACCGCATACTCCGTCTCCAACCCGCACGAAACGAGCACCTCGTGCATGGCGGCCTCTGCGTCTTTGACCCGCTCGGCCGCGCGCGCCAACTGCAGTGCGCGCGAAAGAGCGAGGGCGGCGATGCGCTCATCGGCGCTCAGGTAGCGGTTGCGACTCGACATCGCGAGCCCGTCCGTCTCGCGGATGGTGGCGCAGGGGACGATCTTCAGACCGCCGAAGCGCGCGCGGTCGGCCTCGACCATGTCGTCGACTAGCCGGAGTTGTTGGAAGTCCTTCTCGCCGAAGTACGCCGCCGACGCGCCCACGAGGTCAAACAGCCGGCCGACGACCAGCGCAACGCCAGCGAGGTGACCGGGCCGGCAGCTGTCCTCAAGCCCGGGCATGGTTGCGACATCGGGAAGGGCGAGCGCCGCCGACTCCACCCGCGCCGCCTCGAGCCCGCGCGGGTAGATCGCCTCGACCGACGGCACGAAGACCGCAGCCACGCCGAGCGGCTCGAGTAGCGCGCAATCGGAGTCGAGCGTCCGTGGATATCGGGCGTAGTCCTCCTTCGGACCGAACTGGGTCGGGTTCACAAAGATGCTCACCACCACCGGTCGACCGCCCGCGGCCGCGAGCCTCACCAACGATCCGTGCCCCTCGTGGAGCGCGCCCATGGTCGGCACAAATCCGCATCGGCGCAGGGAAAGGGACGAGAGTTCGGCGGGGTCTTCGATGATGCGCATGCGGGTCAGGCGGGTCCAATTTTGGGTTTTTGAATTCTAACCAATAGTGCGTCCATACTTGTTCGGGCACCGAAGTCGTATGATGAGACTTGGTCGCAACGGGCGGACTTCCAGTCTGGAAGTCATCTCGCGACCTATCACCTTCGATTGAGGAGAGATTCCGTTGGCCGTCAAACTGCCCATCTACATGGACAACGCCGCCACCACCCGCACCGATCCGCGCGTGGTTGAGGTCATGTTGCCTTACTTCACCGAGAAGTATGGCAACTCCGCTAGCCGTAACCACAAGTTCGGCTGGGAAGGCGAGGATTCCATCGACCTTGCCCGCGAGCAGGCGGCCGCGCTCATCGGCGCTTCCCCCAAGGAGATCGTTTGGACGAGTGGCTCGACCGAGTCGAACAACCTCGCGATCAAGGGCGCGGCGCGTATGTACGCCAAGGCCCCCGAAGGCTCGAAAAACCGCGGACACATCATCACTGCCGCTCACGAGCACAAGGCCGTTCTCGATCCGTGCAAGCGTCTGCAGAACGAAGGCTTCGATGTCACTTTCCTGCAGCCGCCCGCCGACGGCGTGATCACGCGCGCGATGATCGCCGACGCGATGCGCGCCGACACCATTCTCGTCTCCATCATGTGGGCGAACAATGAGATCGGCACCATCAACGAAGTCCCCGAGATCGGCGCGCTTTGCCATGAGCGTGGCGTGATCCTCCACACCGATGCAACGCAGTGGGTTGGCAAGATGCCGACCAATGTTGATCGCGATCACATCGATCTCATGTCTTGGTCTGGTCACAAGCTTTACGGCCCGAAGGGTGTTGGCGCGCTCTATGTGCGTCGGCGCAACCCGCGCGTGCGTCTTGAGGCGATCCAGGACGGCGGCGGTCACGAGCGCGGCATGCGCTCGGGCACGCTCAACGTCACCGGCATCGTCGGCATGGGCAAGGCCTGCGAATTGGCCATGCACGAGATGGACAGTGAGCGCGAGCGCCTGCTTTCGCTGCGCCGCAAGTTCGAACGCGAGCTCTCCGCCCGCCTCGAGGTTGTGCAGGTCAACGGCCACGCCGACCGACGCATCGCGCAGATCCTCAACATCAGTTTCGGCTTTGTTGAAGGCGAATCGCTGCTCATGGGCATCAAGGACATCGCCTGCTCTTCCGGCTCGGCGTGCACCAGCGCCAGCCTCGAGCCCAGCTATGTGCTCAAGAGCCTCGGCATCGGCGACGAACTCGCGCACAGTTCCCTTCGTCTCTCGCTCGGCCGCTGGTCGACCGAGGAAGAAGTCGATCACGCGATCGAATCCATCGTGAAAGCAGTCAACCACCTTCGAACGATGAGCCCACTCTGGGATCTTCATAAAGAAGGCATCGATGTCTCCAAGATCGAATGGCAGACGCACTAATCTCACGGGGGCGACGAAGCACTCTTCGCCTCCTGAATCAGAAATACCGCGCGATCAACGCGCTTTGAAAGGGGCTCACACATGGCCTACAGCGAAAAAGTCATCGAGCACTATCAGAATCCCCGCAATGTCGGCAGCTTCGGGACTTCGAAGGAAGTCGCCGCCCGCAAGGATGTCGGCGTCGGCATCGTCGGCGCACCCGAATGTGGCGATGTCATGCAGCTTCACATCAAGGTGAACGCGCAAGGCGTCATTGAAGATGCGAAGTTCAAGTGCTTCGGCTGCGGATCGGCCATCGCGTCGAGTTCGCTGGCAACCGAATGGATCAAGGGCAAGTCGATTGACGACGCGCTCACGATCAAGAACACCCAGATCGTCGAGGAGCTCAGCCTTCCGCCGGTCAAGATCCACTGCTCAGTTCTCGCGGAGGACTCGATTCGCAGCGCGATCGCCGATTACAAGAAAAAGAACGGCATTGTCGCCGAGTCGACCGCCGTTACCACCACCCACTGAAGCGGGGAAAGGCAGCACCACCATGCCAGTCAATGTCACCGAAACCGCGGCTCGCCGCATCGACCAGATCATCGCCGAACACGGCTTCGAGCCATCCACCATGAAGCTCCGCGTGGGCGTCAAGGGCGGAGGCTGCTCGGGCTTCAACTACACGCTCGACCTCACCGAGGTCCTGAAGGACTCCGACGAGGCGTGGAGTTTCACTTACAAGCGCCTGCCCGCCACGCTCGAAACCAGCGAATCGGGCGGTCAGACGGCCACCATTACGACCACCGGCACGGCCACGATGACCGCTACCGACGAGAATTTCACCGTGACCGTCGTGTGCGACCCGAAGAGCTATCTCTACCTCAACGGCACCACGATTGACTACAAGGACGAGATCATGGGCTCCGGGTTCGTCTTCAACAACCCCAACTCGACTTCGACTTGTGGATGTGGAAGCAGCTTCAGCGCATAAGGAGTCCCGCGCCGGCTTGCGCTGGCGTGGTCGATGGAACACACTTTCAACCAGCGAGAACGCGCGCCAAAAGGCGCGCGTTTTCGTTGGTTGCTCGTTGGAATCAATCCACGCGGTCGTCGGCCGCGCGCGCGTTTAGGCGCTCATGCGCGCGGCCTTGGCCCGCATTGCGCTGGCGACCAGTCGCGCCCAACCGCCTCGAAGGGCCGTCGCTGCATGGGCAAGTCGCGCGTCGGCATCGCGATCGGTGCGGGAGACGAGCAGGCGTCGGCGATAGACGATTGAACTGGCTTCAAGCACGGCGATCGAAGTCGCGGCGAGCTCGCGTTGAGCGGTGTTTCCCGTTGCCGCGAGCAGCTCGCAGGCCTCGAGCGCGCGAAGGTAGTCGTCGCGTTCAGCGAATCCGAAGCAGAAGAGCTCGACCGGGTTTCCTGGCACCGACAACGGACCGCTTTCCATTTCCGACTTCGTGGGCAGCAACCCATCACCACGGCGCGCACGATCCAGCACTTGGATCAGCACGGGATCTGTCTCGTCGCCGAGGGCGGCGAGGAGCCGTAATGAGGAATCTGTGTCGACGAAGTCGTCCATAGCCATCGGGTCGGGTTGTGTAATACGGTCTGCCGTGATCTCAAGCGGGTCGGAGTGCGCGCATCAGGCGCGCAATCTCATCATCAAGCTCATCTTCGGTCGCGCCGTCCTTCAGGAGGAGGTCGACGACCGCTTGTCGAAATCGAATGGAGGCGGTTCGGACCATACTGGCCGACTGTCCTCCGCTCACTTTGAAGCTCTCGGCGATGTCCGCGTATGACGCGCCACCGACGAAGTGTTTTTCAAACATGTCCCAATGGGTCTCAAACCCCTCTTGGATGCACCGATCTCGCGCGGCGCCAGCGGCACTGCGCACCATAGATGCGGCCCACACTCGGTCAAACTCCTCACCGGCGCTCTTGGCATCGGCGATCGGTTCAATCGAAGATGCTCCCGAGAGCGTGTCAACGCGCTCGGACTTCCTGCGGCGAGCCTCTTCTTGAAGAAAGAAGAGGAAGCCGTTGATCAGCCAGCGGCGAAGGGGCAGGCCACTGTCTATCCATTTCTCGAAATACGCCGTCTGCGCTAGGCGCGACGCGAAGAAGCCCGAAACGAGGTCCTTCGGCGTGCTTAACGATCGAAAGCTCGAGCCCGCGACATAGTTGCTGAGCGGCTCGGTATAGGTCTCCATCACATACGCGTTGATTCGTGAAACTCCAGCGCTACCTTGTGCCAATTGAGCGACCAACCAACCGCGCTGCGTTGCTGGGAACGAATCGCGCTTCTGGGAGGGCGGAATTGCCTGTGATGAGTTCAAGTCTGGTTCGCGCATCGCTTTAGTGGTGCGATATCGGCAAACGACCGCCCTGTGGTCGCCTCCTCTGTTGGAGAAGAGAGGAAACAGTCCGAGACTTTGCGCAAGAAACTCGGACTTGAACAAGACTTAGGCGAGTTGGCGCAGGCCCGCGGCCGCATCACTGGCCAGCGGCGCCGCCGAAACCGGGGTGCCGACGGCCCGACGCATCCATAAATCAGGCGTCAGGGATCCCAGCGAGGTGATGCGCTTGGTTTCGGTCGCAAGATCCTTGCCGCGCATGTAGGAGCGAATCTGGTGGCTCATCATGTGCCCGAGCGTGTAGTCGGGCAGATAGAGCGGGTGCCCGATCATGTGCTGGTAGGCAGCGAGAATCCTATAACCGTCCTTACCGAAGTCGCGTTCGTAGAAACGAGTCCAGAGATCGTCGGCGATACGAAGAACTTCGGTGCGCAAGGCGGCCGCGGTGGCCTCGGGGTTGGCATAGAGCCAGCGCCAGGCACGCAGTTCGAGCAGCGACGGACCAGCGATCTGGCATGCCGAAAGCATGGTGATCACCGAGTCAACGGCGAACTGCTTGTCCAGCTCCGCGGCGTCCTCCATCCCGAGCACGCGCTTGGCGAGCGACTGGTAGAGGAACGCGAACGCCTCGGTGCAGGCGGTATTGGGCACGCCGCGCAGGGCGGGGCGGCTGACAAAGTAGGTCGAGCAAAGCTGTTCAAGGTTGTGGCCGAGCTCGTGCATGGCGGTGTCGAAGCCGTCCCAACCCAGTTCGTTATCGAGGCTCGAAGTGCGCAGCCAGGCGCCGTAGCCCTCGAGATGCGGACGCATGGCGTGGCCCGCGCCCTTGGCGACCTCGACCTTGATGCGAGTGCCGAGGAAATCGGCATCGGCGGCGCTGAATCCCAGCTCGCGCAGCACGGTGGGCAGCTTGCTCTCGAACTCCTTGACATTGGCAAAGCGCTGCTTCACCGCGGCGTTCATCTCATCGGCGGGCTTGGCCTCAACGATGTCCTCGAAGTAGATGTCAAACGGCTCGAGCGCGCGGCCGAGGCGCTTGGCGAGGAAGGCGGCGAGATCCTTGCGGACCGGCGCCTCAAGCAACGCGATCATGAGCTGCTCAACCTCGCTCTCGGGCATTTCGCGCTCGAGGGCGAATTTGCGCGCAATCGCCGTGGGCTCGTTGGGATAGAGCGGGTCAAACTCGCGTGCCATGCGAAAGTTCGCGATCCAACGCTCGTAGCGCACCAGCCCGAGGAGCTCGCCAGGATCGCCGCCGGCAACGGTGTTCTTCTCAGGATTCCAGTCACGCTTCTCTTCGCCCGACATGACCCGCGCGGGGATAGTGCCGTCGATATGGCGCGCCATCACCCATGAAAGCGCGCGCTGCTTGGCCAGACCGTTAGGGTCGCCGTAGCCGGCCTTGATCTCCTCGCGCACCAGCCAGTGTGCGATCAGCTTGCGGTCGGCTTCGAACCAGCGCTTGCCATTGGCATCGACCATGCCTCCAACGGGCACATGGAAATGGCTTACGAAACTGCCCGATTCGAACGAAACCTTGCGCGCGCGGTCAGCGAGATCGACGGGAATGCGCGGGCCGAAATTCTGCGCGACTCGCGCGGCCGCCCAGCCCGCATCGTTCCACGCCGGGCCATCAGCAAGCATGATCGCTAAGGTCGGACGCGCAAAATTCAGCAGGCAGAGGTGGGCGACCTTCTGCTTGTACATCTGCTCGGAGAGGTCGGGCGACGGATCGAACTGCGCAAGGATGTCGTCGACACCAGGAAACTCGTCGCCGCGCAGATCGTGGTGGCGGCGCAGCGTGCGGCGCATTTCGTAGAGGTGGCCGTCGATCTGCTCGAGGGCGCTCTCGAGCCGCGCGAGCAGACGGGTGCGCTCGGCGGCGTCCGACACGAAATGCTTGGTGCAGAAGTCCTCAAATGCCGCGGCGTCTCCGTCCTTGGCGCTCCATCGCGCGGCAACGCGCGCAACGCCCGCCTCAATCGCGGCGCGCTGGGTTTCGCCGTGCTTTGCAAGCAGATTTGCGATCGCTCGCGTCGGGGCATCGGCAAGCGTGAATGGAGCAACGGCATCGGCGGTGGCGGTGGCGATCGTCATGCGCGGAGGGTATTCGCCCGCGCGCCTTGAGGGAAGGCGCTGAATCGCCACAATGCGCCGATGCTTCGCTTCCAGCAAATCCTTTGCATCGTCACGCTTTCAGCTTTCTGCGCCTGTGCATCGGAGCGGGTCGTTCACGGCTTTCGCGCGGTGGAACCTGGGATGACGCAAGTCGAGGTGATCGATCTGCTCGGCGAGCCGAGTTCGAGGTGGTCGCTCAGCCAGCAACTCGACGGACGCGTCGGCGAGCGTTTGCAGTGGGGCGATGGGGCCTCGAGCCTGGCGTCGAGCGCGATGTTTCGCGGCGACCCCGAGCGAGCGTACTCGGTGGTCTTCGACGGGCAGGGAAAGGTGGTCTCCAAGACCGAGCCAACTTGGGTCGAGGAAACCAAAGCCGGCGCAATGGTCGACAAGCCATGACATCGAGCCGCGCGCTCGACTTTGCGCGTACAACATCGGGGCGCACCGCTGGAGTTGACCCATGACCTATCACATCCGCACCGAAGCTGGGGTCGAGTTTGGCCCCGTGACCGCCAATCAGCTTCGCGACGGCGCGCGGGCGGGAACGATTTCACGCCGTGATCTGGTGCGGCCTGACGGCTCGGTCGATTGGTTTCGCGCGGACAAGGTTCGCGGATTGGATTTTTCCGCCGAGATCGTGGTTGCTGATGGACTCGGAGTGAAAGCGGAGACGCCGCAACTGCTCACGCCGCCGCAGTCGCTCACGCCGCCGCAGTTGCCTGTTGCGCGGGCGAATCCGAACGATGCGCTGCTTCGTCACATCGAGCCGCTGGTGTTGCGTGGTTTCAATGTGCGCAAACTCGAGGGCGAGGAGGTTGTGGCGATCGACACCCAGACTTTCCTCGACACTTTCCGCGTTTCGATCGCCGCCGCGCTCATCGGCCGGCGCGGCATTCTTGTGCTCACCAACCGTCGGCTCTTCATCGCCAACGCCACCATCTCCACCCGTTCGCTGCAGTCGGTCTACCTCGAGCGCATCGATCGGCTGGGCTTCGGTGGTCGGATATCGCTTGCGTACTTTCTCATCGGCATCTTGCTTGCGCTGACGGGCAGCGCCATCGCGTTTGGCTCGGGAGTGATCGCGGTGGCGACGGGCGGCGCATACGGGCTGGCCCCCAACATTGTTGCGGTGCCGCTCGTGGCGATCGGCGTGATTCTGATTCTGCTCGCGCGCTTGCGTGCGTTGGAGATTGGCGTCGCGTCGGCCAACATCATCTACGCCAAGCGCTCCCTCGACTTCGACACTCTCGCGCGCATCGACGAGGCGCGCGACGCCGCGATCACTTCGAGATCTGGCTGATGATGCCGTCGGCCCACATGTCGTAGCCCTTGGGCGTCAGGTGCAGCGCGTCGGGCATGATGTCTTTCGAGATCGAGCCGTCATCGTTGATGAAGGTGTCGCCGACGGCGTTGACCATGTAGTGGCTCTTTCCGCCGTGTTTCGCGGCATCTTCGCGCACGAACGCGCGCAGTGCCTGATTGATTTGGCAGACGTCACCGCGCATGGCGTGGAACTGTTCGCCGCGCGGAAAAATCTCGAGGATGTGAATCGTCGCGCCATCGCACTGGCTCGCGATCATTTCGGCAACCGCGCGAACGCCGGCGAGAGTCTGCGCGGCGTTGCTCGTTCCGTGGCCGAGGTTGTTGGTGCCGATCAGCAGCACGACATGCTTGGCCTTGAGGCGCGTGAGCGGTGCCTGCGCGAGGCGATAGAGCACATTCTCGGTGCGGTCGCCAGAGTTGCCAAGATTGAGCGCACCCAGCGGCGCAATCCGCTTTGCCCAGACATCCTTGCCCGGATCTTCCCACGACTGCGTGATCGAGTCGCCGACGAAGATCACATTGACCGGCGCCGACTCTCGGGCGCGCTTGATCAATTCAGCTTCGCGCTTGATCGCCCACTCGTCACTCCGCGCCGCGGGTACCAGCGAAGTCGCAGGTGTTGCGGGCGGCGTCTTCGCATCTTGCGGCGAGGCAACGCCTGCGCCAACGGAGAGCACCGCGATGCCAGCAAGGAAGAACGCGAGCGAGAGGGTGGAGGCAAGTTGCATCGGCGCAGTCTAAAAACAACGCGCCCGCGTGGGTGAGACGCGGGCGCGGAGTTTGATCAATCAGAATTGCGCTTTCGTTTACGGGCAGGCGCCCCAACCGTTCAGGATCAGCGCCAAGTCGCCGGCGTCAACCGCGCCGCTCGCGTCAAGATCGGCTGCGCATCCAGTGCACGGTCCCCAGGCGTTCAGGAGCGCCGCAAGGTCGCCCGCGTCGACCGCACCACTTCGGTCGATGTCGCTCGGGCACGGTGGAGCCGACGGTGTGCAGCTGAAGCTCACCGTTCCCGCGCCACCCACGACAGCCTTGCTGCCGATGCGCACGTAGTACTGGCCGATGTCGGTCGAGGTAAAGCTCACCGTGCTGGTCAGTGCCGTGCAACCAACTCCATTGTCGTTGCAGGCGATGACCGTCGATGCTGCGGTGGGGCAGCTCAGTCCCGATGCGTAGACGATGATGCGGGTGTCGAATGCAGCGAGGCCGCAAGTCGAAATCGTCGAAGTGCCGTTGCACTCGGGAATAAAGCGGTACCAGACATCCTTGTTCAAGGTCGCGCCCGCACCGTCGGTGCAGCTCGCGGCAACCGCGAGGGTTCCGTTGGTGGCACCAGCCGTGTTGAACGGATAGTTGCCGACCAGAACCGCCTCCGCGCTCAGGCAGTCGTCGTTGTTCGGCGGCGGCGTGACCACGCTGTAGGTGAGCGAGTAGATGTTCCGTGTTCCGCCGCCAAGGAAGACGCGCAAGAGCAGCGTGTTCGATGCGGTGTTGTTCAGGAAAGTGAACGACTCATTGCTCACATTTGCCAGACGCTGGAGTACCGGCGTGGTTGCACACGCGGAGTAGACCTCGAAGTCCACATCGCCGTTGGCGGTGGTGTAGGTCGAACTTACGGTCATCGTCGAGCCCACGGCCACCGAGAGCGAGTACCAGTCTTCGTCGAGTCGCTTCACGATGAGCCCAGGCAGGGCTGTTCCCGCGCTCACGGCCCGCGCCGTAGCGCAAGTGTCGTTCTGCTCCTGAGCGTCGTCGGTGCCGGCAGCCAGAAAGGCAGCGAATCCGCCGTTGTTTACCGCAAGATCCCAGCGGCCGTAGCCGTCGGTACCACCGAGATTGGTGCACGCGCTTGAGCCACAGGTCAGCACTCCATACATGCGGCGGTCGCTGGTGCGGTAGATCGCGCTACCTGAGGAGCCACCTTCGGTGATGCCGTTGCTCCACGACATCGAAGTCCAGTTGGTCGTGGGTGTGCCGCAGTTGAAGCTCGCGGCGTTCTTAGTGCCGAAGGAAATTGCTTGCTCGGTGCCGCTGGGATAGTGGATGCCAGTCGACGCGGTTCCGGTCGGGACACTTGCATTCGTCCATCCAGCCCAGAACACGGTCGTAGGAAGGATCGGCCGCGCCATAAGCAGCGTGGAGTCGCTCCCAAGATAGGTGCCGGTCAGGTCCGAACCAATGACCGAGCTACCCGCCTGCACGATGCCGGCGCCGCAGACGGTTCGGCGGAAGAAGAAGATGAACTGGCAACTGTTGGCCTCGGCGGACGTGGAGATGCAGTGGTTGGCGGTAGAAACATATGGAGTTTCGTCGGCCGCGGTCGTTGCCATCAACTGACCAGAGCAGAGGAAACTTCCGCCACCTGAGGTGAAGACCAACTTGCAGGCAGCGTTGGATTCGTTGGCCCACGCTGGGAAGCAGATCGGGTCGTTGCTGCAACCAGCGGCAACGCCACCGTCGCCGCCCGCATCGAGCGCGCGAAAGATGTCGCGGTAGCCGTGCTCGTAGTTGACGCCTGTGAAGGGCAGACCCTTCACGCGCTGTCCATGCGGAACGAACCACTCGATCATCGTGCGGTTGGAGCCAGTGCAGATTCCCCACGCGGTTCCGTTGCCGAATTCGCCAACGCCCTCGATCGGGCCGACGGTCGACTCCGCAACGCCCGGCGCGGTGATCATCAGTTCTTGCCCAGCAGGGAGGTTGATGCCGGTGAGCTGGAGGCGCGAACTCAGCGCGTTGGGCGAGGAAACCTCGATACGCCAGAGCGAACCGCCGTTGACATCAATCCACTCGCCATGCTCGACCGACATGTTGACCGACTGCGCCACGCCGATACGCAGCGCGGTGTGGTGGGTGCCGGAGCCGTTGGCTTCATCCTGGAGCAGATAGAAATCGTGGTCTTCCATCGGCAAATCGAAGGCAGGCGCGGGGATCGCGTCAATGCCGTGGAGCGTGGAGAACGAGAGCGTCTCCACGGGCTGCCATGGGGCGCCGTGCAAACTGTGGCCCTGACTCTCGAGGAGCGGGAAAGCGCCGTCAGTCGCGGGCGAGCGAGGCTTACTTTTTTCCGCGAGCGCGATGGTGGCGGGAAGCAGCAGAATGGTCAGGGCGAGCAGGCATCGGCGCATGGGGAACCTCAAATGTTTCAGGTGGATTGATTGCGATGGGACGCGCATTGAGAACATGATTCGCGACATGACCGTGGATGTTCCCGCGTACATGCTGATAAATCACGGACTTCAATAAACAAGGTTTAGTACAGTCGTGTTCAGGGCAACCTGTTCAATTCAAGCAAACAACAACAACAGCGCGGCCCACGCTGAGGCTTAAGTTTTACTCCAGATCGCGCTGAAATCAATTCAAATCAAGTAAAAGGACCCCAGTGATGAGCTGGGGTCCTTTTGAATATTTTTCCAAGGTGATTGGCGCAGCGTTAGACGCTTGCGGCCATTTTCTCAGCCTTCTTGCGCGCATCGGCAAGGTTGCCGACATACATGAACGCGCTTTCGGGAAGGTCATCGCCCTCGCCGTCGCAGATGCGCTCGAAGCTGTCGATGGTGTCCTCGAGTGGGCAAGTAACACCGGGAAGACCAGTAAAGATCTCACCGACATAGAACGGCTGCGAAAGGAAGCGCTCGATCTTGCGCGCGCGGGAAACGGTCAGCTTGTCTTCTTCGCTGAGTTCGTCGACGCCGAGGATGGCGATGATGTCCTGGAGGTCCTTGTAACGCTGCAGGTTGTTCTGCACTCGGCGCGAGCACTTGTAGTGCCGCTCGCCGAGAACCTGCGGGTCGAGGATGCGCGAGGTCGACGACAGAGGATCGACCGCAGGGTAGATGCCCTTTTCGGCGATCTTGCGCTCGAGCACGATGAACGCGTCGAGGTGGCTGAAGGTCGTCGCCGGCGCCGGATCGGTCAGATCGTCTGCCGGAACATAGATCGCCTGCACCGAGGTGATGGCGCCCTGACGGGTCGAGGTGATGCGCTCCTGGAGCGCGCCCATCTCGGTCGCGAGGTTGGGTTGGTAGCCGACGGCGCTGGGCATACGGCCGAGGAGCGCAGACACTTCCGAACCAGCCTGGGTGAAGCGGAAGACATTGTCGACGAAGAGCAGGGTTTCCTTACCCGATGCGTCGCGGAACTCTTCCGCCATCGTCAGCGCCGAAAGCGCAACGCGCAGACGCGCTCCTGGCGGCTCGTTCATCTGACCGAAGACCATGGCCACCTTGTCGAGCACATGCATCTTCTGGCCGCTCGCGTCGGTGTACTCAGCCTCCTGCATTTCAAGCCACAAGTCGTTGCCCTCGCGGGTGCGCTCGCCGACACCGGCGAACACCGAGTAGCCACCGAAGTTGCGGGCGACGCGCGCGATCATCTCTTGGATGACGACGGTTTTGCCGACTCCTGCACCACCGAAGAGGCCGATCTTTCCACCGCGGACGAACGGGCAGAGAAGGTCGATGACCTTGATGCCGGTCTGCAGGATTTCGGTCTGCGGGTTGAGCTCGACGAATTCGGGCGGCTCGCGGTGAATCGGAGCGGTCTTGGTTGTCGCGACTGGTCCGCGCTCATCGACCGGTTGGCCGAGGAGATTGAACACGCGGCCGAGAACGCCTTCGCCAACGGGCACGCGCACTGGCGAGCCAGTGTCGACGCACGCATCGCCGCGCTTGAGGCCGTCGGTCGAGGCGAGAGCAACGCAGCGAACTTGGCCGCCGCCAAGATGCTTGGCGACTTCGCCGACGAGCGTGGTCTTCACACCACGGGTCTCGAAGTTGATGTAAACAGCGTTATAGATCGATGGCAGATCCGATTCGGGGAACTGCGCGTCGAAAGTTGATCCGATGACCTGAATGACAGTGCCAGTGCTGGCCATGTGGGCTCCAACTAACGGGAAAATGGACGGATCGCCTCGAGCCCGCGAAGGGTTCGTGACGGATTTCACAGAGGGGGAGAAGATAGCCGCACGAGGTCGGTCGTGCAAAGGGCGCGCGAGGTCGCGCAAGAAAAGAGAGGAAGGGCAGGGAAGCGCGAACTTAGGCGCGGGTGTCGAGGAGCCGACCGAGGGTCGCGTTGGTGGCGACTTCCACCCGGTCGGCGGCGCGCGAGTACATCTGCAGGGCGCCGCTGCTGTTGGGCATGGGTGCGCCGCGGGGGGCGTCGAAGCCCTGACCGCGCGAAACGGCCGAATCAACCTTGCCAGAGACGAGGTTTGTCAGCGCAGGGGCAGCACGCGGCGCATTTCCAGCACGCGGCGCGGGCGGCCGAATGACCGCGCCCGGGCTCGAAGTGACCGCTTGGCCGGTCGGCGTCCTGCCCGAACTGTTTCCCGAGATCGAATTGTTGCTGGTGCGGTTGGCCTGCGTCGGCTTCATGCCGTAGGCCACCGCAGCTTGAAACGGGATGGGTCGAGTCGAATCCATGCGCGTTGAGACTATACAGAAGCGTGCGCTTCTTGCTCGTGCATCGAGCAGGTTTGACGGAGTGCAGAACGATGGTCGGCAGGAAATGCCCGCGCGGATCACTTCTCAGACGACAAGTCACGCATCGCTGAGGTGGTCAACAGTCCGATCGAGATCGGTGCGCTCTAGATCTCGGCGAATCTGCTCCCAGCGGGCGGGCTCGACGGAGGAGTTGAGCAGGTACTCGATGGAGTCGCGCGCTAGGGCAACGGTGGGCCGGTCGGCGGTCGGCAGCTTGGTCAACAGTTCATCGAGCCGATCAACGAGCTCGTCATAACGAGCGACTTCGCTGAGTTCGCCGCGATTGGAGGCGTTCTGAAATCCTTCTTTGCGAAGGTTGGTCAGGATCACGCTGGTGGAGTAGAGAAGTTGTCGGTCGTCGGCGTCGAGTGATGCGAGCTCAACGGCGTTTCGCGTGGGCGCGGGCACGGTTACGGGCACGCCGTCTGCCGCATTCTTTCCTCGGTCAGCAACGGCGAACTCGCCAGCGCCACCGGGCGCGAGACTCTTCGCGGATCCATCGGTTGGCCAGAGCATGATCGAGGCAAGCACGGCGGCGGCGATTCCCGCGGCGATTGCTGCACGGGGCAGCCAAACCCGGCGTTCGCGCAGGCCGATGGCGGCGAGCACATTGGCCTGCATTGCGCGCGTGTCGACGCTGGCAGTGCTGACATCGCGTTGGGCGGCGGCGAGATCAATCGCGAATTTTTCGCGCAGCGTCTCGTCGAGCGTTTCCGCGCGTTCCACCAAATCACGGCAAATTCCGCAGGAAACCAGATGGGTGTCCGCGCGGATCCGTTCGTCGCGGGTGAGTTCGTCGTCGAGGTAAGCAGACAGAGTGGCCTTAAGTTCGCTGCAGGCGATCGGGCTCGGTCGGGTGTTGTCGATGGTGCGGTTCATGGCTGCTGCTCCTTCAAGCGTGTCTCATGTGATCCGCATTCAGCGGGAGGCGTCGCGCAGATTGTTGATGTTGAATTCGCTTGGGCGCGCGTTGGCATCGCTCGACTCGTCGAGCTCACCGAGCAGCGCAAGGCGCGCGCGGTTCAATCTGCTCATCACTGTGCCGACCGGCACGCCGAGGTGGTTGGCGATCGCTTCGTAAGAAAGCCCTTCGTTTACCCGCAGCATGATCATCGCGCGCTTCTCTGGTTCGAGGCGATCGAGCGCGCTGGTGACTCGGGCGAGATCCTCGCGGCGCGCGGTCTCCGCCCCTGGCCTTTCCGCGCGAACATCACGCGCGCTTCCCGACTCGTCGATCAGGGTCCAAGTGCGTCGCTTGCGTCGGATCGCGCTGATAGAGAGATTCGTCACCGTCGAACGCATCCAACTTGAGATCGCGGGCTCGCCGGCGTCGGGCGGCGACTTCCAAAGTCGGATGAAGCCTTCTTGCACGATCTCCTCTGCCTTGTGGCGATCGTGGCAGATGCCGAACGAAATTTGAATGAGGCTCGGAGTGAGCCGCTCGATCCAGTGTTTGAGCACCCGTTCTGAGAAAGGCTGTCCCATGATTGAAGACCTCCGATGCACGCTCTTTCACCGT
The DNA here is from genome assembly GCA_003671075.1 of Planctomycetota bacterium. GTDB lineage: Bacteria > Planctomycetota > Phycisphaerae > Phycisphaerales > SM1A02 > QWPT01. Next base: position 20,852 of record QWPT01000002.1, read on the forward strand.
CGGAAACCGCAAGGCGCGGCGCCCGCCGATCGACGCCGCCGCCGAGTCGGGCATTCCCGTCAGCTGCTCTTTCGACCATAGAGTTTCGCTTCGCTGCGCAGCGGGCGATTGCGGTCGTCGAGGTCCGGATCGAGGTTGATGGTCTGGGGGACCTCGAGGGTTCCGAGAAATGGGTTGGCCGCGGGGCCGAGAAGCGGAAGTGCCGAGGGCAACTCGTTGCTCCACCAAATGTTCGGGCCGAGTAACAGGCCAGCGCTGTCGGCGCCTTCGGCCACCGAGTTGAAGCGCCGCAACCCGCCAGGCATCCAACAGACGATGTTGTTGCGGAAGCGCACCGCGGCGCCGGAGTGGTCGGTCGGAGCCACGGGGAAGCGGAAGACCTCTTCGCTCGGATTGACGATGGTGGAGCTGGTGATGGTGACGCCATCGCAACTACCAAACTCAAACGCACAGTCGGCGCCGCGCACCAGCAGATTTTCGAGTACCGCGTTTTGGACAAGCGGCGGGATTTTTGCGCCTGATTGACGCGTGATTGGCCCCGTGCTTGGCGGCGTGCTTGGCGGCGTGGAGATGACAGGATCTTCGGGGGTGAAAGGAACGGGAACGGGTGCAGGCGCAGGCGCGGTGGGATTGAGTGGCGTCCTCAACTCAGGAAATGCGGGCACGGTGGGGCCTGCCGAAACATGGCGTGAAGCGGCTCGTGCGCCGATGGACGCGCCGGTCTGTATCGCGCCAGCAATCCAGACATCGTTGAAGGCCAGTCCGTTGCACTCTCCGACGACCAGCACGCCGTAGGCCGAGCCCTCTTTGAGATCGGATTTGATCTGCACCAGTTCGACGGTGAGTTCGTTGGTCTGCTCAAGGTGCATCGCGGCGCCACGGCAATTCTCGAAGCGCGAGCGCCTGATCTCGAGTCGATCGGTGTCGATCGCGAGAATTCCCGCTTGTTCGACTAGACCAGCGACGCCGATGACGAGTACATCGCGAATGTCGATGTCATGACTCGCGCCCTCCACGGTGGAGTCGATCACCACGCCCGCGCGGCGCGCATTCTTGATGAGGAGCCGCTCGATGCGCACATGGGCGCAGTCGGTCAACTTGAGTCCTTCGCGGTCGGGGCCGATCTCGGCGAGTTTGTTTTTTGCAATCGAACGGATGACGATGGGCTTCTCGCGCGTTCCCGCGATGGCGCTGAATTGCGCGGGCCGATGCATGCCTTCGAGCAGGACGATCTCATCGCCCGCGACCAACTTCGGGCCAAGCGCGGCCCAATCGTCGCCCGGCTTGACTTCGTAGGTCTCAGCGTGCGTTGCGTTGACAACGCAGGCCACGGCGCATGATCCCACCCATGCACCCATCGCGCGGACGATGCAGGCGGCCCACGAGTTGGCAGATTGAGCGTGATGGGCGTTGGTCATTCGGTCCATTCTTGCAGAGGCGCGTCTTGCGACGGTAGCCGCTTTGCCCGTCGTGAGCGGTTGGGATTGCGTTAGGTGGCGCGGTCGAGTGGGCTTGCGCAAATGAATCGCAGCAGCCGCGTTCCTGCGCTCGCGCTCATGGTGGCGCTCTCGACGCGGGCGGGACGCAGCACGGTTGCGCCAGCAGATGCGTCAAACGAGTCGCTCGCGCTCGACCAACGGCTCTGGCCAGCGAGCGTCATCCACACTTCGGGTACGCCGGTTTGCTCGAAAGCAATTGCGGTGTCGTCGATGATTTCCAGGGATTCCACCGTGAAAAATCGACAACGGCAAAGCCGTCGCGTCACGATGCCAGCGGCCTCCCGACGCGGTGCGGTGGCGGCGCTCACGAATCCCGCGACACCGTCTTCTTGCTCGTGGCCGAACTTCATGCACTGCCATGCCTGTTCAAGGTGCAGCGGCCGCTTCGGGTCGTTGCGATTCCAATCCCACACGCGGAAGGTCGTGTCGCTGGGAGTCTGGACTTCCGCGGCGAGGATTCCGCCACCGAGAGCGTGGCAGACGCCGCTCGGCAGATAGATGCAATCGCCCGCAGCGACTTCGTAGCTTTCGATGTGCTCAAGCGCATGGCCTTCACGCAACGCGGCGGCAAACTGTTCGCGGGTAGTGCTTGGCCGAATGCCGCGGTAGACGCGCGCACCTGGGTCGCAGGCGACGATGATCCAGGCTTCGGTCTTGAGGTGCGCGTCGGGATGGCTTGCGGCGTACGCGGCGTCAGGGTGGACCTGAAGAGACAGATTGTCGGCGGCGTCGAGAAACTTCATCAGCAGCGGAAACGCGCCGTCGGGAGCGGGGGTTGCCACGCCGAGGAGTTCGTCGCGTCGCTGGGTTCTGAGCTCGCGCATCGAACAACCCGCGAACGGTCCACCGTCGACGCGCGATTGACCGCCCGCGATCGAGTCAGGCAGATCGCTGAGTTCCCAAGTCTCACCAACACGCGCGCCGGGGATCGTGGGCTTCCCGAAACTCGCCAATCGCGTGGCAGCCCAGGAGCGTTCCTTTGCGATCGGAATGAAGCGTAAAAATGGCAGCATCGGGGTTTGCGGTGGAGCGGCCATCCAGCACGATCGCTAGATAGCCATTCCCGTGATCTTCGCCTCAAACACGAGCTTTCCGTTGACGATGCCTTGCACATTGGAAATGAAGCGGCGCGGGGTCGCTTCGATCTCGTTTACCAGGATGACGAAGGTGTCGCCAGGAACGACCTGACCGCGGAAGCTTGCGTTTTCGCAGCGCAGAAATCCAAGAAATCCCAACGCGGGAAATCGCGCGCGGAACAGCCAACTCGCACACTGCGCGCAGGACTCAATCATCAGCACGCCAGGAAAAAGTGGGCGGCCTTTGATGTGATGTTCGCACCAGAACTCGTCTGGGCGAACAACCTTGATTCCAACGCAGTTGCGGCGGTCCTCGCTGATCCAAGAAATGCGATCACACTGGCGCATCGGGCCAGTTTGAGGAAGAAACTCATCGAGACATCTGCTGTCGCAGATTGTTTGCGAGAGATCAATGGCCGAGAGATCAAAGAGAATCGTGCTTGCCACAGCGAACCGACGGGCTCAGGCCCCGCCTTCCTCCGTGCCGCGCATTTCAAGAACGCGCTGCCTGATCTGTTGCGCGGTGTCCTTGATGTCCTGCATGGACTTGCGGACGCGCGTGCCAGCGGCTTTGTTTCCGCCAGCGGCCTTTTTCATATCTTCCTCGACCTCGCGGACGAGTTGACACAGGGTCTCGTAGAGCTCCATCGGCTACCTCCGAATTTCAGTTGAAGTGGCCCAGGCACTTGCCAAGGTCCGATCACTTGGGGCGTTAGGGTAGCGGCAAAGGGGGCACAAGTGTCTTCACCACTCGCAGAACCGATTTGAATTGCGGATGGGCGGCGTCGCCGAGGAGTTCGTAGATCGCGCCGAGGACACCCGATGGGGTCGCGCCCGATCGCTCCATGCGGCGCAGCGCTGGGGAAATCTGATCGGTTTGGCCGGCAGAGATGGCGTCGGTCAACAAGAAGGGCTGGCGTCCAGTTGCGAGAAGGTCGAGGACGGTCTGTTGTACGCAGACATGGGCCTCGATTCCGCAAACGAGAATGTCATCGCAACGGTGCGCCGACAACAGCGCGTCGACCTCGGGAATGAGGGCGCTGAAACGGGTCTTTTCAAAGATTTTGGCGTGGGAAGCGGCGGCGGCGGCGATGGCGGGCGCGCTGTGCCCGAGCCCTTTGGTGTACTGCTCGGTCACGATTGCCGGCATCCCAAGGATCTTCGCCAATTCGAGCGCGGCGGCGCAGTTGGCAACAACGCGGTCGGCGTCGAAGATGGTCGGGAGTAACTTGTCCTGGACATCGATCACAAGAAGCGCGGTTCGTTCGAGCGAAAGGCGGGGGATCGGCATGCGCGGAGATTAGCATGGGCGAGTTCGGCCAGAGGCACATCAAGGACCAACCAATGACAACGCATGACACAAGCGGAGTGGACAAGCGCAACCCGGCGCAGCGGGCGCAAGAGGACGCAGCGATGCTGGGCGCGTTCGAGGAATGCGTGCGTCAGTCGCAAGCAATGCTCATCGCCAGCGGTGCGCCTGCGCCATATGCGATGAACATCGCTTTCGCGCGTTCCATGTTTGGCCTTCCCAACTGGCATGTGGTTGCCTGCGCCATTCATGGGCCAACCGAGCCAGATATCAAGCAATTGGCCATGATTCAGGTGCGCGACGAACAGGGGCAGTCGAGCCCAAGTCTCGCGGTGTTCGTGACCGAAGCGGTGGCAGAGGCGGAGATTCCGCGGATGAACATCCCCATCGAGGGCGGATTCTGGCTGACCTTGCGGATTCCCACCGAAGAGGTGCTTCCTTGGATCCGCTCGATCAAGATCCAGGCGGTTTCGGTGGTCATGCAAGGCGGCGCTGCTGGTCCGTCGCGCGTGCTGACTGTCGAGCTGCTCGAGAAGGTGCAGTCGATCGAGGCGCAGGCGCCGCGCGCTTAGACGCGGAGTTCGACTTTGGTCGACAGTGATGCGGCGTGACGAACGCGGATCGGCTCGACCACCGTTGCGATGAAGCGGTTGGTCTGCTCGGGCGCGCGGCCGATGAAACTCGCCGGTTCGAGCGCGCCGTCGAGGTCCACCTTCGCGAAGAACGCGTCGCTCTTCAGCCGCGCCATGAGGTCGTTGGCGCGGCCAAAACGCTTGACTTCCTCGGCGGCGGCCATCGAATGCACGCGAATGACCTCGTGCGCTTCCTGTCGGTCGGCGCCCGCTCTGGTCGCGGCCAACATGATGTTTTCGCTGGCCATGAAGGGAAGTTCGGCCGCGAGGTTTGCCGTGACCGTCGCTGGCCAAACCACCAGTCCCTCCGCCACATTCGCCATGATGTCGAGCGACCCATCGAGCGCGAGGAACGCTTCGGGAAGCACGAGCCGTCGATTGGACGAATCATCGAGCGTGCGCTCGAGCCACTGCGTCGCCTGCGTCTGCAGCGGATCGTTGATCAATCCCATCACAAAGCGCGCGAGTCCGCAGGCGCGTTCGCATCGCATCGGGTTGCGCTTGTAGGCCATTGCCGATGAGCCGATTTGATCTTTCTCGAAAGGCTCTTCAACTTCTTTTCGGTTGGCGAGCAAGCGAATATCGGTGGCGCATTTATGCACGGCCGATGCGGCAATGGCCAGCGCGCTGACGATTTGCGCATCGACAATGCGCGGATAGGTCTGGCCGCAGACGGCGAGCATGCGATCCTTCGGCCAGCCGAGTTTGTCGGCGAATTTGGCCTCGAGCGCGTCGACCTTGGCGGGATCGCCGTCGAGCAGACCGAGGTAGGACGCCTGTGTTCCGGTCGCGCCGCGCAGGCCGCGCAGGCGCAACGACTGCAGGACGAATTCGACTTGTTCAAGCGCGATGGCGAAGTCCTGCGCCCACAAGGTTGCGCGCTTGCCGACGGTGGTTGGTTGCGCGGGCTGAAAGTGGGTGAATCCCAGCGTCGCCAGCTGGCAATGCTTGGCCGCGAAGCCGCCGAGCCGATCGACGACCCGCGCGAGCTTTCCCGCGATAAGACCCAGCGAATCGCGCAGCACAAGCATGTCGGCGTTGCACACGACATCCTGGCTGGTTGCGCCGAAGTGGATGATCGCGCGCGCGGTGGGCGCGGCGTCGCCGAGGGTATGCACATGCGCCATCACATCGTGACGGAGTCGTGCTTCGTGCTTCGCCGCCGCGGCAAAATCGATGTCATCGAGGTGAGCGCGAATCGCTTCGACCTGCGCACGCGAGACGGGCATGCCCAGTTCGTGCTGGCTTTCGGCAAGCGCGAGCCAGATGCGCCGCCAAGTGGAGAACTTGCGCTGCTCGCTCCAGAGCGCGCGCATTTCCACGCTGGCGTTGCGCGATTCAAGCGGTGAACGGTAGCCCGAGTGGTCGGAGTCGATGGGGGAGTTGGTCGTCACGGGGCTCAGTTCCTCGACAGACTTTCGGATGCTGGTTGCGCGGCCTCTTTCTGGACAACCTTCTGGAGCACGAGGTGCTCGGTTCCAGCGCGGATGCGCGCGATGTTGGATCGATGTTTGAAGACGACAAACGCGGCCACCAAAAGACTGCTCGCGAAAAACGGCACAACGGCGCGCACGCCTGTGAGTCCGTTGGCGGAGAGCGCGGCGACGAGCACCGCGCAAGGCACCGCAACAGCCGCCACCATCGACGCGAGGCTGACCATGCGAAACACCAGCACCAGCGCGATCCAAAGGACCAGCGCGAGCAGACAGGGAATCGTGAGCACCGGCCACATCGCGGCGAGCGCGCCGAAGCCAGTGGCCACGCCCTTGCCACCTTTGAAGCCGATCCACGGCGAAAGTGTGTGACCGAGAATTCCCGCCGCGGCCGTTGCCAGCCAGCACCACGCCGTCTGCGGCTCAATACCGCCAGCGGCAACTCCGAGCGCGCCAAGCATCCAGCCCGCGGCCAGCACCGGCAGTGCGCCCTTGATCGAATCGATGAGAAAGCAGGCAATTCCCCACGGTTTTCCCAGGGTGCGGCCCAGGTTGGTTGCGCCGTAGTTGTTGCTACCAACGCTGCCCAGATCGACTCCGCGCGTGCGTGCGAGCAGGTGCGCGGTCGGGAAGCTGCCGATGAGATAGGCGCCGATCGGGAGCGTCGCCCAAAGCAAGGGCGTCGGTAGGCTCGCGGTTGTCTCCATGAGCAGGGTTTGCATGAGGCGCGGATGATAGGGAAACATGGCGCAATACGCGCCGCGCGTCGACTCAGTCACCTTGCCAAAGTTGAGAGCCGTATTTCGAGCGGTACCAGCGACCAGTGGCGCGGCGGAGTTCGGTGGTGATCGCCATGAGGATGGGCGCTGGGAGTTCAGCGCTGAGTTCGATGCGGTCTTCAAACAGTTCGACCGACGGCGCGAGCACGCCTTGATGCTCGGCGGTTTCCTCTGCGCACGCGCGAATAAGCGCGGCCAACGCCGGATCAGCGAGCGATCGCGGATGCGCGGCGTGAAGGGTGAGTCTGGAGATTGCCACGGGAGCAGTGCGGGGAAGGTGCGGTTGAACGGCGCGTTTACGCAGCAAATTCCTCGGCAAAAACCAACGGTTCACGCCTACTGCCGATCGAAGAGCAGAATCGTGATTGTGACCAATTGAATCATCGCGGCGGCCGCGGCCCATCGCGCGAAGTGCTCAAACTCGGAGAGGTTGAGGAACGAGACGGCGACAACAAGAATTGCGATGAGTTGCAATCCCATCGCCGCGAGGCGCATTGCGCTTGATTCGGCGCGGCGCAGGCGCAGCGCGCGGACTTCATCGGTGAGTTCGGCAAGTCCACGGCGCAGACGATCGCTCGATCGCTCGCGGCGAACGCTGCGGGTGGCGGTGCGTGCCGGAGCGGCTGTGCGCGAACTCGCGATGGACGCAGTGGTTTCGTCACGATGGCGGAGGATGATTTCGACCGCCTCGGCAAGGGTCGAGGCCGAGTAGTCCGCGGCGGCATCGGCGATGCGAGCGCGATCGCGCGAAACCAGAATGGTTCGCAATCCCGCGGTGCGTCCTGCGGCAACATCGCACGGCGAATCGCCGAGCAGCCAAGAACGCTCGAGTTCAAGCTCCATGTCCTGCGCAGCCTGCAGAAGCATGCCCGGGCGAGGTTTGCGCCACGGGTGCTCGCGGGTGTACTCGGGCGTGATGCCCTTGGGATGGAACGGGCAATAGTAGAAGCGTTCGATGGTGCGCTTCAGTCCAGTTTGTTGGTCGACGAGTTCGGAGACCTTCGCATGCACCGCGTCGACATCGGACTCGGTGAAGCGACCGCGGGCAACGCCGCCTTGATTGGTTGCGACGACAAGACGAAATCCCGCATCGCGCAGGCGGCGCAGCGAGGGCGCCACTCCTTCGACGAGAGTGGTTCGCGCTGGAATTCCAGCGTTGGAGTCGTCGGGCACCAAGGTGCCGTCTCTATCAAGAAAAATCGCAGGATCCATCGGCGTTCCGAGTGTTTGACTTCGCGGCCCCTCCGCGCCCGCATCCTAACGCAATTGATGATCGCAGCACCACGATGCCTGAGGATCAACCCCGAGGGTCAACCCCGAGCATTACGCCCGAGCATTACGCCCGAGCATCACGCCGATCAACGTATCAGCGCGTGCGGCCGCAGCCGCGACGGCTCAATATCCCCCGCTCGAAATCGGCTTTGCTTCGATGGATCCCACGCCGTCGCCGAAGCTGGTGCCGATCGCGCGTGCCGCTGAGATGAGCGGGTGGTCGATGGGAACCAGTCGTTGCTTGCCGACGGTCTCGAAGAGGTCGATATCGGAAAATATATTGTTTTCGCGGACAACCATGCGGTTGCGCTTCCCGCTTGCCAGCACCGCCATGGCGTGAAAGCCGAAGTTCGTCGCAAGGATTCGGTCAGCTGCGATGGGTGCGCCGCCACGCTGGGTGTGGCCGAGCACGGTGGTGCGGGTCTCGATTCCGGTGAGGTCGGCGATCTCGGTTGCCACCAGGTTTCCAATGCCGCCGAAGCGGATCGGATCGTGGCTGGTCGGGTCGTAGCGACCGACGACCTGCTCACCGAATTTCGGGCGCGCGCCCTCGGCAACCACCACGATGGCGAATCCGGGGCCGCGCATGCGTCGGTCGATGTCGTCGGCGATCTGACGCAGATCGAAGGGGACCTCAGGAAGCAGGATGACATCGGATCCGCTGGCGACTCCGGAAGTCAGCGCGATCCAACCAGCGTTGCGACCCATGACCTCGCAGACCATTACGCGGTGGTGGCTGTCGGCAGTCGAGTGCAGGCGGTCGAGCGCGTCGGTCGCAGTAGCGACGGCGGTAAGGAAACCGAAGGTGATTTCGGTTCCGACGAGATCGTTGTCGATCGTCTTGGGAACGCCGATCACATTGATGCCCGCAGCCGCAATCGGCGCGGCGCACGCCATGGTTCCGTCGCCGCCGATCACGATCAGCCCGTCAAGCCGTTCGCGGGCGATCGTGGTCAGGCACTTCTCAGTGACATCCTCCCAAATCGGCGTGCCGTCGGGCTTGCGGCCCGTGCAGTAGCGCGTGGGGTTGCACTTGTTGTTGGAGCCGAGAATCGTGCCGCCGCGGGTCAGAATGCCTGAGACATCCTTGAGTCCGAGTGGGCGTACCCGGTGTTCGATGAGGCCTTGGAAGCCGTCTTCGATGCCGATGACCTCGATGCCGTACTGCAGGATTGCGGTCTTTGCCACCGCGCGGAGAACCGCGTTGAGGCCTGGACAGTCGCCGCCGCCAGTGAGAATGCCGAGTCGGCGAGTGCTTGGTGACATGAGTGGGGGGGTCCGAGGAAAGCGGCGCACGGTATCGCAAATCACTTCGAACACGAAGCGATTTACGCAGTCTTGCTAGGATTCGTATCCCATGGCCGAGACCACTCCGCAGGATGCCGTTCCGCTTTCCGAGTCCGAGATAGTCGCCGCCCGTCGCGCGAAGCTCAAGCGATTTCGCGATGAACTTGGCTTCGAGCCTTACGGCGAGCGCGTCGACGGCCTGCATGCGCTTGCCGATGCGCGTGCGAAGTTTTCCGAGGACGCGCATGTCGCCTACGACACCGCTGCCAAACAAGCGAAACTTTCCGGCGGCACTGCGGCCGATACGCGCGCGATCGTCAAGGTCGCTGGCCGCATCGTTCAGCACCGCGATATGGGAAAGCTCGTGTTTCTGTTTCTGCGCGATTCCTCGGGAGATTTGCAGTTAAGCATCTCGAAGTCGGCGATCGATGCCAACGCATTCGAGCTGGCCAAGGCAGCGGATTACGGCGACATCCTCGTTGCCGAGGGGCCGATCGGGCGAACGCAGAAGGGCGAGGTCTGCGTGTGGGCGACCTCGATTTCGCTGGCGACCAAGTCGCTCGCGCCTCCGCCGGAGAAATGGCACGGTCTGTCTGACCCCGAGCAGCGCTATCGCCGCCGTTATGTCGACATGTACGCCAATCCCGAGAGCGCGAAGGTCTTCGCCATGCGTTCGCGCATTGTCTCGCGCATCCGACGGTTCATGGATGCGCGCGGATTTCTCGAGGTGGAAACGCCGGTGCTCCAGCCCATGGCTGGCGGCGCGGCGGCGCGACCATTCACGACCCACCACAACACGCTGGATATGCCGCTGTTCATGCGCATCGCGCCTGAGCTCTACCTCAAGCGTTGTTTGGTCGGCGGCATGGGCAAGGTCTACGAGATCAATCGAAACTTTCGCAACGAAGGCATCGATCGCAGCCACAATCCTGAGTTCACCGCCATGGAGGTCTATCAGGCCTTCGGCGATTACGGCACGATGATGGAGCTCACCGAGAGCCTCGTCAACAACATCGCGGTGTCGATGGTGGCGGAGCGCGAGGCTGCGGGGCTGCGGGTGAACGCCGATGGACCGGTGCTTCCATGGGGCGAAATGGAGATCAACTACGCGATGCCGTTCGTGCGCGTGAAGTTTGAGGAACTCTTTCGCAGGGGCGTTGGCGTGGACATGCGCGATTTTGCGGCGGTTCGCGCCAAGGCGCGCGCGATCGGCATGCACCATGAAGCGAAGCTCGACAACTGGCTGGTGGTGAACAAACTCTTCGAGGAACTCGCCGAGCCGTTGATCGATCCGCTTCGTCCGACCTTCGTGACCGACTATCCGAGCGCCATCAGCCCGCTGACGCGTCCGAGTCGAACGGATCCAGAAGTCTGCGAACGCTGGGACATCTTTATTGGCGGGATGGAAATTGGTCCCGCGTACACCGAGCTCAACGACCCCGACATCCAACTGGCGAAATTCACCGAGCAGCTGAAGGGCGCCGACGATGAGGAGTCGACTTTCCGCACGCTCGACGAGGATTTCATCGACGCACTGCGCGTCGGCATGCCGCCGGCGGGAGGCTTGGGAATTGGAATCGATCGTTTGGTCATGCTCATGACCGACAGCGCGTCGATCCGCGATGTCATCCTGTTCCCGCTGCTGAAATCGATGAGCGCCGCGGAATCCACCAAGGTCGAAGGAACGCAGGCCTGATGCGCGCCGCCCTGTTCGCGCTTTGTTTCGCGGGCGCGGTGAGCGTTGTGTCGTGCACGGTGTCGTGCGCGGTGGCGTGTGCGGATTGGGCGCTGGTTGAGGAGCACTATTACGCACTCGCACTCGGTGGACATCCGTGCGGAAGGTCGCTTGAACGGGTGGAGAAAGACGGCGAGCGGCTGCGAACGATCTCGCGCATCGAGATGCGCTTTTCGCGGCTCGGGCAAGAAACTGCGATCGAGCTTTCCAGCGAATTCATCGAGTCTGCACGAGGAGAACCCATCGAAGCCACCGTCGCGCAGAAGGGTGCCGAGCGGGTTCGTTATGTCTTCGAGTCGCCGAAAAAGGCGAGGGTCGAGCGCGGTGCGGTTCGGGAAACCCGCGAAATTGCCGATGATTCGTGGCTCACGCCGCGTGAAGTCGCCGCGTTCGTCGCGGCGCGCGGCGGGGCCAAGGCCGAGGAAATCAACTTTCGCACGCTCGATGTGCAGTCGGGCTTTGTGGTCGCGGACATCTCCATGAAGCGATTGGGCGAGGTTGAGCGCACGATTGACGGGCATTCGGCGAAGTTGACGCGCTATGAGGTTCGCAACAGCATGCAGCCGATCGTGGCCACCGAACTCTACGACGCAACCGGTTTACTCTTGGAAAGCACAACGCCGATTGGACTCGGCAACTTGGTTTCGCTGTTGACCACCAAGGCCGCTGCCGACGAGAGCTACGCGAACGCGTCGTTCGATCTGCTCGCGGGAACCTTCGTGGCGTCGAGGCCGATCGCGCGCTACCTCGCGCGCGGCACCATTGAGTTTGACCTCGATTCGAGCGCGGCAACGATGCCCGAACTTCCCTCCGAAGGCGCGCAGGCGTTTACTAAAACGGGCGAGAGGTCAGCGCGCGTGTCGGTCGATGTGCATCGCTCGAGTGGCGCGCAGCCGAGCGATGCCAGTGATCCGCGCTGGAACAAGCCCAACGAACTCATCGACTCCGACAGCACGGCGGTGATCGAGTTGCTCGCCAGCGCGAAATTGCCTGCGAATGCAAGCGATTTTGCCAAGGCCAACGATCTGCGCGCGCTGGTTTCCCGACATATTCGATCGAAAAACCTCGCCACCGCCTTCGGCTCTGCGAGCGAGGCTGCGAGGACGCGCAGCGGAGATTGCACTGAGCACGCGGTGCTGTTGGCTGCGCTCTGTCGTGCGGCGGGGATTCCATCGCGAGTGGCCAGTGGGCTCGTGTATGTGCCCGATCTCGGCGGCGTCGGCCATGGATTGAAGGGGCCAGGATGGGGATGGCATCTTTGGACGCAAGTGTTGGTGGAGCCGCCGATCGTTGCGGGCGGTGGCGCGCGCGGCTGGGTTGATTTCGACGCGACCGTTGGCGGCGATGGGCGTGGCTACCACTCCGCGCACATTCTGGTTGCGACGAGCGATCTCGCTGGTGGTGCGACCGATCCTGCGTTTTCCCGCGCGCTTTCGCTGATTGGCGCGGTGAAGATCTCGGAGGTCGCGCAGCCAGGAGCCGTCAAGTGACGGCATTCGCCTTCGAACCGCTGCCCGCGTTGCCCGCGCGCATCGCCGATGGGCACAAGGGAAGTTTCGGCACGGTGCTTGTAGTTGGTGGATGTGCGCACCAGCCGCGGCGCATGCTCGGGGGCGCGATGCTTGCGGCGCGCGGTGCGTTGCGCGCAGGTGCTGGTCGCGCAATCGTGGCCGTGCCCGAATCGCTCGCCGCCGAAGCGCTGGTGATATTGCCTGAAGCCACGGTGATTGCGTTGGCGACCGATGCGCACGGCGAGTTGCTCGCCTCAGCTGCGGCGGAGGCGCTCGACGCTGTGATGGCGGAGGTTTCCGTCGTTGTGGTCGGTCCAGCGATGGGCAGGAGCGTGTCTGCCGGGCAGTTGGTGATGCGGCTGGTCGCACTGGGCGAAAAGCCATTGATCATTGATGCCGACGCGATCAGGTTGTTTGCCTCGCACATCGACTCCGTTCGCGATGTCCGAGGAACGGTGGTGTTTACGCCGCATCCGGGCGAGGCGCGCGATCTTGCCCAGGCGCTTTCCCTCAGCGTGGACTGCGTTGATCCTGCCGCCCGCCCCTGCGCCGCGCTCGCGCTCGCCCAGCGACTTGGCGCCGTCGTGGTGTTGAAAGGCGCGGGCACGGTCACCAGCGATGGATTGCGAACCTGGCGCTGCGACGCAGGAAATGCCGCGCTCGCCACTGGTGGAAGCGGTGATGTCCTGAGCGGAGTGGTCGCGGCGATGTTTGGGCAATTTCAGCGCAATCCCAGCATGTGTGCCGGTGGACTTTCGGCGCTCGCCGTCGAGATTCATGCACGCGCGGGCGACCTCTGGCGCGATGCGCACGGCGACTCCGGAGCGCTCGCCCACGAGATTGCCGATCTCGTGCCCGATGTGATGCGCGCCATCCGCGCACGAGATTAAACGCGGCGAAATCAGCGCGGATCGATGCGCGCGCCGCTCGGCTACAGTGTCCCGATGGCCTCCGATCATCAGCGCATCGCAACACTCACCGACCGCACCTATGTGGAAGGCGTGTATTCGATCGTCAATCCACAGCTCGCGCAGACGCGCACCAACAAGCCCTATCTGAAGTGCATGATCCGCGACGCCAGTGGCGAGATCTCCGCGCGCGCCTGGGGCTTCGAAGAGGCGCAATTCGAGACGGTGATCGCAACTGGATTTGTGATGCTGCGCGGTTCAACGCAGGCCTATCAGGGGCAGGTTCAGCTCATCATCGAGCAGATGGAGGCGCGCGAGGTTTCCGGCGAGGACATGCTGCAGCTGCTTCCCTCGACCACGAAGGACATCGCCACCATGTTCGCGCGGGTCGCCGAGCTGCTGCGTTCAATGGCGCATCCGGCGATGCGCGCTCTTGCTGAGCAGTACCTCGGCGACGAACGGCTCATGGAGGATTTTCGCCGCGCGCCCGCCGCGATGAGTGTGCATCACGCGTGGATTGGCGGACTTCTCGAGCACACCCAGCAAATGATGGAACTCGCCGATCGCATGCTGGTGCTCTATCCAGCGCTCAATCGCGACATCGTTCTGTTCTCGATCTTTGCCCATGACCTTGGCAAGACTGTCGAGCTCGATTGGGAGCGCGGGTTCAATTACACCACCGAAGGACAACTGATCGGCCATGTTGTGCGCGGAGCAATCTGGCTGCAGATCAAGGCGGCACAGGCTTCGCGGGTTGAGCGGCTCCCTGGTGAAACGCTGCGAATTTTGCAGCACATTTTGGTGTCGCACCATGGTCTTCCCGAGCACGGTGCCGCCAAGATTCCTGCCACGCCCGAGGCGGTTTTCGTGTCGATGTTGGACAATCTCGACGCCAAGACGCAGGCATCGATCACGGCCGCCAAGCGCGAGTTCGCCGGTGGCGGCGAGTGGACCGACAAGGTGTGGGCGCTCGACACCAAGGTGTATCGAACCGATCCGCTGGTCTGATCGGCGCTACCTTTTTACTCGGGCGCGCAGGCCGTGGATGCGGTTGATGTCATGTGTGTCGTGGACGTCATGTGTGTCGTGGACGTCATGTGTATGTCACGTGTAAGTCACGTGTATGTCACGTGTATGTCACGTGTTTGTCATGGAGAAGGGGAACGGCCAAGTACGGTCGGTCGCGAGCGCGTGGGTGCGCAACGCGCGTGCATTGGCGCCAAGACGCGCGCGCAATGCGTTGATTTCATCCGCACGCTGCTTGCGCGCCGCCTCGATCGCGCGCCGCATCGCAACGAAGGCTGCGCGCTTTTCCAATCGTGATCCGACGATGCGCCCGAGCAGTTGCGCCTTGGTGACGCCCGCATCGGCGAACGGATCCTGTTCGAGTCGGCTGAGTGCGCGCGGTGTCGCTGAGACATCGAACGGCTCGATGAATTGCGCGAGCGGTGCGAGGCGCGTGGCGGTGACGATGGTCATCGGAGCGATCGCCTGTTGCGAGTCGACCTTGAGGACCGCCGACATCCACGCTTCCATCGCGCCGTCGTATTTGCCGCCGCCCGTGCCGTGGATGAAGAGATCGCATGCGCCCATGCGCGCGATCGCCGTGAGGGCGAGTGCACGCGGGGCGAGTAGGGCGTTTGGTGTGTTGTCCGACGAAAGTAGTGGCAAACGCGAGGAATTTGCGCTATCGAGCCGCCAGAACGGAAGTTCATCGCCACCGAGGCGCGCGATGCGTTGGCCCTCGAGCGCATGGTTGTACGCGCCGCGCATGAGTGCAAACTCTCGTCGCATCGCCGCCGCGAGTGAGGTGCGCGCGAAGCTTGTCGCCGCCACCGTTGCGTCGATGCGTGCCCGCGCGCCCAGCAGCACATTGGCTGCGTGGGCCATCTGCATCGCAAGGTTCTCGCGGCGAAACGCTCCTTGTACCGCCGATTCGATCTCCTGCAGCGCACTCTCGATCGAGGGCGGAGTCTGATGCGCGCGTTCGGGGCGCATGGTTCGAACTGGGCGGCGCAACACATTGGGGCCGCGGCCGACCGGCGAGCGCTCGAGCATCAGTCGTTCAAGCCGCCCGTCGACCAGCGCGGGAAAGCCGATGAGCGACGCGTCGTTGGTGTCGTGGTCGATCACCACATGCACCAGAGCGCCACCGCAAAGCGCGGCGATTTCTGCGCCGCGCACGAATTTTTCCGCGATGCCCGCGTGCCAGATTCCCGCTTGATGACCGGTCATGATGATGGGACGGTCAAGCGGAAGCCCAAGTTCCTCGCGGGTAACCTGTCGCCAGGAAACTAGGGATTCGCCCGCGAATTGCGCACTTTCGCGACCATCAAAGCGTGCTTTCGCGCGCGCCGCCAGAATGGTGGATAGCTCGGACGCGACTGCGTTCATCCGAGCTCGCCCTCCCGCAAGCCGTCCCGCAAGCCATCGAGCGCTCGCAGCGGAAGTCGGCTTGCGCATCGACGGATCTCGCGGTGCATAGTGGCGCGGTAGGTCATGAGTCGGCGATTAGGCTCATCGAGTCCATTGCCAAAGGTGCGCGTCATGTCGACATAGATGCGGCGAACCGCCATTTCCTCGATGCGCAGTCCAGCGGCGCACGCTTGAACCCAGAATTGCATCGGAAAGTCGTAGCCGCTCACATCAAGGTGGAGGTTCGCGCAGACGCTGGCGCGATAGGCCTTGTAGCCACAGAAAGCATCGGAAATGCCGAGCGAAAGCCGCTCGTTGAGCTCGCGGGTAAGCAACGCGTTGATGCGTCGGCGGTCTTCGGGAGCGGGATCGCCGGGCAGCGACTCATCGACATAGCGCGAACCGGAGATCAGATCTGCCTCGCCGCGCACGATCGCGGCCACGAAGTTCGGCAGGCTCGCGGGCTCGTGCTGCTCATCGCAGTCCATCGAGATCACCCAGTCGTAGCCGCGAAAATCAGCCCATTCCAGCATGTCCTGCATCGCTCGGCCGTAGCCACGGTTCTTGCCATGACGAATGACCTCCACCGGATGGGTGGCGAGAATGGCAGGGGTCGAATCGGTCGAGCCGTCGTCGATCACCAGGATCTCGCCGTTGAATCCGACAGCGTGTCGCGCGACCTCGGCCAGCACGCGGTCCACCGACTTCTCCTCATTGAAGACGGGAATCGCAACAAGAATGCGGGGAAGAGTCGTGGTCATGGAGTTGGGCCGTGAGGGGCGGTGCGACTTTCGAGCTGGATGAGGACGGAGGTTTCGTCGCGTCGTCGCGGAAAGATTCCAAGAATACGCACTTCTTCGCGTCGTTCCTCGCCCACGATGCCGCGCCCGGGCACGACGAAGATCGTCGATTGCACATGGGCTTCGGCGACATCGAGGGTCACATCGAAGGTGAGTTCGAGCACAGTCGCACGCGCGCGTGTTCCGGCGAACTCGACATCTGCTTCGCCAGTGATGCGCAGCGAACGGCGGGCGCGACCGTTTCCCCGAGCTTTTCCAGCTGAAAGCGTGAGAACTTGCATGGCCGATCCGCCCTCGAGGTCGGTGAGGGCGGTGAGGATTGGAATGGCGAATGGCAGTCCGTCGGCGAATTTGCTGAGTGAATCCTCGTCGTGGGTCGCGACCTCCCGCAGCAGAAGCGCACCGTCGGCGCGGCGCTCAAGCATCATGCGTTCCGCGGGGATTTGCCCTTGCGAATCGGCGTTTACGTCGGTTTCGTCGATTAGCATCTCTTCGAGAATCGTGTGCTCCAGCGTACTGCTCACTCTTTGCACGATCCGCTTTCCCTTGCGCTTGCCTGTGAGAACCTCATAGGTCGCGACGCTGCCGCAAGGTCTCACCAGATCGTCGAGCGCCACGCTCGATCGCGCTGGCTGAAGCGGACCGTGCTTGAAAACAGCCTCAATGGAAGTCCGGCTCTCTGGCGCGACGCTCGCCTTCTGCGTGGTCGAGCAGCCCGCGGCCGCGATCACAAGCAGAAAGAAAAGTGCGGAAACGCCTTGCATCAGTCCACGGGAAGGCCCTTCGCCTTCCAGAGTGTTCGCAAGTCTTCGAGCGAGATCAGCTCGGTGACCGAGCCGTCGATGTCCACGCGGCGCACGCGCTTTCCGAGGGCATCGAACTCCTGCACGATCTTCGCCGGCGCTGAACCCTGCTGAGTCTCAAGCTTCCACCCATTGGTGATGCGAGTCCACGATTCCTTGCGCTGCGGAAGCTTTTGTTCGCGCTGATCGAACGCGTAGTCCTTGAATTCGATCGCAGTGACGGAGGGATCGCGCGGCAACAATTCACCAATCACGATGAGCTCTGCTTGCGACAGGTAAACCGGCGGAAGGGGCCATTCCTGCGGCTCGCGCGTCATTCCATCCTTGCTGGCGGTGATCACTTGAAGTTTCGAGCGTGGCGCTCCTGAACTGGGCGCAAGGCGCAGTCCAGTCTGCGCGCTTGAGCGACTTGCGCGCTTCTGCCGTTCAGTCGAGCGGATCGACCAGGCCTCGCTCGCGCGGTCCCAGCGCACGAAGTAGCGGCTCTGCGCGTCAAGGGTATGGGTCGAGTCGTCGCCGATCACCACTCGCGCATCGATCGAGGCCAAGAGCCCCAGCTCACTGTCTTCACCCTTGAAGGTGGCGGCGTTTTTGGAGGCGTCAACCTCGCCCTGTCGTCCTTCGCGGACGCGGACGATCATGTAGCCGTAGTCCTTTTTCTCGCCATTTTCGCCTGGTTTCCACATGCGATACACCCGCGGCTCCAAGCCAATCGTCGCGCGCAGCGTGGTCGCGTTGATAGCGGCGGAGATGGTGGCACCGCGGAGAAGCAGATCGTTGTTTTCCGCGAGGGCCTTGTCGGCGTCGCGAATTTCGATGGTGGCGAACGCGCGGTCAAGGAGCGGACGCACGCGCGCGAACTCCGAATCAACGAGCAGCAGCGAGAGCACGAGATATCCGTCGGTCGAGTTGGGAATCACCAGCAATCCCATGATGCCGCGCCCGCCTGAATCAAGCGGAACCCCGAGGTACATGAGATGTCCCTCGCGGCTACCGAACATCCGAGGCTCGTTGACGATCATGTCGAGCTTCTGATTTTTGTTGATGAGTTCTTTGAGGTAGTCGTCGCACTGAATTTTCGCGGTGGTTCCAGCACGGGACGCGGTGAGCGATGAAGCCCGAATGCGCCACGCCGGCTGCTCGGCGCCGTCGGCAAGCAGGTAGCTGGTCGTGGCGGCGCGCTCGATGCGCACGGCGGTACCAATCGGAACCCGCATGCGAAACCCCAATGCTTCGGCATCGAGCGGTGCGGACGCGAGGCCTTCGTCAGCGGCCGCAGTGGCAGCTTGGGAGGTCGCGAGGACCGAGAACCATGCTCCCGCAGGCTCGCAAACCATCATTGTGCTGCAAATCATCGCCGCGCCGAGCCAGGCTCGAACCGGCAACTGCCCAATCAAACGAGAAGCAAGGTCATTGAACACGCCGCGGATAGTAACGGTGAAACAAAGACGAGACCCCTCCAGTCTTCGCAAGCTCAGACGATTGCGGGCAACCTGCGCGACTCATAACGCAAATTGCATCATCAACTGACGGTGCGTGTCGCTGACCGCATTGACAGCCGTCGTGGATTTGCTATCTTCGCCGATTCGCGTCACTTCGGCTGCGTGCCGACGGACGCGATCCTCTTCGCATTGCGCGTATGCGCATAGTGCGCTGATGATCAGGAATGCTTTGGCAAGTGAGCGTTGCGCAGCAAATTGCCTGCAAACGCCATCATGACAGGCACGACAGGCATGACAGGCACGACAGCAAGTTTGGTCAATCCTCGCGGATTCAGAGTTCATTCTTCAGCGGCACGGTGCCGCAGAAGACCGCGAGAATTAAAAGGTTGAGTCTGCTCGCGCAGGCGCAACGCAAGCTCAACGCAAGAACGAGGCGACACTCGATGGGCGACACTCAATGACTGGTGGCAAATTCCGAATCCGCATGGAGGCCTACGACCACCAGGCGCTTGACGCTTCGGCTCGAGAGATCGTTGACCAGGCGAAGCGCACCGGCGCTCGCGTTGCAGGTCCGATCCCGCTGCCCACTCGCCGAGAGATCTACACAGTCAACCGTTCGCCGTTCATCGATAAGAAGTCGCGCGAGCAGTTCGAAATCCGAACGCACAAGCGCGTCATCGACATCACTGAGTGGAACCACCGCACCACCGACGCGCTTCAGCGCCTCGTTGTGCCAGCCGGTGTATTCCTCCGCATTAAGGCTTGATTTGTCGGTTGCCTCCGCAAAGTGCGCCAGGCAGCTCGGCAAGAAACAGGTCATCGACAGCACAGTCAATCCAAAGTCCGACAGCAAACGTCATGTGCGGTGCTTGCACCGAACCCCTGACGGAATCGCTAGAAAGCCAACGAAATCATGAGCAGCACTCCCTGCAAGTTCGCCATCCTCGGTCGCAAGATCGGTATGACGCGCTATTTCCTCGAGAACGGGACCAACATCCCGGTCACCGTGATTGAAGCCGGTCCTTGCGTTGTGACGCAGGTCAAGACCGCTGATCGCCACGGCTACGCAGCGATTCAGATCGCATTCGACGATGTGAAGCCGCGCAATTCGACCATGGCCGTGATTGGCCATGACATGAAGGCCGGCTCCACCCCCAAGCGCATGCACCGGGAAGTGCGCATGGCGGACGATGCTGCTGCCAACGGCTTCCAGCTCGGCCAGATCATCGATGTCAATGCCCTCGACGGCACTGCCTATGTCGATGTCGTCGGCACCAGCAAGGGCAAGGGCTTCGCTGGAAACATGAAGCGAAACAACTTCAAGGGAATGAGCGCGACCCACGGTACGGAGCGCAAGCACCGAACCGGCGGCAGCATCGGCTCCCACGGTACTGACCGTGGTCACGGCGCGAAGATTAAGAAGGGCAAGCGTATGTCCGGCCACATGGGTGACGAGCGCGTCACCGTGCGCAGCCTGGATGTCGTCAAGATCGATGTCGAGAGGAACCTGCTGCTCGTCAAGGGCCCGGTTCCTGGCGCAAACGACGGATACCTCTTTATCCGTCCGGCTACCCGCCTCTTTAAGCGGAAGTCGAAGAAGCTCACGGCGAAGTGATTCGTCCCTGAGCGCAAGAGTGAGAACACGTCTGAATTTGTTTGTCATCCCTGCGGCGCGTGAGCTGCAGGGGGTTTGAGGTGAATGAACGAGTCCGAGGCCCGCAGGGGTACTCGGGCGCCAGCAAGGCCGAACTGGAACCGGCTGGCAACAACAAGTCCGTATCTCATGGTCGGTGTGGGCCGCTCGAGCAAACAAAGTTTGCAACAAGCGCGCCTCTTCCGAACCTGAGGATTCACCAAGTCGAGTCCTACCCCGTGCCACCAATAACAGGCACGCGGAGGGCGAAGCGAAGTGCGGGCGCGGCCCGCGAGAGGCGAAGCAATGATTGAACTGCCGATTTACGACACTGCAGGCACAAAGGTAGACACCCTGAAGATTGACGAGCAGACGCTCGGCGGAGAAATCCGTCACGCACTCCTCAAGCAGGCGTATGTCATCACCCACGGCAACCAGCGCCAGGGTTCCGCTCGAACCAAGAGCCGCGGCGATGTCCACGGTTCGACGCGCAAGATCTACAAGCAGAAGGGCACTGGTAGCGCGCGCGCCGGCGCCGCTCGCACCGCAATCCGCAAGGGTGGTGGTGTTACCTTCAAGAAGACCCGCACTCGCGAGGACTTCCGAACCGAGCTCCCCAAGAAGATGCGCCGTCTGGCCAATCGCAACGCGCTTCTTGCCAAGCTCGTTGACAACGAAGTCAAGTGCTTCGCGACGATTGACTTCAAGACGCCAAAGACTTCTGACTTCGCCAAGATGATGGAAGCGGTTGGCATCAACCGTACCTGCCTCTTCGCTACCGAGAAGTCCAATCGCAACGCCTTCCTCTCTGCGCGCAACTGCGCCGGAGTCGATGTGTGCCGCATTGACCAGCTCAACGCGTTCTCGCTGCTGAACCACCGATTCCTTGTGGTGGACAAGGCGGCGCTCATCTCCTTCCTCGAGGGAACCTGCTTTGACGGTGTGCCTGGAGACGAGGCCGACGCGCCGAAGACTCCTGAGCCAACTCCGGCGAGCACGGCGACTGCACCGAAGAAGGCTGCACCGAAGAAGTCTGCCGCCTCGGTAACGAAGGCCAAGAAGGAGGTCGCGTAAATGGACCCCATCCACATCATTGTTCGTCCGATCGTGACTGAAAAGGCTACTTGGGGCTCCGGCCACCAGAACCGCTTTGCATTCGAAGTCGCCAGGACTTCGTCCAAGACGGATATCAAGTACGCCGTTGAGTCGCTTTACAAGGTTCGAGTTGTCGGCGTCTCAACGCAGAACCGCCACATCCGCGCCCGTGCTTACAAGTACGGCATCGTGGATGGCAAGGTCTGGAAGCGCGCTGTCGTCAAGATCCACCCCGAAGACAAGATCGAGCTCTTCTGAGCCGCGAGGTATTCCTAAATGGCTATTCGAGTCTACAAGCCGGTCACCAACGGACGCCGAAACGCGTCGGTGAACCTCCATTCGGAAGTGACCAAGAAGACCCCTGAGAAGGCGCTTCTCGCCCCGCTCGTTCGCGGCAGCGGACGCAACGTCCAGGGCAAGATCACCATCGCTGGTCGCGGTGGAGGTCACAAGCGTCGCTACCGCAAGATCGACTTCCGTCGCAACAAGGACGGAATGACGGCGACTGTCGTCGGTATCGAGTACGACCCCAACCGCTCCTCGCACATCGCGCTCCTTGAGTACGCTGATGGCGACAGGCGCTACATCATTGCGCCGAAGGGCCTCACCGCCGGCGATGTGATTGGAAGCTCGACCGAGCCGATGGACCCGAAGCCGGGCAATTGCACTCCAATCAAGCACATTCCGACCGGTATCGCGCTGCACAACATTGAGATCGAGCCGGGTGCCGGCGGTCGTCTGTGTCGCGGCGCGGGTATGTCGGCGCGTCTGACCAACAAGGAAGGACGCTGGGCAACCATCGTGCTCCCTTCTGGTGAAATCCGCCAGGTCTCGATGGAATGCCGGGCAACGGTTGGCGAGGTCGGCAACGCTGATCACGCGAATGTCGTTCTCGGTAAGGCCGGTCGTAATCGTTGGCTGGGACGTCGTCCGACGACCCGTGGTCTTGCGATGAGCCACCACGCTCACCCGCACGGCGGTGGTTCGGTGTCCAAGGGTGGACGCGAGCCATGTAACTATTCGGGTACGTTCGCCAAGGGCGGACGAACTCGTCGTTACGGCAAGTCCAGCGATTCGCGCATCATCCGCCGTCGTCGCAGCAAGCGATACGGTCAGTTGAAGCTGTAATGATTGATTGAATCGGAGTCGTCGAAGAACTCGCCGAGTCCGTAAGTGAGCCGGAGTCGTCGAAGAACTCGCCGAGTCCGTAAGTGAGCCGGAGTCGTCGAAGAACTCGCCGAGTCCTAAACAGAGTCTGAGTTTGCGAAGTCAGTGGATATCCACGCCGTGCATGCGGCGAGAACCTCAAGAGAACCAACCATGTCGCGTTCGCTCAAGAAGGGTCCATACGTCGTCGAGAGTCTGTACCGCAAGGTTCAGAAGCAGGAAACCGCTACCAAGCGCACTCCGATCAAGACCTGGTCCCGTGCCTGCACGATCGTTCCCGAGTTCATCGGGTTCACTTTTCAGGTGCACAACGGGCGTCAGTTCATCGATGTCTATTGCACTGAAGACATGGTTGGTCACAAGCTCGGCGAGTTCTCGCACACTTGCACGTTCCGTGGCCACACCAACAAGAAGGAGAACCTCAAGGTCTGATCGCTCTGCGATCTGAACCGAGGTAACTGCCATGTCTTTCCAGGCCTGCCACCGATTTGCTCGTATCGCGCCCCGCAAGGCGCGCCTCGTCGCGGACTTGATCCGCGGCAAGCGCGTCGACGAGGCGCTCGTTGCGCTCGATTTCTCGAAGAAGCGCGGTTCTGCCTTCATCTCTGTCGTGCTCAAGAGCGCGATCGCCAATGCGGAAGAGAAGAATGCCGACCCGACCAAGCTCATCGTGAGCGAGTCCCGTATCGACGAGGGTCCGACCCTCGATCGTTTCCAGCCCAAGGACCGCGGTCGCGCGCATCCGATCAAGAAGCGCACGTGCCACATTCACGTCGCCGTCGAGGAGCGCGGAGCCTAACCGCTCCGGAGAAACACTATGGGACAGAAGGTCCACCCTTTCGGATTCCGAGTCGGCATCACCGAGGCGCACCGCTCCCGCTGGTTCGCACCTAAGGCGTTGTTCGGTAGCCTCCTCGTTGAGGACTACAAGATCCGCCAGTACATCGACAAGCGGCTCAACCGCACGCCGCCGTTCGCGGCGGTCAGCGACATTCTGATCGAGCGCACGCGCGACGAACTCACGGTCATCGTGAAGACCGCGCGTCCTGGTCAGGTCGTTGGTCTTCGTGGCGCTGGAATCGAGTCGCTCACCAAGGATCTCCAGACCATGACCGGCCGCAAGGTCGTCCTCAAGGTCGTCGAGATCAAGAACCCTGACCTCGATGCCAAGCTCATCGCGGAAAGCATCGGCGAGCAGTTGAAGAAGCGCGCGAATTTCCGCCGCGTCCTCAAGATGCGCGCTGAGAGCTCCATGCAGAACGGCGCGAAGGGAATTCGCATTCTCCTCGCCGGCCGTCTTGGTGGCGCTGAAATGAGCCGAACCCTCGATACGCGCTTGGGCTCCATTCCGCTCTCCACGCTGCAGGCCAACGTCGAATACGCCGTTGCCCACAGCTTTACGACCTACGGCGCCATCGGCGTGAAGGTGTGGGTCTTCAAGGGCCTCTTCACCGAGAACGACGAAGACCAGACCCATTCGAGTGCGGCAGGTGGCCGAGCTCGCGCCCGCGGTCGCCGTTGATCGCAGTTGAAACCAGATAGACCGTTCCGAATTCCACGAGGCTAGGCATCCGCCGAACCTTGAGCAAACCAAGACAGCGACTGAAGAGGACTGACTATGTCCAACCTGATGCCAAAGCGAGTCAAGTTCCGCAAAGAGCAGCGCGGCAAGCTGAAGGGCAATGCCACGCGTGGCAACTATGTTGCCTTCGGTGACTACGGCCTGCAGACCCTTGAGCCACACTGGCTCACGGCTCGACAGATCGATGCCGGCCGTATTGCGGCGCAGCACTTCCTTCGTCGTCAAGGCAAGGTCTTCATCCGCGTATTCCCGGACAAGCCCATTTCGAAGAAGCCCCTGGAAACCCGAATGGGTAAGGGCAAGGCCGAAGTGGATTACTGGGCCGCGCGCATCAAGCCGGGAACGATTCTCTTCGAGATCGCCGGTGTGCCAGAGGATCTTGCGAAGCAGGCGATGGCCCGCATCGCACACAAGATGCCGGTCAAGTGCCGATTCGTCGGCCGCCGCATCGCCGTCTAAGTAAGTTTCTAGTCAGTATGTAAGCACGAACGAACGAACGAACGATTAGTTGCGCGCAACTCGCGCATGAAGAGGCAACACCATGAAGCCTGCCGAAGTAATCAAACTTTCCACCGACGACCTCAAGGTTGAGGCCACCCGCCTCCGCCGTGAGCTCTTCGATCTCCGCTGCAAGAGCACGACCGAAAAGGTCGGCGACAACTCCCGCATGGGCAAGGCCCGCAAGGATCTTGCTCGGGTGCTGACGGAGAACACTGCTCGCAGCAATGCGATCAAGGCCCTGAACAGCGCGAAGAGCACGAAGAGCACGAAGAACTGAGACGAACCATGCCGACGACCAACGATCTCGTCATTCCCCCGACTTCCCCGCGCCGTATCGGCGTTGTGGAGAGCGACAAGCGAACCAAGACCCGCAAGGTCGTGATTGCCTATTCCGGCAAGCATGCGAAGTACGGTAAGTACATGCGCAAGCGCACGATCCTGCAGGTTCATGACGAGAAGAACGAGTCGCGCACTGGCGACCGTGTCGAGGTGGCTGAATGCCGCCCGATTTCCAAGACCAAGTCTTGGGTTCTCATTCGCGTTCTTGAGCGCGCTCCCGATGGTGGCGCGATCAACTTCGGCGAGAGCACCTGAAGTCAGGACCGCCAAACGGCTTGCTGAACAGTGAGCCCAACAGCGACTAAAAAGACAGCGAAGCATTGATACTGAAATCACGCCAGCAAACGCTGGCGATGGAGCCAAGAAATGATCCAGAAGGAATCACGACTCGAGGTCACCGACAACTCCGGTGCAAAGGAAGCCATGGTCATTGGCGTCCTCGGATCCTCGACCGCCACCGGTCGCTTTACCCGTCTCACGATGGGCATCGGCGACCGCGTTGTCTGCACCGTCAAGAAGGCGCTGCCCAACGGCGAAGTCAAGGCCGGTGACAAGGTCCAGGCCGTCATCGTCCGTTGCAAGTTTCCAACCCGTCGCGACGACGGCTCGTATGTGCGGTTCGATTCGAACGCCTGCGTGCTCGTCGACAAGGACGGCAACCCGAAGGGCACTCGCATCTTCGGCGCGGTTGCCCGTGAACTTCGCGAGAAGAACTTTATGAAGATTGTTTCACTCGCGACGGAGGTCATCTAATGCCACGCCACATCCGCAAGGGTGACAATGTCATCGTGACCCGCGGCGCCTCCAAGGGCGTCATCGGGGAGATCCTCCGCGTCGTCGACGAGGGTGATCGGGTCGTCGTCAAGGGTGTCAACATCCAGACGAAGCACCTCAAGCCAAGCCAGTCGCGTCCGAAGGGCATGATCCTCAAGGAGGAAGGCCCGATCGACGCATCCAATGTCAGCCCAGTTGTTGACGGCAAGGCGACCCGTGTGCGCTTCGTAACGAAGCCCGACGGATCGAAGTCGCGCGTTGCCGTGCGCGGTGGCAAGGAACTGCACCAGTTGCGCGGCCCTAAGAAGCCGGTTGCGAAGGCTGCCAAGAAGTAAACGAAGTGTGGAACCACGCGGCGACCTCGCCGTGAACAAGTCACCATCAGCAGAAGATTGCCAAGGTCGCGCATCGCGCGACACAGCACAAGGAACGATTTATGGCATACGTCAAGCGAAACTACCCCCGACTCCAGCAGGCCTACATCGACACCGTCGGTCCGAAGGCGATCCAGGAGTTCGGTCTCAACAACCCGCACCAGCTGCCGCGGCTCATCAAGGTTGTGGTCAATGCTGGTATCGGCAAGTACCTCGACAACGCGAAGCTGAAGCCTGAAGTTCGTGATCAGTTCATCAAGAACTTCGCGACCATCACCGGCCAGAAGCCCATCATGATCATCGCCAAGAAGGCAGTCGCCCAGTTCCGTGTTCGCGAAGGTATGCCGTCGGCCTTTATGGTCACGCTGCGTCGCGATCGGATGTGGCACTTCACGGATCGACTGATCAACCTCGCGATTCCTCGTATCAAGGACTTCCGCGGTGTCAAGGAGAAGTCCTTCGACATGGGCGGGTCTTACTCGATGGGATTGACCGAACAGGCCGTTTGGCCTGAGATCAACATGGCCAACGCCACCATCACTCACGGCATGCACATCACATTCGTGTTCGAGAATTCGAATCCGAAGATGAGCCGCTTTGTGCTTTCCGAACTCGGAATGCCCTTTGTGAAGCCGGAAGAGCGCAAGCAGAAGAAGTCGTGATTTCACGGCGCGGAGATGTTTCCCCGCGCCCGAGACTGAACCGATCCGACGAAGTAATCGTCGGCTCTTAGAGAAGCAGAACACGGAACCCACCACATGGCCAGCACGCGAACCTTCAACAAGATGAAGCGCAAGCCCAAGTTCAGCTCGCGAGCGGAAGTCCGTTGCGAGATCACCGGGCGCAAGCGCGGTGTGTATCGCAAGTTCCGTATTTGCCGTCATATGCTGCGTGAGCTTGCGCTCCAGGGAATGATCCCTGGCATGCGTAAAGCCAGTTGGTGACCGAACCAGAACGAACCTGATCAGATCGACCCTCCCCGCGGAATGCCGCAGGGGAGTAGGAGCCAAAAGAAATGTCCGTTCAAGATCTCACCGCCGACATGCTCACCCGCATCCGCAACGCCGTGCGGAACCGCGAGAAGTCTGTCGTCGTGATTAGCAACAAGCTCAATCGTGGCGTCGCCGCTGTTCTCAAGACCGAGGGTTACATCTCAGACTTTGAGTTCGTGGCCGACGGCCGACAGGGCATCATTCGCGTGGTGCTGAAGTACGGCGTCCGCGGTGAGAACATCATCAACGAAATCCGCCGCGTGTCGAAGTCGGGACGCCGAACCTATTCGCCGGTTGGGGATCTTCCCCGTCCGCTGCAGGGCCTCGGTATCTCGATCGTTTCGACGAGCAGCGGAATCATGTCCGATCGCAAGGCCCGTGAGCAGCGCGTCGGCGGCGAAGTCGTCGCCACCGTTTGCTGATTCGGTCTGCTGATTCGGTCTGCTGATTGGTGTGAGGTTTGGTTCGCGCATCGGCCAGCGGTTCGATTCGCGAGTCGGTTTGCGAAGTGCGTAGTGATCCGTCGAAGTAGTCGTCGGATCCTTCTAAGAGTGCAGAGTCCGACAGGAGCAAGTCATGTCGCGCATCGGTAAGAAGCCCATTCTCGTCCCCGGCACCTGCAAGGTCGCTGTGAACGCCAACACCCACGAGGTCGCGATCACTGGACCCAAGGGTGACACCCTCAAGGTCGTCTATCGCCCCGAGATTTCTGTTGTCTGGAACGAGAAGGAGCGCCAAATCGTCTGTTCGACCGACATGGCGCGCCTCGACGAAGGCAACCGGAAGGCGTACTGGGGTACCACCCGCGCCAATCTCAACAACTGCATCAAGGGCGTCACCGAGGGATACTCGGAGAAGCTCGAGGTTGTCGGTGTTGGTTACTCGGTGAAGGTCAACGGCAAGAAGCTCGACCTGAAGCTCGGGTACGCCAACCTGATTACGCTCATGATCCCACTCGGGGTCAAGGTCGATATCACGACCGAAGGCGGTATCTTCGTGAACATCAGCGGTGCGGACCGCCAGCGCGTCGGCGAGTTCGCCGCAGCCATCCGTTCGCAGCGCAAGCCTGAGCCATACAACGGCAAGGGAATCAAGTACTTCGGTGAGACCATCATTCGCAAGCAAGGCAAGGCGACCGGCGGCTAATGCCACGGGTTGCAGATTCTGAGAAGAATCCGTGTACCGATCAGGTCTCCCGACCAGGCATTCCGACAGTTGACCGCAAGAAGCTAGAAGGCAGCAAACCATGAATCGCACGACCAACAAGCGCGTCCGACGAGCCCGCCGCAAGCAAGGAATCCGCAAGGACATCCTCGGCCTGCCCGATCGACCGCGTCTATCCGTGTTCCGCTCCCTGAACCACGTTTACGCGCAGGTGATTGACGACCTGACCGGCAAGACCCTCGCGTCGGCAAGCACGCGCGACAAGGGATTCCCGGATAAGGGCGCGAAGATGTCCGAGGCCACCGCCGTCGGCAAGCTCGTTGCCGAGCGCGCGAAGGAGAAGGGCGTTTCGAAGGTTGTTTTCGACCGCAATGGTTACCTCTATCACGGTCGCGTGAAGGCGCTGGCAGACGGCGCGCGCGAGGCCGGACTTCAGTTCTGATCGATTCCGCTCCCGCTTACGCGCTATGACAGCGCGAGGCGATTGAAGACTGGTTCAAGCTATGGCAGAGATCATCGACGAATCCTCATCCATCGAGTCGACTACGGTCGGCGTTTACCGCACCTCGTCGACCGTCGCAGGCGGTCGCCGTTTCAGCTTCTCGGCGATGGTCGTCGTCGGCGACCGTCACGGTCGCTCTGGCGTCGGCTATGCCAAGTCGAATCAGGTGCCCCAGGCCATCGAGAAGGCGCAGAAGGAAGGTCGTCGCAAGATGACTGGCTTCCAGCTGCAGGGGAAGACGATTCCCCACTTGGTTGTTGGTCGCTTCGGCGCCACGACCGTGAAGCTGATGCCCGCAGCCCCTGGTACCGGCGTCATCGCTGGCGCCGCGGTGCGAGCGGTCCTCGAAATGATTGGTGTGCAGGATTGCCTGACTAAGGTCTATGGATCCAGCAACCCGAAGAACGTGGTCAAGGCGACCGTTGACGCCCTTGGAACACTTCGCACCCGCCAGCAGGTCGAGGCCCTTCGCGGCGTCAGCTTGCCTGAGACCGGTGTGGAAGTTGCGATCAAGCGCGGAATGGCCTTCATGCCGCAGACCAAGGGTGGCGAGCGCATGGCTGCTCCGAAGAACACCGTTGGCGAAGAGAATCGCCGTGGTGGTCGCGGTGGTCCGCGCGGTGGCGGCGGCGGTGGCGGATACCGTGGTGGTGGGGGCGGTGGTGGTGGCGGTCCTCGTCGTCCCGACGGCGATGCGTCCTCTGCTCCGGCTGCTGCGCCTTCTGCACCTCCGGCGCCTTCTGCCTGATGAATGGCCAAAGTACGCGCATGCATCTGTATGCGCTCATTGACGGCGGTCGAAGTTCTTAGTTCCTTCGACGCAGCCCAACAAGTCACGAGTAGTAACGAACACACCCTGCGATTTCCCGGCGGTCCGAACCGCTGTTCTGGAGAGTTCCAGTCATGATGATCCAAGACATCACCGCCAAGGTAGGACCGCACAAGAAGAGCAAGCGCGTTGGTCGCGGCGAAGGCAGCGGTCGCGGCGGTACTTCCGGTCGCGGTCACAAAGGTGCCAAGAGCCGCGCGGGTTGGACCAGCCGCCCGGCCTACGCCGGTGGCGCGACGCCATTTGCGCGTCGCTTCCCCAAGCGTGGTTTCTCCAATGCGGGCTTCCGCACTGATTACTACGTGATCAATGTCCGCGACCTTGATAAGCACTTCAAGGACGGCGCCAACATCGACATCGAGACCTTGGTCAAGCTCGGCATGATTCCCAACGCCAAGCTTGGGCTCAAGGTTCTTGGAACCGGCGAGCTCAAGAAGAAGCTCACTGTCGTCGCAGCTGCTTTCAGCGCAACGGCGAAGAGCAAGATCGAGGCTGCTGGTGGTTCGTGCACCGAAGCGTCGAAGTAAGCGAAACAACTTCCGACCCGAGATCACTTTCTCGGGTGTATCCCGTAATGGTGGCCTGAGAAGGCGACCACGAGTTCGTGAAGTTTGACGCTCGCGGCTTCGCGACGAAATGACGACCCGAGACCCTGATGTTTCAAGCCTTCGCGAACATCTTCCGAATCCCTGAGCTCCGTCGGCGCGTGTTTTTCACGCTCGGATTGCTTGCCATTTATCGCATTGGCTTTGTGATCCCGCTGGTAGGCGTGGATCAGACTGCCTTGAAGGAAGCCGCAGAGAAGGCCAGCCAGGGCGGATCGGGCTTCGGCCGAATCCTTGAGTACGCGTCGATCTTCTCCGGCGGAAGCCTGCAGCAGTCGACGATCTTCGGACTCGGAATCATGCCGTACATCACGGCTTCGATCATCTTCCAGCTGCTCACCACTGTGTGGAAGCCGCTGCAGGAGCTCAAGAAGGACGGGACCTCCGGCCAGACCAAGATCAACGAGTACACCCGCTATGCGGCGGTCGGACTTTGCTTGGTTCAGGGCGTGATGTGGCTCTCCTATCTCCGTCAGTCGGGTCTGGTTCAGCCGAACTTCCTCGTGGGCGGTGGCATGATCACCTTCTACGCGGCTGGCGTTGCGGGCCTGACCGCAGGTAGTCTCTTCCTGATGTGGCTTGGCGAGCAGATCGACAAGTACGGCATCGGAAACGGCATCTCGCTCATCCTCACCGCGGGCATTCTTTCGCGCATGCCGTCGGCGGTCAGTTGGGTTTGGGAAAATTTCGATCCATCCATCAATGCCGAGAGTGGCAAGTTGAGTCCAGTTGGACTCATGCTCATCATCGGCGGCTTCGTGTTCGTGATCGCGGGTGCGATCGTGATTACCGTTGCCCAGCGGCGCATCCCGATTCAGCAGGCGAAGCACACCCGTGGTCGTCGCGTGTTCGGTGGCCAGCGACAGTATCTGCCGCTTCGTCTCAACCACGCTGGCGTCATGCCGATCGTGTTCGCCAGTTCGCTGATGATCTTCCCGTCGAGCATCTTTGCTTGGCTGCAGACTCGCGCGATTCAGGGCGGTTCGGCTGAATGGTGGCAGCTCACCACCAGCTTCCTGGCCATTAACAGCGAGATGGGCAAGTTCCCGTACATCTTCTGTGAGATCCTCATGATCTTCTTCTTCAGCTACTTCTGGACCACCGTGCAGTTCAGCCCGGATGAGATGTCGAAGCAGTTGAAGCAGAGCGGCTCGTTCATTCCTGGGTACCGCCCGGGACCGCGTACCGCTGAGTACCTCGAGACGGTGATGGAGCGCATTACTTATGTCGGCGCTGGCTTCCTCGCAGCGATCGCGGTCATCCCGACCGTGGTGAGCTCGAGCATGGGCATCCCGCCGTTCGTTTCGCAGTTCCTTGGCGGCACGGGCTTGCTCATCGTCGTCAGCGTTGGTCTTGATCTCATTCAGCGCATTGAGGCCAATCTGCTCATGCGCAACTATTCGGGCTTCCTTGCCCAGGGTGCCAACGACAGCAAGTCGCCGCGCATTCGGAGCCGAACGAGTTGACATGAATCTCGGCGTCACCATGGCCCATGCGCGAAATGCGCGTACCCACCGCGGTGGCTCCCGAGCATTGCACGGCGGAGCAGTTGCGCCGTCGGCATCGACAAAAAAGCCCGCTCTTGCCCTTCGCTCGACTGAGGATGTTGCTGGGATTCGCCGGGCTGGCGAAGTCGTTGCCGATGCCCTCGCGGCCGCGCGTCGCGCATGCGTGGCGGGAGCGACGACGGCAGAGCTCGACAGCGTAGTTCGCGCATCGATTGTTGCTGCGGGCGGCGAGCCAGCGTTCCTCGGCTATCGCGGCAACGCTGTCGCGAACATGCACGATCGACCGGCGTTTCCTGCGGCAAGTTGCATTTCAGTCAACGAAGAATTGGTGCACGGCGTTCCGGGCCAACGCGAGATCTGCGATGGCGACATCGTGACCATCGATGTTGGCGTTCGACTCGCTGGCTGGTGTGCGGATAGCGCGATCACGGTGTGCGTCGGCGCGGTTGACGACGGCGCTCGCGCGCTGGTTGCCTGCTCTCAGCGCATGCTCGATCACGCCGTTCGTTCCATACGACCAGGCCTGCGTTGGAGCGAGATCGCTTGCGAGTTGGAGCGTATTGCCGTCGACGGCGGATTCACCATCGCGGTGGATTTCGTTGGCCACGGCATTGGCCGCGAATTGCATGAGCCTCCGCAGGTTCCTTGTTGCGTCGATTCGTCGTACCTGCAGCGCGGCGACTTCACACTGCGTCCTGGAATGGTGCTGGCCATCGAACCGATGATCGTGTTCGAGACCGCGCGGCGCAACGACCTGGGCGAAATGCTCAATCCGGCCGTGACTCTTGCGAACGATGGTTGGACCGTCACCGTGAATTCAGGCGCGCGCAGCTGCCATGTAGAGCACACCGTTGCTGTGACCCGCGACGGCGCCGAGGTTCTCACCGCTCCTCGAGCAAACGCGTCGGACATTTCCACATCCGCCGGCGCTTCGAACAAATCACCAACATCAGCTGGTGCGCATCATTTCGCGCACCGTGCCTGTTAAACCACCCCGCAGACCCGCAACGAGATCAGACCCCCGAACACAGGCCCTACGACAGATGCCGAAGGAAGACAAGATCACGCTCGACGCTGAGGTTACTGAGGCTCTGCCAGACGCCATGTTTAAGGTGCGTCTGCAGAACGATCAGCAGATCATCGCGTACGTCAGCGGAAAAATGCGGAAGTTTTTCATCCGCATCCTGCCTGGCGATCGCGTCACCGTTGAGATGAGCCCCTACGACATGACCAAGGGCCGCATCGTCTATCGCTACTGAGCGATGGAACCCAAGACCGAGAACTTCTCACCACACCCGCAAACACTCTGGCCGTTCACGAGAATTTCCTCGTCGTACGAGTCAGAACAGCCAGAGAATCGCAGACCGGAGTCCCACCATGAAGGTTCGCTCGAGCATCAAGCGCCGTTCCCGTGATTGCCAGATCGTTGTCCGCAAGGGCAAGCGACTGGTGATCAACAAGAAGAATCCTCGTCTCAAGCAGCGTCAAGGCTGACTTCGACGGGATTTCAGTTACAATCGCCCCTTCCCCCTCGATTGGTCGTTGACCATTCGTTGGTCGAAGCATTCGGAAAACAAACATTCCCATCGGCAGTTCGTCCAGCGTTGCTGGCGTGTGCAGATGGGTGCATCAAGAAGTGAGGAATCCCGCAGAGATCCTGCCGGGATTCATCGGAGCCTGATATGCCGCGTATCGCTGGTATCGACATTCCTGAGAAGAAGAAGATTGGCATCTCGCTGCGCTACGTCTACGGCATTGGGCCGAAGATTGCGCTCGACATCCTCGAGGAGGTCGGCATCGACCCCGAGCGTCGTACCAACGAGCTCAAGGAGCAGGAAATCGCTGCGATCGCCGGCGTCATTGACGCCAAGATCATGGTCGAGGGTGCTCTGCGTCGCCAGGTCCAGCAGGACATCCAGCGGCTCAAGGACATCAAGAGTTACCGCGGCGATCGTCATCGTCGCAGCTTGCCAGTGCATGGTCAGCGCACGCGCTCGAACTCGCGCACTCGCAAGGGTAGGAAGAAGACTGTTGCCGGTAAGAAGGGCGTGAAGGGTTAAGCCGATTTGCTTCGCGCGATTGGAGACGCCGTCTCCGATTGAACGAGTTGCGCAGCGATGCGCGGCTTGAAGCGAAGTTCGGACGACCCGCGCGCCAACAGCGGTAGAGTTTGACAGCGAAAGAAACCGAGATAAACCAAATGAATACGCCAACCCCGGCATCAGCAACACCAAAGAAGAAGCTCCGCAAGAATGTCCTGCGTGGCATCGTGCATGTGAACGCTACGTTCAACAACACGCTGATCACGATCACTGATGTGAACGGCGAGACCATTGCATGGGACTCGGCCGGAACCGTCGGCTTCAAGGGCGCGCGCAAGTCGACTCCATTCGCGGCGAGCCGCGCTTCGGAGAAGGCGGTTGGTAAGGCCAAGCGCGTCGGCCTCAAGGAGGTCGAAGTTCGTGTGAAGGGTCCTGGACCAGGTCGCGAGAGCGCGATCACCGCGCTGCAGGCCAACGGCTTGCGCGTGACCGCGGTCGAGGATCACACGGCGATTCCGTTCAACGGATGCCGTCCGCCAAAGAAGCGCCGCGTCTAAATGCGGATGAGCCACATCCAGAAAAGTACTTTCTGGTGGCTCGAAGTAGAAACCAACCCGTTGCGCGAGGGAAACCTCGCGCAACGGCTTTCAGTAGATCCATCGCACAGAAGGCCCCCACCCGTCGACAGGGGTGGTCATCCGAGCTGCGTTGGTGTTGAGCAAGGGCGCGAGCCCGAGCCTGTCGAGAGTCCCTTCAATGGGCAAGAATTCCCTTCAATGGGAAATAGGAGTTTCTGATGCATCTTCGTTGGCGCGGGCTCGACCTGCCCGCAAACGTTCAGCCTGATCCCAAGAGCCGCTCGGCGACCTTCTCGCGTTTTATCGCGGAACCATTCGAGCCTGGCTTCGGCACGACCATTGGTAATAGCCTGCGTCGCGTGCTGCTTTCGTCCATCGAAGGCGCTGCGATCACCAAGGTGAAGATCAAGGGTGTCACCCACGAGTTCTCGACGATTCCTGGCGTCCTTGAGGACGTTGTCGACATCATCCTGAACATCAAGGGCATCGTCGTCGCGATGGAAGGCGACGGACCCCGCACGATGCGTCTCTCGGCCGAAGGCCCTGGTGATGTGACTGCGGAACTCATTGAGTGCGACGCTTCGATTGAGATCATCAATCCGGACAAGGTCATCGCGACCCTGACCGACAAGATTGACTTCGACATCGAGTTCACCGTGGAGAAGGGTCGCGGCTACATGCCGGCGACCGAGCAGATCTCCAAGGACGCGCTCAAGGGTGGCGATCAGCTCATCGGTGAGATTCCGATCGACGCAATCTTCTCGCCCGTGCAGCGCGTGCGCTTCTCGACCGAGGACACCCGCGTTGGTCAGCAGACCAATTACCAGAAGCTGGTCCTCGATGTTTGGACCAACGGAACCGTCACGCCGGACATGGCGCTGGTTGAGGCGGCGAAGGTTCTTCGCAAGCACCTCAATCCGTTCGTCCAGTTTGACGAGCTCGGCGACATTCTCGTTTCTGACGAGGTCGCCGACTGCAATGCGCAGGACGACGAAATCATCCGCAAGCTTCGCATGCCGGTGGCTGAGCTCGAGCTCAGCGTCCGCGCATCGAACTGCCTTGAAACAGCCAAGATTCGCTCGGTTGGCGAGCTGGTGCAGCGCAGTGAGGACGACCTCCTCGCCGTGCGCAGCTTCGGCAAGACCTCCCTGCGCGAAGTGAAGGAAGAACTCGAGAAGCTCGGATTGCACCTGGGTTACCCGGTGCCCGATGGTCTCGTGACGACCTGAGTCCAGTGATTCAGGTTTAGTGATTCAAGTCCAGTGATCCAAGCCTAGTCATTCAGGTGGATCAAAACGAACGACGAGCATTTGGACTCGGACACCGTGCAACGAGCATGGGCCGAGTCCCACAAGATAGGAACGAGTCATGCGTCACCGTGTATTTGGCAAGCAACTGTGTTTGAAGGAAGATCACCGTCGCGCGATGCTTCGCAATCTCGCTGCCGGTCTCTTTGAGCACGGTCAGATCGAGACCACCATTCCAAAGGCGAAGGCTGTTCAGCCCTTCGTTGAGAAGCTGATCACGATGGCGAAGCGCAGTGGTCTGACCATGCGCCGCGAGATCGAGGCCCGCATCAACGATCGCGCTGTCTTTGCTTGGGTTGCCGACCCGAATACCAAGGACGCAAAGCGCAATCTCCACACTCTCTGGGAGCTTCCCAGCGACAAGGAGATTGAGTTCAACCGTTACGGCGAGCTTCGCAAGGCCCCGCGTCTTGTGCAGCACCTGATGACGCGCGTTGCTCCGCTCTACGCTGACCGCGCTGGCGGATACACCCGTATCGTCAAGCTCGACAAGCGTCGCGTTGGCGATCAGACCGACCTCTGCATCCTGCAGTTGGTTGGTAAGGAAGAGGGCGCGCAGGTCTCGGGCCGTCGCTCCAATCGCCGCCGCACCGCGGACAAGCGCACGGCCTACGCAGCGGAACTTCGCAAGAAGTCTGCTGACGCGCCGAAGGCCGAGTAAGTCTTCAACGAAACTTCACGCCGCCTCGAGTTTGCTCGGGGCGGCGTGTTTCGTTTTGGGCTTCTCGCTTTGGCAAGGCGGCAGTTGACTCAGCGCGCCCGCAATCGTGTCGACTGAAGTTAGAGTACGACGATGCTCTCTGACCTTGACGCGATGGAACAACAGGCGCTCGCCGAACTTTCGACGGTGCTCGATGGCGCCGCTCTTGAAGCCTTTCGCGTGCGTTGGCTTGGCACCAATGGTCGACTGCGCGCGGCGATGGATGCGCTGAAGAGCGTGCCCAAGGAGCTGAAGCCAGCGGTTGGCAAGCGCATGAATGAAGTGAAGGCCGCGATCGAAGGTGCGTTTAACGCGGCCAAGGACTCGACGGTTTCTGCGCCCAAGGGCCCGGTGGTCGATGTCACCGAGCCTGGAATGGCGATGGGCGAGGGCGCACGGCATGTGCTTACCAAGACCATTGACGAGATCGTCGATGTGCTCGGGCGCATGGGATTCACTGTTGCCGACGGCCCTGAGCTCGAGGATGAGTGGCACAACTTCAACGCCCTCAACATTCCCGATAGCCATCCGGCGCGTGGACCCGCTGACAACTTCTTTCTCGGCGGCGAAGTCGCGGGAAAGCTGCTGCTTCGCACGCAAACATCCACGGTGCAGATCCGTGCGATGGAGACGATGAAGCCGCCGCTGAAGATCTGTGCGATTGGGCGCGTGTACCGACCCGATGCGCACGATGCCACGCACTACTCGATGTTCCATCAGGTTGAAGGTCTGTACATCGATCGTGCGGTTTCGATGGTGGATCTCAAGACCACGCTGGTGCAGTTTGCCAAGGCGTTCTTTGGCGCTGAGGCGGAGATTCGTTTGCGTCCGAGCTTCTTCCCCTTCACCGAGCCATCGGCGGAGTTGGACATGAAGATGCGCGTGATGAAAAACGGCGTGCCTGAGTGGCGCTGGATCGAACTCGGCGGCTGCGGCATGGTTGATCCGAATGTCTTCAAGGCAGTCGGCATCGATCCCGAGGAGTGGACTGGTTTCGCCTTTGGCCTAGGCATCGAGCGGGTGGCGATGCGCAAGTACGGCATCGGCGACATCCGTCTGCTGTTCGAGAACGACGCGCGATTCCTGCGCCAGTTCTGAGCCGGTGTAAGGCGAGGGCGCCCGTTCGCAAGTTTGTTCGCAAGTTTGTTCGCGCGTTCGATGGCTTGTTCATGCAATACTGAATCGTTCGACGGTCTGCTTGAGCGTCGCGACCTCGTCTGCTGATTGTCGCGCCGTTGCTGCGACTTGTTCGCTTTGTCCCGCGGCTTCCTGAGTCGTACGCGAGATCTCCGCGATGCCCTGGTCGAGCAGTGTGATCCCCGACAACTGCTCGGTCTGTGCTTGCGCGATCGATTCGACCGCCCGCGCGACTTCGGCGGATCCCGCGATGATCTGTTCGAGCGAGCTGCGCACGGTTTTCGAGAACTCCACGCCACGGCCCACGCGTTCGCTGGCCGATCCGACGAGCTCCGTCGTCTTGCGTGCGGCTTCGCCTGAGCGCGTTGCGAGCGCGCGAACCTCTTGCGCAACCACCGCAAATCCCCGTCCCGCATCGCCGGCACGCGCTGCCTCCACGGCAGCGTTGAGCGCGAGCAGATTGGTCTGGAATGCGATCTCATCGATCACGCGCACGATCTGGCCGATCTCGCGGGCAGCGCGGTCGATCTCGCCCATGGAATGCTCGAGTCCGTCGACGGCCTTCTGTGCCGAGGCCGCGTCCTGCGTCCCTTGCTCGGTGCGCTTGCGCGCGCCGAGTGATTCCTCGCTAGTCCGCGCGGTCTGCTCGCGCAGTTGCGTCACCGCGGCCGACATTTCCTCGATGCTCGCGGCCTGGCCGCTGGCGACGCCCGACAGCGACTCGCTTGTGCTCGCGAGCGTCGACGTCTCGCCCGCGAGCTCGGTCGCGCTCTGGCGCACACCGGAAATCGAAATCGAGAGCTGCTCGCCAAGTTGGTTGACGGCGACGCCAATCGCGCCGAACTCGTCGGTCCCATCGTCCTTGATGCGCGCCGTGAGGTCGCCTCGCGCAAACTGAGCGAGCGCGATGACCGTTTGCCGAGCGCGACGACCGATCGAGCGCGCGAGTGGGAGGGCGAGCGCGGAGAGCGCTAGCACGGCGGCGGAGGAGACGCCGATGATCCACCAAGTCAATGCGCGCACTGGCGCGAGCACTTCGGCAGTGTCGATCGTTCCGAGGATCGCCCATTTCTGGCCGAGGAAATCGAACGGCCGGTAGGCGGCTATCGACTCGCGGTCATTGATCACCGTGTGCGCGAAGCCCGATTCGCCCTTCATCGCCATGGCCGCGAAGGCTGCAGACGGGCTTAGAGTGCCGACGGTGGGGGACTTCACCAGGCGCAGGTTCGTGCGGTTGCTTCCGCCGGGCCCGACCAGGAAGACCTCGCCCGTCTCGCCCAGGCCCGCGGCGAGGCCACACATCGCGTCGAGCCGATCAATCGGAACCTGGACGGCAACGACGCCGATCGGTTTGCCATTCTCGACGATCGGCGCAGCGATGAATCCTGCCTGCGCCCCGTAGCTTGCGGTGTAGGGCGCAAAGTCGCACGCTAGGGCGCCCGTTGCATGAGGAGCGCCCGCTGCATGAGGGGCGCCCGTTGCATGAGGAGCGACCGTTGCATGAGGAGCGCCCGCGTCGGTTGCGAGCGTGGTGCGCACGAGCTTGGAGAGATTCGATTCCGCGTAGCAGCCGTGCGTGGCGGAACTCGCGAAATCGGTCTCCTTAAACACGGTGTAGACCGCGTCGCCTTGCGCGTTGAAGAGGAAGACATCGTAGAAGCCGAAGGTCTCAAGCATCGTGCGGATGCGCGGATGGTGCTCGGCGTGCGCGCGGTCGTACGGCGTGTCGAGGTCCGCACGGTCGAGCTTGTGCTTCGATCCGACGGCGTTGGGATTCGACGCGATGTAGAGCTCTTGTAGCGCGCGCGCATTTGCGCCCTCGGGCACGATCGCGCCGCCGCCGCTCCAGTTCAGTCCACCGTCGCGGAACCGCTTGGCGAGCTCGCGGTCGTGGTGTTCGGTGATGTGCGCAAGCGCGTGGTCGGGGTCGTGTCCAGCTTTCCGCGCGTCGTCGGCGGCGGTGGCGAATCCGGCGGAAAACGCGGTGAGCGCAGCGTGCGTCGAGGGATCCGCCGCCAGCGTCGTGACCTGTCCTCGCATGGTTGCCAGAGTCTGCTCGATGCTTGTTGCGCGGGACGCAAGCGTCGCCTCGAACATGGTCTGTTGCTGTTCGAGCAGCGCGCTCCTCGCGAGGCGCGTTGCGGCGTAGCCGATGGCGATGCTGGTTGCGATGATCGCAGACACGCTGACTGCAAAGGTGCGCACGCCGATCGAGTCGGTACGCCGCGACAATGGGGTGCGAGGCGCGTGGGCGTTGGGTTTCGCCGCCGTGGTTGAAGCCGTGGTCGCAGCCGTGGTCGAAGGCATGGTCGCCGCCAGGGTCGCCGCCGTGGTCGAAGCAATGCTCGTGCGGTCGGTTGTCGTCTGCGGCGTGTTCGGCATGTCGGGATCCTGTTTCAGCGCGCTGGGTGCGAAACAGTGGTCGGTCAGCGACCGACTCCGGACAAGAGTCAGAGGGCAATCAACTCAATTCACCGCGTGAATGGGGTTTCCGCCTGAGGTGCACGGCAAGTGCACATCAGGTCGTGTAGTCGGCGTTGAGCCGCACATACTCGGTGGTGAGGCCGCAGCTGAGGAACTCGTCGGAGTTCATCTCCGCCGTCGCGCCTTCGGTGGCGCCGAGCGAGATCACGATGTCGACATGCGAGCCATTGAATGCGGCGCGCACGTCATGCTTGTCGGCGCCTACAGGCTCGCCGTTGGCGAAGATCAGGATCCCGCCCACGCTCAGCTCGAGATCATTGGCGCGGAATTGCACGCCGGCGCGGCCAGCCGCCGCGATGATGCGTCCCCAGTTGGGATCGCCGCCGGTGATGGCGGTACGCACCAGCAGGCTCGACGCAACGGTTTCGGCGACCTTGAGCGCATCGGCCTTGGTCGCGGCGCCAGTGACGCGCACCGACAGCGAGCGTTCGAAACCCTCGCCGTCGCACACGATCATCTTGGCGAGATCGCAGGCGACTTCGCGCAAGGCGATCGCGAGCGCCGCTTCGTCGCAGGGGCCGGCGAGGCCCGAGGCGAAGGCGAACACTGAGTCATTGGTCGAGGTGTCGCCGTCGATGGAAATGCGGTGGTAACTCGCGTCGGCGGCGTGGCGGAGGATGCGGTCGAGGACCTTGGGTTCGACTTCGGCATCGGTCGCGAGCACCGAGATCATCGTGGCCATGTCGGGGCGGATCATGCCCGCGCCCTTGGCGACGCCCGACACGCGCACCGTCCGCCCGTCGGCGCACTTGATCGTGCGCGAACTCATCTTCGGCTTGGTGTCGGTGGTCATGATCGCGCGCGCGAACGGCTCGAGCGAGTCACCGTCAGTCGCGTGCGCAAGCCGAGTCACGAGGTGGGAGATCTCGGGAACGATGCGATCCATCGGCAGTTGCACGCCGATCACGCCTGTCGAGTTCACGAGCACCGATTCGCCCGCGCATCCGAGTGTGAGCGAAACCGCATCGACCATCTCTTGCGCGTTGGCCAGGCCGCGCGGCCCGGTGGCGGCGTTGGCGCAGCCTGAGTTGAGGATGAGCGCCGATGCGTGACCGCGCGAGTCGCGCAGATGGCGCCGCGAGACTTCGATCGGCGCCGCCGCGAAGATATTGCGGGTGAAGAGCGCCGCCGCCGTCGCGCCTCCGGGCATCGAGAGCAGCGCGAGATCGTCGCGCCCCGCCTTCTTGATCGCGGCCGAGCCAACGACGGTACGGAATCCCCGCGGCCAGTCGAGCGAAGCGGTGTGGATCATCGAGGAAGTTGCGGCGGTTGCGGTTGTCATAAAGTCAGCTCATTTACCGTTGGTTTCGGGCAGCAGCGTATCGTGCACCAACGCGATCTCATCGCATGCGGTGTTCTTGGGGCAATTCGCGCAGTCCTTCAGCACCTTCTCAGGAAGCGAGTTGATCGACACGCGGCGGAATCCGCACTTCTCGAAGAAATCGGGAGCGCGCGTGAGTACGAAGACTTTGTCGATGTGCAGTTGACCGGCGAGTTGCTGGAAATGCCGCACCATTCCGTGGCCGATGCCGCGGGCCTGGAACTCGGTGTCGATGCCGAGCGAGCGGATCTCGGCGAGATCAGGCGTGTAAATCCACAACGCGGCGCAACCGACCACGCGTCCATCGACCACGGCCACGCCGAAGTCGAGGATCGCCTTCATGATGTCCTCGCGCGAGCGCGGCAGATTCTCGCCGTGCAGCGCCCAGTAGTCGACCAAGCGAACGATCGCGTCGAGGTCATCCATGCGCGCCTGACGAAACTCAGCCTCGCCAGCGCCGGCCGGCACCGCGCGTTCGCGAAGCATGCGACGCACGCGCTCGATGGCGCTCTCCACCGCCTGCGGTCCAGTGCCGCCAGTGACTCCGCGCTTCTCGAGCGTGGCGTTGACGGTGAGCTGGGTGTAGACATCCTGGTTTGCGCGCGGAGCCTGCTCGCGGATCACCTCGAGCGAGAGTTCCTCGAGCGCGCTGTCGCTTTCCATGGCCTTGCGGACGAGCCGACCGGCCTGATGATGCGCCTCGCGGAAGGGGACGCCCAGCCGAGTGAGGTAGTCGGCGAGGTCGGTGGCGTTGCTGTAGCCCTCGGCGGCGGCGAGCAGCGCGTTCTCGCGATTGACCTTGAGCCCGGCGATCATCGGCGGCAGGACGCGCAGGCACATGGAGAGTTGCTTCATCGCATCGAAGAGCGGCTCCTTGTCTTCCTGCAGATCCTTGTTGTAGGCCATGGGCAGGCCCTTCATGGTGACCAGCAGCGTGACGAGGTTGCCGATCTGGCGACCGGTCTTGCCGCGGAACAACTCGAGGGCGTCGGGGTTTTTCTTCTGCGGCATCAGCGAACTGCCCGAAGTGAACGCATCGGGAAGCTCGACGAGCGATGCTTCGCTGGTCGAATAGAAGATCAGGTCTTCGGCGAAGCGCGAGAGATGCACGGCGCAGAGGGCGCACGCCGAGAGCGTTTCGATGACGAAGTCGCGGTCGCCGACGGCGTCGAGCGAGTTGGCGGTAGGGGCGCGGAAGCCGAGGTCTTTGGCGAGCAGCTCGCGGTCGATCGGATACGCGGTTCCTGCGAGCGCGCCCGAGCCCAACGGCGAGAGGCGCACGCGCTTGAGCGCATCAGTCAGGCGCTCGGCGTCGCGGCGGAACATCTCAACATAGGCGAGGCACCAGTGAGCGAACAGGATCGGCTGCGCGCGCTGGAGGTGGGTGTAGCCCGGGAACGCGGTGGTCTTCTCGCGCTCGGCGAGATCGACGAGCGCGTTCATGGCCGCCTTGAGTTCAGCCTGGCGAAGGCGCAGCTGCCGCGCCGTCCACAGCCGCAGGTCGGTGGAGACCTGGTCATTGCGGCTGCGGCCGGTGTGCAACTTCTTGCCCAGGTCAGCCACGCGAGCGATGAGCTGGCGCTCGACCCACGAGTGAACATCCTCATCGTCGGCATCGACGATCGATGAGGGATCTTCCTGCGCGAGCACGAGGATTTCGCCGAGAGCGGCCTCGATTTGCGCTTGCTCTTCGGGAGTAATCACCTTCGCGCGCATGATCGCCTTCGACCAGGCGATCGAGCCCTCGATGTCCTCGCGCACCAACACGCGGTCGAACGGCAGTGAGTCGTTGAACTCGCGAAAGAGATCGTCGGCCTTGCCTTCGAGTCGTCCAGCCCAGATGGCGGTCGTCATGTCAGTGAACCTTCTGCTTCGGAGCGTTGGCGCTGTTGGCGTTGCTGGTGGATGCGATCTTCTTGGCATCGGGATTCAGTCCCAGCAGCGCGCGGATGCGCAGGGGCAGGCTGAAGAGCCGGATGAAACCCTCGGCGTGCTTGTGGTCGTAGACCTCGTCCTCGCCGAAGGTGGCGAAGCCGTGGTGGAAGAGCGAATTGGGCGAGCGGCGCTTGCAAGCCTCGGCGCGACCCTTGTAGCAGCGCACGACAACATCGCCGTCGAGAGACTGCGCGATCGCCTCGAAGGAGGCCCACATCGCTTCACGCGTCGGGCTAAACCAAGTGCCGTTGTAGATGATCTTGGCGAAATCAAGCGCGAGGCGTTCGCGGAAGTGAAGGGTCTCGCGATCGAGCACGAGCTGCTCGAGC
The DNA here is from genome assembly GCA_003671075.1 of Planctomycetota bacterium. Classification (GTDB taxonomy): domain Bacteria; phylum Planctomycetota; class Phycisphaerae; order Phycisphaerales; family SM1A02; genus QWPT01. The sequence continues at coordinate 64,651 of QWPT01000002.1, forward strand.
CCGCGCACGGCCTCCATAAGAATCGTGCCGCCCGGAGTCTCGTAGACGCCGCGGCTCTTCATGCCAACGAGGCGGTTCTCGCAGATGTCGACGCGGCCGACGCCGTTGCGGCCGCCGATCTTGTTGAGCTCAGCGAGCAGTGCGACCGGGTCCATCGGCTTGGCGTTGAGGTGGGTCGGGCGTCCCTTCGAGAAGGTGAGCATGACATCCTCGTGCACATCGGGCGCGTCTTTCGGGCTCACCGAAATCATCCACACATCTTCCGGCGGCGCATTCCACGGATCCTCGAGCTCGCCGCCTTCATGGGAAATGTGCCACATGTTGGCGTCGCGCGAGTAGATCTTCTCCGCGCTGGCTGCGCAGGGAATGTTGCGCTCCTTGAGGTAACCAAGCATCGCCTCGCGGCTCTTGAGATCCCAGATGCGCCAAGGCGAGATGACGGCCAGATGCGGCGCGAGCGACGCGTAGGTCGACTCGAAGCGAACCTGATCATTGCCCTTTCCGGTGCAGCCGTGGCAAAGCGCATCGCAACCGGTGCGCAGCGCGACCTCGACTTGCGCGCGGGCAATGATCGGACGCGCGATCGATGTACCCATGAGGTAGCGACCTTCGTAGACCGCGCCCGAGATGCACATCGGAAAGACGAACTCGTCCATGAACTGCTTCTTGAGGTCGACGATATGGCAGGCCTTGGCGCCGGTGCGGATCGCCTTCTCTTCAATACCCTCGAGCTCGCGCGCGCCCTGGCCGACATCGGCAACGCAGGCGATGACTTCGCAGCCGTAGGTTTCCACGAGCCACGGAATGATGCAGGAAGTATCGAGGCCGCCGGAGTAGGCGACGCAAACGCGGGTGGGCTTCTTGATGTTCGACATGGGCGGAGTCTCTTCGTGCTCGAGTGCGAATGATTTAGAGTGCGTTATTTTTGGCTAGGATTTCAACGGTGCTTGAGCGAGACGCGCGCAAGGACTTTGGAACGGCGCCGAGGAGCGCGAGCAGAAGCGCGTTCTGTGCGTGCATGCGGTTTTCCGCTTGGTCGTAAACGATGGAACTCGGTCCGTCGATCACGGCGGCAGCGACTTCGTGGCCGCGATGCGCGGGAAGACAGTGCATGAACTTGGCCTGCGGGCCAGCGAGTTGCATGATTGCTGGCGTGACGCTGAGTTTGCGCAGCGCAGCGATCTTGTCGGGGCAGTTGGCCTGACCCATCGAAATCCACGCGTCGCTGTAGACGGCGTGCGCGCCACGGATGGCGACGGGATCTTCGGCGATGACGATCGACGCGGTCGATCGGGCGATCGCATTGATCTCGGCCGTGAGTTTGGCGCAGGGCTTGTGCGCGGCGGGGGCGACGACGGTGATGCGTCCTCCCATGATCGCCATGAGTTCCATGAGCGACAGGCAGACATTGTTGCCGTCGCCGAGCCAGGCGAGGTGGCAGGAATCAAGTTGCACTCCGTGTTCAACGAGCGTCTGCGCATCGGCGAGCGCCTGGCACGGATGCGAAATCTCGCTGAGCGCGTTGATGATGGGCACGCGGCAATTGGCGCGCAGCTCGGTGAGCGTTTCGTGCTTAAACACTCGAGCGACGATCACATCACACCAGCGCTCGAGGTTGCGCCCGTAGTCGCCGACAGGCTCGCGTGCGCCGATTGGATCGTTGCAGTGGTCGAGGAAACTCACGCAGCCGCCGAGTTTCTGAAAGCCGATCTCGAAGCTGACGCGCGTGCGCAGCGACGGCTTCTCGAACAACATGACCATTGCGCGCTGCTTCAGCGCATCACGAAACGCGGCGTAGTCGGCCTTGAGCGCGCGGGCGAGCGTGAGCAGGCCCGTGATCTCCGCCGCCGAAAGGTCGGTGAGGCGCAGGATCGAGCGGCCTTTGAGTGGATCGAGAATGGAGAGGTCGACAGTACGGTTCATATGAACTCCGTTCGGCGCGCCGGTTCAGGCGTGGCAAGTCTGCGCGTTGGGGGCGAGGACGCGTGTTCCAGTGGCGGCGGTGGCGATGGCGGCGCAATCGCGCCATGAGGCGATGGTGGCGGGGCAGCCCGACTGTTCGGCGGCGGCGAGAGCGCTGCGAACCTTCGGAATCATGCCGCCCGTGATGGTGCCGCTGGCGATGAGCTCGTCGATGCGCGCGGCGTCGAGTTCGGCGATAAGGGTCTTGGTCGAATCAAGCACGCCGGGAACATCGGTGAGAAGCACAATGCCGGCCGCGTGCACGATGCGCGCGATCGCGCAGGCCGCTTCGTCGGCGTTCACATTGAGCGGTTCGCCCTGGGCGGAGAAGCCGATCGAGTTGACGACAGGCATGAAGCCCGCGGCCAGGAGGGTGTGAGCGACGGTGGCGTCACCGCCGATGATCTCGCCAACTTCGCCGGCGTCGAAGGCAAACTTCGTGGTGTGTCGGCATTCGCAAAGGCCGCCATCGGACAGGCCGAGGCCGACGACCTGCGCGCCTTGCGCCGAGAGCAGGCCGAGCAGCCGCACATGGGCGCTTCCCGCGAGCACGCCGACAACCTGATCGATCGCCTCGCGCGTGGTGACGCGGATGCCGTCGATGCGCGGCGTTTCGATGCCGAGGCGCGCGAGCTGCTGGTCGACCTGCGCGCCGCCGCCGTGGACAAGAATGATGCCACCGCCGCCTTGATCGCGGTGCGCGCGGTGAAGGGCAATGAGGCCAGCGAACGCCTGAGTGCGGAGCTCCGCGTTCTCGAGCAGCGCTCCGCCGATCTTGACGACGAGCGGTGCGTTCTTCAAAGGATGCGGTCCGTTCTTCAAAGCAGTCCTCCAACCGCAGCGCTCGGCGCGTGGACGCAGGTGAGGAACCCTGCGGTTTCATCGAAGCCGAAGCGCAGGTTCATGCAGTGCACCGCTTGGCCAGCCGCGCCCTTGACCAGGTTGTCGATGGCGCTCTCGACGATGAGATGGCTTCCTTCGAGCGCAAAGCCGATGTCGCAGAAGTTGGTGCGCTCCACGGCAGCAACGCTCGGCCAGCGGCCGGACTTGAGGACGCGAACGAATGGTCGGCCTGCGTAGACGGCGTCGAACGCGGCTCGAACCTGCGCCTCGGTGACGCCAGGCCGCAGCTCAAGATGCACGGTCGCGAGAATGCCGCGGTCGTAGCAGCCGAGGTGCGGGGTGAAGATGGTGGAGATGCCCGCATGCTCGGCGATCTCGGGACGATGACGGTGCTTGAACACGCCGTACGCCTGCATGGACACTTCGCAGAAGAGGCTCTTGACCTCTGCCTTGCGGCCGGCGCCCGATGCGCCGCTGACGGCGTCGACGATGGCGGGGCGGTTCATGTCAACGAGGCCAGCGTCGACGAGCGGTCGAATCGCGAGGATCGAAGCGGTGGGGTAGCAGCCGGGGACCGCGATGATGCGCGCCTGCGCGATGGCGGCGGCGTTGAACTCGGCGAGGCCGTACGCCGATTCCGCGAGCAGCGCCGGGTGCTGGTGGGCAAAGCCGTAGTTCTTCTCGAACACCGCGCGGTCGCTCAGGCGAAACGCGGCGGAGAGATCGAGGACGACGAGGCCGGAGGCAGTATTGTTCGCACTGTTGATCGCAGTGTTGGTCGCAGTATTGTTGGCGGGCACATCAACGAGCGCCTGCGAGAACTCGTGCGAGAACTCGTGCGGCGTGGCGAGGAAGATTGCGTCCAGTGCGAGTTCGGCGATGGCAGCGACATCGAACGGCAGGATCTTGAGCGCGCCGATCGGCGTGCCTTCAAAGCGCGGAAACAGATCGGCAGCGGTGGGCGTGCCCTCGTCGGCCTTTTTGGAGGAGCCGAAGAGACCGACGACCTGCGCCGACGGATGGTTGGCGAGGATCGCGAGCAATTCGGCGCCCGCGTAGCCACTGGCGCCGACGACGGCGACACGGATGGGGGAGGAAAAGTCGAACTGAGTCAATGCGAAGAACTCCATGCTGAAAGGGAAGAAGGCTTCAGCGGTTCGGCGAGGGAATCAAGCGATGTGAGCAAGGCCGCGCAGTTCCTTGGCGATGCGACGCGCGGAAATCGGCGTGCTCGCTGCGAGGAACACCGTGTCGTCGCCGGCGATGGTGCCGAGGACGCCCTGCATGCGTATGCGGTCGAGCTCGACGGCGAGCGCGTTGCCGTGGCCTTGCGGCGTCTTGAGAACGACGAGCGTTCCGCCGACGGAAATCCCGATGAGTTCGCGTCGAAGCACACGGGCAATGGTGGCGTCGGGCGCGGGGGCGGCGACCGCAGCGCCGGGAAGCTGATAGCCCACAGGGCCTTTGAGAACGCCGAGTTCGGAGAGATCGCGTGAAAGCGTTGCCTGAGTGGCTTCAATGCCATCGCGGGCAAGCAGTTGGGCGAGCTCGTGCTGGCTGTAGATCTCGCTGGCGGAGATCAAGGTGCGAATGGCGGCGTGGCGGCGTGACTTCATGGGGATATCTGCGAATGTGTGCCTGCATGGAAATGCAGGCGGGAGAGGAAATATACATCCTCCTGCATAAAAAGCAACTCGCGCGCATAAATTTTCAGTGGTTCGTAAATACACCGCGCTGCAGCATTCGAACGCGCGCCGCTCGCGCCAAAAACAGCGCCGCCAGCGCATGAACGCTGGCGGCGGGAATCAGTTGGTGGGTTGCGCGCTCGCGGTATTCCCGCGCGCGCGGCTCAATCCTCGCCGCCGTCGTCCTCATCATCATCGTCGTGCATGTCCTCGAGTTGCTCGGGGATCGACGGCAAGATCGGCTTGCCTTCGGCGATCATGCGCTTCTTGTAGGCCTCGATCTTCTGCTTCTCCGGCACGAGGATCATGCCCATGCGGCGACCGTTGAGGCGTGGCGACACTTCGACCTTGGCGAGATCAGCGAGGCGCTGGATGATGTCATCCATGCGCATGTCGCCCTTCTCGCGGAAGGCCATTTCGCGGCCGCGGAAGTTCTGGATGATCTGCACGCGGTGACCTTCGATCAGGAAGCGGCGGGCCTGAGCAACGCGGATGTCGACATCGTGCGCACCGATTTTCATCGAGCGTCCGAGGCGGACTTCCTTCATTTCGGAAGCCTTGCTCTTGGCCTTGTTGGCCTTTTCCTTCTTCGACTGTTCGTACTTGTACTTGCCGAAGTCCATGATCTTGCACACGGGCGGGCGACTGTCGGGCGAGATCTCCACGAGATCCAGTCCGATGTCGTAAGCGCGGCGCTTGGCTTCATCAAGTTCAACAACGCCGATCATCTCGCCTTCCTGATCGAGAAGTCGAACAGGGGAGATGCGGATGCGGTCGTTGATGCGCGGACCAAAGTCACGCTGGTCACGCGGGGGGCCTCCGAACGGTCTACGCGGCGGATAAATGAGTCAGTTCCTTTTTGCTAGTTCTGGCTGGTGACGAGCTCGTTGGATTGATTGATCGCATGACGCGCGTCACCGGCGCAGGTGCGATTCCAATTCACAATTGGCAGGGCGGCTACGGCCAATCCGACGCAACGCGACAGACCTCTGGTCGAGGTGGTCGTCATACGGTTCGGTTCGGAGCAGTAGCCATGGACACGGAAGATAGCACTTCCGCGGGGAGGGAGGAAGTGGAACTCGCAACGGAGCGGCAATCAGCCAAGGATCTTTGGCTTGATTGCCTCAAACCAGACCCGAAGCCGCGATGCGCCGGAGTTCTGGAAGTAGTCGAGGTCGAACTGCATTACGCGCGGCTCAAGGAGGTCAAACGTGAAGGTATCCTCGGTTTGTCCGTGGATGTTCCAACGCTCGATGACGGGCTTTCCGTCGATTGCGAGCCGAACCCCGTCGTCACTCAGGACATGCACGCGGAAATTCCCCGCAGGAAAGCGCATCGAGGTGGACGCGGTGATGCCAAACCGGCTGGTGCCGAGGTCGGGCAGCGTGACTTCCGCCGAGCCGACCGCCTCCTGAAGGCTGCGGCCGCGGAAATCGAAGTCGATTTCTGAGTAAGTGAATGCGCGCGGCTCAGCGAGGGCGAGCGCGCGGAAGGCCGCGAGGTCAGGGACATCGCCGAGCTTGGTTGCGGCGCTGTCGAGCGGAAAGAACTTGGTGAGCCAGTCGCAGCGGACCAACAGGCCTGGTGCGCGAATCGCCTTCTTGAGCGGATCGATAGCCATGACGATGAACGGGGTGACATACCCGACTTGATTGGTGGCGACCTCGATGGTCACGCCATCTGCATCGAGTCCGACGAAGAGCGCGCCCTTCCCGAGGATCTGCGTGCTGGTGACTTTCATGAAGCCGTAGGCCTTGAACTTTGGTCGTGCCTGCCCGCCGCCAACCTGCACAACAATTGGACGGTCCCACGCATACGGGCCGTGGTCGAGCATGATGATCTTGTCGCGACCGCGCAGCGATGAGCGCTTGTCGCGGGGCTTGTTCGTGCCCGGAAGCGTGGCAATGATGGCATCAAGTTGCGCATCGGTCGGTCCAACGCGTGCATCGATCACGCCGCTTTCGCGGGTTACGATGGAGTCCGTCTGCGCCAGCGCCGTTGCGCAACGCAGGAGCGTGTTGCCGACGAAGACCGTGTCCTTGGCGGCGATGATTTGCGCCGCCTTCTCCATGTCGGTGAATCGATTCGAGACGATGCGGTTGTTGATCGCCCCCGCGCCGTTGGCCAGTACCCACGGGCGCTTGGCCAGCGCTTCGTCGGCGTCGGTCCAGAGTTGCACGCCGACAGGCTCGTTGGAGAACGCGTTGTCTTCGATGACGCAGCGCTGCGCGTGCTCCATGTTCACTCCGCCGCGTTCGGAGCCGTATCCGGCGTTTCCGTTGCCGATGAAGTCGTTGCCGACCACGATGGTTTCACGCGCGTAGCCGGCCCAAATGCCGCAGATAGCGTTGGAGTCAAAGCGGTTGCGCGCGATGAGGTTGCCGAAGCTGAAAGTCATCTCCAGGCCGTGGGCGGCGGCGTAGGAAAGGTCGTTGTCGATGAAGCGATTGCCGTTGCAGCCGCGGCCGCGATACCAGGCCTCGGGGTCGTTGAAATCGATCTTCGATGATGGGCAGGGAGTTTCGCCGAGCGCCTCGCGTCCAGCAAATCCGAAGATGCCGTCGCCGCAGTGAGTGGCACTGTTGAGGGCGATGATGTTGTCGCAGCACTGCTCAAACATCAGCAGCCCAGCAGAGTCTTGCCCGCGGTTGTAGATGCCGTGCGAGTAGCCACGCACGCAGAAATCAAGGCTGTTGCGGCACACGGTGTTGCCCGATGATCGCCACATGGCGATGCCCCAGCCCGAAAGGAACGAACAGTCGTTGTCGTAAATGTTCGAGCGCTTCACGCGGTCGAGCACGATGCCGTTCTGGGTGCGGTGGCTCTTGACGCGTCGGATTGTGACGCCCTCGCCGCCTTGAACGGCGATGCCCGCGCCGTGCTGGGTGATCCACTCGCCGCCATCGTTGGCGTGCGGGAAGAGCCAGTCCGAAGTGTTCTCTTGGCTGTACTGCGAAAGGAGCGCTTGCGCGTAGTTGTCGCTGGTGTTGAGGTCCTCAAGCACAAGCCCGTCGCAGGATTCGGCGGCGACACCGATCTTGAAGCCGCGGATCGATCCGTTGCGGAGCGTGACATTCTTGCCCTTGATGGCGATGCCGATGCCCTTCAGCGTCTCGGGTGCGCCGAGGCCGCCGATGAGCACCGCGCCGCCGAGATCGACCTCGATGCGGGTGGCGTCTGCGGGGGCCTCGATGTGCACGATGCCGTTCCCATCGGCGTCGTTGATCGAGAGGGTGTCAAAGATCAGCGTGCAACTCGCGGTGACCTTGATGTTGTCCTGTCCAACATGGACGGTCGGTGGGACGGCGTGCGCGCTGTGAGCCACGATCGCGCAGGCAAGAGTGGAGAGGAGGGGGCGAGTCGGATTGAAGTACATCGTGGATCCAAGTGAGGTAAGGAGTCCCGTTCAAAGAGAACGCCCCCCTCGGCCAAAGCCGAGGGGGGCGTGGATCTTACATTTCAGTTTCGCTTGCCACCGGGTTGATCCGAAGGGCGATTCTGATTTCAAGGCTGCTTGCCCAAACTTACGGGCAGGCGCCCCAAGCGTTCAGCATGACCGAGAGGTCTGCCGAACCAACGATGCCGTCACCGTTGAGGTCTGGGCTGCTGCTACCCCAACCGTTCAGAAGGATCGAAAGATCCGCTGAGCCAGTGATCTGGTCAGCATTGAGGTCGGTTGGGCAGGTGTTGGAGGCGGCTGGGGTTCCGAGGATGTGGAACGCAGGGCTGTACACGGGAGCCAGGCTGCCGCCGGCAGTGCAGTTCTGGTAAGCGCCGTTCAGGCCGGTGTAGCGAACAAAGCCTGCAGTACCAGTCGTGCCGGAGCACGGGGTGGTGGTAGCAGCGATCACAACTTCCGTAGCTGGTCCAGAGCCTGGGAAGGTTGCGCCACGCCATGCGAAGATGCCAGAGGCGTCACTGAGCGCCATTCCGTTCGGCGCGCCAATAAACCACGCGTAGTTGGAGAGGACGGGCTGGGCATCATTCGCGCGGCAGGGGTTGCCGACGGCCGACGCGAACACGGTCAGGTAGTAGTCGCCAGCGGGGAGGAGCAGGTCAACGGGGATGTTGGCCTCTCCGTTTGCGCCGAGGGTCGGGTAGACGACCTGGCCGCTTGCAAGCTGGTCGGTGGCGTAGTTCGGCGCAAGAATGCCGTTACGGCGCCACAGGATCCAGTTCATCTTCTCATTCACGGCGCCAGCAGGCAGGAAGCCTTCAGGCTGAAGAAGAGTGACGCGCCAGCTGTCCAACGGTCCAGTGCCGTCAGGGTCAGCCGCGATGAACGGAGCTGCCAGCCAGCGCTGCGGGCTTCCTGCTGCGATCGCGCCACTGGAAAGACCGAGGTTTGTGGCTGTGCCGGCCGGGGTGCAGACGGCGGCATGGATGCCAGTGTCGTACACGACCTGCTCGAGCGAGATGGTGACGTTGCCCGCGCCAGCGACGCCGGTGGCGTCCGCGGACCACTGTCCAACGCGCCACAGGTACCAAGTTCCCGCGGTGCAACCAGCGATGGAGGCAGTTTCGCCGCCAACACCGAGGTTGTCGACGCAGCCGATGAAGTTGTTAGCGAGCTGAGTTCCGTCGATGGTCGAGCTGGAACCGTAGTTGTAGGCCGACAGAACGACATCCTGGGTCGGAGCGTTGCAGACGAGCGTCATGTTGCCATTGGCGTTCGCTTGAACGAGGAACCAGACATCCTTGAGGGTGTCCGCACCGCACTGACCGTTGTTCGGTCCGTCGGTGGTAGCGAAAGTGTTGTCGAAGTTGGTCACCGTGTTGAACGTAGTGATTTCGCGGTTGGTCGCGCAATCGTTTGCGGGAGCGCCAGCAACTGGGCCGCAGTTGTAGACGAAGATTCCGCAGCCGCCCAAAGCGGCGGGCTGCTGAGCTTGGGTCGCGCAGGGCGTGTCCCAACCGAGGATGCAGCAGGTCGGGTCAGCGGTGCAGATGAGGTCGCAGCAGCAGGTATCCTGGCAGCCAGGAATACCTGGGGTTGCGACGCCGCAGGTGCCGGATGCCGGAGTTCCGCATGTCACCTCATTGCTGAAGCGCGCCGAAACGGTGATGGTGTACTGGGTATCGCAGACCACGCCGCCGCCAGCAGCGAATTCGGTGGTGACGACAACGCCGTGCTCGCCAGCGGTGACGCACTGCTCAGCGTAGACCGCGGGGCACGCGGTGAAGATAAAGCCACCAAAGCTATTGCAGTCGGCGGGATTGCCGAAGAAGATGTCGGTCACGGTCGAGGGCAGGCCGGCTGGGGTAACCGCTACGACGGAGATGTTGACGAAGCAGTTTTCGGCGCAAGTGAAGCTGTACCAGTCGATGTCACGCGAGCCACCAACCGGGTCCTGGCCCATCGATCCACCGATGGTGAAGCTCGGATTGGCGCGAGTGAGGGTGCCCGTTGCCTGGAAAGAGGGGAGGCCGCCGACGAGGGAATTGCAGCCACCGTTCGTATCGGGGATCGAATTCGTGGTCGGGCAGCCAGTGTCATTCTGGGTGAAGTCTGGGGCCGGGTTGATCGTGCACTGCGCCGAAGCAGCAGCGGCGACCAAGAGGGATGCGCCGAGCACCGCGGTACCCGTAAACGCGTTGATACTACGAGAGAAAATTGCCATCTTGAACTCCTTGAATTGTGACGAGACGGGCAGAAGTGGATTTACGCAACCCCAATTGGTCAGGGTGATCGTCCGCGAAAAACTTCGGTCGCTATCTGAGATTACTTTGCGAACAGGCGTCGGCAAGAAACAGTTGGCCGATATCGCACGATCGTAAGCGTGCGATGAAGGGGATTCAAAGACGCGATGAGCGTGCGAACGCGAGGCCGCAGACGACGCGAGCATCCATCGAAAAACAAAAGTCGTCTTAGGAGCGCGCTCGATGCGGCGCCTTAGTCCTATGCATATATTTTGCAATGATTTGCGCGCTCAAAATCCATCGGTAAGCGTGCGTAAATATAGTATAACTTCATCAATTGAGTTGAAGTTATTTCTTCGTCGTCCGCCGTCACTGTTGCTGCGGTCGGTTGCATTCAATCGATGCACTGGGAAAATTTTTTCGCCAACCGAGCGTTGAAGGCTTCATCCTGACGCAAGTCGACATCGTTGGGCGTGACGAAGGGGCATGTGTGGAAGCTCGGCGGCTCCCCGGCGGCTTCCCGGCGGCTTCCATGGAGCTCTTTCGTATCTCCAACGCCAAGGCATCGGAAGTGGCGCGGCTTCAGAACGCGATTTCGACATGCAGCGTTGCGATGAACGCTGCGTCGAGCGACGCGGGATCCCCGCCGCTTGGAGTCGAGATCCACTGAAGGTCGGGCTGCAACACCACGCCGTTCGCGAGCTGGACGCGGTAGAAGCACTCGAACACCGACTCATGCCCGCCGGAATTGGTCGAGTTGGGCGCGGTGAAGACGAGGGGGTCATCGCTGAAGAGCGTGATTCCTGCAAGCAAACCAGCGCTATCACGCGGACGCGCCGCGAAAGGGGCATGGCAAATGGTGCCGATGTTTCCGCTCCACTGCGCCTGCGCCTTCGCGGGATCGGCCCAACTGCTCTGACTGAAGAGGTCAAAGCGCGTGGAGGAGTCGCCCGCGCCGTAGAGGCTTTGGGTGAGGGTGAGGTAGACGCCACTCATGTTCTCGACGACGGTGCTTGCGACGGAGGTCGTGCGCAGCGTCTGGCCGAACTGCATCCATCCGCCCACGGTCGCGTTGCCGCGCCAGGCATCGCTGCCCGCGTACCAGGTGGGGCCAAAGTCGGCGATGGCGTAGGTGGCGTCGCTGAACATTCCCGCTGGTCCGCGGCTTCCCGTGCGCGGGCCATTGCTGCCGGTCGACGGCTGGTAGGCCGCGTTCGCGCCGTCAAAGATTCCTGCTTGCGCGAGCCAAGTTGTCGACGTCTTGGCGTCGGCTGCCGGGTCGGCTTCGTGGTTGGCTCCCAGCTTCCATTGCAGAATCGCCGCCATCGAAGGATTGGGGTAGGTCGGCAGCGTGCCGAGCATGGTCGACGGTTGGCAGTCGGAGGCGTTCAGGAACGGACCCGCGTTGGGGATCACACCGAAGAAGCGGGCTCCGTCGATCTTTCCCACGGTCGCGGTGAGGCCTGAGTCGCCGATGGCCTGTTGCCACCAGAGTTCAGAAAGCTGGAACATCTCATCGCCGAACGCTGGATTGATGACATCCCAGCCCCAATAGTCGCCGACGCTCAGCGGTGAGTCGCCGAACCAGTTCCAGTACTGGAGGTCGGCGAAGACGGTGCCTCCGTCGATGATCTTGGCTTGGCCGAGATCGAAGGTCAGCGAGAGATCGAGCAGATACTCGCCGCCCTGCATGTCGCTGAGCCCGCCCGAGCTCGCGCTGAAATCGATGGTGGCGAGCAGGTCGACATCGAGCCCGAGATTGGCGAGTGTGGCGCGGTGGCCATAGGCGTCGCCGAAAATGCGGTCGTCGAAGGCGGGACTCACGAAACTCGGCACCTCAGGGGCGCGCTCTGATGTTTGTGCCGTTGCGTGGCAGGCGAAGGCGAGTGAGGCGATGACGGCTGAGGTCGAAGGGATCTTCATAATAGTTTGGTACTTCAGACCGGCTTGGTCAGATTCGCTTGCACCGTTCCTGGTGCGCCCGAGAGAAGTCGCTGCTCGATTTCCGCAGCGATTCCCGCAACAAACGCATCGAATGGCATCTCGCCGAGGTTCGCTCCCTCGGGAGTCATTGAACCACGCGTGCGCACGCTCACAACGCGACCTTCCGCGTCGCGCGGGCCGACGACCGCCATGTACGGGATCTTCTCCTCGGCGGCGATCTTGATCTTCGCCTGCACGCGGTCGTTGCCGTGATCGACGGTTGCGCGGATGCCCTTAGCCTTGAGCGCGGCGAGGAGCTCGTTGGCGTAGTCGGCGCTCTTCTCGCTGATCGGCAGCACGCGCACCTGCTCGGGATTGAGCCAGCAGGGGAACGCGCCGGCGAAGTGCTCGATGAGCACGCCGACAAATCGCTCCATTGAACCGAAGGGCGCGCGGTGGATCATCACTGGTCGATGGGACTTGTTGTCGGCGCCGGCGTAGGAGAGATCGAAGCGGATCGGAAGGTTGTAGTCGACTTGCACGGTGCCGAGTTGCCAGGAGCGGCCGATGACATCCTTCACCACGAAGTCGATCTTGGGGCCGTAGAACGCGGCCTCGCCGGCCTCTTCGCTGTAGGGAACGCCGAGGGTTGCGGCGGCGTTGCGGCAAGCGGCTTCGGCCTTGTCCCAGTTGGCGGGGTCGCCGACATACTTCGCACTATCAGGATCGCGCAGTCCGACGCGCACGCGGTAGTCGTGCATGCCGAGCGTGCCAAAGATGAGTTTGACGATCGAGAGGCAACCGAGGACTTCCTCGGCAATTTGGTCTTCACGCACGAAGAGATGCGCGTCATCCTGCGTGAATCCGCGCACGCGGGTCATGCCGCCGATCTCGCCCGATTGCTCCCAGCGGTAGACGGTGCCGAACTCGGCAAGGCGCACGGGCATGTCGCGGTAGCTGCGCGGTTCGCTGGCGAAGATGCGAATGTGGTGCGGGCAGTTCATCGGCTTGAGCATGTAGCCGTCGATCTCGCCCGATGCCATCCGGTTCGAGAGTTCGCCGCAAGTGCAGCCTTCGCTAGCAAGGCGCGCCATCTCGTCATGCTCGACGATCGGCGGATACTGGCTTTCGCGGTAGTAGGGGAAGTGGCCGCTGGTGCGGTAGAGGTCGAGCTTGCCGATGTGCGGCGTGTAGACCTGGAAATAGCCCTGGCGACGGAGTTCGTTGCCGATGAAGTTCTGCAGTTCGTTGCGAACGATCGAGCCCTTCGGCGTCCAGAGGATCAGACCTTGGCCGACCATCTCGTCGATGTGGAAGAGACGCAGTTGCTTGCCGAGCACGCGGTGGTCGCGCCTCTTGGCTTCGTCTTGCAGCTTGTTGTAGCTCTCGAGTTCTTCCTTGGTCGCGAACGCGGTGCCGTAGACGCGAGTGAGGCGGTCGAGTTTTTCATCACCCTTCCAATAGCTCGACGCGAGCGAGAGAACTTTGAAGGCGCCGATTTTTCCGGTGGCGGGCACATGGGGGCCGCGGCAGAGGTCTTCCCAGTTCTTGCCAGGCTCGCCGGTGGCGTACCAAGAGAGTGCGGTTGAACCAGCGTCGATGGCGCGTTGCGCGTTGTCGAGTTTGAACTTCGATCCTTCGCTCTGCAACTTCGCCATGCCTTGATCGATCGGCAGGTCGTAGCGAGTAAATGGGCGGTTTTCCGCGACGATTTTGGCCATTTCGGCCTCGACCTTCTCGAAGTCTTCGGTCGACATCGCCTTCCCCTCCGGGAACGCCATGTCGTAGTAGAAGTTGGTTTCGAGCGGCGGGCCGTACACCAGTTGCACGCCAGGAAAGATCCGCCCGATCGCTTCGGCCATGATGTGGGCGCAGGAGTGACGCAGGAGGTAGAGCGCGTCGGGGCTCACGGTGCCATCGCGATTTTTCGCAGTGATGATGGCGACCTTCGCGTCTTGATCGATGCGATGAGAGAGGTCGACGAGTTCTCCCGCAGTTGCGTTCAATGAAACGCGCGCGCCGAGAGCGCTCTTGGCTAAACCGGCGCCGATAGAGGCGGCGACCTCACCGGCGGTGGGGGCGGAGGCGAATTCCTTGACGGAGCCGTCGGGCAGAGTGATGCGAACCATGGGCTTTCGAGTGTAACCCGCGCGCGGGATCGACGGTGCGCGCTACCATCCGCGCCGATCGATGATCTGCCCATTCTGCAAGGCCGACGACGACAGCGTGATCGATAGCCGCGAGGCCGATGGCGGGGCGGCGGTGCGTCGCCGCCGCGAGTGCAACCTTTGCAAGCGGCGTTTCACCACTTACGAGCGGGTCGAGCGGACCGAGCGGCTGATCGTGGTCAAGCGCGACGGCACGCGGGTGCTCTTCAACGCCGACAATGTGATGCGCGGAATCGTGGCGGCGTGCGGAAAGCGGCCGATCGCGGCGGAGATGAAGGCCGCGCTCATCCGCGGGCTTGAAGACGAGCTTTACCGCGACTTTGAGAAGGAAGTGCCGTCGTCGGAAATCGGCCGTCGGGTGGCGGTGCGGCTGCGGGCGCTCGACGACATCGCATACCTTCGATTTGCCAGCGAACACGAGGATTTCCGCACGATCGACGACATCGCCGCCGAGGTGAAGATCGTCCAAGACACGCCGAAAGATGTGCGCGATCAGACGCGGCTGTTCGAAGGTTGACGGGTTTTTCGGACGCCCTTGCGGACGGCCTTGCGGACGGCCTTGCGGACGGCCTTGCGGA
>QWPT01000002.1:79516-95608 GCA_003671075.1 Planctomycetota bacterium
GTGCACTTCTTCACCGCGACAACATCGAGCGCGTCGCAGAACTTCTTCGTCATCTCGTCGATGTCTTCCTTGGCGCTCTTGGCGGAGTCCTCAGGAATCGGGTTCTTCTTGTCGGCCACTGCGGCATCGATCGCCTTGTTGGCTTCGCGGCGCTCGTTGCGGACGGCGACCTTCGATTCCTCGGCGAGCTTCTTCACCTGAAGAACCAGCTGCTTGCGGCGTTCGGAGCTGGGCGCGGGCACATTGATGCGGATGATGTTGCCGTCGGCCATCGGATTCAGTCCGAGCCCTGAAGTCTCGATTGCGCGAACGATTTCGTGTTTCGCGCCCGGATCGAAGGGCTTGACCACCAATTGCGTTGCTTCGGAGACCGAGATGGCCGCGAGTTCACGCAGGTCGGTGTGCGAGCCGTAGTAGTCGACCTTGATGTACTCGAGGAGCGCGGTGCTGGCGCGTCCAGTGCGAAGTCCGCGCAGTTCGCGTTGCAGGTAGTCGGTCGACTTCTGCATGCGTTCGTCCGTCTCGAGGATGATCGTGTCGAGGTCCATGGGGCGCGAAGTGTAACAGCGAGAAAGAGCCGCGCGGAATCGCTACGTTTTCTCGGCTTCGCGCCGCTTGACCGCGGGGCGTGTCCAAGGTCGAATGCGCCGATGCCCGCATCGAAGGTCTCTCAGCGTCTCGTACTCAAACTTAGTGGCGAGAGTCTCGCGCCCGTTGGTCAGCTTGGAATCGATACTCAAGAGCTGAAATTGATCGCGGGGGAAATTTCCTCAGCCTGCGAACTCGGCGGCCAGATCGCCGTGGTTGTTGGCGGTGGCAACATCATTCGCGGCGCGCGCATGGCCAAGGATGGCGTTGTTCATCAGTCGACCGCCGACTACATGGGCATGCTCGGCACCGTGATCAACGGCCTCGCGCTGAAAGAGGCGCTGGAGGGCATCGGCCGTCCCGCGCGAGTGATGAGCGCGATCAATGTGCCCGCGGTGGCGGAGCCGTTTATCCGCGGGCGGGCGATCCGTCACCTTGAGAAGGGGCGCGTGATCATTCTGGTTGCAGGCACGGGCAACCCGTTCTTCACGACCGACACTTGCGCGAGCCTGCGCGCGGTCGAGCTCAACGCCAGCATTCTGCTCAAGGCCACCAAGGTCGACGGAATCTACACCGCCGATCCCAAACTCGACCCCACCGCCACCCGCTACGACAAACTGACCTTCACCAAGGCCATCGAGCAGAAGCTCGGGGTGATGGACCTGACCGCGCTGGCGATGTGCATGGAGCACGACTTGCCGTTGTGCGTTTTTGACTACAAAACCGCGGGAAACATTCGCCGCGTCGTCGCAGGCGAGCGGATCGGAACGCTGGTTACACGCGCCTGATTCGGGCGCAGCAGCGGCGGGGACTCGTCGATTTCATGCATTCCGTACAATCTCGATCTTGACCTTGCGTATCTGATCTCGTGACTTCGTTCCCTCCCAACAATTCCGCGCCGCAGGCCGCTGCATCAGCGGGCAGCGGGCGCTCGGATGGTGACAGGCGTAGTCCTGAACAGATCTTGCGCGAGGAGCGCCAGCGCATGGTGCGTGAGCGCTGGATGCACCTGATGCTGCTGGGATTTGCGCTTTCCATCGTGGTGCATGTGGTCATCATGCTGCGCCTGTGGGCGGTCAAGTTGCCCGACCGCGAGGACAATCAGTCGGCGGCCATCGAGCTCGCGCTGCAGGAACTTCCGCCGGCGGTCGAGGTAGTGAATGACGAGCTCGAGATGCCCGATCCATCACCGCTGGTGTTGGGGCCGGTGACGACTGACCTCGATCCGACCCCGAATCTCGGCTCCACTGAAGCCAGCGGCAATCCGAACGAAAACCTCTGGGGCGCGATCGAAGCTCCTGGCATCGGCGCGGTCGCAGGTCCCGGCGGTCCTGGCTCTGGCATCGGCATCGGCAGCGGAAAGGGCGGCGGTGGCACCAGTTTCTTCGGTGTCGGTGGCCGCGGAACCCGCTTCGCTTACATCGTCGATGTGTCGGGTTCGATGGAGCAGGAGAACCGCATTGTCACGGCGCTCAGCGAACTCAAGCGCTCGCTCAATGCGTTGCCTGATTTCACGCAGTTCTATGTCGTGCTCTTCTCGAACGGCGCGATTCGCCCGGACTTTGAAATGGACGGATGGCTGAAGGCCACGCGCGCCAACAAGAATCGCATGGCGCAATGGATCGATCTGCAAGGCCCGCGCGGCGGCACCTATCCGCACGAAGCGTTTGACATCGTGTTCAAGCTGCCGCAGCCGCCCGATGTGATCTTCTTTCTCACCGACGGCGAGATTCCTGGCGAGACCAACTACCACGTGCACGATCTTGCCGCGGCGATGAAGCGCGAGGTGATCATCAACACCATCGGCTTCTCTAGCGAGGCGGGCAAGGATCCGCTGGTGCAAATGGCGCGGGAAAACCGAGGCGTTTTCCGCTTCGTCCCCACGCGCGGCGTGGGAGGGAATCCGTGATGGGTTGTGCGCGCATGCTTTCAACAGCCGTGCTTTCACGAGCCATGCCTTCACAAGCCGTGCTTTCTCACGTTCTGTTCGTAAGCGCGCTTGCTTCGATGACGTCCGCAACGACCTTTGCTTCTACAACAGTGATCTTGCGCGGAACTGCGCAGCCGATCGTTGCAGACAGTGTGTTCGGCGATAGTCATGGACTCGAAATTCACACGGTTGCCGCCGGATCCGCGCGCGGAGCTGCGGAAAAAGGCGAAGTCATTCCTTGGGACATGGTGCGCGCGGTTGAGGGTCAGTCGGGCGGCACCGGACTCGCGGAGTTCCTTGAGATCGGCGAAGACCTTTGGCGCGCGCGCATTCGCATCGAGCGTGGCGACGCGGCGCTGGCGCAGGCTGAACTGGCCAAGCACTGGTCGCGCTTTCGCGACGCCGACGGGCCAACGGCTGCGCTTGTTGCGGAGGGATTGCTGCGTTGCGCGCTTTCCGCCGGCGATTTGCGCGCTGCGGCTGATCCCTGGCTCGCGTGCCTTCGCCATCGGGGCATGGGCATCGCGTCGCGCTTTCCAACACTTCCTCCGGCCATCGACGCCAGCAACGGACTGTTGCCCGAACTTTCACCTTTCATGCCCGCGTCTCGTCGCGCCGAGTTGATCGGCGCTTGCGAGTCGGCGAAGGCCTCGGGCGAGTCGGGCGAGGTCGCTCGCAGCATTGTGCGAATCGCCAAAGGCGTGCGGATTTCCGCGCCTAGTGGCGTGCCTGGTTCAGGGCCTGAGTTAGGTCTTGAATCAGGGAACGACCCCGCAAAGGAATCATCTCCTGCGTTGCGCGCGCTCGGGCTTCTGGAGGACATCGCCTCCGCTGCCGATGTGCGCTCGCTCGACAAGGCGGTCGGTTCCTTCGACCGTGCTTTCGAGGAGCCTCCGAGCTACCTCAGCGCTTGGCGCATCGCCGCCATCGGAACCTGTCGCGCGCGGATCGCCCGCACCGCGCCCGTCGTTGCTGGTGCCGCAGCCAGCGACCGCGCTGGTGCGCTCGGACGCGCAGCACTTGAGTTTCTCGCCGTTCCCGCTTCCGGATTGGATCGGACCGGACTCGTCGATGCGTATGCACTGGAGGAGGCCGCGAGCCTTCTCCGCGAATCAGGCGACGAGTCGAGTGCGGCGCAGCTCGCGGTGCTCGCAGAGCAAAAGCTTCAGGACATCACCCATTCCAGCGGACGCTGACGGAATCACGACATGAACAGCCTTTTCTCCACCATTCTCCTCCAAGCTGATCCTGCAGCCGCACCCGCCGACGGAGGCAGCGGCTCGCTGCTGAAGTTCATCACTGGCGGCGGAATCATCGGCTACATCATCGTGGTGCTCTCGGTTGTCGCGGTGGCATTCGTGGTCATCCACTTTGTGCAGATTCGCCGCAACGCCCTTGTGCCTGCCGAAAGAGTGAAGGGTGTGCGTGAGCTCGTCGAACGCGGCGACCTCGAGGGCGCGCTCGAATACGCGACGCTGCCCGCCAACGATTGTTACTACTTGCGGGTGATTGCCGCTGGTTTGAAGCGATTTCTGCGTTCGCCCTTCGGCGCGTTTGAAATCAAGAGCGCGATGGAAGAAGCGGGCGCCGAAGAGACTGCCCGGTTGTATCGCGCGATGGATGTCATCGCGACCATCGGATCGGTGGCGCCGCTGCTTGGTCTGCTCGGAACCGTGCAGGGCATGATCGGCGCGTTCGACACCGTTGCGTCGGGAGCGGCCAACAACGCCAACTACTACGGCGCGCTCGCGGAGAACATCGCGATCGCGCTCATCACCACCTTCCAGGGCCTGGTCGTGGCGATTCCGTGCGTGTCGATCTATGGATACCTGCGCAATCGCGTTGACGCTCTCGCGGGCGAATGCGCTTCGAATGCCGAGGAAATCGTCCTGCTTGTGGAGAAGAGCGGTCGCAAGAAGTAAGTGCGCCGTCAGGCCGCCGTTTGGTAGCAGAGGATCATCGCCGTGCAGTTCAAGAACAGCCGCAACTCCAACCGCGCCGTCGTCATTGACATGACTCCGATGATCGACATCGTGTTTCAGTTGTTGATTTTCTTCCTGGTCACTGCGCAAATGGCGGAGCAGTCGCGGGCGACCCTCGAGCTTCCCAAGGAGAAGGGCGAGGACAGCGAGGATCGCGAGCAAGCGGGTCTGATGATTAATGTGCTCGCTGATGGCAGCATCGTGGTGAGCGACAATGTGGTTTCGTTCGAGGCGCTCGATCGTCTTGTCGAAGAGGCGATTGCCCACGCTGGCGGCGTTGATGCGCTGAAGCCGCTGATCCGTGCCGACCGTAACTGCGATGCGGGCAAGTTGAATGAGGTCTTCAATCGTCTGAGCGCGCGCGGCATTTCCTCGATTCGCCTTGCCACCGAGAGGAATCGCTGACATGCGCTTTCGTCGCAAAGGATCCGATCGCAAGCCCGAGCTCAATCTCGCGTCGATGATCGACGCGACATTTCTCCTGCTGTCGTACTTCATCTTCACCAGCGGCGCGGGCAGCAACGAGTCGAAGCTCACGCCCAACTTGCGCGTGCAGCAGGGGACCGATGCGAAGGACGATCTTGAGCCGCAGGTGCTTGAAGTGTTGCGAGTGAGCGGTGCGCTGGTGTATCGACTTGGTTCGGTGGATTACGGCGATCGCACGGCGCTTTCGACCGCCTTGAAGGCGCTCACGATTGACCGCGGTCTGTTCGTGCGCGTGTATCCCGGTGTTGATGTTGGCTCCGCAGCGGCCGCCATTCAGGTTGGCCGCGATGTTGGCTTCGAGGCGGTGACCTATGTTCCTGCGAAGTAACGCACCATGCATCTCCGCGTCGGTCTTTACGGCGTTTGGCGCCGCGCGCGCACTTGCGGCGGCGTTGGCGTTGAGCGCGGCCACCTCGACGCACGCAGACGAACTGCTCGACTATCTCGATGCGCGCGGGCTTGATTCGTTGGCGGCTTTGCGCATCGAAGCGCTTGCCGATGCGGCGGCCGGCGAGGAGAAGGCCCAGCTACTCGATCGTTTGGCCGAGTTGTTCTCGCGCATGCTCGACGCCTCTATCGATCCCGCCGTGCAGGCACGATTGCTCGGCCGCGCCGATGAGCTCGCGCGCGGCGTGACTTCGGCCAAGGGCGACGCTCTCCGCGTTGCCGCCGCTCGCGCGCGCTACCGCACTGCCGCGCGCACCGCTGAGTCGATTCGCGCTGGAATGCCCGGTGACGCCAATGGCGCCGCCGAGCTGCTTTCGCAGCAGATCGACAGCCTGCTCGAGATCAGCGCGCGCGCCGAGAAGCGTGCGAATGAGATTGATCGCCGCATCGATTCCAACGACGCGATGAAGGCCGAAGTGCTGCAGGAATCGAAGGATCGCGAGACCGCGCTTGCAGGAGTGTCGCGCTACCTCGCGGCGTGGAGCTTGGTGTATCGCGGCTTTTTGCGCGACGATCCCAAGGATTCCGATCGCGCTGTTTCGATATTTCTGCCACTGCTCGGCGGACGCGACGGCAAGCTTGCGCCGAGCGAGGTCTCCGAGCCTTTGCGCGCTGACGAGTTGTACGCGAGCGCGATTCTTGGGCTTGCGTTGGCGAAGGCGCCGTCGGGCGGATACGCCGAGGCAGCGCGTTGGCTTGATCTGCTTGATTTCAACGACACCTACCCGTCGGTGCGCGATGTGCGTGTGGGCTGGTCGTTGGTGGCGGCGTTAGAAGCGCGCGCGTTTACCGAGGCGCGCAAGCTGCTTGGCGAAATTGCGCCGCGCGAGGACGCGGGCAACTGGGCGCGGGTCGCTGCGTCGCGCGCGGTTGAGAAGGGCGGTAGCGACGCCGATGCGCGCCAGCTTCTCCGCGAGGCGGTGGCGTTGCTCGCGGCCAAGCGCGAACTCACGGCGATCCGCGATTTGGTGAAGAAGTACGGCGAGGGAATCTTGGGCGAGGACGGTGCCGATGCTGGCAGTCAAGGCGAGGGCAAAGGAGGCTTTGTGCCTCAGTATGTCCGCGCAGTGCGTCTTTACGACGAGTCGCAGACGCAGATCGCCGCCGCCGGTTCCGACAAGCAGAAGTTGGAGTCCGAACCGTTGGTGCGCGCGGCCAACAGTGCCGCCGTCGCGCTGAAGTCCGCGCTCGATGCGCCCGACGCCAAGAAGTTTCCCGAGGCCGTCAACGCTTGTCGGCTCATGCATGCGTGGAGTCTGCGCGGCGCGGGGCAGTTCGCCGAGGCGGCCGCGCAGTTCGAAGCCGTTGCCACCGATTCGGTCGGTGATCGTGCCGAGGATGCAGCGCGTTTCTCCATTCTTTCGCTCGACGACGCCCGCCGAAAAACCACTGTCGCCACCGAGCGCGCCGCGTTTGATGCGGACCTTCTGCGCCGCGTCGACGCGTTCCTCGCGCGCTTTCCTGGCAGCGATCATGTGCCTGAGTTGCTCGTGCGTAAGGTTGCCGCGATGGCCGAGCCGTCGTCGACCGATGTCACCGATTTGCTGCGTATCAAGCCTGAAAGCAAGGATTGGCTTGTGTCGCGCCGCCAAGCGCTCGAAGGTCTCTACCGAACATTCCGTGCCGGCAAGGAGCCGCGCGAAGAGACGGGGCGCCGCTACATCGCGGTGCTCGGCGAGCTGCCTGTTGACCCCGCGACCGGGCTGCCATCATCGAGCTCGACCATTGCGCGCCAGTCGCTCGAGGTCCTGCTTGCCAATGAGGTGCGCGCCACGCAGATGGCGGCCGCCATGATCGCTGCCCTAGAAAAATCGGCGGCTGCAGGGCAGTTTGACCTTCGCGAGGCCGAGGAGGAGATCGCCTATCGTCGACTGCAATTGGCGATGCTCTCCGACCGCTGGGCTGATGTCGAGCCAGCGCTTGCGCCGTTCGAGAAGCCGGCGGCCACCAAACTGTGGGCCGATGCGGGGCTGCGTTTGGCGATCCGCGGCGCCGAGGCCAAGCGCCGCTCTGTTCCAGCCGATGCGGCGGAACGCGGCGCGTATGTCGCCTGCATCCTGCGCGCGGGCGATGCGATCTTTGCGCGTGCTGGTGGAGTCGCGGTGGCGATGGAGCCAGGCGCGCCCGATGCGGCGGCGCTCACGCAGATTGCCGCCATCGTGCTTGATGCACGCACAGAACTCGTGCGCTCCAATAGCGATCGCGATCAAGCGGTGCTCGGTCTTGAGTTCGTCGAGATTCAACTGAAGAAGCGTCCCAACGACGGATCGCTGTTGCGCGCAGGTGCGTTGTTCGCCGAGGCGTCGGGGAGCCTTGATCGCGCATCCGATCTGCTGCGATCGCTGGTGGGCGGACTTCCTCCGCGCACCGAACCTTGGTTCAACGCCAAGGTTGATCAGTTGCGCGTGCTTGCCAAACTCTCGCCCGAGCGCGCACGCGCTGTGCTCGCGCAGTTCCGCGCGCTGTATCCCGACCTCGGGCCCGAGCCGCATCGTTCACGCATCATTGAAATTGAGAAGTCCCTTCGCGCAGAACAGTCCGCAGAAGTGCCCGCAGAAGTTCCCGCGGAAAAACCAACCGAAACACCAGCGAAACAAGCGCCGGTTGATGCCTCAGGCGCAAAGGCGGCGCCATGAGCATGACTCCAGAACGACGCTTTCTCGGCATCGATGCCACGAAACCCGATGATCGCGCGCTGCTGGCGCTGCCTGCGGGCGAGCCGCTCAAGAGCGGGCAGATTGAGGCTGCGCTCGAACGCCGCGCCGACGAAATCGCACGTCATCCGCTTGCGGGCAGCATCGAGGCGAAGCGCCTGCAGAAGTTGCTCGAGCTTTCCGCCGATCGGCTGCAGGCCGAACTCGCGCTCACGGGCAAGGGGCCGCTCCATCCGATCGCTGCCCGTCGCGCCGCCGCTCGCATGCAAGCGATGCCGACCGCGTCTGCGATCAAGAAGGCTTCGGTGGTTGCGCCCACGGCGATCAGCAAGCCAGGAATCGGTCTTTCTGCCGAGGATCTCACTGATTTCGACCGAGTTGCTTTGGCGATACTCGTGGTGAGCGGCGGATGGAACGCCACCTGTGCCAAGCGGCTGGCGATCATTGCCGAGGATTACGGCGTTTCGGTTTCGCATCTCGAGCGCGTCGTGCTCGGACTCACCGCGTTTCTTTCGCAGGGCGACGGAATGCGCAGCGCGATGGGCGATGTCGGAGAATCCGCGCGAACAACTTGGATGGCCGCGCCGCACACAATGAGCCGCGCCGATGTCGCCGAGGGCGCGGTCGAACGCGTGTTCACCCGCATCAACGATGTGCTGCGCGACGAGGTCGGAAGCGGCTCGGCGAAATCGCAGATTCGCCTGACCGTGATCTTCGCGTGCTTCGCGCTCGCTTGGATCGGCGCGCTTGGCTACCTCTTCTTCTGGAACGACAACGCTGCGGTTTCCGGTGACGGTGAAATCAAGGCGCCGTTGGTCGCGGATACCGGCGATTCGTCGAAGAATGCCGCATCGGCGCCGCGTGGTGATGTTGATGCCAACGGCAAGTCGGTAGCGCCGATCGCTGCGCTCGCCGCTCCGGCGAAGTTCCCTCGTCCGCCTGGATTTGTTGCGACTTCAACGCCAGCAGCGGTTGCGGAATCAGCCAGTGCTGCGGCGACTTGGCTGGTGGATCTCGATGAATCGGCGCGTGCGCTTACGGCGGCCAAGGGTCGTGTCGACGGTTCTAGCGAATCGACGCGGGCGCTTGAGCTGTTGGGCAAGGCGTTGTCGCGCGCGGCCGATGCCTGGCCTGCGTCGGGTGGATATCGCGCCGACACTGTGCAAGCATTTGGCGCCGTCGCTCGAAGTGCGCATGGCGCCGACAGTCTTCGACTCGTGATGCAGTCGGTTCCTGGCAGCAGTTCTGATCTCGCTCAACGCGCAGTTCCCGCCTGGCAGCGCGAATGGCGGCTCGCGTTTGGCGCGGGTTGTTTGGCCGCGGTTGCGCTCGATGCAAGCCAGTCGCCCGAACTTGCCGCTGCCGCGCGCGAGGAGATGCGTCAGCGCCTCGTCGCCATTCCGCGCGGCCAGGTCGACGATCCGTTTGGCGTCGCGGCGATCGAATCACTTTCCGCCGCCGCGCCTCGTTTGGCAGAGCAGGTGGTCTTCGGTTCGAGCACGCTTGAAGATGTTGCGCGCTGGAACGAGGCGGTGTTCGCTGCGAGCTCAACACCGAAGTTGCGCATTCGTGCGTTGGTGGCCGCGATCGACGCGGTGTTGCGCGCGCCCGGTGCGCTCGACCAACCTGGCCCGATCGTTGACACGCTTGCCTTCTTCATTCGCGCGCTCGACTTCACCGGCCGTGGCGCGGAGGCCGACTCGGTGCGCAACGCGCTTTCGGCTTGGATTCTCGATAAGAACATTCCGCCGACCCGCATCTGGGTGTTCACCAGTCTGCTCGACGCTGACCTCGGTGTGGCGTGGTACGGCCCCGACCTCGTGCTTGCAACCAACGCTGATGAAACTGCGCGCGCCACGCTTGCCGAGCGGGTCGACAAGGCGTTTCCTCGCGTGACTTCGACATCGGCTGGCGAAGCGGTCTATGTCGACGAGTCGCAAATGGAACTCTGGAAGACCGGGCTGGAGAAGATCGTTGCGCTGCCTTCCTCCAACGAGGCCGAGCGTCTGCGCAACACCGCTGCGGGGCTTGCGTTTGCGCGCGTTGTTCGCGGCTTCGAGCGTTCCGATGAAAAAATGGCGAAGTCGGGCGCCGCGCAATCGACGGAACTCATCGAGCGCGAAGGCAAGGAATGGACGGCCTCGCCGAGCGGAGAGCGCGCTGGTGTCGCCAGCAGCGGAATCCTCGATGGCAGTTTTGTGGCTGAATGGACGACCAAGCGTGACACCCCTTCGAGGCTCGACGCGATTCGCATGCTGCGTTCACGCCCATCCGCGGGCGATCTTGGTCCGATCGATGCGCGTCTGGCCGTAGTTGAGGCGCTGCGCAGCAATCAGCCCGAGCTGCGCGATGAACTCTGCAAGGTTCTCATCGATCGCTACGCCAACGGCCGCGAGGTTCTGCGTGCGCTGCTCGATGCGCTTGCCGATGGCTCGGGTTCCGACAGCACTCGCACTTTCGTCGGCGCGATTTCTGGATCCACCGTCGCAGGCCGCGACTGGATTTCCGAGGGTCGACGCGCGCTGCTCGAGAAGATCTACCAAATGGACGAGAGTGCTGAGAACGCGATTGATTCTGCGTGCGCGGAGATCGCAACTCAGGCGGCGGCGCTGGCGGTGGCTTATGGCAAGTCTGGCGGCAAGTTCGATGCCGCTTCTGTGTTTGCCACTCGGCCCGACCGCGCGATCTCCGTGCTTGGCGACGCGATGCGTGCGGAGGCGGCAACGCGGTTCCTCGCCGAGCCGTTCCCTTCATCGGTTGATGAAATCGAGCGCCAGCGCAACGCGCGGCGTTCGCTGGCCGCAAGCGTAACTCAGCGCATGGCTGCGGAAACGCCGGCGTTGGTCGAGTACGCGGCGATGCTGGTTGCGTCGCGTCAGCCGTCGTTGCAGTCGACGCTTGGCGAGATCGTCGCCGGCGCGCGGCGTGCCCGTGCCTCTGCGCAAAGCGCCAGCGAGCAGGTCGCCTCTGATGTCAACGCGATGCTCAACATTCTCGGCAAGGGACTCGCGCCACGGGCGACGGAAAGGTCTGGTTGATCATGGCGACTGGAACGATGACCATGAGTGCGCGCAGCACCATCCGTCGCTTGACCGCATCGGCGTTGTTGAGTTTGACCGTACTTTCGCTTGGATTGGGCGGGTTTGCCGCGCGAACATCGCCCGCTGCCGATACGCGCTGGAATGCGCGCTTGGCCAAGCTCGATCCAGTGCGGCCGATGGATTATCTCGAACTCGGCGAGGAGGTCGCCGACGCAGCGACTTCCGAGGCCGAGCGCCAACTTGCCGGCGAGCTGTTCGGATTTGCGGGCGCACTCGATTCGGCCCGGCTCGGGCGCAGCGCAATGTTGGCGCTGGCATCGATCGCGCAAACGCCGCAAGAGAAGGCACGCGCAACCGCGGCGGCCGAACTTGTCGGTGGCCGTGGCGCGATCCGCCGCGGGCTCAGCGCTGAACCCGCGCAACTCGAAGCGCTCGCTCGCGCGATCAGCTTTCACCGTCGCGGCGAAGGCCGCAAGGCGCTCAACGCGCTGAAGCAGGACAACGCCGACGCGCTGCTTGAACTCGTTGGTGAGCGGCTCGCTGGCGGAGCCGATGTATTTCGCGAGGAGTGCAAGGCGACGCGCGCTGGTGGGGCTGGCGTAACCGACGAAGACATCATTGCCAATGGCCTGCTCATCGAGCTCGCCTTGCGCAGCGGCGAGTCGCGCGCGCCCGGCCTCGACCTTGCGCTGCAAGGTGATGAGCCGCTCATCGAAATCGACCTCTCCGATCCCGTGTCGACTTGGCGCGTTGATCCGAGCCGCGCGTGGTGGCGCGAGGGAAAGTGGAGCGAAAGCCGCTGAATTTCAGTGGTTTCACCCTGCTGCGTGTGCGGGCTTGATTGCCGCAAGCAGAAGCGGACCGCTTCTGTACACTTCGACTCCCATGAGTTCTGCGCATACCACTGCACCGGTCTTTCGCAACATCCTCGAGATGATCGGCAACACGCCGATGCTCGAGATCACTCGCATCGACACTGGGCCATGCCAGCTCTTCGTCAAGATGGAGTCGTTGAACCCAGGCAATTCGATCAAGGACCGCATTGCGGTGACCATGATCGACGCGGCGGAGAAGTCGGGCAAGCTCAAGAAGGGCGGCCGCATTGTTGAGGCGACCGCGGGCAATACTGGTCTCGCACTTGCGCTGGTTGCGGGTCAGAAGGGCTATCGCCTGACTGTCGTTGTGCCCGACAAGATGAGCGATGAGAAGATCTCGCATCTGCGCGCGATGGGCGCCGAGGTCGTGCTCACGCGCAGCGATGTTGCCAAGGGTCATCCTGAGTACTACCAGGATGTCGCCGAGAAAATCGCCAAGGATGATCCCGACGCGTTCTACGCCAGCCAGTTCACCAACGAGGCGAACCCGCAGGCTCACTACGACACGACCGCGCCCGAGATTTGGGCGCAAATGGAAGGCAAGATCGATGCCTTCGTTGCGGGCATCGGCTCGGGCGGCACGGTGAGTGGCGTTGGAAAGTTTCTCAAGGAGCGCAATCCCAAGTGCGAGATCATCCTTGCGGATCCCGTCGGCTCGATTCTTGCGCCGCTGGTGAACGAGGGAAAAACTGTCGTGCCTGGATCGTGGTTGGTCGAGGGCATTGGCGAGGATTTCATTCCATCGATTTGCCATCTTGACCTTGTTTCTAAGGCATATGCGATCTCCGACGAGGAGGCGTTCCACACCGCCCGCGAGCTGCTGAAAAAGGAAGGCGTGCTTGCGGGCTCGTCGGTCGGAACGCTGTTTGCGGCGGCGCTGAAGTACTGCCGCGAGCAGAAGGAACCCAAGCGCGTTGTCACTCTGATCTGCGACAACGGCGCGAAGTACCTGTCCAAGATGTTCAACGACTTCTGGATGGTCGACAACGGCTTTATCAAGCGACCGACTTACGGCGATATCCGCGACCTCATCGCGCGGCGCCATCTCGAGCGCGAGGATTTCTGCCTGACGCCCGACATCCCCGTCGCGCAGGCGATCAAGCGCATGCGCATGTTCTCGATCTCGCAGATGGCGGTCGTGGACGAGAAGGATCGCGTGGTCGGAATTCTCGATGAAAGCGATGTGTTGATCGCGCTTGTGCGCGACCGCGATTACGCGGCGAAGCCCGTGAAGGATTTCATGACCAGCCGTGTTGAGACGATCCGTCCGACCGCGAGCGTCAATGACCTTATGCCGATCTTCCGCGCTGACCGCGTGGCGGTCGTCGCCGACGAGAAGCATTTCTACGGACTGATCACCAAGATCGATCTCATTAACTACCTGCGGAAGCAGCTCTGACATGTCACACAACCACACGCACCTCGCGACCGATTGCATTCACGGCGGCCAGCATCCCGACCCGACCACGGGCGCGGTGATGCCACCGATCTACACCAGCTCGACCTTCATCCAGGAATCGCCTGGCGTGCACAAGGGCTACGAGTATTCGCGCAGCCACAATGCAACGAGATTCGCCTTCGAGCGCTGCATTGCGGTGCTCGAGCGATCGGGGCTTTCCGAGGAGTCGGAGCGTACTTGCGGCGGATTCGCCTTTGCATCCGGCCTCGCCGCCATCGCAACGGCGCTCGAGTTGATGGACGCTGGTGACACGATCGTGTGCATGGACGATGTGTACGGCGGCACCAACCGTCTGCTCAACCGAGTGCGCACGCGCAGCGCGGGATACAAGGTCGTTCATGTTGACATGAGCGACCTGGCGAAGGCCAGCGCGGCGATCAGCCAGCACAAGCCGAAAATGGTGTGGATCGAAACGCCGACCAATCCAACGCTCAAGCTGGTCGATATCGCGGCAGTCTGTGGGCTTGCGCGCGCGGCGGGGGCGATCTCGGTGGTCGACAATACTTTCGCAACGCCCATGCTGACGCGTCCGCTCGAGCATGGCGCCGACATCGTCATGCACTCCACGACCAAATACATCGGCGGCCACAGCGATACCGTTGGTGGCGCCTTGATCACTGGATCCGCGGAAATCGCCGAGAAACTGCGCTTCATGCAGAACGCAATCGGCAGCGTGATGGGGCCGTTTGACGCGTACCTCGGCCTGCGCGGACTCAAGACGATGCATGTGCGCATGGAGCGTCATTGCGTGAGTGCGATGGAAATCGCTCGTCGTTTGGAGCGACACGCGAAGGTTGCCAAGGTGGTGTATCCGGGACTCGCAAGTCATCCGCAACACGCGCTCGCGGCCAAGCAGATGCAGCTCGACGCAAAGCCCGCTTTCGGCGGCATGATCACCATCTTCCTCAAGGGCGGAATCGGCGAGAGCCGCCGCTTCCTCGAGAATGTCCATCTTTTCGCCCTTGCCGAGAGCCTCGGTGGTGTCGAGAGTCTGATCGAACATCCCGCGATCATGACCCATGCAAGCGTGCCCGAGGAAATGCGCGCTCAACTGGGGATCAGTGATTCGTTGGTGCGACTTTCGGTCGGCGTTGAACATCTCGAGGATCTGTGGAACGACCTCGAGCATGGACTTGCCAAGGCGTGAACGAGCACGACGCTGGGTCGCCGTTCATCGTCGCCCGCGTCGGTGCGGAGAGTGACCCGTCGTCGTTTGTGGAACTTCGCCGCGAGGGTGAGCGCGAGGGCAGGGGAATTCACTGCGATCTCGCGCAGATCTCGCTGCGGGGCGGGCTCGCGCAAGCGCGGGCGATGCCGATCGTCAAGGCGCTCGGCGATGCGCGCACGGTGGTCGACGCAACCGCGGGTTTGCTCGGCGACGCATTTCTGCTTGCTGCTGCGGGTTTTCGCGTGATTGCGCTTGAGCGTTCGCCGCAAGTTCATCAATTGGCCGTCGACGGACTTGCCCGCGCCCGACGCGATCCGAGGCTTCTCGCGCTCATCGAAGATCGTCTCGAGGTCGTGCACGCCGATGCGCGCGCGTGGCTCGATGCGCATGCGGGCACCGATGCCGCGCCCGACGCTGTCGTGATTGATCCGATGTTTCCGCCGAAAAAAAAGAAGAGCGCGCTTCCCCGCAAGGAGATGGTTGTGCTGCGCGCGTTGGTTGGTTCGGATCACGACGCGGATGAATTGGTAGCGGCCGCCCGTCGATGTGCGCGCATGCGCGTGGTGCTCAAGCGCAGCGACGACGCACCCGAACTCGCCACGCCTGACTGGTCGGTCGAAGGAAAAACCGTGCGCTTCGATGTCTGGCGCGCGGGCTCCTGAGAGCTAGAGTTTTGAGCCGTGATATCAAGGACAAAGGCGGACAACGGTGTATCGGCCGTCGGCGTTGCGCGTGTACGCGATGCGGTCATGCAGGCGGTATTTGTCGCCTTGCCAGAACTCAATGCGATCGAGACTCACGCGATAGCCGCCCCAGTGTGGTGGTCGCGGCACATCGATGCCGGTGAAACGCTCGGTCAACTGGCCGGCGCGGCGCTCGAGTTCGGCGCGGTTGGCGACGGGTTCGCTCTGGTCGCTCGCCCAGGCATTGATCCTGCTGTCGAAGGGGCGTTGCGCGAAGTACTCATCGCTTTCGGCGTCCGAGGTGGGCGACGCCAAACCCTCGATGCGCACCTGCCGATTGAGCTCGTCCCAGAAGAAAAGCAGTGCGGTGCGCTGGTTTTCAGCCAATTCGCGTCCTTTGCGGCTGCTGCGATTCGTAAAAAACCGCGCACCGTCGCGCGACATTCCCCGCAGGAGCACAACGCGGGCGCTGGGCGCGCCGTCGCTTGCGACCGTGGCCAAGGTCATTGCATTTGGATTGGGCGTGGCAAGCTTCTTCGCATCGGCGAGCCATTGATCGAAGAGGGGCAGCGGGTCGGCGGGAGGGTGATCGAAGTCAATCGTTGGATTCGGTCGGTGTCCGGTACTCATGGATGCCTCCTGCCTACTTTTCGTTTCGAGCCTTTGCGGGCGCTTTCGGTGCGGATCGCCGGTTCATGCGCCTTCATCAACGCGTCGAGCGTAGCGTCATCGAGTCCTCCGAGCGCGTCAAGGAGTTGAACTCCTTCGCGTCCATCAAG
>QWPT01000002.1:96119-114867 GCA_003671075.1 Planctomycetota bacterium
CGCGAAGCCCCGCGCGGCACGCCGTCGCACACCAGCCACACCGCATCGCCAGCGAATCGGCTTCCCGCAATCAATTTCGCCAACGACTCCGGCTCGCCCACGGCCAACTCGCCGGGAAGGACGCCGGTGACATGAAGTACGTTGTAAGTGTCGATAATGAGCGGCAAGGGTGGGCAGGATAGGTTCGTAGGACGGAGCGGGGAAGTCACGGGCGCGCCATCCTTCGCTCGATCCTCCCCGCGAAACTTCTCCACGGACCCATGACATCCACCGCTTGACCGTGGACGGGTATTCGTGTCCAATGGCCGACTCGGCAGTCGAAACCCTTTCGAAGGAACTGAATTCAGATGGCGATCCGTATTAAGGCCCGTAGTGGCGAGTCCGTCGAGCAGATGCTCCGTCGCTTTAAGAAGCTCTGCGAGAAGGAAGGCTTGATCAAGGATGTCAAGCGCCGGCAGAACTACGAGAAGCCATCCGAGCGCAATCGTCGCGACGCGCGTCGTCATGAGCCGCGTCCGGTTCGCCCAGGCGCTGATCGTCAGGGTGGCGGTCGTCCGCGTAAGCCTGAGGGCAAGGGTCGCACTGGCGGCGCTCGCTCCGGCGGCGGCGGCTTCTAAGCAACCGAGTTTGCTCGCTTAGAAACCGTGCGTTGTGCGGTTTTTGAGCGGGGCTTTCTAAAGAACCTCGTCTGGATTTTCGTCCGGACTTTCGTCCGGGCAACAGTGTTCATGTGCGTCGTTGCGTTGAGCAGGCGTCCTTAGAAATCTAGTTTTCGTATGCGTTCACGCAGCACTTCAGATCCCGAGGCCATTCGCGAATTCGCGATTGAGATCGCACGCACACTTTCCGAATCCAAGTGCAGCGATGTGATTCTGCTCGATGTGCGTGGTCGCAGCCAGGTTTGCGATTATGTCGTCATTGCCTCGGGAACCAGCCAGCGGCAGATGCGCTCGTCGGCCCAGGAGATCGAGGACATCGGCAAGGCGCGCGACCAGCATCCTTACCGCACGAATTCCGACGAGAGCACGACCTGGGTGGTGGTGGATTTTGTCGACATCGTGACTCATCTGTTTGAGCCTGATCAGCGGCTCTACTACGACCTCGAGCTTCTCCACGCCGACGGCAAGCGCGTCGACTGGAGCAGGCCTGAGGGTTCGCGTCCGGCGCCGCGTGCCCCGCGTGCGGCGGCCACCGATTCGGACGCTTGACTCGGGACCTTCATTGGGGAACTTGCTTCGGGTGTCGGCCGAACCTCCCCGCCGCGGCGCAATATGCTCCGCACCATCATGCATAAACCTCACGCGCTTCCTGGCCGGGGCGATCCATTCTCTATGAGCAAGACGACGCTGATGAATTTCATCGCGCGCGGATTGCTCGTGATCACATCGGTTGCATGGACCGTGGGTCATGTCGATCCCGCATCGGCGTGCGTTGTGGAGTCTTCCGACAAACTTTCCGATGCGTGGCTGGGCGCGTGGATGGGAAGTGTCGTGAGCCCTTCGATCAATGGCAAGCCTGGGCTTGATCTGCCCGTGACGATCGTGGTTCGCGCGGGCGCAGCTGGACCAGAGATCGACATCACCGTTCTCACTGCGGGTGCGTTGGCCAAGCCTGCGGTCGAGATTGTGGGCGACGCAAACGATCTTGCGTTCACCCTCGATTCCGGCGGGAAACGAGCTCGTTTTGAAGGAGCGCTCAACGATGACCGCACGCTGATTGCGGGTTCCTTCGCGTTTCTTGACGCCAAGGGTTCCATGATGCCGCCGCCGTGCGTGTGGTCGATGCATCGCGTTGATCTGGTGACCTCGGTCGCGGGCGCGCGCGTGTACGACGCGGTGTTGGATGCGATGGGGCAAAAGCTTCCGATGCGTCTCGCGTTGGGTGAGGGACGGCATGGATGGTGCGGCGCCATCGAGATCATTTCGCAGGGCGTGCGCGAACTGGCCGTTGGCGTTGAACGCACCGCAACTGGATTCAAGGTGCGCCTTCCCGTAGGCTCGGTCGCAACGATCGAACTTGCCGCAGATGCCGAAATGAAGGTGCTGGAAGGCACTTTCTCGCAGGCGACTTTCCGCGGACCGATTCGCTTCGAGTTGGTGGCGGATGCGAAACTCGCTGGCCCGCGCCGCCCGCAGGATCCAGTTGCGCCGTTTCCATATCAGGAGACTGAGGTGCGCATCGATCATCCCAACGGGAACACGCTGGGCGGAACACTGACGATTCCTGCGGATAAAGGCCTTGCGCGCGCTGGTCGCCTTCCCGCCGTTGTGCTTGTTACTGGATCGGGACCGCAGAATCGCAACGAGGAATTGCTCGGCCATCGACCATTCGCCGTCATCGCCGACGCACTTGCCCGCGCGGGTGTTGCCGTGCTTCGCTGCGACGATCGCGGCGTTGGCGCGTCGACTGGCGCGTTCGCTGGCGCCACCTCGATCGACTTCGCCAGCGACGCCGACATCGCCAGCGAATGGCTCAAGCGTCAGCCCACAATCGACGCGGCGCGCGTTGGCATGATTGGTCACAGCGAAGGCGCGATGATCGCGCCGATCGTGGCCATGTGGCAGAACGCGGGCGATTTGCCGGTAGATCCGCTGGCATTCATCGTGCTGCTCGCGCCGCCGGCCGAGTCGGGCGCGCAGACGCTCACGCGACAGACTGCGCGGATGTACGAAGTCTCGGGAACTCCCGCCGACAAGCTGGCCGTTGCCGTTGCAGCGCATGCGGCGGTGATGCGCGCCATCGAGCAGTTTCGCGCCGCCGATGCACTGCAGCCGTTGGTGGTGGAACTCATTCGCAGCCAACTCGCGCTTTCCAATCAACCAACGCCCGACGATGCGGCGATGGCATCGATCATCGACGGTGCAATGAAGCAACTCACCGACCTGTGGATGGTCGAGTTCATTCGCTTCGATCCTCGACCCGTGCTTGCGCGTCTGGAGGTGCCGACGCTGGCGATGTGCGGGAGTAAGGATGTGCAGGTGGTCGCCGAGGCAAACCTGGGTTTGCTCGAGGAAATCAAGGCGAAATCAGGCGCGCCCATCACCATCCGTCGTTATCCCGGGCTCAATCACCTCTTTCAACCCGCGACCACCGGGCTGCCCGACGAGTACAGCACCATCGAGACAACCTTTGATCCGAAGGCGCTTGCCGAAATGGTGGCGTGGGTTGTCGAGACGGCGAAGGCCGCGCCCGCGCCACAGATTCCTCAAGCCACACGCGCGGGCTTCTCCACCGACGCCGCCGATGTTGCCGCGCTCCCGCAACGGCTTTGGCTGCTCAAGCCAGCGAACGCCATTCAACCCACAGGTGCGCAGCCATGAGTTTTGGACTTGGACACGGTCGTGATTTGGTGCCGGGCGAGTTCGGCATTGAAATGTCGTCGCTGGCGCCATTGCCCGACGCTGCCACCATGATCGAGGCGCGCGAGAAATTGGCCTTCGATCCGCGCGCTTGGTTCGCCGAGCCGTCGCGCCGCTTCGAGATCGAGATCGGCTCGGGCAAGGGCACATTTCTCTTGCAGCAAGCGGGCCTCGAGCCGACCACGAATTTTCTCGGCATCGAGTGGGCTGGAGAGTTCTGGGCTTACGCCGCCGATCGAGTGCGCCGGGTTGGACTTTCGAATGTCCGACTGCTGCGCGGCGATGCAACTGATTTTCTGCGCGGCCGAGTTCCCGACGCCGTTGCCTCGGTGATTCACCTGTATTTCAGCGATCCGTGGCCTAAGACGCGCCATCACAAACGGCGCGTTGTGCAAGATCACACGCTGCGCGAGTTCCACCGTGTGCTCGCGCCCGGCGGCGAATTGCGGATCGTGACCGATCACGACGCGCTGTGGGCGTGGGATGTCGAGCATGTCGAGCGCGCATCCGACATCTTCGAACGCCGTGCATTCGCGCGCCCCGCAAGCGCGGGCGAGGGTGAACTTGTCGGCACCAACTTCGAGCGCAAGTTTCGTCGCGAGGGACGACCGTTCCATGCGATGACCCTGCTCAAGCGCTGAAATTGAGCGCTGAAATTGAGCGCTGCAATCAGGCGCCGATCACGCACTCGGCCGCTTCCAGGTGTAGTCCTTGTCCTTCTCCAGCGCCGTCGCCGATTGCTTGACGCAGCGGCGGCAGAGCACCGCGTCGCTGAACTCGGGGCTGCGCCAACTTTCGTCCTCGCGTGCCTCGAGGCACATGGTGCAAGCTTGTTCGGGCTGGTGGTCGCTCTTGCCCTCGTGCACGATCGCGAGGTAGGCCAACGACAGGCACTCGCCGCAAAGATGGCTGCCGTGATGGCCCTCGATCAACGGTCGCGCCGGATCGTCGGGGTCCCACGCGCGTCTGCAAAAGTTGCAGAGGACATCTTCGTACTGCACATTGGTCTCATCGGTACCTGGTCGAAACATGCTTCTTTCTCGCTGCGGACTTGGAACGGCGGGTCAAAGTAGAATCACCGCCTATGGCGCAGGGTATCTCGCTTGCCAACAAGTGTCAGATCCTCTTTGGGGTCGCGGCGGTTGCACTTCTCGGAGGTGCGCTGGCTGGTCCGTGGATTCGCACGGGCACGATCGTCACCGACAGCCAACTCGAGCTCTCGCGTGAGCTGGCCAACGAAATTCTTTCGCGCGAGTCGCTCGATGCGAAGACGGTCTATGCGACGGGCGCGGGCAGGCCGCTGGCTGGGCGGATCTATCGGGTGGGCGAACTGGTCGGCGAATCGCAGTCCGAGTCTGATCCCTTCCTGCAGTCGAGCTTCAGTCGCTTTTCCGCCGATGCGAGCGCAACGGAGAATTTTCAGCACGAGACGGCGGCGGGCAGCACGCACTACCGATACGCGCGAGTGATCCGCGAGGCGCAGTGGCGCGAGATCACCGTGCCCGAGTTCGATGTTGGCGTTGGCAAGAGCGCGCCGAGTCGGCCCGATGACGCCGTGGCGGCGGTTCTGGTCATCGACCGCAAGAGCGAGTTCGCCGAGGCGCAGATCCTGGTGAACCGGGTCTACATCCTCGCCTCGGGCATCATTGCGGTTGCGCTGGCGGTGCTGGTTTTTCACCTGATTCTCAAGCGACTCATCTTTGGTCCGGTGCGCGCGCTGACCGAGGTTGCCGAGCGGGTTGAGCAGGGCAGTACCACTGCGCGCGCACGACTCTCGACCGGTGACGACTTCGAGCGCATGTCGCGCGCGTTTGATGGCATGCTTGATCGGCTCGAGGAGGGGCAAGCGCAGTTGCGCGCGGTGAACGAAAGCCTTGACCTCAAGATCGGCGAGCTGGCGGAGGCCAATGTCGGTCTCTTCGAATCCAACCGGCTGAAGAGCGAGTTTCTTGCCAATGTCTCACATGAGTTGCGCACGCCGCTCAACTCGGTCATCGGCTTTGCTGAACTGCTCGACGAGATTGCGCGCACCGACATTCAGGCCGATCCTAAGCGCCGACGCTACATCGGAAACATCTTGCAAAGCGGGCGAAACCTGCTGGAAATGATCAACGAGTTGTTGCAGATGGCCAAGATCGAGGCCGGTCGCCTTGAGGTCGCCATCGGTCCGACCAGCGTGAAGGATGTCGTCGAGGGCCTGGCGGTGATCATGCGGCCGCAGTCGTTGCAGCGAAAGATTTCTGTCGAGACCGCGGTCGAGGACGACCTTCCCAGCGTCGAGAGCGATGCGGGAAAGCTGCAGCAGATTCTCTTCAACTTCGTTTCCAACGCGATCAAGTTCTCGCCCGAGGACACGCGGGTGGTGATTGCCGCGCGTCGTCTTGTGCGCGACGACGGAGTTGTATGCGTGCTTGCGTCGGTGATCGATGCGGGCCCGGGTATCCCGCTCGACATGCAGGACACCATCTTCGAGAAGTTTCGGCAGGTCGACGCCAGTCACACGCGCGCGTATTCGGGCACTGGTCTTGGCCTAGCGATCTGTCGCGAGCTCGCCGACCGACTCGGCGCGCGCGTTTCACTGCACTCGGTTCCGGGGCGGGGCGCGACTTTTTCGGTTGAAGTGCCGATCGAATTCAAGGGCAAGAAGCTGGAAGCGCTGATGTCGGAGCCGCGTTGATCGGCGATCCGACCGTTCTCGGATGGACGATCGCATGCGGGTACGCCATCACGGCGTGGCTGTGCTGGCGAGCGTTTTGTCGAGAAACCACGGTGAATCGAGCGCGTTTTTGGTTGATGTTGTCGATGGTGCTGGCGTTGCTCGCACTGAACAAGCAGCTTGATTTGCAGACGCTGGTGACAGCGGCGGCGCGCGACACCGCCAAAGAACAGGGGTGGTACGCGTCGCGTCGCCCTGTGCAGGTCGGCGCCGTGCTCGGCGGATTGTTGTTGGTCGCGCTCGGCGGCACGCTTGCGTTGAACGCGTTACGCGGGAGCCTGCGCCGCATGTGGCCTGCGCTCGCAGGTCTTGCACTGATCGGCGCCTATATCGCGGTTCGAATGACATCACTGCACGAACTCGACGCAGTGGTCATTGGCGGTTGGTTTCCCATGAAGTGGTGGACGGAATTGCTTGGTCTTGCGCTGATCGCCTGGAGCGCGCAGCGCAAGGAACATCGCCCCGTTTCAGCGCGAACGATGGATGCGAACATCGGCAGTTAGTCGTGACGAAGCGCTTCGATCGGATCCTTGCGGCTTGCAACAATCGCGGGGTAGATGCCGAACACCAGTCCGACACCCGCCGCCACCATGAAGCTCACCACGATCGACCACAGCGTTACGCTTGGTTCAAGCGTGAGTCGGCCCTCAAACGCACCAGCTAAGAAGGGCAGTCGCACCAGCCACTGCACCATCGGCTGTAAACCCCATGAAATGCCGAGTCCGAGCAGGATTCCAACCACGCCGCCCAGCGCCGAGAGCGCGCCGGTCTCCACGAGAAACTGCAGCACGATGTGATTGCGCGTTGCGCCCAGTGCGCGGCGAATGCCAATCTCACGGGTGCGTTCGGTGACCGAGGCCAGCATGATGTTCATGATGCCGATGCCGCCGACGAGCAGCGAGATCGCCGCCACCACAACCAGCATGACATTCCAAACCATCATCTGCCGCTTCGCATTTTCGAGCAGTTCCCAGGGCACCACGATTTGCACATCGGAAAGCCCAGGATGTCCCGCGTCGACCACGCGACGCACGCGCTCGGCGATTGGCACGACGGAATCGGTATTGGGCGCAACAATGTAGAGCTCGGACAATTCGATCTGTTCGCCGCTGAAAGAGCCCGATTGCCGCCGCATGACCATGTCGCCGAACTGACTTTCCGCGGTCGTGATCGGGATATGGATGTCCTTGTTGAGGTCGCGCCCGACCAAAGCGGAACCGCGGCCGCCGGCAAGACCAACCGGCTCAAGCACGCCGATGACGCGGAAGACGGTGTTGTCGATCTTGATGGTCGCGCCGATCGGATCGCGCATGCGGAAGAATTGCTTGGCGATTTCGCTGCCGACCACGCACACCGGCGCGCGCGCGACGAGATCCTCGTCGCTCAGATAGCGGCCGCGCGGTTCGAGGTGCAAACGCGCGACATCAAGCAGTTTCGGCGTTGATCCGAACACTTGGCTGGTGATGCGCTGGTTCTCGTAGGAAACATCCGATCCCACCGCCTTCAGCGGAACCACCGCCGTAGCGTCGGGCAACGATGAGTTGAGCCTAAGCAGATCCTGTCGCAGCAGACCGTAGGCCACGAAGAAGGTGCGCGCTTGCCCAGCATTGGCTGCTTCAGGCGGCTTTGAGGAGCGAACGATGATGTTGGTCGCGCCCAGCGCGGAAACCTCGCGCAGCGCGCTGATCTTGTTGCCCTCGCCAACGGCGACCACCACGATCACCGCCGCAACGCCAAGGATGATGCCGAGGCTCGTCAGCGTCGAGCGCAGTTTGTGCAGGCCGAGGTTGCGAATACCGAGCCGGAAGATTTCGAAGAAGAAGCCCATGATTCGAGGAAGAAGCCCGTGATTCGAGGGAGCGGCGCGTGCATGGAGGGAGATGCGCTTGAAGTGCAGGATGCGATGGTGGTTTCAAGCGACCCGACCGAAGTGGGGAAGGGGTGATGGTATCCTCCCATGATGCGCTCCGACGATCACTTGCCCACCATTCGACTCGGCGCCGAACGCGAGGCGGAGCAGGCGTGGATCTGGCATGCTTCGATCGACGGCGCCAATGGCTCGAGCTTGCACGAGTTGCGCCTTTCCTGGGCCGACTACAACATCTATTCGCCCGATGGGACCCGCACGCCCGCCGATGTCGGTCGCGCGGTTCTGCTGTTTTTTGCCCACCACCACAAGGACTTTCCGCTGCGCGAGCGCCTTGATGCCGCGATGGCGCGGATGCGCTTTCCGTTCGCCGACCGCGAGATCGCCGAGACCCTGGCGGGTTAACGGTTACGGCGAACGCTGCCAAACCTCGACCGCGCCCTGTCCCCAGTCGGCCCAGCCTTCGAGTCGGTCGGTCCGGTGGTAGCCGTCGGCAAGCGTCGTTGCGGTGAGTCGGTCGAGCCGATCGGGATAGAGCACGATGATGAAGCGCGGATGATCGGACTCGATGACGCGGGCCAGGCTTTCGCCAAGAAACCCCGTAGGTTTGGCCTCAAATCCGTGCAGCCGCGCGTAGAAGCCAACCGCGTTGTCGGGCAGGCCAATGGTCGCGACCGCGCCGTCAGCGCCCAGCGCACGCGCATGCGCCACCAACTCAACGCCATCGCGGATCGGTTGCTTGGAGCGAAAGCTGGCGATTGAAATGAGCGCTCCCACCAGCAACAGCGCGCTGGTCATCCACGCGATCCAACGCCTTTCCTCGCGCGCCAGGACCGCAATGACCAGCAGCACGGTGCCAATGGGAATGCTGAACAGCAGGAAACGCGCGTAGATCCAGGTGCCCAGCGTGAACGCCAGCGCGAAGGCGAGCAGGAACGCCAGCGCAAACGGCAGCAGCACGAGTCGGGCGCGATGCATTTGCTTGCTGCGTTCGCGCAACAATCGAAGCGCGCTCAGCGACGCAATGCCAACGAGGATGTAGTTCACAAAGAAGTCGCCGCGCCCGCTCCAAGCCAACGCAAGCCCGACCATCGCCTCGAATCCTTCGCGCGAGAAGATCGTTGGTTGGTCTGCGCTGATGTGGGTGTAGCTGGCGCGCGTTGCCAGAACATCGCCCGCCAGTGGCGAGAGCAGCACTGTGGTGATCACGCCGGCCAGGAGCGCGGCGAGCGCGAGTCGATGGTCACGCCAAAGTCCCACAATTCCAGCGCAGATCGGCACGAGTATCGCGACCGGGTGGCTCCAGGCCGCGAAGGCGCACGCGACGGCGAACAGCGCGTAGTCGCTCGCCGCGCGCGTGATTTCTGCCCGCGCCAACGCAAGCGCCGCGACCAGTGCGCCGAGAATGACGAACGGATATCCGCGCGCCTCCGCGCTTTCAAGCACCGCGATCGGCGCGCATGCAATCACCGCTGCGCCAGCGATGGCCGCGCGTTGTCCAAAGAGCGTGCCCGCGAGCGCGTAGGCCACGGGAATCGCGGCAATTCCCGCGATCAGCGCCGGCGCGCGCAGTACGAGCTCCGCGGTTGAATCGGTCAGCGTCCACGCCAACCACATCGCAATCGTCATCGGCACATGATTGGTTGGCACGGCGTACGAGCCGAACGCCACACTCGGTCCTTCGATCGCGAACGAGAGAAACGCCGAGATTTCGTCGTACCAAAGGCTCTGCGACGCCAGTGCCACGCGCATGAATGCGCCGACTGCGCACACGACCAGCAGCCAAAGCCAGCGCGCGCGTGTGTTGGGCATGATTGACGGCGCGCGGTTGGGCGATGGCGCGCACCTGCCAACGAGTTGCCAAGTCAGCAGCGGAATCAGTATCGCGCCCGCCGCAAGCGCAATGCGAAAAAACTCGGCGCCACGCACCGTCGCCTCAGGGATCGCGCCGCCGAGTTTCGCGACCCGCGCGGGATGCGCGAACGCGTTTGCGTAGCTCATGGTTGTGACCATCGCCAGGCCGACGCACACGATTCCCGTTGCGATCGCGGCGATCAACAGAGGATGTCGGCGTTGGTCAGCCATGCGCGCGTTCCTGCACCGTCTTGCGTCACGAGCTTTCCGTCAAGAGCTTTCCGTCATGAACTTTCCGTCATGAGCTTTCCGTCATTTGTCCCGCCGCAGCGCGTTTCGCGGATCAGCAATCGAATCGGGAATCGGCGACTCGATCGATCCAGCGTTGATGCGCACCGCAAGTGTCGAGGAGATGATCGGAATCGCCTTGAGTACTTCGGTGTGGACGAAGGGCAGCAGCATCAGCGCAACCAGGCGCAGGCCCGTCGAGACCCCGAAGACCAGCGCGTACACATCAGGGGTTGGCGCGTTGCCGAGGATCCATGCACCGATCAGCGCGCCGCCGGCCATGGCCAGCGAGTTGAGAAAGTAGAACCCGCTCATGATGCTCGTGCGTTCCTCCGACGGAATCGTCTCGAGGAGCAGCAGGAAAGTCGCGAGTTCCCACGCGCCTTGCGCGATGCCGCTCACCGCTTGGATCGCGAACATCTCCGGCATCCAGTCGGCGAAGATCCAAGGCATGATCATCGCCGCCGTACCGATCGCGCCCAACGCAAGCAGACTGCGCGCACCGTGACGCTTGGCGTACGAGCCGAGAAACGGAAGCGCGAGACTCTTGGCCGCAAAGCTCGTTGCGATCAGCGCGACATACGGCAGCGGCGATACATCGAGTTGTTTGATCAGGTACGGATTGAGGAACGGCTGCCCCAGTTGCACCGCGATCTGCATGGCGATCATGAGCGCGACCAACCGCGCATCGGTGCGGTGCCAGAAGTTCGAAAGGAAGTGCCACAGCGGGATTGACTTGTGTTCGGGCCACTCCACCGGATCGCGTTGGCGGACGAGATAGGGAATGCTCAGCGCGCGCGCGATGGCGGCGACGGTGAAAAGCACGGCAAATCCAGTGAGTTCCCATCGGGTGCCGTGCGTCGGATTGAGAATCGCTGCCGCCACAATGAGTCCAGCGAGGATCGCCGCCTGGCAGAGCCTGCTGCGGATGCCGAAGTAATGCGGGCGAATGTGCGCCGGCATGGTGAGCCCGATCCAGGTGTTCCACACGCCGGCCGCGCCCAGTGCGCTGGTCCAGTACACACCCGCGACGACGAACAGCACCCAGATCGGCAATGTGCCCATGAGCGCACCCACGATCATCGGAATGAAACTGAGCACTTGCAGCGTTGCGCAGGCGCGAATCCATCGCGATGGACTCTTTACCCGTGCGGCCAAGGCTGGTGCGAAAAGTTGCGCCGTTGCGCCAACCAGCGGAGGAATCGCCGCGACCAGCCCGCTCATCTTGTCAGTGGATCCGAGGGCGAGTGCGAACACCGCGATGTAGGTCTCGCCAGTTCCAACCATGAACGAGTAAGTCACTCCGTCGCCCGTACAGGCGTGGAGATCTTGGCGCATCGGAGAGGTTTTTCGGAAGCCGCGCATCCTTGCGGTGAGAGGGTAGCGCATGGTGCGCGCAAGCGGCCCGTCGGTTGCAGTCAGCGGTAAGTCGAGATGGAATCGCATCAACGACAACAACGCGCGCAATCGCGCGGCGTTTAGTCAATCAAGTTTGAATGTTTCTGCGGAGGCAGATCGAAGCGGCGCGTTCTTACTTCTTGCGCTACTTCTTGCGTTACTTCTTGGGCTTGTCAGCTGACTTGCCTGCAGCGCCATCGGTGTTGACGATCGGTGATCCCGCGCCGCCACCCGCGCCGCCACCCGCGCCGCCACCCGCACCCGAGCCACCGCCGACCGCGCCCTGCACGGTCGAGTTGGTGAAGCCCAAGTTCTGCACGATGGAGAGTTCGCCAGTGAAGGTGACATACCGCTTAGCGGTCGCCGCTTGGCCCGCAGCAGCGCGTGGACGCACGGGCGCGAACGGATAGCCGTCGATCTGGCGATGAATGAAGTCGGGAGCGCGGATGATCAGAACGCCCTGGTAGTAGCGCATGGTGGCCGAGTCGCCTCCAGCGTCTTTCCATGCTTCGGGCTCGCACTGCTCCTGAATGATTTCCATGAGTTGATCGGCCTTTTCGGCCTCGCTCGGACGCTCGGGATCTTCGCCGGGGTCGCCTACGAGTCCGCCGCCGCCGCCCGAGCCGCCGCCCGAACCACCGCCGCCGCCGAATCCGCCACCACCTCCGCCAGAGCCGCCGCCACCGAATCCGCCGCCACCTCCGCCGGAGCCGCCACCGCCGCCGCCGCCAGAACCGCCGCCTTGGCCCTGCGAAAGCGCGGCGCCGAGGTTGAAGTCAGGAGCGTTGTCAAACATCGGTGGCTCGAACATCAGATCGCGCACCGGATACATCCGAAGTTCACGAGCCGCGGGGACCGAAAGTCGGTCCTTGGTTCCGACCTCGATGAAGCCCTCGCGTAATTGCCAGGTGCACGGAGCATCGGTGCCGCAAATTTCCAGAAGGCGCTCGATGACCGACAACGCGGGAGCGCCGTCCATCGCCAACGAAATTTCGAGCTCAGCGTTGATGCCCTCCGAGCCGCCCTCGCCCGCGTAACGGACGATGAACGGAACGCCACCGAGATGCTGGGCGACGAATTCAAAGGCAGTGCGCGCGGGCGTCTTGTCGAAGTTCACCGAGACATCGCTGTAGAGCAACGCGCCGAGAAGCTTGCCGCGACTGGCGTCGTTCTTCGCCGCTTCCTGTCGCTGATCGGCGACGGCGCGAATGCGTTCGGAAAGTCCTTGCGCACTGGCCTGCGAGGAAGAGACCGCGGCAACGACCGAGGCGACAACGGACGCGATGGCAACGAGAGAGACGCGAGAAGCGTGCTGCATAAAGTTCCTCTGATCGGCGTTCGATCGGCGC
Organism: Planctomycetota bacterium; assembly: GCA_003671075.1. Taxonomy (GTDB): domain Bacteria; phylum Planctomycetota; class Phycisphaerae; order Phycisphaerales; family SM1A02; genus QWPT01. The sequence continues at coordinate 108,951 of QWPT01000002.1, forward strand.
AGATTCGACACCAGCGTGTCGGTCGGGTGTCGGTCGCGTGTCGTGTGCGTGACGGTGTCATGTCGCGATCCCGCCAGCATCAAGCCGGTGGTCGTTCCATCGAATATACGGCCCGTTTCCCCATCCATTTGCGTGCAGGTTGCGATTTCAGCGAATTCAGCATCGGCGCAACTACTTTCACCGCGCGCGTTCAGGGCTGCTCGAGGGCCGCAACCGCCAGCAAGAGCCCGTAGATCGTTGGTTCGGGAGGGCAGTCGTCGGTCGCGAGCGAGGCCCGAACGAGTCCGCGCAACGCCTCCGGATGTCGGAATCCGCCCACCCAAGGATCGTCCGCCGTGTGTTGGGCGAGAAATCGCAAGGAGCGGCGGGTGGCGAGGCTGAGGGCGGCGGGGGCCTTTGCGGCGCCCGTGGCTGCACCCGTGGCCGCAGTTTTGGGGAAGGCGAAGGCGAAGGCGGAGGCGTGGCGCAGGCATTCGCTATCGACGCGCATACGCGGACCTGACGGGGGAAACAGCCCGCCGACGAGGTCCGCGGGCATTCCTTCGAAGGCGAGGGGGTCGGCGCCGATCTGCTGCGCGGCCAACTGCTCGGCGAGGCTCGCGATGGTGGCGCGGATCTCAGCGGCGCAGGCGGGCTCGAGCGCGGATTGACGGGCGAGAAGCGCGAGCGGAAGTGCGGTTTGCAGCAGTGTGCCTGGGCGATCGTGAAACGCCGCGAGGATGGCTCGGGCGATGCGGGCGGCTTCGGCTGCGTTGCCATCGGCGCCAAGCGCGGCCGATGCGGCAGCGGCGAAGGCAGCGGGCACGGGCGAGACGGTGGGGTCGATGGAAGTGTGCGCCGCGATCTGAGTGCGAACGCGGGCGGCGAGTTGCGCACGCAAGTTTTCGCGCGAGTCCGCGCGCAAGTCCTCATCCGCAACGCTCGACGCGCACAGCGCCAACGCGCACACGCTGTCGACGGTCGCGGGTCGGTCGGCATCGGGAAGCAACGCAATCGAGCTGACGAGGCGTTGCGCATCGTTGCGCGCTTGCGTGGCCAACGCTTCAGGAAATTGCGGGGCGCGTGCGGCGTAGGCCAACGCAAGGGCCGCGAGCGCGCTCTGTCGCGCATCGGCAAATGGCGGGTCGTAACGGTCGGCGGTTGGATTGAGCGTGCCCAGAAGGCGCGTGTCGGCGTGCTGCGCGTCGACGGAATGCGCGTCTTGCGGCTTCTCATGCGGCTTCTCATGCGGCTGCTCGGATTTTGGTGCCGCGACCAATTGCCCCGCGAGTCGAGTCGTGAGTTGGATGGCCATGCGCATGGTTGCGTTTGGCGTGATCTCCACGAGTTCGATCGCGCGACCGCCGCGGGTGATCACTTCGGGCGCGCCGCCGGGAGATGACTCGCGCAGTCGAATGGTGGCGAATCGCGCGAGCGAAACGCGGTCGGTGTCGGCGTACTGGTTGAGGTCTTTGGCGGGAAGTCCCGCGTCGACCAGCAGTGCGGCGATGGTTCCATCGGGTCGATCGGCGTTGTCGGACGCGATCAAACGCGAGGGAAACGCGCGCACGATCGTCTCGCCGCGACGCACGGCGATGCCATCGCGTCCAGGCACGATGCGCGCCGCCGCGTCGGCGATGTTGCGTCCAAGAAGCGGCGTGGGCTCGCCCGCAAGTTCGATTTCGAGCGACAGCCGCGCGGTCACCTTGTCGCCGAGCGTTGCGCGGACCGAGCGAATCGTCTCATCTCCGAGCGCTTTCACCACCGCGCGGCCAGTGGCGCGGCGCAGCATGAGCCCGTCGCCGGTCGCATCTTCGCCCACGCCCACCAGTCGTCCGTTGAGGCGCAGCAGCACGCACACCGCGTTGGTGGCGGGGAGTTCTATCTGTGCGGCTTGTGCGTCGAGTGCGGGCAGCGCGTCGGCGTCGAGCCACGCGCGTGCGGCAAGAAACCCGTCGAGCGCGGTGTTCTCGTCGGGCGCCGCTCCACTTGCGAATGGTTTGGCGGTTGGTTGAGCGATCGGCTTCGCTGAACCAACGGTGTTCGCCGCTGCATCTTGTGTTGCATCGATGCAACACCCCGATGCGCTCGCGTGCAACAGACCGCAGAGAAGGATGCTTGAAACAAGGCTGCGCGTTGTAAAGGGCATCCAAGTGGCTACTGGCATGGTTGTTGCCATGTATCTTTCGTCCGCGGCGCTGCCGCGACGGGAACACAACTGAAGAACGAGAATCGCCATGCTGCTGACCACCATCTTCGCTCCCGTCGACAACCGCCGCAAGATCGTCCTGCTTGCCATCCTTGCCTTCATCGCCCTCTGCTGACCACGACTCGCAGAGCTGCGTACGAGTGAGACTGTGAGTGAGAGAATCAGATTAGACATGAAGCCCCTGACCAGGGCACGGAAAAAGAAACCGACCGCGGCTTAGCCGCGGTCGGTTTATTTTTATGACTCTCACCTTCTGGCGCGCAAGGACGGCAACCGTTCAGGCAAGCGCGCCGCTTAGAACTCGAAGCGGTCCGAACCCATCGCGCCGTGGCTGTCGAGGCCACCACGCGCCGGCTTGCCGCCGCGCATTGGTCGAGCCTCGGTCTCCTCGGCCGGACGATCAGTGCCCGCAGTCCACTGCGCGCGCTTGAGGCTGAGGCCGATCTTGCGATCGTCGGTGTCGACGCGCAGAATCTTGACTTCGACCTCTTGACCGACCTTGACCACATCCTGCGGGTTCTCGACCTTGGAGTCGCTGAGCTCGCTGATGTGGAGCAGGCCTTCGAGACCCTCTTCGAGCTCGACGAAGACACCGAAGTTGGTGATCTTCGTGATCGTGCCCTTGACGATCATGCCTGGACGGTACGCCGACGGAATGCCCTCGACCCATGGATCTTCGGTGAGCTGCTTCACGCCGAGACCGACGCGCTGCTTCTCCTGATCCACATCGATGACAACGCACTTGACGACATCGCTCTTCTTGTAGAGCTCGTTGGGGTGCGCAACCTTCTTGGTCCAGCTGATGTCGCTGACATGGAGAAGGCCGTCGATGCCCGGCTCGATTTCGATGAACGCGCCGTAGTTGGCGAGGTTGCGAACCTTGCCTTCGATGACGGTGCCGGTCGGGTACTTCTCGGCGACGAGTTCCCACGGATTGACTTCGGTCTGCTTGACACCGAGGGAGATCTCAAGCTTCTCCTTGTTGATGTCGAGCACGACCACATCGACTTCCTGGCCGACCGCCACGAGCTCGCTCGGGTGGTTGACGCGGCGGGTCCACGACATCTCGCTGATGTGCACGAGGCCTTCGATACCTTCCTCGAGACGCACGAATGCGCCGTAGGACATGAGGTTGACGACCGTGCCCTTGGCGCGGCAGCCGACTGGGTACTTGGCTTCGATCTGCTCCCAGGGCGAGGTTTCCTTCTGCTTCAGGCCGAGGGCGATCTTCTCGCGCTCACGGTCGATGTTCAGAATCTTGACCTCGATCTCGTCGCCGATCTTCACGATCTCCGACGGGTGGTTCACGCGGCCCCACGACATGTCGGTGATGTGGAGCAGGCCGTCGATGCCGCCGAGATCCACGAACGCGCCGAAGTCGGCGACATTGGTGATGTAGCCGCGCACGAGGTCGCCCTCGCGGACATTCTCCAGCAGGTTCTTCTTCTTGTTGTCGCGCTCATCCTCGATGAGCTTGCGGCGCGAGATGACGATATTGCGTCGCTCTTCGTCGATCTTGAGAATCATCGCGCGCATCGGCTTGCCGACGAACTCGCCGATGTCGCCAGGGCGGCGCACATCAACCTGCGACGCCGGAAGGAAGACGGGCACGCCGATGTCGACGAGCAGTCCGCCCTTGATCTTACGGATGCACTTGCCCTCGATGACATCGCCTTCCTTGCGGGTGAGCAGGATCTGCTCCCAGCCACGGATGCGGTCAGCCTTGCGCTTGGAAAGGCGCACGCCGCCTGTCTCGTCTTCGAGGCTCTCGAGGAGGACTTCAACATCGTCGCCCACGGCGACATCGGTGTCCTCGAACTCGTTGCGGTCAATGAGACCTTCGCTCTTCAGTCCAACTTCGACGACAACATGGTCGCCAGAGAAGCCGACGATGCGACCCTTGAGGATGCTGCCCGGGGCGTAACCACTGAGCTCCTTGGAGATCAGTGTGTCCATTTCGCCGTCGGCGACCTTGTCGCCATAGGCCTCGCGGAGCAGTCGCTCCACTTCGCCGTCCGGAAGCTTGAGATCCTCGATCAGGTTGTAGTCGACCATATGTGTTTCGTTGTTTCCTGCACAACGGCAACGAGCCGTCGCGCGCCGAGTGGACAATTCCGGGTCGGACAATGGTCCGAACTTGTTGCCGGTTCTCCCCGTCTCGGCGACGGGGAATCGGCGACGATACCACGCCGCGCGTTGCACCGTGCGCGTGCGACACTGAAACGATTCCTTGGTTTGACCCGCGTTATCTGACTTGGCCGAGGGTCGGCTCGAGCGCCGCGCCCGGAGAGATCTGCTTGCGCATCGACATAAAACCGAGCACGCCGATGGTGTTGATGACCGTGCAGACCACCAGCACCAGAGGCGCGTATCCCAGCGGCGCGAGCCACTGATGCAGGCCCCACGCCGCCAACGGCGCGAAGATCCCGCGAATGCCATTGAGCGTCACATGCACCGCCATGTACTCAGCGTCGCGCTCAGCGCTGGCGAAGTCCTGATGGCCGAGGTTCCAGGCCAGCGTTCCACCGGCGTATCCGACACCGAGCAGGGCTGAGCCGAGGTAGAGCAGCTGAATCGAATGCAGGTACGACGCCAGCGTGACCGCCACGCTGGCAAGGACGAAACTCCAGCCATGGATCGAGCGGAATTGGATGATGTGCGTCCTGCTCATCAAGCGCGCCCAGAGCGGAATCGCCAACGGCATGATCAGGAGCGGCACGATCGCGTTGATCATGATTCCCGCGGTGTAGTCCAGCTTGAGTTCGTCGGTTGAGACGAAGGTCATCGGCGCGGCGAGCATGAGGTTGCCGAAGCCGAACACGCTCATCCACCACATGAATCGCGCGTAGAGCGGGTCGGCGCGCAGCAAGTCGACCATCCCCATCGGATTGAAGCCGGTGTCTTTTTTGCGACCATCGTGCTCGGCGCGCTGCAATTGGCGCGCGCGGCGCAGTCGGACGGTGCGATAGATCAGATTGCCGACGAAGCCGAACAGCGCGAGCGCCGGAAAAAGCAAGTGGTAGTTGTCGGGTGACCAGTCCATCGCCTTTCCGACGGTGAATCCCGCGGCGGCAAGAAACAGGCTCTGCACCGTCGCGAGTTTTCCCGCGATGGCGGCACGGCTCGCAGTGGGGTAGTTGTTGCGCCACACCGCGGCGCGCACGGTGATCACGCCAGTCCAAGCCGTGCGCGCCAGCCCGAGCGTGATGCACACGGCAATGAGTCCCCAACCGTTGCGGGGAAAGAAGGCGATCGCCGCGACCAGCACGCACGCGGCGGTCTGCAGCCACGCAATGAACTTGACCTTCGGGCGACCTTTGGCGAGCGCAGCCCAAATGAAACTGGAGAGGTTGGCGATATTGGGCGCGGCCAACGCCCACGCCGTCGCGAGGTCAAGCCAGTAGGGGTCGACGCCGGGCTGGCCAGTAAAGGCCTTTTTCACGACGATTCCGATGGTTCCGCCCTCGATCGCCCCCAGCATCAACGGCAGGAAGGCCCAGCTGACCAGCTCGCGTCCGTAGGTGCGCCGCAACAACGGCGGAAGCGCAGCGGGGTGAAAACTCCTCGCGAATGCGCCGACGAATCGAACAGGAATAAGAAGCGGCGCGAGTTCTCGCATCGGTGGCACGGGTATCGGCAGAAGCACAGACGAACATGCTCATTCGTATGGGCCGACCGCTCAGACGCACCCCAAACAAAAGACGCGCGACGATCGTCGCGCGTCTCAAT
>QWPT01000002.1:115010-115711 GCA_003671075.1 Planctomycetota bacterium
ACGGATTGCCAGCGGTATCCATGATCGGATACGGGCTGAGCGAGCTCGGCTTGTCGGTCAGCCACACGCGACCCATGTCCGACCACGCGGAGCGGAGGTCCTGATCGCGGTTCACGACCCAGTCCATGCGCGACTCGTCGTGGCTCTGTGCGGTGTTGGCCAATTCGGGGGACAGGTCTTTCGAGAGCGAGTTGAGATCGGTCTTGTACTTGGCGTCTGGATCAGGCGCCTTGCAACCGGTGAGCGATGCGAACGACGCGCCGATCGTGAGAACGATGGCTGCGGTCGAGAAGGTCGAAAGGGTGGAGAGGGCGGTCTTGCGCGACATAGAAATCTTCCTCGTAAGAGAGCGACATCATGGAGGAATCCGCGGTCGTTGTCAATCACTCGTAGAGCTCGCGGAGTACACTCGGTTTGTCACGCTGCGCGACCCCATCGGGCGGGTTCCCAGGCACATCGCCTCGAACCTTGCTTGACCCTAGGGATCGGTGATTTCCGCGACGAAGACCATGCCTCAGTTTCGGGCTCCCCCGCGGAACCGATCCGAGTGGAAGGTCGGGATCGATGGACGCCGAACCCACCTCGCAATAGGGTTTGAGCGCTCGTCCCTGGTCGGCATTGGCGCCTTCAACGGCCCCATGCGCCCTCCCGACGGGGTCGCGGAGCGTGGGTTTCGAGAGGTGTTTTGGCGCGGCGTGGGC
>QWPT01000002.1:115721-121269 GCA_003671075.1 Planctomycetota bacterium
GTGGGCGAGCGCCGCGTTCGACCTCAATCCGTTCTAGCGGACGAACGCCCACTTCACCAATTCTCGCGGGGTCGGCGGCTTGCCCTGCATCAGCACGCCCACGCGGAAGATGCGCGCCGCGACCCACAGCATTCCAAACGCGCAGCCGAATCCCCACGCGATCGAAAGCAGCGTCTGCCAGAGCGCGATCGGCTCAGTGGACGCGGTGACGCGCAAGATCATGACAAACGGAATCGCCGGCGGCACAAAACTAGCGATGGTCGCCAGCATGCCGTTTGGGTTTTCGATAATTGGCATCCACAGCATGATCGGAATCACGAGCACCAGCATCACCGGTCCCACCAGTGACTGCGCCTCGCGCAGGTCGCTGACCGCGCTTCCGACCGCTGCCATCATCGACGCGACCATGAAGTACGCCATCACGAAGAACACGACCAAGTAAACGAGGTGCGCAATCGGCACCAGGTCCATCATCGACGCGACTGAAAGTCCCGCGATGCCCAATCCGCCGTACATCAACAGCATCACGGCGCTCACCATCGAGTAGCCGAGGATCTTGCCCGCAAGCAACTGCATCGGGCTCGCGGCGGCCAACAGCACCTCCATGACCTTGTTCGATTTCTCTTCGATGGTGGTGGTCAAGAGGTAGTTTGCGCTGGTAAACACGCAGATCCACAGCAAGAACATGAACGCGCCCGGCACGAGCAGTCGAAGTTCGGTGCGTTCCTTGGCCTCGCTGCCGGCAGGCGAAATGCGCGTGGTCAGCGGCTCGGGCTGATCGGCGAGGCGGGTGAGCATCGCCCGATCGATGCCGCTGCGTGCGATGCGCTCGTCCTCGACGGCTTGCTGCAGCGCGCGAGAAACTTGCCGCACATGCTTGGGCGAGAGTGAACTGGGGATGAAGAGCGCGAGGGCGGTCGCGTCTTTCGCGGGGTCGAGCATGTCGCCAGTGATGGCGGCGCCGGCGAGGATTGATCCTTTGGCGAGCTCGGACTTCACGCTTTCAACGGCGTCGAGCGACTTTTCGCTGCGCCACTCAACGGAGATCACCTGCTGGTCGTCGCCAGTGAGGTCGGACATCGCGTCAAACTGCGCGCCCCTGTCCATGGGCGGATTCTTGACGAATTCGCCTGCCAATTGGAGTTTATTGATCGGCGTCTCGAGAATCGCCTTGGCGCGGGGCACGATGGTGTCCGACGGATCGACGACGACGATGGTGCCGACCAACGGGGGCGACTTCTGCGAGAGCATGGCGGGGATCACGGCGATCACGCCGAACATAAGCACCGGCATGGCGACGGCACCGAAGATGAAACCCTTGGTGAGCGCGGTGTAGCGGAACTCGCGCCAAGCGATCAGGAAGACCTTGCCGAGGTACGACTGGTTCGGACGGTTGGACATGGTTGGCTCAGGCATCGATACGCGCTCCCGTTGCTGCATGATTGGATGCGCCAACAAGCTCGACGAACACATCGTCGAGGTTCATCCGCCGCAACGCCACCGAGCGCATCGGAGCGATCTCAAGTACCGCGCGCATCGCGCTCGAAGCGTCATTGCCGATGGCGAGATCGAGGTCGACCGTTCCGTTTTCATGGGCGCGCGCAGCACTGGCGATGCCGCTGCGCAGCACTTTCTCAGCAAATTCGTTGGCATTTCCCCGTGGTTCGCACACCAGCCCGCGATCGTCGTGCTTGGCGCGCAACTCGGCGAGCGTTGCGTCGAGAACTTTGTCGCCCTTGTTAATCAGCACCACTTTGTCGCACAGGGCTTCGGCGGTGTGCATCTGATGGGTCGAGAAGATGATCGTTGCGCCTCGAGCCTGCTCGCTGCGAATGAGGTCAGTCACCAGCCGCCCGTTGATCGGGTCGAGCCCCGAGAACGGCTCGTCAAGAATCAGAAGATCAGGCGCGTGGATGATCGCCGAGAGCAACTGGATCTTCTGCTGCTGGCCCTTCGAAAGTTCTTCGCAACGACGCTTGGCGACGCCGGGCAGTGCGAGTCGCTCAAGCCAGTCTTCGATGCGGCGGGTGAGGCCGGTCGGATGCACGCCCTTCAACTTCGCCATGTAGCCGACGAATTCGCCGACCTTCATCTTGCGATAGAGGCCGCGTTCTTCAGGCAGATAGCCGATGCGATCCTTCATCCGCAGCGCGCTGCTGCCGAGCACCTCGACCGTTCCCGAGTCGGGTGAGATGATCGACATGATCATGCGAATGGTGGTGCTCTTGCCGGCGCCGTTGGGGCCGAGGAATCCGCACAGCGAACGCTCGGGAATCTGCAGCGAGATATCGCGCACCGCTTGCACGCTTCCGAATCGCTTGTTCACGCCTTCGATGCGCACCGCGGTACGCGTGGAGAAGGAGGGGCTGGATGCGTTGGGGGCGGAGTTCTTCTGTGCGACCGACATTTGGGCGAGTGTAGCAACGCGCGAACCGATGAACGCCGCTTTCACTGCCCGCGATTAGCGCGCAGTAGGCGCAGGCTCGATCTTCGCCGGCGGCGCGATTGCGCCAGGCTCGAGGGTGTCGACGGCAACCTTGGTGTAGGCGAGTTCGGTCTTCATCCCACCCGCCTCGATGGTCGCGCTGCGAAATCCGAGCATGCGACCAGCCTTGGCTCCTGCGGGTACCTCGACGGATTGCCAATCGGTGAAGCGGATCGATTGTCCGCTCGGCTCAGGCGCGTTGGCGGCGAGATCCTTCGGCGGCGCGGGGATGTCGATTCCGAGAACGGTGGTGTTAAGGGCGTCGATGAGCACGGTCCAGGCTTGGGAAGCCGGCGAACCCTTCGGCGTCATTGCGATTTTCCAGGCATCGCGGCCATTCACCGCGATTTTGCCGAGCGATATGAAATTCTCAAAGCGCGTGTCAAGCGAATGCACCATCGTCTGCAGGTCGCCGCCGCCGGACATCTCTTGCGCGAGCTTCGGGTCGATCGCGCGTGCGCGACCAGGCTCGCCCATCCAAGCGATCGCGCCGACGCTTCCCATTTCAATGATTCCGCGCCCGCCCGGCATCGACTGCACGAGTTGCCGCGCATCGGGGGCGACGAAGCGGAACTCGATGCGCGCATCGCCCATCGCGCTCTTCACCGTTGCGATCGACTCGAAGCTCTTGATCTTTTTCCACTGTTCGCCGCCGATGCGTTCCATCGCGGTGCGGATGATCGCGGCGGCATCGGGAGCGATTGCATCTTGCATCGGCGCGGAGGCAGATGGCAGAAATGTGGGCTTTGCGGCCGAAATTCCTAGAAGAATCGTTGCCGTGAGTGCGGTGATGAGGCCAAGGGGAGCAGGTTGCATGCGCATGATCGGAACACCTTTCAAGTGGCGCGACGGACGCGCACGCATGGATGCATCTTCCAATACGCGAGCAAACTGCAGTCAAATCTTCGGGGTCGTGGGCTTCGGGGCCTCGGGCTTCGGGACCTCGGGCTTCGGGACCTCGGGCTTCGTGGTCTCAGGCTTCGGGGCCGGCGGCGGAACATCATCCTCGTCCGCTGGTTCTGGTTCAAGCAGCGCCTTCACTTCGGGCGGAAGGTCGAACGCAGTTGGCTCAACGGTGTCGTGCGTGACCGAGTCGTAGGTGGTGATGATCTTCTGTCCACCCTGCGCCGCCTCGCTGCGGACGGGAAGCTTGATGCCATCGAAGTCCTTGTACTCGACAAAGATCGTGACCACCGCCAGCTTGCCCAGCTGCGTGTCCACCGTCATCTCGAAACCGCGCGGGAGGCTTGTCGTTTTCTCGTACCAGAGCGTTGCTTTCTCTTCGCCTTTGCTGGCGCTGATCTTCCAGCAGTCGAACGAGCCGAACGAACCTTCGCCCGTCGTCTCCATTTTTTCCCAGCGCCGAAATGGATCGACATCCTTCATGTAGTCGGCTTCGCGTGCGATCGTCGCCAGTTCCTTGCCGGTCATCAGCCGGGTTCCCGAGAGTTTGTCGGAAGACCAGCCGACGGTGCCGTCGAATCCGGTGCGGAATTCGCCGAGTCCGCTGAGCGCAATGGTGGTCGCCATCTTGTTGGGTTGTGCGGTGCGCGAGAAGATCGTGCCCTTGATGTTTTGTCCGGGCAGATCGATGGTGCCCTTCATCTCCATCGATTTTCGCTTGCTCCATGCTTCGCGTCCGCCGATGGCGGCGACGGATTTCTCGACGATCAGCTTGGCGTCAGGAAGCGTTGCTTTGGCGGCTGGTGCGGGCGTTGGGGCCGACTCCTGAGCCCGCGACTCCTGAGCCCGCGACTCCTGGGCGTGCAGCGACGGCGCGCTCGCGAGGATCGCCGCGACGGCGATGCAGAGTGGATAGCGGATGGTCGATTTGTTGCAACTCAGGTTCACGGAGATTCCTTCGGTGGGCGATGGTGGAAGCGGGCAGCGTACCGTGGGCACGATGGTCGTTGCCGCGCGCAAACGAGGGCTTTACTTGGGCTCGGTGCCGATGGCGGGTGGCATGGCTGTCGGCATGGCCGTCGGCATGGAACTGGACGTGCCTACGGGCATGGCCTTCGCGGCGCGAGTGGCCACCGTGCTTGTCTTGATCCACTGAGATGCCGCGGTGAGCGCAGCGTCGTTGCCGTGCAAGAGCGCGTCGCGGGTTGGCGCGGCGGTTTCATCGGGAAGAACTCCGCGGCCTTCGAGGCGCGTGCCCTTGGAGGTCACAAAGTCCGCGACCGCGTGCAGGAGTACATCGCCGTTGGGGAGCGTGGTGGCCTGCGCGGGAAGCGCCATTCCCGCCGAGGTTTCGCCGAACACGCGTGCGCGGCCGAGATCCTGCAGCCCGCCCGCGAACACCTCGCTGGTGCTTGCGCTGCGGCCGTCGATGAGGACAGCCAGTGGCTTGGTTGCGTATGGTCGCACGCGCTTGCCATCGACCGAAACTTTGCGCGGACTGGCGTAGAACTCGAGCGTGTTGCTGCGACCGATCATCGATCCGAGGCTGGCGGGTTCACGCAGAAAATGTCCGGCGATGCCCATCGACATCGCGCCCAGTCCGCCCGGGTTTCCGCGCAGATCAAGCACGATTCCGTCGCAGCTGCGCAGTGCATCGACGGCGCGATCGATCGCCTCTGACGCTGCGGTCATCCAGATGTTGAAGGAGATCACGCCGATGCGGATGGGCTTGGCGCCATCGACGGGGATCTCTACGACGCGCGACTCAACTTCGATGGGAAACGCGGGGAGATTGCCGAATTTCGTGCTTCCCAGCGGTGCCGTCTCCAAGACGATTTCAACACGCTGTTCGGCGCCAGAGGCATCGGCGAAGATTCCGATGCGGCGCGAACCCGCTTCGCCAGTGAGCATTTCGCCACCACCGAAAGCCAGCGCCGCGCGTAGTTGTCGCGCGCGAGGTGAATCAATGTTTTTCTCGCTGGCGAGTTCGTTTCGAATCGGTCGCAAAGCGTCGGCAACGCTGAACCCGTCGACCGAAATCAGGCGCCAACCAACGAGAATTCCCGCGCGCGCGCCAGGCAGACCAGGCGTCACTCGCAGCACGGTTGGCTCGCCTTCGACGATGGCGATGTCGATGCCAGCGATGCCTGGCCCGTCGAC
>QWPT01000002.1:121457-156257 GCA_003671075.1 Planctomycetota bacterium
TCGGCGTCGCGACTTCATCCGACATCGCTTCAAGCGTGACCGCTGTCATGACTTCCGTCTTTACATCTGCGCCGGGGATAATGGTGAAGTGGCTCTGCCCAAGCCGCGCGAGCATCTCGTTGAGGATTTCGCGCAGCTCGGCGGTGGTGCGGGCGTTGGCCGCGCGTGGACGCAATTCATCGCGCACCGCATTCCAGTCGACGCCGTTGAGCGTCTGGTCGTAATGCTCGTCGCGCACCATCGTCCACGCCGCATCGAAAGTTTCGGCTGGGCGCACCGCAGGCGCGCGAGCGGCTGCGTTGGACTTGGTGGTTGTCGTGCAGCCGCCGACCGTCGCGCCAGCGAGCAGCGCTGCCGCCGCCAATGTCAGTGACGCGAGGCGGCGCGGGGCGGCGTTCCTTGCCTTAGACATGGCTTTAGACATGGCGGCAGCGATAGCAGCGCCGAGGAGGCCAGCGATGGATAGGGAGTGGGCGCGGTGTCGTCGAAGCATGGGCGGAGGAGGGCGGATGGTAGAGCCCGCGTCCCTTGCGCCCAATCACGCAATTGCGCGGCGCGCTAAAACTTTGGAGGAAATTTCCGGGCTTGCTTCATCCATTCATCCGGATGAATGGTTGAATGCAACGGGCGATCGTCGTATCCTCCCGCCCCATGCAGCGTTCCCTTCTGAAGGCACTCGAATCTCGCACCCTCGTTTTTGACGGCGGCATGGGCACGCAGATTCATGCGTGCGCAGACTGCAATCCCAGCGACTACCTCGGCCGCGACAACTGCACCGACATCCTTGTCCGCAGCCGCCCCGACATCATTCAGCGCATTCACGAAGCTTACCTCGCCGTTGGCGCCGACATCGTTGAGACCGACACCTTCGGCGCCAACATCCTGGTGGGACGCGAGTTCGACGAGGAGCTTGCTTCGTGGACCTTCGACCTCAACAAGCGCGCCGCCGAGGTTGCGCGCGCCGCTTGCGCCAAGTTTGAAACCAGCGATCGCGCGCGATTCGCCATCGGCTCGATGGGGCCGGGAACCAAGCTGGTTTCGCTGGGGCAGACATCGTGGGACGAGATGCACGCCAGCTATTTCGAGCAGGCGCGCGGGCTGATTGCCGGCGGCATCGACGGGTTCATGATCGAGACATCGCAGGACCTTCTTCAGCAGAAGATCGCGATCAATGCCTGCATCGACGCGCTTCGCGAGGCTGGACTCACGCCCGAGGATCGCGCGATTTTCTCGAGCGTGACCATCGAAACCACCGGCACCATGCTGCTTGGCTCCGATATCGCGGCGGTGGTGAACGCGCTCAAGCCGTTTCCGATCGCGTCGCTGGGCCTCAATTGCGCGACTGGTCCCGTTGAGATGGCGGAGCATGTTGCCTACATCTCCCGCAACTGGGATCGCGCGATCAGCGTGCTGCCCAACGCTGGTCTGCCGATTCTTGTTGATGGACGCACGGAGTATCCGCTGCAGGCCAAGCCGTTCCGCGAGGCGATGCGGCGTTTCATCGAGGAATTCAAGGTCAGTTCGATCGGCGGCTGCTGCGGCACCACGCCTGAGCACATTCGCGAACTGCGCACCATGGTCAATGACCTCGGTCTCGACCGCAAGCAATCCAAGCGCAGCATCACTGCGCAGGCGCCGGGTTCCTCGAGCCTCTATGGCTATGTGGAGTTTGTGCAGGAGAACTCGTTCCTCATTGTCGCCGAGCGCACCAACGCCAACGGATCGCGCAAATTCAAGCGTTTGCTCGACGAAAGCGACTTCGACGGACTGGTGTCGATGGCCCGCGAGGAGATCAAGGATGGCGGGCAGGTGCTCGATGTGTGCGTGGACTTTGTTGGACGCAGCGGCCCGAAGGACATGGCCGAGGTGGCCGCGCGCTTCGTGCGTCAGGTGAACGCGCCGATCATGTTTGACTCGACCGACGCGCGCGTGATCGAGGAAGGTCTGCAGCGCCACGGCGGAAAAGCGATCGTCAACTCGATCAACCTCGAGGATGGCGAGGAGCGCATGAACCGCATTTGTCCGCTGCTGCGAAAGTACGGCGCCGCGTGCGTTGCGCTCACTATCGACGAGGATCACCAGGCGGGCATGGCTAAGACTTGCGCGCGCAAACTCGAGATCGCCTCGCGCATCCACGGGCTTTACACGAAGAAGTGGGGGCTGCCTGAAGAGGACATCCTTTTCGATCCGCTCACCTTCACCATCGCCACCGGCAACGACGACGACCGTCGCCTCGGCCTAGAGACGCTCGACGGAATTGCCGCGATTTCGCGGGCGTTCCCGCGCTGCGGCATCATTCTCGGCCTCTCGAACATTTCCTTCGGCCTGAATCCTCCAGTGCGCACGGTGCTCAACAGCGTGTACTTGCATCATGCGCGCGCGCGTGGCCTGACTGCGGCGATCGTGCATGCGTCGAAGATCTTGCCGAGGAACCGCATTCCCGCCGAGCATTGGGACGCGGCTGAATGGCTCATCTTCGATAAGCGCGGCGACGAGCGACCTGCTGGGCAGCCGGAGAATTTCGATCCGCTGCTTCACTTCATCTCGCTGTTTCCTGATGGCATGGAAGACACCACCGAGAAGAAGACGCTCGCGGATTTGCCGATCGAAGAGCGTCTTGCGCAGCACATCATTGATGGCGAGCTGCGCGACCTCGACAAGAGTCTCACCGAGGCGATGAAGACCTATGCGCCGCTGACGATCATCAACGATCATCTTCTCGGCGGTATGAAGGCCGTCGGCGAACTGTTCGGCTCGGGTCAGATGCAGCTGCCGTTCGTGCTGCAATCGGCCGCAGTGATGAAAAAGGCCGTCTCGTTTCTTGAGCCGCACATGGAGAAGTCCGAAGCGGGCGCGTCGAAGAAGGCGAGCATCGTGCTTGCCACCGTCGCTGGCGATGTGCACGACATCGGCAAGAATCTCGTTGACATCATCCTCTCGAACAATGGCTTCGAGATCCACAACATCGGCATCAAGCAGCCGCTGCAGACCATCCTCGACGCGTGGCGCCGCACGGGCGCCGACGCAATCGGCATGAGCGGGCTGCTGGTGAAATCGGTGGCGGTGATGGAGGAGAACCTCCACGAGATGAACCGCCTCGGCATCACGGTGCCGGTGATTCTCGGCGGTGCCGCGCTCACGCGCCACTATGCAGAAAGCCATTTGCGCAACATCTATAAGGGCCAGCTTTATTACGGCCGCGATGCGTTCGAGGGCATGTCGGTGTGCGACGCGCTTGCATCTAAGCAGCTCGCCACCATCGACGCCGAGATCGACGCGCGCCTTTCCAAGCGCGAGGAAGTCGACTCGAAGGTCGCCAAGGCGCGCGCGCTTGCTCGTGACAACACGCCGCCGGTTGAACTGATGTCGCGTTCGAGCGTGTCGACCACCGTCGAGATTCCTCAGTCGCCGTTCCTCGGCGACCGCGTTGTTGCGGACATCCCGCTCGAGCAGATCTATCCATACATCAATCAAGTCGCGCTCTTCCGCGGACAGTGGGGATTCAAGAAGGGCGACATGAGCGATGCGCAGTACGAGAAGCATCTCGACGCCCATGCGCGCCCAGTGTTCGAGCGGCTTTCGCAGCAGTGCAAGCTGGAGAAGATCCTGCGCCCACAGGTGGTGTACGGTTACTACCCGGTGAATTCCGACGGCGACGATCTGGTGGTGTACGACCCGAAGCAGCAAGACCGCGAGATCGAGCGCTTCACTTTTCCGCGTCAGGGTTCGCGCGAGCGGCTCTGCATCGCCGACTTCTTCCGCCCGGTTTCGAGCGGCGTGAAGGATGTGCTCGGCCTGCATTGCGTCACCGTCGGCGCCGAGGTCAGTCAGTGCGCCAAGCGGCTCTTCGAGGCCAACGAGTACACCGAATACCTTTATTTGCACGGGTTTGGCGTCGAATGCGCCGAGGCGCTCGCCGAGATGTGGCACAAGCGCATGCGCGCCGAACTGGGCATCGGCAACGACGACAGCCCCGAGATCCGCAAGCTGTTCACGC
Organism: Planctomycetota bacterium; assembly: GCA_003671075.1. GTDB lineage: Bacteria > Planctomycetota > Phycisphaerae > Phycisphaerales > SM1A02 > QWPT01. The sequence goes on from QWPT01000002.1 coordinate 125,455, forward strand.
AGAACTACCGCGGTTCGCGTTACAGCTTCGGTTACCCGGCGTGCCCAGACATGAGCGACCAAGAGAAGCTCTTCCGTTTGTTGCGCCCTGAGCGCATCGGCTGCGAGCTCACGGAGAACTGGCAGATGGTTCCCGAGCAGTCGACCAGCGCGATCATCCTGCATCATCCCGAGGCGAAGTACTTCGCCGTTGAGAGTGCGGCGCGGGTGCAGGGTTGACGCTCGACACCAACCACTCCGCGGCGCATCGGCCAAGCGCGTTGCGGGTCGTCATAGCGTTCGGCACGGTCTACCTCGTCTGGGGCTCGACCTACCTCGCGATCAAGTTGGTGTCGCAACACGGCGCGTTCGTGTTGGCGGGTTCGCGCTTCTTGTGCGCGGCGATCCTGCTGTTTGCCATCGCCTGTTGGCAAGGAGCGGTGCGGCGCAGCGATTTTACCGTGAAATCGTGGTCGAACGCGGCAGTGGTCGGATGTTGTCTCATGCTGATCGGCAACGGCGGCGTTGCGATCGCGACCAACACGGTCGACTCTGGTGTCGTCGCGCTCATGACCGCGATCACGCCGCTCTGGCTCGTTGGACTTGACCGCATCGTTCACAAATCCCATCGCCCAACCAAGACGGTTTGGATTGGGATTGCGCTGGGAATCTGCGGCATCGTGGTGCTCAAGGCCGACATGCTTCTTCCCGCAGGATTGGCTGCTACCTCAACTGCTGCTTCAAGCTCAACCACGACTGCAACTACGGCTGCGGTGTCGACCGCGGTTTCGAGCGTGGGCATCGTGACCATGATTGTGGCGACCTTTGGCTGGGCGCTTGGAAGCGTGTGGTCGAAGCGGCCAGGCGGCGCGCATTCACCGCTCGTTGCAACGGCGATGCAGATGCTCGTTGGCGGCGTGGCGATGCTCATCGCGAGCGTTCCCAAGGAACTCGCCTTTCACGACGAGTGGTCGCTGCTGCGATCTTCGCCGCCCGATTTCATCACCTGGATGCAGTGGTCGTACCTCGTTGTGTTTGGCTCGTTGTGCGGTTTTACCGCGTATATCTGGCTATTGCGCCATCAGCCCGCCTCGCGGGTTGCGACCTACGCGTATGTGAACCCGCTGGTTGCGATCTTGGTTGGATGGATTTTCATCGGCGAATCCATCGGTTCGCGCACCATCTTGGCGGCGGCGTTGATGCTCGGCGGCGTCGCGGTGATCCAAGTTTCCAACGCGCGAAAGATGCTGTTTACTCGCGCGCCGATCGCGGCGGAGTAACGGGCGCTGGTTCAGAACAGCGCCTTGATCGAAGCCATGGTGGGAAGCGCCAGCCACATCCAAAAGTAGAGCCACGCGATTGCGTAACGCTTCCAGAACCAATGGTCGTCGTGATTGATAAAGCGCCAGCCGGTTGGGCCAAAGGTGCTCCAGTTCGCGAGCGGGAAGGTCAAGCGGTCGATTATTCCGTAGAGGCCGCCGGTCAAAAAGCCGAGCACAGCAATGACGAGCGTGAGCATCGCGCCCATGGCGGACGCGGCCTTTATGTAGAGAAAGAACATTTCGCGCGTCTGCAGGCTAAGCGCCGCCTCGAGCGCGATGAGCGGTGTTCCAACCAAAATAATAATGAGCGCGTGCTTGCGATCGTTCGTGGATCGGCGGCGGGGCGGTTCCGGCAGCGGGTCGTACTTGAGGAGTGTCTGGCGGTCGATTGTCACAGTAGCCGCGCAGCCTAGCGGCAAATCTGCCTCGGATCGCGTTAGCATGGATCCATGCTTACCCGCCGAGACATGATCAGGACTGCCGCGGCTACTGCCGGTGGCGTCGCCGCTTCCTCGCTGTTCACCGCGCATGCATTCGGGCTCGCCACGCCCGCGCCTAAAGCGCGCCCAGCGTTCCGCGGCAAACTTGGAAAGCTCCAAATCCTGCAGGTTGGCGTGGGCGGCAGCATCGCGCCTGCCGATCGCAGCGAACTCAAGGCTCACCCCGATGTGGTGTTCTCAGGTCTGTGTGATGTCGATAGCGATGCACTCGCTTCGGTATCGCAGGAGCATCCCGAGGCCTTCACCTGCCGCGATTTTCGCGAGGCGTTTGACAAGCACGCCGACAAGTTCGACGCGGTGGTCGTCTGCACACCCGACCACAATCACGCGCTCGTCGATCTGTGGGCGTTGCGGGCAAACAAGCATGTCTACGGGCAAAAGCCGCTGGTTCAGCAACTGAGCGAGGTCGTTGCTATCGAGAAGGCGATCGCCGCGCGTCCGAAGTTGGTCACGCAAACCGGTAATCAGCGCATGGGTGCCGAAGGTCGGCAGTACGCCGTCGACATCCTCAAGAAGGGCCTGCTCGGCAAGGCGCTCGAGGCGCATGTGTGGATCGGCGGTCCTGGCGAGGGAACCGATGGTTACTTCTGGTACGGCGGTCTGAAGGATCCGATCCAGCCGCCAGCAAACATCGACTGGCCGCTTTGGCTCGGCGCCGCGCAGGACGCGCCATGTCGTCCCGGGCTCATCAGCCTGCAGTGGCGTTCATCGTGGGACTACGGCACTGGCCAGCTCGGCGACTGGTGCACGCACCTGCTCGACATCCTCTACTTCTCCTACGACTTGCCCTCGCCGATGTCGGTGCAGGCGCACACGCTCAATCCGAGTGACTTCTATCACGCGCGCGGAGTGATGTCGACGCTGACATACGATGTCTCCAAGCAGCCGAATCGCGCGATGTTTGCCAAGGATCGTTTCGTCGTGCATTACGGCGACCAGAGCCAGGCGCCCTCGCGCGCCGAACTTGGCCTTCCGCCTGGAAAATTCTGGGGTTCGGCGACGCTCATCGTTTGCGAGCACGGCGTCATTGCCGTCGAGCCAGGCGGAGCCATCGAGCTCTTCATCGAGGGCAAGCCCGTCGATTTCAAAACGCTTCCCGGCGTAGGCAAGATCACCGCGCGCAATCACTGGCATTCGTGGGTCGACAACATCCTCGGCCAGACCACCAAGTCCGACGGCTTCGTGCAGACGCCGTTCCACTACTCGGTTCGGATCGCCGAAGCGGGGCTTCTCTGCGCCAAGGCCGCGCGCTTCCCGCAAACCGAACTGCTCTGGGATAAGTCGAAGCTCGCCTTCACCAACCACGACGAGGCGACCAAGACCATTGTCACGCGCGAGTACCGCAAGGGATTCGAACTGCCGACGGTCATCGCATGAAGTTGGTCGACTGATCCATGCTCGCCGATCGCCTCGACAACCGCATGCGCCATGTCTCGAAATGGGCGCGAAAGCAGGGAATCTCCTGCTTTCGTCTCTATGAGAAAGACATTCCCGATTTCCCGATGATCGTGGACTGGTATGGCTCGCCCGCAAGTGAAGGCGGGGGCGACGCGGTCGCGTGGTTCTTTCATCGCACCAAGGACGACACTTTCGAGCGCGACTGTGAGTATCGCGCCGCCGCCGAGGCGGAGATTCTCGCTGGTCTGGGCATCACCCGCGATCGGCTGTTCATCAAGCAGCGTGGTCGCCAGCGTTCGGAAGAGGGCGGCCGCGATCAGTATGAACGCGTTGATTCGCGCGCATGCGGAAGGATCGTTCACGAGCATGGTTTGCGCTTCGAGATCAACCTCTCCGACTACCTCGATGTCGGTCTGTTCCTCGATCACCGTCCCACCCGCCTTTCCGTCCAGCAGCGCGCGGCGGGCAAGCGCGTGCTCAACCTGTTTGCGTACACCGGCGCGTTCAGCGTGCACGCGCGCGCGGGCGGTGCCGCCAAGACAACCACGCTCGACATGTCGAAGACCTACCTCGATTGGTACGAGCGCAACCTCGCGCTGAACAACTTCGAGGTGAACTCCGATCACCGAGCGATTCACGCCGATTGTTTGCAGTGGCTCGAGGCCGGTCCGACCGGCGGCGAGCTCTACGACATCGTGGTGTGCGATCCGCCCACATTCTCCAACTCCAAGCGCATGAAGGCAGACAGTTTCGCCATCGACCGCGACTATCCCGATCTCTTGCGCTCCATCGCGCGTTTCGTTGCGCCGGGTGGCGAGGTGTTTTTCTCGACGAATTCGCGCAGTTTTGAGTTGGATCTTGCGCATGTTCCTGCAAATTTCGGCGCGCACGAAATCAGCCATCGCTCGGTTCCCGAGGACTTTCGCAATCGGAAGATCCATCGATGCTGGCGATTGGCCGAGGGATGGAAACCCAAGGAACGCAGCTCGGACAAGAAGGCTGCGAATCCCGATACTCTTCCCGAGTGAATACTCACACCGTCAGTCAGCCCTTCACTGTCCTCATTGTCGATGATCAACCGATCGTCGGCGAAAGCGTGCGCCGTTTGCTTTCGGTCGTGCCCGAGGCGCGCGTCGAGGTTTGCATGCGTGCGGTGGATGCATTGGCCATGGCGTGCGCGCTTCGACCTGCGGTGATTCTGCAGGACATCAACATGCCTGATGGCGATGGGTTGGATCTACTGGAGCGCTATCGATGGGAGAGCGCACTGGCGGAGAGTTCGATCGTGGTGCTTTCTGCCGAGGAACACGCGGCAACCAAGGCCGAGGCCTTCGCGCGCGGAGCCGACGACTATCTGGTGAAGCTGCCGCCCGCGCAGGAATTCGTCGCGCGTGTGCTTCATCACGCCGACGCTGCGCTTGCCAAGCGTGAACGGTCGCAGGCGTTTCGTTCGCTCGAGCGGGTCGAACGCGATTTGGCGCGGCGCAACACGCTGCTTGACCAAGCCAACGCGCAGTTGGCCGCGAGCAATCGCGATCTCGTTGTTGATGCCGATACGCAACGCGAGCGGCTCGATCGCATCGCTCAACTTTCGAGCGAACTTGCGCGGGTGCAGGACCTCGACATTCTGCTCGGACGCATCCTCAGCGAAGCGGTCTTGCTCGCGGGTTCGCGCGCAGGCGTGGTGTTTCTGGTTGAAGATGGTCGATTGCACGCCGCCGAAATCGTCGGCGCAACCGAGATCCGTTCGCGCGAACTAGCGCTCGATGCCAGCACCATCGCCGGCGAGGTTGCCATCAGCGCCGACATCATTCGCCTCGGCAGCGATGCCTGCGCGCTCGCTGGTCGCAGTGCGCCGCCCATCGGCACCGAGCAGGCGCTTGGATTTCAAGCGAGTTCGGCATTGGTGGTGCCGATCATTCGCGCTGGTGATCGAGCGCTTGGCTGTATCGCGCTCATTGACGGTTTTTCCAGGCCATCGAGCAGTGCCGGCCACGATGCCCAAACCAGAAGGAGCACCGACGGTTTTGATGAGAGTGACGAGCGTTTGGTTGCGCACTTTGCCTCGCTCGCAGCGGTCGCCATCGAGCGCGCGCAGTTGGTGCGTTCAATGATCCTGCGCATGATTGCGATGGCGGAGCTGCGCGATCCAACCGAAACGGCTGGTCATGTGGGCCGAGTCGCCGATCTCTCGATCATGATCTACGACCGTTGGTGCGAGGCGCACGGCGTTTCTTCGGTGAGTTCGATGCGCACTCGCGACAGTCTGCGCATCGGCGCGCTGTTGCACGATGTGGGCAAGGTCGGAATCTCCGATGCGATTCTCAAGAAGCCTGGCAAACTCGACGACGCCGAGTTCGCTGAGATGAAGAAGCACACGATCGTTGGCGCCGAGCTTTTCGCGGGTATTCGCACCGATTTCGACGAGTGCGCCGCGGAAGTCGCGCTCTGCCACCACGAGCGCTGGGACGGCAAGGGATATCCGCGCGGACTTGCGGGCGACGCGATTCCGCTCTTCGCGCGCATCGTGGCGGTGGCCGATGTGTTCGACGCGCTCAGCTCCAAGCGTGTCTACAAGGAAGCCTGGCCGCGCGAGAAGATCGCAGTGGTGTTCGTCGAGGAAGCGGGCACGCACTTCGACCCCGAGTTGGCAGCGCTACTCGTTGCCAACCAACTCGAGGCCGAGGCATTGCGCGCGCGCAGGCCGGACTAGTTCGTGCTCGCCGCCGTTACGGGCAAGGGCCCCACGCGCTGAGCATCGCGGCGAGATCGATGGCGTTGGTCGTGCCGTCGCCGTTGATGTCCCCTCCACCCGTACCCCACGCGCTGAGCAGGATCGAAAGGTCGGGCGCGGTCACGCTGCCATCGGCATTGAGATCGCTCGAGCAGGGCGGTCCGCTGCCCGCAAGATTCGCCTCAACCCACGCAATCGCCGCATCGTGCTCGGCTTCGCTGCGATCATCGTTGAACACGATCCAGAACGGCGCGCTTGGCTTAGTCACGCCGTCGGTCGCGTACAGCTCGAGCTCCACGACATAGATGCCAGACGGCGACAGTTTCGCGCCCGCTGAGAACAGCGTGAAGTTGAGATGCCTGTGCCAGCCGCCGTCGGACTGCACGGTCAGGTCGAATCCCGGAGAGGCCTCCGATCCGATCACGGACGAAAGAATGAGATAGCTCGCTTCAATGCGTTCATCGCCGACGGGTTCGAGCGACTCGCCGTTGAAGCGCCGCAGGCCTGCAAGCGAGTTGAATCCCGTGCGCGTCCCCGGCTCGAATGTCCCTGCGGGCGCGATGAATCCCGGCTCGTCGGTGAAGTCGGGAACGCCGGTTGCGCCGAAATCTGCAGAAAAGACGCGGTTCGCAACGAGGCCGCTCGCGGTGTCGATCGATGTCGTGACCGCGCCGTCCATCCTGTGAATGATGATGTCGAAATGCTGCGCTGACGCGGAGCTCGTGATGAGCGCCGTTGCGGCGGCGATGCAGGCGAAGGCAGTGCTTCTGTTCGTGTTCGTGTTCATTTTCATGCTGGGCTCGATGCGCTATTGCGCGGATGAAATTTGTGCGAAGAGGTTGCTGACATTGGGGTCAAGTCGGTTGCGTTGCGGATGGACGTACACGCGCGCGAACGAAAGCGACTCGACATGTCCATCGAGGAAGCTCCAGTTCGAAACCGATGCGGCGCTCGCTGCATCGCCCGACGCCGCGGCGACCGCGACCTGCGTCGAAGCGATCGTTGCGGCCGCGGGGCTCGCGCCCCATCCCTCGACATGCGGATGGTCTGCGCCGGCGTAGTCGCCAGTTGTCGCCATCAGCAGCATCTGCACGGTGTTCGCATGGTCTGCGACCTTCGACAGGCGATCGCTCGCCAGCGACGCGCTGATGCCGCCCCACGGGGAGTACTCGCGCGCGAGATGGTTGTTGAGTCCGTAGCTGGTCTGGCGGAACCGAGCGGTGGACCCAGGAACGGGGACGCCGTCGCCGCCGCGTTGGGTGGACCAGTGCGGGCTGTCGTCGAGCGGCGAGCGGATGAGCGACGTGTCGCAGTAGCGCAGCCGCGCGAGCACTTCGACGAAGCTTTGGTCGGAACCCTGGTCGTTGCCGCCGTGCGGAAGGCGCGCATCGATGAGCCAGCCCGACGAGTCGGTCGAGTAGGCCAGCGATGCTTGCTGCAGTGAGCGGAGGTTTGAGAGGCACGCGGTCGAACGCGCACGCTGTCGGAGGGAGAAGGCCGCTGGAAGCAGCAGCGCGACGATCATCGCGACGATCGCGAGGACCAACAGGAGCTCGACGAGCGTGAACGCTCGCCGCTCCGATGCGGATGGAATCATGTGAAATCCCGCCTTTTCAGGCGAAGAGAAGCTGCATAGTGGACGCGCGAGGCGAATGAGATGAGCCGACGCCCGCCGCTGTCAGCGGCATGCGCGGGTCACGGGTCCGATTCAGGCGCGCTGCGGCGGTGGCCGCGCCGCGAGTACATCGGGCGCCTGCGGAGCGGGGAGCTGTGCCGCCTCATGCTGGTGGACGATCGCGAGGAGCGCGATGACGCTCACGAACGGCGAGTGCAGTGCGGGAGCGGGAGCATTGACCGCGAGTTCGTCGCAGACCGGGCAGTCGTCGACATCGGTGGCCGAGTGGCGGTGCTCGGCATGCGCGTGTCGTGCCTCGTGGTGAGGATGGTGGTGAGAATGGTGGTGAGAATGGTGGTGAGAATGGTGGTGGACCAACGCGCAGGTGGTCCGGTCCGCAGCAGCGCCCGCTCGGGCGTCACAGGCGTGATGCGCATGCGCGGTCGCGAGGTGCATGTGTTTCGCCACGCCGCCCGAGAGGGCGATCGCGAGGAAGGCGAGCATGGTGACGAAGTTACGCAGAGCGGGCGAATGTAGGCGCGGCGTCGGCCGCGGTCAAGGAGTTTCGGCGCCGATGTACTCGGCGCCGCGTTGAACATCGGCCGTCGGCGCGATCCGATCGTTCGCGGGCAGTGGATCAACCGTGACCACATCTCCGCGCTCCGCATCAACAAACATGCGGTTTTCGTCAGTGGTTTCGCGGTCGAGCAAGCGCATCATGCGCAGTTGACCGTCGGCGCGGCAAACGAGCCGCTCGGTCTTGCCGCGGCTGCCGAGCGTGTCGGTCACCAGACGCAACTCGACGAGATTCGTCGCGCGCGCGGGCGCTGCGCCTGGTGCGGTCGCAAGAAATGAGAACAGCGCGCGCTCATCGCGTCGACCGACGATCTTGTCGATCGCGGCCACGCGCGGCGTCGGCTCGATGCGGCGCGCCTCGTGGCACCAGTCGCCTTCGCGCGCGCGCATCGGGCAGGGGAGCTGGTGCAGGCACGGCGCCACGATATGCGCGCCGCCCAATTGCACGAGTGCATCGCGCAGCGCCATCAGCGCGCGCGTTGTGGTCTTGAGCGCAGGTTCGATCACGAGCGTCGGCGCGGCGCGCGACCAGATCGAGACAAGTTCCACGGTCGCGCGCTCATGCTCGGCGCCGAGGAGAAGTTCATTGAGCGCGGTCTGGCAAAGCGTGAGATCGCACGGAGGCGGCGTGAGTTTGCGGAAATCCCGCGCTTCGATCATGATCGCCAGCGTGACGCCTGCAACGGTCGACGCCGCGGCTTTCACGCTTTCCTCGTATGCGCGCGCTGCAGGTTCGCCGAGTTCGACCGCGTGCAACTCGATGCGCACGGGCGTTGTGATCGCTCGTCGCGCGCGCTCACCCGCAAGCCAACCGATGAATCCAACGCTTGTTGCGCCCACACCCGCGCCGAGGTCGGTCACGCGCACGGTTGCGAGAGTGGGCAGATGCGCAAAGGCGGCGCTCGCGGCGGCGCATTCACTCAGCGCTATCGCAACTTTCGGCGCATCGCTGGCAAGGAAGTACTCGCGCTTGGCCGTGAGGTAAGACGCGTCGGCCTGCTCGGTAGGAAGCGAGCCGCGTCGCGTGGTGTAAAGATCGGAGAGCCGCTCCACCGCTTTGGCGAGCGCGCGATCAGGCGTAGAAGCGTTGGCCGCTTCGACGGCGAGAATGCAATGGCGGGCCGCAGCGTGAAGCAAACGCGCGCGAAGGGAATCGAACCCCCAACCTTCGGTTTCGAAGACCGATGCTCTATCCAGTTGAGCTACGCACGCAGAGGGAGGGATCATATCGGCTTCGGCGACGGCCACCAGCGGCGTCTTGAGGCCAATTTTCGAGCCTTCTCGCGGTGCGTATCCCAGAGGTCACGCTCGACGGCGTCGACCGGCGAGCGCACCGAGCACGAGCAGGGCCGCGGCGCCAGGTGCGGGCACGGCGGTGACGGTGAATGCACTACCGCTGGCGAGGTACTCGATGCTGTTGGTGCTGATCGTGAAGCGGAACAGGTTGTAGCCAGTGCTGCCGAAAGGAACGGTGACGCCCTTTGGATTCACGCCGTTGCTGAGGAAGTAGTACGAAGTCACGCCACCGCGCTGCGTGGAGATGTCCGCTGCAGAAACGGTGGGGGTGGTGGTCGCATCGAAGGCCAAGTGAAGAAAGGCTTCGTAGGAAACGCCCTTGATGACGGTGGATCCCGCGTCGATCGCGCTGCCGCCTTGCAGCACGGCCAAGCTCATCGACTGCAGATACTGCGTGTTAAACGTCGTGTTCGGGAAGTTCGGATTGGCTTCGGTGAAGCTGAGCGGCGCGTCCGGCTTCGTGCTGAACAGTCCCTCGGCTCGGTAGCCGCCGTCGAAGTCGACGAAGAACTGGTAGTCGGCAGCGTTCGCGCAGGCGGCAATGGCGAGCGCAGTGGCGGCGATAAAGGTCGAGGAAAGCAGCGTTGATGTGCGATTGAATGTTTTCATGGGATAGGTCACGGGATAGGTCACGGGATAGGTCAGGGAAAAGTCTTGCGTCAGAACCCGTCGAAAGAGTTGTGCTCTTGGCTCGATCCCGATGACGACCTTCAGCTTCAACAATTCGAAGGTGCATCTCAATGGCGCTGAGTCAACACTTCTAGTGGTTCAATCGATTTTCTTGCGGAGTGCAGGCTGCGCGACTATCCGCGGAAACCGGCATGGTTCAGAAGTGCTACCTTTCCCAACCTTCAAGGAGCTTGCACCGATGGGATTCATGACCGGTAAGCGTGGACTCGTGACCGGAGTCCTTCACGAAACCAGCATCGCAACCGCGATCGCTCAGAGCCTGCTGCGCGAGGGCGCGCAATGCCTGTTCACCCATTTGCCCGGCGAGAAGATGGAGCGTCGCACCCGAAAGCTCGCCGAAACCGCGGGCGTTTCCAATCCTTGGCTTCAGCCCATGGATGTTGCCAGCGACGGGGACATCTCCGCGTGCTTTGAGCGCGTGGGCAAGGAGTTCGGCCAGATCGACTTCGTGGTCCACTGCATCGCGTTCGCCGACAAGGACTGGCTCAAGATCGGCAAGTTCGCATCGACGCCGCGCGCGGTGTTCGCCAATGCGCTCGATGTGTCGGCGTTTAGCTACATGGCGCTGGGAAACGCCGCGCTTCCAGTCCTCAAGGACGGCGGCTCGATGATTGGCCTCAGCTACTACGGCGCCGAGAAAGCAGTGCCTGGCTACAACGTGATGGGTGTGGCCAAGGCCGCGCTTGAGGCGGCCAACCGCTATCTGGCGATGGAGCTTGGGCGCGCGAAGAATGTGCGCTGCAACCTCATTTCCGCGGGGCCGATCAAGACGCTTTCCGCAGGGGCCGTCGGCGGATTCGATCAGATCCTCGATCGCATCCCGCAGGTCGCGCCGCTGCCGCGCAACATCACATCATCGGAAGTTGGCGACGCTGCCGCGTTCTTGCTCAGCGATCTTTCGCGCGGCACGACGGGACAGGTGCTGTATGTCGACAGCGGCTATTCCATCATGGGCTTGTAGTGTTCGCGCGCCAGTCGCGCGTCAAAGATCCACGGACGAGTGGAATCTCGGTCGGCCTTTGGCACCAACTTCTCGCGAACGAGTTCGCGCAGCGCCTTCAGGCCTTCGCCACTGTGCGCACTCACGGCGATATCTGCGTGAGCACGCGCCGGATCATGGGCGGCAGAGGCGTGATCGAGCTTCGCGTACACGCGAATGTCGGGCGTGCGCGGAAGATCGATCCAGGGGATTCCAGGCGCCGCCAGCGAAATCACGAGATCAGCGTCACGCAGCAGACTCTGCGCGAGATGAATCGCATCGCGCTCGACGGTGTCGTTGGTGACGCGCATGCCCGGCAAATCAAACCACTCGACGACCAGCCCCGCAAGGTCGATGCGAGCGCTCACGGCGTCGCGGGTGGTGCCCGCATCGGGCGAGACGATCGACGCGGCGCGGCCGAGAAGAGCGTTCGAAAGCGTGCTTTTTCCAGCGTTTGGCGCGCCAACGATCACAACGCGCGCCGGATCCACCAATCGCATCAGTCGCGCGCTGCGGGCGTGGTCGGCGTTGTCGAACACGGTGTCGGCTTGCTCGGCCCAGCGCTCGCCTTGGGCGAGCAGCATCTGCACCGCCAACGGACTGGCCGCACGCGCGAGGGTCGCCAACGCGAGCGCCTCGGTGGCGGTTTCGGCTTCGGGAAAAAGTTCGGCGGGATCAAGTTCCGCGCGCATCGCCAGCGGATCGTCGATCCAATTGGCGCCGCGCGAGGACAACCATTGCGCGATGCGCTCGATGATGCGTGTGCCACCGTGGGGCATCAGTTGTGCGCGTTCAGGCGCGAGTCGCGCGACCAGTCCCGCGTCGATTCCGTCAAAGGAACGCACGCGCAACGCGCCGACTTCAACATCTCGACCGCACAGCGCGGTGAGCGCCGGAGTCACATCGCCGACGAGTTCAACCATTGCCACCGCGCCCATGCCGTGCGGGGTTGCGCGGTAGCAGGCGATTTCAAGCGGCGTGGAGTTCCCTGCGCTCATCACGGGAGAGATCGGCATTTGCCAAGGTTCGAATCATCGAATCCCGGCGCGTTCCGCGGGGATTCTGCGGGAAATTCCACGCGCTCAGTCGTGTCCGCTCTCGCCGTCTTCGTCGTGGATGTGTCCGGAGGAGTGACCGTCCGACGGCTGTCCGCCATCCATCCCGTCATCACCTACTGCGCTATCAGCCGAGGTGTTGGTCATGCGGCGCGCGTGCTTCGGTTCGACTTGTTGGGGCAGGAGCGAGAATCCCGCGCCTCCGCTGCGATCGAGGCCCGACCGATTGGCCGCACCGTCTTCGCCATCGGGCTCCAAAGCTGCTTTCGCCGCGAGCGCAACGCCGCGCAGCACCAGGTCGGGCACGATCTGGTTGATCAGTTCATCATCCGAGAACAACGCCGATGCATCGCCGCCGGTCGCGACGACGGGCGGAAATCCACCGTATTGCTCGGCGTATTTCTCGATCAGCCGCCAGACCAGTCCACGGGCGCCGTGGTAGACGCCACGAATCATCGCGTCGCGGGTGTTCGAACCCCAGGCGATTCCCTCGGGTACCGCGAAGTCAACAGGTGGCAGCGCGGCGGTGTGCTCGTGCAGCGCCTTCAACTGCATGCGAAGTCCTGGCGCAATGGCGCCGCCGTGAAAAACGCCTTCGCCGTCGACAAAATCGACGGTGATGCAGGTTCCCGCGTCGACCACTATGCAGGCCTGGCGAAGCTTGCTGTAGGCAGCGGCCGCGTTGAGCAAACGGTCAACGCCCGCGCGCGCGCCCGCGTCGAGGCAGGTGCCGATCGGCGCGGGCATGTCTTCTGGAACGAGGTAGATGTCGCAGGAAAGCTGGTCGCGCAGCGCGCTGGTGAGCGCGTCAGACACGGGCTTGTTCACGCTTGCAATGACGACCGACGAATCAGGCTCGGCGCCGATAGATTCGTAGAGGCGCGTGGCCGCCTCGATCGCGCCCGCAAGATCATCCTTCGCTACGAACACAACTTCCTCGGGGTCTTCGCCGCGGAAGGTGGCGAGCTTGACGCGGCTATTGCCAACTTGGATCGCGAGGACAGGTGGGTGCGCGGCTTGATTCATAATTTCGTCTCGTTTCAGGCCTTCACAGTGGCAAGCGGATTGATGAGCGCGGCGATGTCGTCGCGCATCTGTGCGAAGAGCGCGCGCGTGGTGGGTCCGGCGCGGCCGTCGCCGATAGTTGCGCCATCGAGCCGAGTGACGGCGCTCACCAATCGACGGCTCGAGGTGATCATGATTTCATCGGCGTCGGAAAGTTCTTCCAGGCGAATAGCGCGTATTTCCGCAGGAATTCCCGCACTTCGCGCCGCGCTCAACAGATCGGCCCGCGCGGTTCCGTGCAGGATCGGCGGCACCTGTGTGATCGGCGGGGTCACGAGCGTGCCGTCTTTCACCAGCGCCATGTTCGAGTAGGCGCCCTCGCCGATGAAGCCGTCGCGGTGCAGCAGCGCCTCGCTCGCCCCGTGCGCATCGGCGTCGAGCAGATGAAGAATGTTGCCCATCAGCGAAAGCGTCTTGATTTCGCAGAGAGTCCAACGCATGTCTTGAGCGGTGATGGCCGTGATTTCCTGAGGCGCGATCAGCGCGGTGATCGGCTCGGCGACAGTCGCCATTGCAAAGACGGTCGGCACCAGCGTCTCGGTTGGAACATGCGCGCGCACGCTGCCAGCGCCGCGCGTCACTTGCAGATACACCGCGGCGTCGCGTAGTCCGTTGGCGGCGAGCAGTTCATGGCAGATCTTCCCGAGCAGCGCGGCATCGAAGCCACCGATGCGCGCAAGCTCAAGGCTGCGCGCAAGTCGGCGTGCGTGCGCGTCGACGCCGACGCCGTGACCATCGAAAAAGCGGATCAACTCGTACACGCCGTCGCCGAAGAGAAACCCGCGGTCGAGCACGCTGATGTGCGCGTCGCGGTCCTTGACGATGTTTCCATTGAGGTAGACGTTCACTGTGTTTCCAGCTGTTGAGCGGCGCGGTTCGAGGGGCGAGTCTATCAGCGCGCCGCATGCACGAATGCGTCGATGCGCGCGCGATCAAGGGGATTCCACCACACGCCGTCGACCTTGATATCGCTGCCGACGATCACGGCGTTGGCAACGGCAAGGAGTTCGCGCACGCTCGACGCCGTCGCGCCGCTGCCAGCGATCACTGGAAGACCGCAGGCATTGCGCGCTGCGGAAAGGTCCGAAATTGGCGTGGCCATTCCCGTCGCCGCCCCCGTCACCACCACGCCGTCCGATCCGAAAAACTCTGCAGCATGCGCGTGTTCAGCCAAAGTCGTGTCGGCGGTGATCGCGTTGGCTGTGTGCTTTTTCTTGATATCGCAGAAGATCGCGATTCCCTGAGCCGTTGCGCCCAGCGCGCGACGGTAACGCAGCAGCGGGCCAGCATCAGCCTCCGCGAGCAGACCTTCGTCGGCGACGCCCGCGAACACAAAGCCCTCGGCGCGAATGAACGCGCACTCCGCCGCCAGCGCAACTCCGAGCGCCGCACGGTTCGCGCCCGCCAGGATCTGCACGCCCAGCGGGAGATTGACCGCGGCGCGCACTTCGCACGCCACCCGCGTGAACGCCGCGATGGTCTCGGCTCCGACCTCGCGCAGCAGGTAGGGCGCATCGTGCATGTTTTCCAGAAGAATCGCGTCGAAGCCCGCGTCGGCAAGCACGCGCGCCTCCTCGACGGCGTGACGGGCGATCTCGCGCGGCGAAAGCGTTGCGCGCGGCGACCCCGGCAGTGCGCGCACATGCACCATGGCAACGATGGCGCGATCGCGCCCGAGGATGCTGGAGATGGCGCGGGGGGGATAGGGCGTCGTCATAGGTGCGATCCGATGGGCGCCGGTCGCGCGAACACGCTCCGGGGAACAACGAGTGTAATCGCTGTGCCGCCAACGCCCGCATTCACCGTCGGGTTGATCGCAACGCCTCGCGCTCTTATCCTCCGCGACCCGCCCTTCGGTAGTTTGGCATGGGGAATCCCGCACGGGGTTATCCCGCACGGGGTTATCTCGCACGGGGACGGTTGGTCCTATCAGGAGCACGCCATGGCAATTCGCATCGCAATCAATGGCTTCGGCCGCATCGGTCGTCTCGTTTATCGCATCGCAACCGAGCGCGCGGCCAAGGATGGCTTCGAGATCGTCGGCGTCAACGACCTCGTTCCCGCGGACAACCTCGCCTATCTCCTCAAGTATGACTCGACCCACGGTCGGTTTGATGCGGATGTGCGCGCCGACATGCGGTCCGAAAGCGGCTCGATCATCGTCAACGGCAAGACGACCATCTGCACCGCGATCAAGGACCCGACCCAACTTCCGTGGAAGGCCGAGGGCGTCGACTATGTTCTCGAATCGACCGGTCTCTTCACCACGCTTGAGGATGCACGCAAGCACATCGACGCCGGCGCCAAGCGCGTGCTCATTTCCGCGCCAACCAAGAGCGAGAAGGAAGTTCCGACTTTCGTCTACGGCGTGAACAGCGCCAACTACGACCCCGCCGTTCACACCATCGTGAGCAACGCCAGCTGCACCACCAACTGCCTCGCGCCGTTGGTCAAGGTTCTGCTCGATACTTGCGGTCTCGACGAAGGCTTGATGACGACCGTCCATGCCGTCACCGCCACGCAGCCGACGCAGGATGGTCCATCGAAGAAGGACTGGCGCGGCGGCCGCAACGCGTACATGAACATCATTCCGAGTTCGACCGGCGCCGCAAAGGCTTGTGCGCTCGTGCTGCCCGAGACCAAGGGCAAGCTCACGGGCATGAGCTTCCGCGTGCCGACGGCGAATGTTTCCTGCGTTGACCTCACCTTCCGTCCTTCGCGCGCGACCAGCATCGAGGCGATCAATGCCGCCATGAAGGCCGCCAGCGAAGGCGCGCTCAAGGGCGTTCTCGGCTACACCGAGGAAGAGGTCGTTTCCAGCGACTTCATCAGCGACAACCGGAGTTCGATCTTCGATGCGAAGGCGGGCATGCAGCTTTCCGATCGCTTCTTCAAGGTCATCAGTTGGTACGACAACGAGTACGGCTACGCGTCGCGCTGCGTTGACATGCTCGCGTTGATGGCCAAGAAGGACGGCAAGCTCGCCTGAATTTCCGCGGAAGTCTGTGTGCATGCACGGGAGCGGTTCTGGGCGGGGTTAGCATGGGCTGATGTTCATCGCCGTGCTGCTCATTTCCATCGTCTCGTTGATCGCGCCGCCCGTGGATCTTGAGCAGGGCTACACGCTGCGCGTCTACGACATCGGGCGCCCGATCGACCATGTTGCGCGCGTTGTTCAAGACCAGACGCCCAACGCCGATCGTCTGGAGAACAAGATCGACTTCAAGGACGCGCCCGCGCTCTGCGGCGCTGATATGCCGCTGAATCAGGTGGCGATTGAGGCGATCGGCTTTCTGAAGATCGACGTGCCCGGCAAGTACGAGTTCGAACTCCGCTGCGACGATGGAGGCCGGCTCGAGATCGATTCAAAGCAGGTAATCAAGCACGATGGTCATCATCCGCCGTCGCCCAAGACTGGCTCGGTCGAGCTCAGCGCGGGACTGCACGCCTTTCGCATCGACCTCTTCCAGAACGAAGGCGGTGCCGCGCTCATTCTCAACTGGCGTACGCCGGGCGCGGGGCGATTCGAGCTTGTGCCTGAGTCGGCGTTGCGCACCGAGGCGGGCGTGACCCGCGTGACTGCACCGGGCAAGAAGATCTACAAGGACGGCCGCGAGAACATGCGTCCTGGCGATGGCATGCCGATCGAGGTCGTGCATCCGTCGTTTAAAATCGAGCCGCTGCGCCCAAAGGGATTCGAGCCAAAGATCGGCGGCATGGCGTTTCTGCCCGACGGTCGGCTGGTCATAAGCGACTTCGAACCAGCGAACAACGGCGTCCTTCGCGAGAACACCAACGGCACGCTCTACATCTTGTCGAATGTCGTCGACGCAACGCCGGAGACGATCAAGCTCGAGAAGCTTCCCGGCGGTTACCACGATCCGTGCGGCATCGCGGTGTACGACGGCGACATCTATGTTTCGCACCGCCCCGGCATCGACCGCCTGCGCGACCTCGACCACGACGGCACCTTCGAGACGCACGAAGAGTGGGCGCAGCCGTGGATCGGCAACAACTACCACCACTTTTCCTTCGGGCTCAAAGAGAAGGATGGATGGCTCTACGGCACGCTCTCGACAGCGATTTATTTCGGCAACACCGTTGTGAAGGAGGGTGTCGAGGGCGACATCATCGGCCTCAACGGGCCGAACCCCGCCCATCGCGGTTCGCTGTATCGCATCAATGTCAAGACCAAGGAAGTGCAGTGGATCTCTGGCGGATTCCGAACGCCCAACGGCGTCGAGGTCGTGGCGTCGGGCGATTGTTTTGTGACGGAAAATCAGGGCGCGTGGATGCCGGCGAACAAGATGAACCATGCGAAGCAGGGGCGTTTCTACGGGCATTACAACGGCACGCAGAAGTCGAAGGTCTATCCCGACGGCGGCGTGCCGAGTTTGTATAGCGAGCAGCCATTCACGCAGCCCGCGGTTTGGCTGCCACAGAACGAGATCGCCAACTCGCCGACCACGCCGCTTGCGATTCGCAGCGGGCCGTTCGCGGGGCAGTTCTGGCTTGCCGAGTTGACGCTCGGTGGCATCAACCGCGTGTATCTCGAGGAGGTCGCGGGCGAGTTGCAAGGTTGCGCGCTGCGCTGTGGCAACGGGCTTGAAGGTGGAGTGCAGCGACTGATTGAAGGACCCGATGGCTGCCTCTACGCCGGCTCGATCGGTTCAGGCGGCAACTGGAATTGGCGCGATACCCGCTTCGGTCTGCAGCGTCTGCGCCCGACTGGCAAGGATGCGTTCGAGTACCACCATGTGTCCGCCACCGCCGACGGGCTCGACATCGCGTTCACCCGCGAGGTCGACCGAGCGTGGCTCGCCGACCCGAAGCATTTCACGCTCAAGCAGTGGCGCTACGAGGCGACGGCGCAGTACGGCGGGCCCAAGATCGACGAGGAGGATGTCGAGGTCGCGAAGGCGATTCCGGCAGGCGACGGTCGATCGGTGCGCTTGATCGCGCCCAGCATCAAGGCTGGCCGCGTGGTGTATCTGCGCGCCAATCCCGTGCAATTGGGCACGACGGATTTGTCGGGCACTGGCTCGATCTGGGCGACAGAAGCGTGGTACACAATGAACGCGAAGCCCACCGCAGCGGATCCAGCGAAGGCGTTCGTAGCGGTTCCCGTGCACTGAAAAGGCGACTCCCCCATGATCAACACCAAGTCGATCAACAGCAAATCGATCAACACCCAATCGATCAACACCAAGTCGATCAACACCAAGCCGATCAACACCAGGTCAGCACCGCGCCGCGAACTTTCCTTCCATTGCACCGGATGCCTCAAGGAAGAGTTGGCGCGTATCGAGGACGCCCATCGCAAAGGCACGCTCACGCACACGGGAAACTGGACGGCGGGCGAGAATCTCGACCATGTGGCCAAGGCGTGGGAGTTCGCCATCGATGGCTTTCCGAGCGAGGTCAAGGTTCCGTGGTTCATTCGCCTCATCGCAAGCACAATGAAGGGCCGCATGACCAGCGGCAAGACTCTTCCTGCGGGCTTCAAGATGGGTAAGGGCGGCGAGAGTTTTCTTCCAACGCCAGGAACGACCGTCGAAGCGGGGCTCGGGCGTTTGCGTGCGGTGGTCGATCGCCTCGACGCGGGCACGAAATGCACCAAGCCGAGTCCGGCGTTTGGCGCGTTGACGCACGATCAGTGGATGCGCCTCAACCTCGGGCACGCGCAACTGCATCTCGGATTCGTGTCGTATCCGTAACCTCTCAACTGTGAGGCGTGCCGTTTCGCTGCGGATCAGTCCGGCAAATCCCATCGGACCAACAGCGCCGAGGGAGCTGGCGGATAGGCCATTGTCACGCGAATGAGTCGGTAGTCGGCGAGCTTGGCGCCGATGGCGGCGAACGCTTGGTGAACGATCGCCTCGTATCGCGGATAGGTCGACAGGGCAAAGCCCTCAGAGAGCTCTTCGATCAAAGTGGGCGCGCAGTCGATCGGCAGCATCGTGTTCGCGCGCTGCGTCTCGTCTTGCGAAAGCGGCTGTCCAAGCGTCGAGTGAATGCTTGATTGCAGGGTTGCGAGCCCCTCGAACGACTTGTGCACGAAGAGATCCGACGAGAAGTTCTCAGCGGGAAGGCTGATCATTGTCATGAATTCCGACGCCGTGTCGTTGGGCATCTTGCGGACATTCATCCTGCCGCGAATCGTGCTGGCGAAAAAGAGGTCGGACTCGCCGATGCGACCGAGCGGACCTTCGGAAAGCTCGATGCAGTGCCTGCCGCCCGACTCGAAGCTTCGGACCACCGCGTTGGGAAACGAGGAAAAATCGCGGAGGAGGAAGTCGGGATGCTGCTGATCCGCGGAGGCGAAGACGGGCTGTGGCTGCGAAGGATCGCCCGGAGTGACGAAACCCGCGCGAAAGACCGGAAGCGATCCGATCGGGCGAAGCCGCTGCAGTCCGACGAGTCCAGCGATCAGGGTCACATCGGCGTTGTTCGGGTTGTCGCTGTTGGGCGAGAGAATCTGGGCGGTGATGCGTGATCGCGCCCGCATGCCAAACACGCCAGCCATGCCTTTGAACGCCATGCGTCGCGACGCCTCGAGGTTTCCGTCGGAGCGGAGTCCGTCGAGCACGACTTCGAGTTGCGCGCGATCGCCGAAGTGGTGCGCGACAGTGGCGTCGAACTTGCGAATCGCCGCGCGCACGGGATCAGTGTGCTGGAGATCGATGCCAGCGCCTTCGAATGCACGCAGGTAGATCTCCAAGCCTTCAGGGCCCGGCAGCATCGGGATGGCGGCGAAGGAATCAGGCGCGAGCAGCACGCGCGCGAACTTCCAGGTGAGATTCTTGTTGAGGGCGAAGCGGCGGGAGACTTCCTGCGGCTTCAGCGGATCGCTGTCGGATTCCCTGGCGAGCGAAAGAAGTGCCCGTCTCAAGTCCTGAATCGCGTCGTCGCAGTCGGTTCGGAAGGCCCGAAGCGCAACCTCGAGCGGTGAGCGTGACGCGGGGCGTGGGCCAAAGCCGCCACCGCTGCGTGGCGAAAGCGATTGAGCAACGATAGATGTGAGTCGGGGCTTCTTTGTTCTCATTGCACGCTCGAACGGGCGGGTGGAGCATTCTGCCGTTTTTTACAGGGCGCGCGCGGAAAATTATCGGTGAGCCGTCCGAGGTGAGCTCGGAATATGCCGCTTGAAGGATGTGAAGCGACGGTTCACTATAATTGCGTTTTTTACTTAGGGAAGATTGCAGAGGTGATTTTTGCGACTAAGTTTACAACTGCGCCACAGTTTGTGGAGCAGCTTGCTGCGGGTTTGTTGGCTGAGCTCAGTGTCGTCCGCTTGAACGCGGCGCTACGGAGTCACGGTCATCGCGCAGGTTCGTCGCTCAGTCGTAGATTTTGAATCGTTCCCCCCGTTTTGAAGGCTCCCCGTTCCTATGCGCACAAATTTCACGCTCGTTGCGGCATCGATCTCTGCCACTCTGACCACGATGGCCTTTGCGGGACCACCTGCCGTTTGGGAAAATGTTGTTGTCGCCAACGGCACCAATGAAGCCCCGAGCGTCCCGGGCGGGATCATGGTACCGAACTCGATGAACAATCCTGTCATCGACGGCAACGGCAACATCACCATCCGTGTTCAGCTCGCTGGCGCCGGCATTACCACCGCCAATTCGCGCATCATCCTGACGGGTAAGCCTGGCGCCTGGCTGACCGCGGCGCGTGATGGTTCGCCAGTTCCTGGCGGCTTTCCGACCGGCTATGTGTTCAACTCGACGACCGGAATCAACGGTCTGGCGAGTTCAAACAACATCTCTGAGAACGGCGGAATCCTCGCGAGCGGCAACATCAACGGCGCAGGCAACACCGCGCTGCTCGACACAGCGATGTACTTCCTGCCCCGAAGCGGAACGCCGTTCAATGTGGTTCGCGAGAGCGATCCCTGCCCAGGTACGGCTGGAGCGATCATGAGCTCCGCGATGACCGCGGGCAGCGGTCAGCAGACCAACGATCTCGGTCAATCCCTCTTCGCCACGGCCATGACTGGCGGAGACACCGTCACGACTGGTGCCGGCGCCAACAACTCGGCGATCGTGCTGCTCACCGATGGAGCCGACCAGCTCATTCTTCGTAAGGGCGTATCGGGTTCTGCCTACGGCTACCCGGGCCTTACCATCACCCCCGACACTTTCGGCCTCTGGCTGACAGGCAGCAAAGTCGCCTTCTCCGCCAAGCTCGTTGGAACTGGAATCACCACCGCCAACGACGCGATTTACATGACGAGCTTTGGGGCCAACCCGAAGGTTGGGCTGCGGGTTTGGGCGCGCGAAGGCGATGCGATTCCTGGCTTCGCGGGTCTCACCATCGCTAACACCAGCTCGCTCTCGTTCAGCCAGCATCCGATGGCCAACGACGGCACGATTCTCTTCATCGCGACCCTCGGCGGCTCGGCCGATGCCACCAACAATGCGGCAGTCATGACCGAAAAATTCGGCACCTTCAACATCCTGATGCGCAAGGGCGATTCGATCCCTGGCATCACCGACTCAACCGATCCAAACTTTGCTGGCAAGGTGTTTCAACAGCCGAATACCTCCGCGTTCGTCAAGAACCGCAACGGGCTTCTCGCGTTTCAGGGCATCTTCATGAACCCAGATGGTTCGGGCATTGTTTCGCCCGCTCCGTCTACTTTCTTCGGAGTGCGAAGCGCCGAAGGCGTGGTCACGACCATCCTGCGTCAGGGTGATCCGGTCGTCGGTCTGGCTGCCGGTTGGGTGTACAGCAGCATCAACGGCAGCACTTCCCCCTGTGTCAGCGACGCGGGCGTGGTCGTGTTCAGCGCGAGCATCGTGAACGCCACAATTCAAGAGGACGGCTCGGCGATCATGGCTTGGGATGCGGCCAATGGACTTCGTGTGCTCGCGAAGGCAACGACGAGCTCTGTGAGTCCGTTTGGTCCGACTGGCGACACCAATTTCACCGGAACTCCGTGCAATGCGTGCACGCTCATCGGCTCGACTGGCAACAACGGCGACGGTGGTCACACCGGCCTGAGCTCGAATGGCTGGCTCACGCTTCGCGCTTCCGACTCGGTCTCGGCCATCTACACGGTTGCCCGCATCTACCTCGGTGCAACTGGCGTACCGTGCCCGAGCGATCTCAATGCCGATGGCAGCGTGACCGCGCCTGACCTTTCGATCCTGCTCAGCGCGTGGGGTACGGGTGGAGGAGACATCAACGGCGACGGCACGACCAACGCCATCGATCTCGCCGCGCTCCTGAGCGCGTGGGGCGCCTGCCCTCAGTAATCGACATCGTCGAACTCGACGATTGCAACAACATCCTTCGGGCGCGCGGGGAAACCCGCGCGCCCGAATTCTCGTAAATACGGCTTAGAAACCCCCTGATATAAAAAACTCTATTCTCCGCCCATGATGCCAAACCTCACCGCCACCATGCTCTCAGGCATGCTCTCAGGCACGCTCTCAGGCACGCTCGCCACCCTGTGCTTCACCGTCTCCTTCACATGCGCGACGGCGTCGGCGGGCGAGCTCTATCTCCTCGGACTCGTTCCGCAGGCCTACGCCGAAGATGTCAGCGACAACGGCCAGGTGGTCGTGGGCCACGACCCGCAGTCCTACTGGTACTGGACTCCCACCACCGGCGTCGTGCAGCTGCTCAACACCATTCCGCCAGGAAACGGCGCTGGCGGTCAGGGGTGCATCACCGCTGACGGACGCTACATGACTTGCAGCACGCTCCAAGGCGATCTGCAGAAGGCCGAAGCGACGATCTACGACATTCAGCTCGCCAAGTTTCGCTCGATCGGAAGCTGGGGCTACAACTGCGATATCGAGCGCACTGGCGCGTGGGGCATGTCCAACGACGGGCAGCATGTGGTCGGCCTCGGTTGGCAGATCGGTTGCGCCGCACGCGGATTCGTGTGGAACGAAGGCGACACCGCGCTCACCGATCTCGGCACCCTGTATTTCTACAAGCCCACCCGCGCCAACGCCGTCAGCGACAACGGCGGCGTGATCGCTGGATGGAACGACGACTACACCGGTTGGCGCCAAGCCGCCGCTTGGATCAAGAACGCGCAGGGCGTGTTTGTGCAGACCAACATCTCCGCGCCTCCGTCACCGGGCAGCACCATCCCGATCAAGATGCCCGAGGCCGGTGTGGTCAGCGGCAACGGTCAGTGGGTGTATGGCATTGGTCGCAGCGCTTACGCCGGCGGCGGCGCGTGGCGGTGGAGTCCCGCGACAGGCGTGCAGCCCGTCGGGACCAATCCGACTACGGATATTGGCTATGTCGTCGCAGCAAACTTCGACGGTTCGCGCGTCCTCTGCTTCTACGGAATGATGGGTTCCTCCGGCTCGTACATGTGGACTCCCAAGCGCGGATATGTGTCGCTCGCGCAACTTGCCAGCGAGGCTTCGGTGACGATTCCCCAGGGCTGGACGCTCAATCTTCCTTTGGGCATGAGCGAGGACGGGCTCTCCATCGTCGGTACCGCGTTTGGTCCCAACGGTTCATCGCCGTTCGTGCTCGACCTTCGTCCGACGGCGCAGTTCTGCACTGCGGATTTCGTTGCCAACGGCAGCGTCGACGCGCAGGATCTCGCGGTGCTGCTGAGCCAGTGGGGCAATGTTGGAGGCCAGGCCGATCTCAATGCCGATGGATCCGTCGGTCCGCAAGATCTCGCGATTCTGCTCGGCCAGTGGGGCCCGTGCCTCTAACGCCGTCGCCATTTCGTCCACGCAACACCATTGGATAGATTGGGTAACAACATGCAAATGCATCATGCACTGTTCGCCACCGTCGTCTTGGCCGCTTCGACTTGCGCCAACGCGGGCGAGCTCTTCCTTCTCGGCCTCGTTCCGCAGGCGTACGCAGAGAGCACGAGTGACAATGGTCTTGTTGTCGCTGGACATGATCCGCAGTCGTATTGGTACTGGACTCGCGAAACGGGCGTGGTGCAGTTGATCGGTACGACCGTTTCGCCGGGTAACGGCGTCGGAGGCCAGGGCTCCATCAGCGCGGATGGTCGCTTCATGTCGGTGAGCTCGCTTCAAGGCGATGCGCAGAAGGCCGAAGGAACGATCTACGACATCGACCTGGCGTTGTTTCAGCCGATCGGGAGTTACGGATTTCACTGCGACATCGAGCGCTGCAGCATCTGGGGCATGACCCGCGACGCGCAGTCGGCGGTCGGCCTCATCGATCAGGGACCGTGCGACGCCATCGCTTTCAAGTGGAGCGCGGCGACCAATGCCTTCACCAATCTCGGCACGCTGTACTTCTTCAAGCCATCGCGCGCCAACGCGGTGAGCAACGACGGCGCGACGATCGCGGGCTGGAACGACGACTACAGCGGCTACCGTCAGGGCGCGGTCTGGATCCGCAACGCCGCGGGTGTTTATGTGCAAACCAACATCACTGCGCCGCCACCTTCGGGAACCGTCCCGATCAAGATGCGCGAGGCTGGTGTGGTCAGCGGCAACGGTCAGTGGGTGTATGGCATCGGCCGCACTGGTTACGCCGGCGGCGGCGCGTGGCGGTGGAGTCCCGCGACAGGCGTGCAGCCCGTCGGAACCAATCCGACGACGGATATTGGCTATGTCGTCGGAGCAAACTTCGACGGCACGCGCGTCCTCTGCTTCTACGGGGTCATGGGTTCGGCAGGCTCGTTCATGTGGACGCCCAAGCGCGGCTATGTGTCGCTCGCCACTATCGCCGCCGAAGCAGGCGTGGTCATTCCCGCAGGTTGGGCTTTGAGCCTTCCGCTCGGGATGTCCGAGGATGGCCTGACGATCGTCGGCACTGCGTTTGGGCCAAACGGCACTTCACCATTCGTACTTGATCTTCGCGCGGGTGGCGGTCCTTGCCCGGCCGACCTAAACGCCGATGCCACCGTTGGGGCGCAGGACCTTGCGATCTTGCTTTCAGCGTGGGGTTCGCTGGGCGGCAGCGCTGATCTCAACGGCGACGGCCTAGTCGGCGCGCAAGACCTCGCAGTGCTCCTGAGCGCGTGGGGCGCCTGCCCGTAAGCGCGACGCGCGAGCAGGGCGTTGTGAGATCAACAGCATTGAAATGAAAGCGGCCTCGGCGGATTGATTCGCCGAGGCCGCTGATTTTGAGGCCGCTGATTTTGAGGCCGCTGATTTTTGAATATCCAAGTTCCGCTGCGGAAGTTGCTCGGATTACGGGCGCGGACCCTTGAAGCCAGTGCCGCCCTTGAAGTCTCTGCCGCGAACCGACTTGCCCGTGTTGTTGAAGCGCGTGCTAAACGGCGCCGGTCCAGCGTGCTTTGCGGGGCTGGGCTTCGGAGTATTGGACTTCGGAGCGCCGGGCTTCGGTGCGCCAGGCCTCGGTGCGCCAGGCCTCGGTTCGCCAGGCCTCGGTTCGCCAGGCTTGGGCGCAGGCGAACCGTCTCCACTCGAGCCACTCGAGTTGCCACCGCTTTGCGCGCGTGGTGAAGGATTTCCGCTTCCCGGATTCCCATGTCCTGGATGCGCATGATTCGGACGCCCATGATTCGGACGGTCTGATCCGCGTGATGGCTCGCCGTAGCTGGGTCGGCCGCCAGCAGTCCCGCCGCCGGAACCAGCGCGTGGATGCATTCCAGGCTTCGAGGTGTTGGGTCGGCCTGATCCTGCGCCGCCACGGAAAGCGGGGCGGGGCGCCTGAGTGGGAGTCACTTCGCGCGGTTCTTCTGGTCGGCCTTCATCCATTCGACGATCGATACGCGGGCCGTGCGAGCGCGGCGCAGGCGTGGAACTCGTCCGCCGCCCCGGCTGTTGCGCGGTCTTCGGCGAACGGGTCTCGATTTCGGGCGAGAGTCGACCCTCAGCGCGCAGAACCGGCGGTCCGCCAGCCTTTGCCGCAGCTTCGTCGGTCTTTGGAACCGAATCTGGCACGCGATCGCGCGGGATCTCGAAGCGGGTCAGGCGCTCGATGTCCTTGAGTAGACCCTTCTCCTCGACATCGCAGAACGAGATCGCCTCGCCCGACTTGCCGGCACGGGCAGTGCGGCCGATGCGGTGCACATAGGCCTCGGGCTCCATGGGCAGGTCGTAGTTGAACACATGGGTGATGTCGTCGACATCAAGTCCGCGCGCGGCAACATCGGTGGCAACGAGAACGGGCGTGCGGCCAGAGCGGAAGGCATCGAGGGCGCGGGTGCGCGCGTTCTGAGCCTTGTCACCATGGATCGCATCGGCGTGAATACCCGCAGCCTTGAGCTTGCGAACCAGCCGATCGGCGCCATGCTTGGTCTTGGTGAAGACCAGCGTGCGCTCCATGTCGAGCTTGTCGAACAGATAAATGAGCATCTGCGTCTTCTGCGCCTTCATCACGAAGAAGAGCTTCTGCGCGATGCGGTCGACCGCGCTCGAGACGGGCGTCACCGTGACGGTGACGGCGTCGTGCAGCAGCGAGTTGGCCAGGGTGCGGATTTCTTTCGGCATGGTTGCCGAGAAGAGCATGGTCTGGCGATTGCGGGGAAGCAGCGCGGAAATGCGGCGAATTGGCTCGATGAAGCCCATGTCGAGCATGCGGTCAGCCTCGTCGAGAACGAAGAACTCGATTTCGCTCAGGCTGATGAGCCGCTGGTCGAGCAGATCGATCAGGCGGCCGGGAGTGGCGACGAGGATGTCGATTCCCTGCTGGATCGTGCGCACTTGCGGGCCTTGTCCGACGCCACCAAAGATGATGGACAAGCGCAGCGGAGTGTGGCGGCCGTAGCTGGAGAAGCTGTCGGCGATCTGCGCGGCGAGTTCGCGCGTCGGCGCGAGGATGAGCGCCTTGGGCTTGCGGCCGGTGGCGAGTTTGCCGCCGCGCGGAACATTCTGAAGAAGGCGGTTGATGATCGGCAGCGCGAAGGCCGCGGTTTTTCCCGTGCCAGTCTGGGCGATGCCCAAGACATCGCGGGCTTCAAGGGCAGGCGGAATGGCCTGAGCCTGAATCGGCGTGGGAAACTGATAGCCGTCGGCGATAAGCGCATCGAGGATCGGCTGTGCGAGCTTGAGGCTGGCGAAGGTGGTTTGTTCGGTCGGGGTGGAAGACATGGATGCTGGCAACGCGACTGGCGTCAAGGATGACCTTTCGCCCGCCAACGCATGCGATGGCGAGCTACTGCTGAAGATTCTGAGGCAGAATCGCGGTCCAAAGGCAAAATGTAATTCACAGCCAGTGGTACGGGATCAAGCCAATTGGCGCACGCGGAGCGCTTGAAACACATTTTCAAGCGGTCGTTTTTTGCGTGCTGCCGGCTGATTCCCAGATTAAGCGTCGGACATCCTGTCCGACCTGAGTTCACCGGCGAGAGAGCGTGGAGCCTAGCACAATCCCTGCGCCGTCGCGAATACAAAGTCCGCCGATGCTGCTGAATGATGCATGCGCATGCATGTTCTGGCGATTACCGGCATCACTCTGAGCTCCAAGGTCCCCGATGTTGCAGCGAGTCCCTGCGGTCAGGGCTTCAAGTCGGGCGCGTGGATTCGCCGTACCGCCGCAGGCTTTCTGACGACCATGGATCCCGCTGATCGCGTACTGCTGTTCTCCAGCAACGCTCGCGTCGATGGGCAAAGAACTCGCGCCCTTCCATGTCGGGAAAGTCATGCGTCGCGGTTCGATTCCGCGGCGGTGGTGAAATCGACGGCGAAATCAGCCACCAAGCCAACAACGCGGCCTTCAGCTCGCGCATGACGAGGAGCCGCAGTTCGTGCCCTTGTTCCACGGCATCTTTCCGATCACGACTGCGAGGCCGCAGGTTCCCGTTGCGCCAGCGACGATGAGGCCTGCACCCATCATTGCCGGTATCGCCAGCAACCATGGGTGAACGGCTGCGCCGAGAGCGGTGCCCACGAGCACGCCGATTCCGATGACAAGTTGCGTTTGCTGCATCACGCTCATGCGCGGTGGCATGGTGTCGACGACGGTCGGAAGTCCTGGCGCTTTTCATGGCGCTTTCCATGCATCGATTCCGCCGCGCAAGTTTGCAACCGAAATGCCGCGCGAGGTGAGCTCCGCGCATCGCATCGCCGCATCGGCCGACCGACGCCCCGACTTGCAGTGGACAACGACGCTCTTGGAACCGAGCGCCGCGATGCTCGCCGCCGTGAGCGAGGACAGCGGCACCGACTTCGCGCCGGCGATGCGCTCGCGCGCGTGCTCATCAGGCTCGCGTACATCAACGATGATGCATGCGCCGCTGGCATGAAGATCACGAGCGTCGCGCGGCTCGATGTCGGACAGGCGGGCGTTCAGTGGTGCTGCGATCACGGTGGTTGCAGTGGTGCTCATTGTTCGTCCTTCGGTGGTTCAGGCGTAAGTGGCTGCGCGCTTGGACTTCATGTAGGCGCCATAGCCCCCGGCCACATTGATGGGGAGGTAACCCTGGCGCTCGAGCAGTGCGCAAGCGCGCGCACTGCGGACGCCGCCTTGACAATAGACGAGGATTTCACGGTCTTTCGCAACCAACGCCAACTTGGAAAGCAAGCGGGTGTGCGCGATGTTGGTTGCCCCCTCGATGTGTCCCGCGGCGAACTCAGTCGCGCGGCGCACATCGAGTACGAAAGGCTTTCGGGTATCGATCTCCAGCGTCGCGTCTCCAGCGGTGATCTCACGCGTGCTGGCAAACTTCACTCCCGCGGCCGCGAGCTCATCGAACTTCGCGACATCGAGGAACCCGACCACGCGATCAAGCCCGATGCGGATCAAGTCTCGCACCGCTTCCTCAACGCGCGCGGGGTCGATGATGAGAACGATGTCCTCGTCCTCGGTCACAAACGATCCCGCGTCGGTGTTGAACGACTTCTCGAGCGGCGCGAACACCGAGCCAGCAACATGCTTGTCTCGAAAGACGGCCCATGCGCGGGTATCGATGATCGCCGTGCGCTTGCTGTCGATCGCGGCAAAGTCGCGCGCGGAGATTTCGCGCGGCTTCGGCAATCCGCCGAGCAAACGAGGCCCAAGTTTGTTGTCGCGTTTCATGCGCGCGAAGTAGAGGGGCGGCTCGGGCTGGGCAGTGAGTATGAATTCGACGAACTCGTTCTCAGTCGTGGCGGCCCGGATCGCGCTATTCATGCGTCTTTCGTAGCCAACAGTGGATTGCGGTACCGCGCCGAGGGCCTTGCCGCACGCGCTGCCCGCACCGTGCGCGGGCCAGATTTGCAGGTAGTCGGCCCAGGTCTGGAAGGTCTTCACCGACTGGAACAGGCGATGCGCCGAAGAATCGGCGTTTCCCACGATGCCCGCAGCGCTCTCGAGGAGATCCGGCCGCCCGACATCACCGACGAAGATGAAGTCGCCAGTGGCAATGCCCATCGGCTCGCTCGCACCGCCGCCGACATCAGTGACCTCGTAGCACAGGTGCTCAGGCGTGTGCCCGGGCGTGTGAATGGCGCGGAAGTGGATGTTGCCAACCTTGAAGGTCGAGCCGTGCTTGAGCAGCGCGGCGTCGTAGTTTCCACCAGTGGACTTCTTATGCAGCCACTCGTACTTCCAGTCGGCATCGCCCTCGTCGGAGACATAGATGCGCGCGCCTTTTTCGGCGAACTCGCGCAGGCCGCTCAGAAAGTCCGCGTGGATATGGGTGTCGGCCGCCGCGACGATGCGTAGTCCGTTGGCCGACGCGACCTTCTCGTAGCGGTCGATATCGCGCTCGGGGTCGATGACGATCGCTTCTCCAGTGCGCTGGCAACCGATCAGGTAGGCGGCTTCAGCGAGCTTCTCGTCGTAAATTTGGCGGAAAAACATGGAGTTCCTTTCGAGGCTGGCGTGCGGTGGGCTTGTATGGTGGCGGCGTGTGAGTCCGACTCCCGCAGAAAGGTTTCGGTTCCTTGTGCGAATCAGTGGAATCGCGAACGCGCTTCGAGCAGTTCTTCCTGCAACGCGTAGTTGAAGCCCTTTTGCACAGCGTATGCCCCGGTATGCCCTGAGAAGTCAAGCGTGAGCATTCCGACTTGGTAGTTCTCGGGATTGGGATTCTTGGCGATGATGCGCGCGATCGCGTGTTCGCAGGCCTCTTGCGGGGTCGCACCCGCGCGCATCGCCTCGACGGCGAGAAGAGCTCCAAGCGTGCGTAACACCGTCTCACCGAGGCCAGTGCAGATGGCGCCGCCGATGGGTGCGTCGACAAAGATGCCCGCGCCGATGATGGGCGAATCGCCCACACGGCCGTGCATTTTGTACGCGAGGCCGCTGGTGGTCGATCCTGCGGCCATCGATCCTTGGGCGTCGAGCGCAAGCATTGAAATGGTGTCGTGGTTCTCGATGTTGATCTTCGGCGCATACTTGCGCTCGGCGAGCCACGCGCGCCATTGCTGCTCGGCGGCCGGAGTTAATTTGGGCGCGGCCACATTGATGCCGCACTCTCGGGCGAACTGCTCCGCGCCCTCGCCGACCAGAAGAACATGCGGCGTGCGCTCCATCACCAACCGAGCGAGCGAGATCGGATGCGCCACTCCCTGGACAAACGCCACGCATCCCGCGCGACCGTCGCCCTGCATGACGGCCGCATCGAGCGTAACCCGCCCATCGCGGTCCGGCCGCGAGCCGAGGCCAACGGTCATGTCCGGACAATCGAGCTCCACCACATTGCAGCCCGCCTCAACGGCGTCGAGCGCTGAACGA
>QWPT01000020.1:0-2693 GCA_003671075.1 Planctomycetota bacterium
ATCGCAGTCCGATGCACCACCCGTAATCTCACAGACATTCGGGATGCCGTCGTTGTCGCAGTCGGGCTGGCATGAGTCGGGCACGCCGTTGGCATCGCAGTCGCCACCGCGGCCGTTGAAGAGGTCGCACGAGTCGGGGATGCCGTTCATGTTGCAGTCGGGCACAGCACCGTTGCGGATCTCGCACACATCGGCCAACCCGTTGCTGTTGCAGTCGGACTCGCAAGCATCGACAACGCCGTCGCCGTCACAGTCGCCGAAGCCGGGAGTAGACGGCTGGCACGAGTCAGGGACGCCGTCGTGGTTGCAATCGATCGCGGGATTCGCCGTAATGTCGCACGAATCGGGGGTCAGGTTGCCGTTGCAGTCGAGGGCGACGCCACCCAGGATGTCCCACTGGTCGTTGGTGCCGTTGCCGTTGCAATCCTCGGGGCAGCTGTCGAGCAGGACATTGCCCGGGTCGTTGTACCAACTACCCACCATGTCAGTGCCGAGATTGCCACAGAACACGCTTTGTCCGATGAAGGGATAGTTCGTCGCGGAGCTGGTCGAGTAGGCGACCGAGCCGCTAGGCGAGGTGTTGCTCTGGAAGAGCGTGTCGGCGAAGTTCGGAGTCGAGTGCTCGGAGTACATCAC
This sequence comes from Planctomycetota bacterium, assembly GCA_003671075.1. Classification (GTDB taxonomy): domain Bacteria; phylum Planctomycetota; class Phycisphaerae; order Phycisphaerales; family SM1A02; genus QWPT01. The sequence goes on from QWPT01000020.1 coordinate 637, forward strand.
GCCGCCCTGGATCGTGCCGTTATTGCCGATGAAGGAGCAGTCGGAGATGAACGGCGAGGACTGCCCGGTCATGAACATCGCGCCGCCGTGCCGGCTGGTGTTGTTCGTGAATCGGGTGCGGAGAATCGTTGGGGATGCAAGGTCCTCGGTCCAGATGGCGCCGCCATAGCTGCCGAACCCGTTCGTGTTTCCCGTTGCTGCATCCTGCGAAACACCGCCAATGAGTTCGCAGTCCTCGAGGAATGGGCTAGCCCGCTTCACCCAAATGGCACCACCACAGGCATAGCAGTTCACATAGGCCGTTTGATAGTAGTACCCGCCACAGTACCCCTCGTACGTTGCGCCCACACCCGCCGCCCGAGCAATCGGAAACGAGTCGGGCTGCCCGGTCGAAGGATCGCGACGCCCGATCCTACAACGATACAGTCGGAAACTACACGCATCTCGCGCGTGAATCGCTCCACCGCGTGCACGCAGACCGCTGGCGTTGCCACTGCACCCGCTTCCGCCATTGAAGGAGCCGGTCGACTCCGCCTTCGAACCAAGCCAAACCGAGTCGTACACGGAAGGAGAAGATCCGTTCACAAGAAAGAGGCTACCGCCGTGCGCCTCCGAATCGGGGTTCGAGTTTCCACCGCGATTGGTGTACGCGTAGCAATTCGTGAAACTGCAATTCCGAATCGTCGGGCTCGAAGCGTCGAAGTACAAAGACCCACCATACGACTTCAAGCTCGACGCCGCGGTATTGCCGTTGAACGTGCAGTAGTCCATCGTCCCACTGCAGGTCAGCAGGTAGATCGCCCCTCCATAACTCTCGTCGCCCGCCTCCTCGCGGTTCGAGTTGAACTGCGTGCCGTCAAAGTCGATCGTGGTGGCCTCGGAGTAGATCGCTCCACCGCGCGTTCCCGTCGACTTGTTGCCGTTGAATACGCAGTTGTTCAGCCTCAGCGTGCTCGTCGTCTTGCTGTAGATCGCACCGCCGCGCTCGCTCGCGACGTTCGACACGAACTGCGTGTTGTCCACGAACACGTTGCCCGTCTGGAGCCACATGGCCGGCCCCTGCGCCGCGGTGTTTCCAAGGAAGCGACAGTTCTTGACCGTCACGCCCGCAGACACGACCCTCATGCCGCCCGTGGGCGAGTTGCGGAAGCTGAAACCGTCGATGATGGTCCCCGCCTGCGTTTCGCCCGTCTGGGCCGTCAGCAGGTAGCCCGCGGTGCCGAGCGGGTCGAGGATGGTCTGGGCGTAACCGTTCGCGCCCTTCAACGTGATCGCCTTGCCCTTCATGTCGAGGCGCTCGTTGTACAAGCCCGACGCCACAAGCACCGTGTCGCCCGCGACCGAGGCATCGATCGCCGCCTGAATCGTTGCGTACTGCGACGGGACCAAGCGGTCGGCCGCGAACGCGGTTGCGGCGAAGGACGATGCGGCAACAGCCGCGAACGCGAATACTCCAAGACGGGCCATCAGAATCACCTCTAGTTTTTTGTACAAGCGAACGACCTCGACCGCCGCAGGCGAGCCAATGTCTGTTGTATCCATGCGAAATCGGGGGGCTCGCCCGTAAAAAATCCCAAGGAATGGCAACGCTTTCTCAGACGAACTCGCAAGGGTTGGTGTGAACCGCGCTTGCGCGCTCAAACGCCGTTGCACCGACAACGAATTCATCCTCACGCGGTGAACAACGCGGTGAGGTCGGGCGCGAAACGACTCCGTGTCGTTGATGTCGGCAGGGTCGCCACCCAGGAGACAGCTTGCGGTCAGCACGCACCCATCGTCGACGCCCGCCTCCACCAGCAATCCCGCGCCGCCGATCGCGCGCCTCGACCCACGCGCTCGCGTTCTCGCCGACATCCTCGAGCAGCATCCAATCATGCCGCCTTCGCCGGAGATCGAGATTGGCATCGAGTTCGCGTTCGGCACGCCGTCGAGGTTGTTCGAATGCCTGCAGCAATCGGCAATTCCGCGCCCAAAATCGCTTGCATTCAGTATCCGCGAGCTCAGCGTTGTCGTGCCACCATCAAAGCCCCGCGCCCCCCCCCACACCCCCCGCCACC
>QWPT01000020.1:2703-21743 GCA_003671075.1 Planctomycetota bacterium
GATTGGTCGTCTGGGGGTATCCATTTTCGTCGGGGTTCACGAGGGGAGTCACATCGATCCACGCGCGGTCGTGCAGCGCCGTGGATCGACAAGACGAAGATGCATTCGGCGGGCCGGCCGTCGAGCCGATGAAAGGGCGCGTCCATTGCAATGGCGAGCAGCGCGCGAACCGCTGATTCACCACCATCAAAGCCCCACGCCGCCCCGCAAATCCCCCGCAAATCACTGCCGCCATCCCGCCTCGATACACTCGGCCCGATGTTGAGAATGCGCCCAATCGCCATCCTCGCGCTTCTGAGCGCCCTTCTCCCGACTTTTGCCAGCGGTTGCGCCACTGCACGCGCCGACCCTGCGACGCGCACCCTCACCATCTTCGACGGTCACTCGGGCGAGGCGATGGTTTGGACGGATGTGATCGACCGTGCCGCCGCAGCCGACGGAACCTTCATCGGCGAGCGTCACGACGATCCAACCGCGCACGCGGTGCAGCTGGCGGTGTTTCAGGATCTGCTCGCCCGCGCGCCGGGCACCGCGATCGCGCTCGAGCATCTCGAGCGTGACGAGCAGAGCACGCTCGACCGCTATCTGCGCGGCGAAATGACGCCCGATGCTTTCATCGACGCAACCAAGAGCCGCGATTGGGCGGGCAAGGACACCTGGGTGTTCTTCTTCCAACCTCTTGTCGACACCGCTCGCGAGCACCACGCGCCCGTCATCGCCGCCAACGCGCCGCGCGACATTGTGCGTCGCGCGCGCAGCGAGGGCCACGACGCGCTCGACAAGCTTCCGCCTCCCGAGCGGGCGACATTCGACATTCCGATCCAGACCACCGCCGATCCGCAGTGGAACGCCGCGTGGAAGGCCTATCAGGAGCGTTTCCACGAATTCGCCACCAGCGGCGATGACGATCCCAACTCTGCCGAGGCGCGCGCACGCACCAGCTCGGTCTTCCTTTCGCAATCGATGTGGGACGCCACCATGGGTGCCTCCGCGGCTGCGGGGGGCGCCTCAGCGGCTGTAGGGGGCGCTTCCGCGGCCGCGGGGGGCGCCTCAGCGGCTGCGGGTGCCAAGAAAGTCGTGGTTTGCGCGGGCTGCTTCCACATCGAGCGCGACGGCGGAACCGTCCTGCAGTTTCGGGCCCGTCGACCGGGGGCGCGCACGCTCACCATCAGCGTCTTCGACGAGGCAAGCCTTCGCCTGCGCAGCGACGATCGCAACGCCGCCGACATCGTGATCTACGGCGTTCCCGTCAAACGCGCAGCAGTGGACAACGGCTAGACTGCATCCCCCATCCAGTGACTGCGTGGTCCCGAATGAGCCTTGCGAGCAAACCCATGTCTGAACTACCTGCCAAGAAGAAAACCATCCACGTCGAGATCGAGGTCGGCTCCAAGCTCCTCTACGCCAAGTTCATGGGACCGCAGATCGGCCAACGCGAGTCGCCGATCATCAGCCAGGAAGTCGAGCCGTACCTCAAGGCGGCGGGCAAGGATCTCAAGCACTTCATCATCGACATGAAGAGCGTGACCTTCGTTTCCTCGATGGGCGTCGGAGTTTGCATCGCGCTGCGCAACAAGGCTTCGGCCGCGGGCGCGAAGTCGATCCTCTTCGGCACCGCGCCCGACTTGGTGAAACTGCTGGCGATGATGAAGATTGACCAGATGTTCAAGTTCGCCAAGGACCAGGCCGAACTCGACATGCTGCTGCGCAGCTAAGCCGGCTTCACCCGCCGCTTCACCCGCCGCTTCATGCGCGCCACCAAGCGCGGAGTCAACATCCACAACAGTTCGCCGCGCGCTACTGGCGTTGGGCCTTTGCCGTCGATGCTGACGCGAATCGCTACCGCCGCGCCCTTTTTGAAGTTGATCGACATCGCATCGACCGAGCCGGCCAGCAGCCGCGACGCCAGCCGCGAAAGCATCGGCTCATGGCCAACCCACGCGATCGATTCGATCCCGGCCATGCCCTCCAGCGCGCGCACCAGTGACTCGATGGGGTCGACGCCGTCGCTACTGACCGACTCCGCCTCAAGGCGCTCGAGCCTCGACGGCTGCGGCCAACCGGTTTGCTCGGCGAGGATCCGCGCGGTCTGCCAAGCGCGTACGAAACCGCTTGCCTCCACCATTTCAACGGCAGGAGCGATGCGCTTGAGCTGCTTGGCGAGCAGAATGAATTCGTCGCGCCCGCTGGCGGTGAGCGGTCGACGCGCATCGTCGGGCCACGCCGCGCTATCGCGGTCAAAGGCACGCGCGTGTCTCACCAAGATCAGGTCCATAGGGCGTCTCGTTCCAATCCCCCGACCGACGACGGGGAAACAATGTTCTGCGACACTTCGCATCCTATGTCACGACTGATCCTCGTCAACGCGCGAATCCTCACACTTGCTTCGAAGTTGCCCGGCCCGCGCCGAGGCAGTGCGATGCGCGATCTCGGCGTGATCGAGCGCGGCTATGTGGTCATGAACGAAGGGCGCATCGAAGTGGTTGGCTCGGGCGATGCGCCGACCTTCAACGGCGACGAGATCGATGTCGAGGGGCGGGTGGTCATGCCCGCGTTCACCGATTGTCACACCCACGCCTGCCACGCGGGCGAACGCTTCGCCGAGGCGGCCATGCGTCTGGCGGGAACGCCGTATCTCGACATTCTTGCCGCAGGCGGCGGCATCATGTCCACCGTTCGCTCCGTGCGCGAAGCCAGCCACGACGAGCTGGTCGAGGGGATCCGCGCCCGCCTGCGCCAGATGCGCACCACTGGCACCGCCCATGTCGAGATCAAGTCGGGCTACGGCCTCGACAGCGCAACCGAGTTCAAGATGCTCGACGCAATCGAAGAGGTTGGGCGCCATGATCTCGGCGTGATTTCGCCCACTTTCCTCGGTGCGCACGCCATCGACGGTGACGAAGCCGCCTACACCGCGCGCGTGACCGACGAGATGCTTCCCGCCGTCGTCGCCCGCTACGGCAAGATCGCCTGCGATGTGTACTGCGAGAAATCCGCCTGGCCACGCGCCGCCGCCCGCCGCCTGCTCGAGCGCGCGAAAGCGCTCGGTTGCCCGCTGCGCGCGCATGTCGACCAGTTCAACGAGCTCGGATTTCTCGACGATGCGCTCGAACTGGGTGCACGAACCGTCGACCACCTCGAGGCCAGTTCCGACGCCGCCATCGCCCGCGTTGCCAAATCCGCCGCCATCGCCGTTCTGCTTCCCGGCTGCGGCCTCACGCTCGACCTGCGCTTCGCCAACGGCCGCGCGCTCATCGACCAAGGCGCCGCCGTCACCATCGCCACCAATCTCAATCCGGGCTCGAGCCCAATGTCGTCGATGCCGCTCATCATCGCCCTCGCCGCGCGCTTCTACCGCATGACCCACGAGGAGGCGATCATCGCCGCGTGCTGGAATTCCGCGTGCGCGCTCGGCATCGAGCGAAGGACTGGCTCGATCGAGGCGGGAAAGCAAGCGGATCTGATCGTCCTTCCCTCCAACGACGAGCGCGCGCTCGCCTACGAGTGGGGCGCGGCGGTGCCGATCTCAACCTACATCGGCGGAAATCTCCTCGACTGCTCCGACATCTGGTGCTAAGCCCGCACCGCGGCAATCCGCTACATTTCGCGCGAAATGCTCGTCACCAAGCCAGCCGATATTGAAGGCGCCACCAACGCGGCTGCGTGCGTCGTCAAGACCCACCAGCGCCTCGTCGAATACCTGCGCGAGGGGCTGACCCTCAGCGACATCGACGCCTTTGTTGCAAAAACGCTCGCTGAACTCAATGCGCCCAGTTGCTTCATCGGCTACCGCATTCGCGGCCATCCGCCGTTCCCATCGCACGCGTGCCTGTCGGTGAATGCGTGCGTTGTCCATGGCACCCACGACATGCGCGCCACGCCGCTGCGCAGGGGCGATCTCATTTCCGTGGACATCGGCGTGCGCCACAACGGTTGGATCGGCGATGCGGCGTGGACCTACGCGATCAAGGAACGCGATCCGATGTCGGAGGCGCTCATGAAGTGCGGCGTCGAATCGCTGCGCCGTGGCGTCGCCACGCTCAAGCCTGGCCGTCCGCTCATCGATTTTGCCAAGGCGGTGCAGGGCTATGTTGAGGGCGAATGTAAATTCTGCCTCGTGCGCGGACTCGGCGGTCACGGCTACGGCCAGGATCTGCACGCGCCGCCTTTCGTGGCCAATGTTGTGCCCAGCTATCCCGGTGAATGGCCGGAAGCATGGAAGGCGATCAAGCCGGGGCTGCTTGTTGCCGTCGAGCCGATGATCGCAGTGTCCGCTTCGGAAACCCGCTCAAACGGCCGCGAATGGCCCGTTTTTACTGCCGACGGTTCGATGAGCGTTCACTACGAAGCCGATGTGCTCGTGACCGATGACGGGCCGGTCAACCTGACCGAAGACCTGTTCAAACTGCCTGAAATCGTCGGTTGAACCACTATCATGGCGCTCCTTACTGGAGCCACCATGTTGATCACGCTGCCGATCGCCGCCCTGCTCATGTCCACCGCCGTTCCCCCCACCAAGACCGAACCGGTGAAGGATGTCGTTCACGGCATCGAGATCATCGACGACTACCGCTGGCTCGAGAAGCTTGAGAAGGACTCGCCCGAGGTCACTGCGTGGACGACTGCGCAGAACGATGCGACCCGCGCGACGCTCGAGGCGCTCCCCTGCCGCGACCAACTTGCGAAGACGATCACGCCATGGATGACGCTCGGTGCCGTTGGCGCGCCGCGCATGACTGACGCCGGCTACTTCTACTCTGAGCGCGCGGGGACGCAGAACCAAGGCGTGGTGAAGTTCCGCAGCACCCTCGCCGCCCAACCGCGCACGCTGCTCGATGTCAACGCGCTCGACACCAAGGGGCTCACCAGCCTCGACTGGTGGACGCCCAACGAGCAAGGAACCCTGGTGGCCTTTGGAACCTCGCAGCAGGGAAGCGAAATGAGCGTGCTGCAGGTGCTTGATGTTGGCACGGGCAAGTGGCTCGATGACAAGATCGAGGGCAAGGTCAGCTTCTCCGGCTGGATGCCCGAGGGCAAGAGCTTCTTCTACTCGGGCCTGCGCGACTCCAAGGACGCGTACTCGCGGGAGACGCGCTTCCATGTGCTCGCAACCGACGCGGCGCTCGACAAAATCGTCGTCAAGCAGACCAATCCGAGCGAGATTCCCGGCGCGGGCCCATCGATCGATGGCAAGTGGCTCATCGGATCGCTCTCGAGGGGCTGGCAAGCCAACGACCTTTGGATCGCACCGCTTCAGCTGTGGTTTGAAACAGGCGAGCTCAAGAAGACCATGATCGCCGAGGGCCTCGACGGCCGCTTCGAGCCGGTCGATGTCATGGGCAACACGCTCTATGTGAACACCAGTTTCGCCACCCCAAAGGGCAGCCTCATCGCCATCAACATCCACCACACCGAGCGCGAGAACTGGAAGACGATCCTTCCCGAGCGCAAGGACATGGTGCTCGAGGGCGTGGCGCTGGCCAAGGGCATGTTCGTGACCACCTGGTCGAAGGATGTTTGCTCGCAGTTTGAGCGCATGACCCTCGACGGCAAGATCCTCGGCGCGATCGCGCTGCCTGGCCTGGGCACGGCGAGCATCTCGACCGACCACAAGCGCACCGAGGCGTTCGTGAGCTACACGAGCTACGACGCGCCGCGCACGATCTACTCGACCGACCTTCTCGATCCCAAGCTGACGGTCTGGGCCAAGACGGAAATTCCCGGCGATCTCTCGGGCTACACCGTCGAGCAGCGGCGCGCCAAGTCGAAGGACGGCACCGAAGTTCCGATGTTCATCGTCCGCAAGAAGGACATGAAGCTCGACGGCAACAACCCCGCGCTGCTCTACGGCTACGGCGGCTTCAATGTGTCGCTCACGCCGATGTTCAACCCCACCATCGTTCCTTGGCTCGAGGCGGGCGGCGTGTATGTGGTCGCCAATCTTCGTGGTGGCGGCGAGTACGGCGAAGACTGGCATCGCGCGGGAATGCAGGGAAACAAGCAGAATGTCTTCGACGACTTCTACGCCTGCGCCGAGTGGTTGGTCGCCAACAAGTACACCACCTCCACGCGTCTGGCCATCGAAGGCGGCTCGAACGGCGGCTTGCTCACCGGCGTCGCCACCACGCAACGCCCCGAGCTTTTCGCCGCGGCGATCATTGCGGTGCCGCTGCTGGACATGGTCCGCTTTCAGGACTTCCTCATCGCCCGCTACTGGACTCCCGAGTACGGATCGAGCGAAGACGCCGCGCAGTTCCAAACGCTCTACGCCTACTCGCCGTACCACAACATCAAGAAGGACCAGCGCTATCCGGCGATGCTGGTGACCGCTGGCGAGAACGATTCGCGCGTGCATCCGCTGCACGCGCGCAAGTTCGTCGCTCGCATGCAGGCGATGTCGTCCAACAAGGTCGCCCAAGACCCGATCATGCTCTGGATCGACCGCGAGGCCGGCCACGGCCAGGGCAAGCCGCTGGCGCTGCGCATTCGTGACGAGGTCGATCAGTGGTCGTTCGTCATGAGCCAGACGGGTGCTTGTCGGTAAAGCCGGCGCCGTCGGCGATGATTCGGACGGGCCTGAGAAACGCCATTTTCGCGGGGTCGGCGCCCCATCACAGCCCCGCTGTGGCGCAAGTCAGAACCTTGCTGAAGTCGATCGGTGGGTTTGTCGATGCCAAACCCGTGCGGTCCTATGACTTCATTTCCATCGGATCGGGTCCCGCAGGCGAAAGAGCGGCGATTATTGCCGCACAGTACGGACGCCGGAGCGCGATCATCGAAATGGCGGCGAGGCCCGGCGGCGCAATGGTCAACACCGGAACCGTCGCCTCGAAGGTGCTGCGCGAAACGGCTCTGGTAGCGAGCGCTCTTCGTCGCCGGCCAATCCCCGGCTGTGAAGGCGGCGTTCCCAAAGGCCTCTCGATGAAGCGATTCATGGCGAGGCGAACGCTGGCGCAACTTGAGGAGGCCGATCACATTGAGGATCGCCTCGAAGGCTCGGGCGTTGAGATCATCCACGGCCGCGGCGAGATCGTCGACGGACACACCGTTCGCGTGACCCACGACGATGGCTCGTCGCTGCTGCTCACCACCGAATACATCCTCATCGCAACGGGATCTTCGCCTGCCCGCGGGAAACATGTCGATTTCAGCCATCCCGCCATCGTCGACGCCGACGGAATCCTCGAACTCGACACCATGCCCCATTCGCTGGTCATCGTCGGCGCGGGCGTGATCGGCAGCGAGTACGCGGGCATCTTCGGCGAGCTCGGAGTCGATGTCACGCTCATCGAACCGCGCAACACGCTGCTGCGATTTCTCGACGAGGAAATTCGCGCGGTTCTTCTGCACGGCATGGACGAGGTCGGCATCAAGCTGCGTTTCGGCCAGAGCGTTGCCAAGGTCGAGGGCCTCGCAAACGGACGCGCTCGCACGACCATGGCCGATGGATCAACTATCGAGAGCGACTGCGTGCTGTGGTCGCTCGGTCGCAACGGCAATACCGCTCACATTGGGCTAGAAAACATCGGCATCGAGCCCGACGAACGCGGCAACATCAAGGTCGACGCGCGCTACCGCACTAGCTGCCGCAGCGTCTTCGCCGCCGGCGATGTCATCGGCTTCCCCGCGCTCGCGTCGACCAGCATGGAACAGGGCCGCGTCGCCGCCTGCCACATGTTTGACATTCCGTTCCTCACCAAAATCGCCGACACCGTCCCCATCGGGATCTACACCATCCCCGCAATCGGCGCGGTTGGGCTCACCGAGGAAGAGGCGGTCAGCGGCGGCCGAGACATCGTCGTCGGCCGCGCGTACTACCGCGACAACCCGCGTGGTCGCATGCTCGGCGATGACACCGGCATGCTCAAGGCCATCTTCGACCGCCACACCCGCGTGTTGCTCGGCGTGTCGATTGTCGGCATGGACGCCACTGAGCTCGTGCACTTCGGCCAATTGGCGATCCACAGCGGCCACGGCATCCAGTACCTCGTCGAAACCTGCCTCAACTATCCAACGCTGACCGAGCTCTACAAGACCGCAGCATTCGACGCGATCGCCGCGCTACTCGCACCCGCCACCGCCAAAGCGGCCGCGTAAGTCGAGCGCGAGGTGCGGCACCCGCCGCTGCGGAATGAGCGCCCCGCCGCTGCGGAATGAGCGCCCCGCCGCTGCGGAATCAGCGCCCCGCCGCTGCGGAATGAGCGCCCCGCCGCTGCGGAATCAGCGCCCCGCCGCTGCGGAATGAGCGCCCCCCACGCGCGCCTGCTCAAATTCGCTTCTCTCGACTGAGTTTCGCGTGCTCGACGATCAGCGTCTTCAATCCGACTGAACGGAATGAAATCCGCGCGCGCGTGCCGCCGAAGCCGCGCGCGAGATATTCCACCTTGCCGATGCCGAAGATCGGATGGTGCACCGTCGAACCAACCGGAAACATCTCGCCGGCATCGACGTCGCTGAACGCATCGGGGTCGTCGTACTCGATGCGCCCGCCCGCGTAGCGCTCGGTCAGGTCGGTGCGCTGCACCGAGGCCGCGGGAATCTCGCGGATGAACTCGCTTTCGATCGACGACTGCCGTATTCCGCGCACGGTGCGCACCGCAGCCGAGCTCACCATCAGCAGCCGCTCGGCGCGGGTCATGCCCACGAACAGCAACCGCCGCTCCTCCTCGACGCCGTTCTCGCCTTCACTCGACGCGCGCGCGTGCGGAAGCAGGCCGCTCTCGACGCCGATCACCGCCACGGTGTCGAACTCGAGTCCCTTCGCCGCATGAAGCGTCATCAGCGTGACGCTCCCCTGTTCGGGGTCAATCGCATCGGCATCGGCGACCAGCGCAACAGACTCAAGCCAAATCCGTAGCGCATCGCCGAGCGTGGGTTGGTCGGTCAGTGAAGCGGGGAAGTCCCCTTCCCGCGAAGCGAGAGTGTCATCATCGAGCGACGCGTCCTGCGCATCCGCCGTCGGATCTTCGTCGGGCAGCCTGAACTGCGCGGCGGCCGACACCAGTTCCTCGATGTTCGCCACTCGCTCGCGTTCATCAACGGTCGCGTGTTCGTCGATGCGATCAAGCCCGCTGGTCTCGAGCACCTCGGACACGAATCCCGCGAGGTCGCCAGGAAGTTGTTCATCAAGCGCCTGGGCAAATCCGCGCACCATCGCCACGAAACCATCGACGGCCTTGCCGATCTTGCCCGACACGATGCCCGCGTTGGCGGCCTGCGCGAAGGCGGAAATCAGCGGAATTCCGTGGGAAACCGCGTATGCCTCGATCTTGCGCACGCTGGTGTCGCCGATGCCGCGCGTGGGCGTGTTGATGATGCGGCGCAACGAAACCTCGTCGCGCGGATTCGCGCACACGCGCAGATACGCCATCGCGTCCTTGATCTCTTTGCGGTCATAGAACGCCGTGCCGCGCGCAACCGTCGAGGGGATCATCCGTCGGCGCAGCGCGTCTTCGATCACACGCGAAAGCGCATTCATCCGGTAGAGCACCGCCATCGATCGCCAAGGCACGCCGTCACGCGCGCGCTCGGCGAACATCTCGGCAACCTTGTCGGCCTCCTCGTGCTCGTCGTTGGCCTTGAGCAAGCGCACGGGAAGCCCGTCGCCAAGACCAGTGGTCAGATCTTTGTGCTTGCGTCGGCGATTGTTTGAGATCAAGGCCGCAGATGCGGCAACGATGTGCCCGGTCGAACGAAAGTTCTCGCCGAGCGGAATCACGCACGCACCGGGAAACTGCTCTTCGAACTCGAGGATGTTGGAAATGTCCGCGCCGCGCCAACCGTAAATCGATTGGTCGGGATCGCCGACGACGAAAAGATTTTTCGAGCGCTCCGCCAACGCGTGCGCGATGACGAATTGCGCGTGATTGGTGTCCTGATACTCGTCGACCAACACCCATTGATGGCGCGCCTGCAGAATCTCGCGCACCTGCGGGTTGTTCTTCAGCAGCAGCGCGACCTTGAGGAGCAAATCGTCGAAATCAACGGCGTTTGAGCGGGTCAGCGTGTCTTCGTAAGCTTTGAAGGCTTTCGCAACCGAGCGGGTCCAGAAGTCGTTGGCCTCGGCGAGGTACGCCGTTGCGTCGCGCAATTTGTTTTTCGACGCCGAGATTTCGCTGAGCACACTGGCGGGAGTCCACTGCGCGTTGGAGAGCCCCGCTTCTTCGATCGCACTCTTGATGGCGTCCTTCTGATCACCGGCGTCGTAGATCGAGAAGCCGGGCTGCAAACCGATCGGCTCGCCGAAACGACGAAGGATCGCTGCGCAATGCGCATGAAAGGTCGACACGACCAGACCGGTGCGCGATCCATCCTCGCGCGCGACCAGCTGCGAAACTCGTTCGCGCATTTCGCCCGCGGCCTTGTTGGTGAAGGTGAGCGCAAGGATCTGCCACGGCGGCACCCCGCGCGCGATCAACGCGGCAATGCGACGAGTGATGACGCGGGTCTTGCCAGAGCCGGGCCCTGCAAGCACCAACGCTGGACCTTCTCCATGCGACACCGCCTCGCGCTGAGCGGGCGTGAGGTTGACGAGCAGGCTGTGGTCGATTTCTTGGCGCAAAGTCACGGGCGGCGATCCTACGGGCGAAGCGGCCCAAAGCAGCGAGGCACACCGAGCCCCACGGAATTACTGCGCTCGCCCGCCGCTTCCAATTGTGATCGCGCTCATGTTTGCATTTTGTTCGGTTTACGCAAACGCAACAGCGGCTACAGGTTGTCCACCGGACGCGCCCTTGGTTCTGTCGGTTGCACTCCTCGGTTAGCCTCCGCCCAATGGCCTGAGTGCGGCCAGCGTTGGACGGCGGCAGGATGAGGGCTCGACCTGGAAGCGCGTCTTCCAAGTCTTTTTAACGCGATATGAATATCCGAGGATTCTCGAAAATTGTTTGAAAAGAACTACGTCTTGGGGTAGTTCTCTCTTGCGACCCCAATAGGTTGGGGTAGGATTCAGACGCAGACGGCTGGTGCCGTGCTTCGGTCGCTGCGTCGATTACAACTTTGGTTCTCGGACCTGCTCAGACTACATCAGAGCCTTACTCCTGTCGCCCCTGCGTTGAACAACCCAGGAAGCCCGGATCGAGGTGAGATCCAGAGAGCCGGACCGAGACCGTCGGAGAGTTTCTGAGGCGTGCGATAGGCGTGCGATAGGCGTGCGAGAGAACTGCAAAAGAACCGTGTCAGAGGCAACAGGTTGTTTGGATGACGACCTGAAACAAGTGCACTCGGACTCGTGGCGCATGGTGGCGCGCGAGATCGGGACCGTGCGAGCCGGTGGGGTTCGCGTTCGGTGTGCTGAATGCCAGTTTTGAGCGATACACAAATCCGCGAGCTCGTCCATATCGAGCCCTTTGCTTCAAACGAAAAGCGCCCAGGAGTGGTGAGCTATGGCGTTTCGAGCTATGGCTACGACGTGCGCGTTGGCACCAAGTTCAAGGTGTTCACCAACGCGACCAGCGGCGGTACGGCCATCGTTGATCCGAAAAACTTCACCAACGATCTCTTCCTGAGCATCGACACCGCGCTGACGGGCCGCGATTACATCGTCATCCCGCCCAACTCCTTCGCCCTCGCCGAGACCGTCGAGGAGATCCGAGTTCCGCGCGACATTCTTGCCATTTGCGTCGGAAAATCGACCTACGCGCGCTGCGGCATCATCGTCAATGTCACCCCGCTTGAGCCGGAGTGGCGCGGCAAGGTCACCATCGAGATCTCCAACACCACGCCGCTGCCCGCGAAGATCTACGCCAATGAGGGCATCGCCCAAATGATCTTCCTGAAGGCTGACCGCGTTTGCGCCACCAGTTACGCCGACAAAAAGGGCAAGTACCAAGACCAGGCGGGGCTCACGCTTCCGATGGTTGACGGTCTTGACTCACCTGAGTTGCTCACTTGCGTTGGCGCAGGTGTTGCGTAGTCCGTAAGTGCGCTCATGAGTGCGCCCATGAGTGCGCCCATGAGCGCGCTTCTGTGCCACGGCGCTCAGTCTTTAGCAGTCTTTAATCAGGGCGGCTGACGAAACTGGACCCCGAGTTTCCTCGAGTCCCCGACAGTAACCCCGACGACTCTCACCTCACCGATCACCGCCAGTTCACTCTCTTCGCCCGCTCGACCGCGCAGGAAACCCTAAGAATGAAGATCTCGCGACGCTTCACCAAGTCCGGCCAGAATGTTTACGACACCCTCGAGTGGACTACGCGCTCTAGCCGTATTTCAAATTCAGATGGTTCGACCGTCTTCGAAATGAAGGACGCGGAAATTCCCGCGGCCTGGAGCCAACTTGCGACCGACATCGTCGTGAGCAAGTATTTCCGCAAGGCTGGCGTTCCGCAGATCGCCGCCGATGGCACTCCGATCGTCGACGACGCGGGCAAGCCCGTCACCGGTCCGGAGAAGTCGGTGAAGCAGGTGGTTCACCGCCTCGCCGGTTGCTGGACCCATTGGGGCGAGAAGTTTGGCTACTTCTCGACGAAGCGCGACGCTGAGGCGTTCTACGACGAACTCGCGTTCATGCTGCTCACGCAGATGGCGGCGCCGAACAGCCCGCAGTGGTTCAACACTGGTCTCAACTACGCCTACGGAATTTCCGGTCCCGCGCAGGGACATTGGATCGCCGACCATCGCTCGGGCACGACCAAGCTTGCGACCGATGCGTACACCCACCCACAGCCGCACGCGTGCTTCATCCAAGCGGTGAAGGACGACCTTGTTGGCGAGGGCGGCATCATGGATCTGTGGACGCGCGAGGCGCGCCTGTTCAAGTACGGCTCGGGAACGGGCACGAATTTCTCGCAGTGCCGCGGTGAGAATGAGCCGCTTTCGGGCGGCGGCAAGAGCTCCGGCCTGATGAGTTTCCTCAAGATCGGCGACCGCGCCGCTGCGGCCATCAAGTCCGGCGGCACCACCCGTCGCGCTGCCAAGATGGTTTGCCTCGACCTCGATCACCCCGATATCGAGGGTTTCATCAACTGGAAGGTGCGCGAGGAGATCAAGGTCGCCGCGCTCGTCGAGGGCTTCAAGGTTCTCAGCGATGATCAGAAGAAGCTTGCTGAGAAGTTCAAGCTGACTCTCGACTACGACTTCAACGGCGAGTCCTACACCACCGTCAGCGGACAGAACTCGAACAACTCGGTGCGCATTCCCGACTCGTTCTTCGACGCGATCGATGCCGACAGCGAATGGCAGCTCATCCGTCGCACCGACGGCAAGGTCGCCAAGAGCCTCAAGGCCACCGAACTCTGGGAAGAAATCAACTTCGCCGCCTGGCGCTGCGCCGACCCAGGCGTGCAGTACGACAGCACGATCAACGCGTGGCACACCTGCCCCGCCGGTGGCCGCATCAACGCGAGCAACCCGTGTTCTGAGTACATGTTCCTTGACAACACCGCGTGCAATCTCGCATCGGTCAACCTCCTCAAGTTCTACGACTCGACCACGCGACGATTCGACATCGAAGGCTACGAGCACGCGATCAACCTGTGGACGATCGTGCTTGAGGTTTCGGTGCTGATGGCCGCGTTCCCCTCGAAGGAAATCGCCGATCTCTCCTGGCGTTACCGCACGCTCGGCCTCGGCTACGCGAACCTCGGCGCCATGCTCATGCAGGCCGGAATTCCTTACGACAGCGACGAAGGCCGCGCCGTTTGTGGAATGCTCAGCGCGATTCTCACTGGCCGTTCTTATGCGGAGAGCGCGCTGCTCGCCGCCGAACACGGGCCATTCGCTGGCTACGCGGAAAACCGCGAGAACATGCTGCGAGTGGTGCGCAATCACCGACGCGCCGCGCTCGGGACTCCGCGCGACAGCAGTGAATACGAAGACCTGCGCATTCGCCCCGTGGAGATCGACCACTCGATCGTCAAGGCTGGCCGAGTCAACATCGCCAACTCCGACAAGATGCTCGAGCGCGCGGTTGCTTGCTGGGACGACGCGCTGAACTACGGCGAGAAGTTCGGCTTCCGCAACGCTCAGACCACCGTCATCGCGCCAACCGGCACGATCGGTCTTCTCATGGACTGCGACACCACGGGTGTTGAGCCTGACTTCGCGCTGGTGAAGTTCAAGAAGCTCGCGGGCGGAGGCTATTTCAAGATCGCCAACCAGTCCCTGCGCCCGGCAATCCGCGCGCTCGGCTACTCGGCCGAACAGGTCGAGGAAATGGTGACCTATGTCATGGGCACGCTCAGCCTCGATGTCGCCATGCCGGCGGTGGACGGATCTCCTGCGCCGACGCGTTCGACTTTCCGCGACTTCCTGCTTGCCAAGGGTTTCTCGCACGAGCAACTGATGGCCGTTGAGAATGCGCTGCCGACCGTGTTCGAAATCGCCTTCGCGTTCAGCGCGTGGTCGATGCCCGTCAGCGTTCTCGCCGCTTGTGGCGTTGACGCGACTGCGGCCAAGGCCGACATGTCGTTCAACGGACTTCGTGCACTGGGACTCACCAGGCCGCAGATCGATGTGATCAACCGCACCATTTGCGGCACGCAGACGATCGAAGGCGCGCCGCACTTGAAGGACGAGCATCTCGCGGTCTTTGACTGCGCGAACCGCTGCGGTCCGCTCAGCGAGCGCTTCATCAAGCCCGAGGGTCACATCCGCATGATGGCGGCAGCGCAGCCGTTCGTCACTGGCGCGATCTCGAAGACGATCAACCTGCCGTCCGATGCAAACATCGAAGACATCGGCGCCTGCTACCGCCTCAGCTGGGAACTCGGCCTCAAGGCCAACGCTCTCTACCGCGACGGATGCAAGTTGAGCCAGCCGCTGTCGACCAAGAGCGACAAGGTGGAGGAGACCACGAAAGTTGAAAATCTCAAGAACACCGCTGCAATTGCAGCTTTTTCCGACGCCGTGACCGACGACGCCGAGCAGCAGGAACTTCTCGCCGACGCGTTCACCGCCGAGGCCGCAAGCGCAATTCCGACCGCACTTCCGGCGGAAGTGCGTGAAATCGTGGTTGAGAGCGTGGTCGAGCGCGTCGTGGAGCGCGTGGTTGAGCGTGTGGTTGAGCGCGTGGTTGAGAAGCCGATGCGTCGCCGTCTCAAGGAAACCCGCGACTCGATTACGCACAAGTTCAATGTCGCCGGCCACGAGGGTTACCTCATCGTCGGCCTGTACGAAGACGGACGCCCTGGTGAACTCTTCATCACCATGGCGAAGGAAGGCTCGACCATCGGCGGCCTGATGGACTCGCTCGGCACCGCGGTGTCGGTCGCGCTCCAGTATGGCGTGCCGATCGAAAGTCTTGTCACCAAATTCGCCCATCAGCGCTTCGAGCCGATGGGGATGACCACCAACTCAGACATTCCGTTCGCGAAGAGCCTTGTGGACTACATCTTCCGTTGGCTCGGAATGCAGTTCGTCCCAGGCTACCGCGAGCAGAATGCGCCGCGTCGCACCAATTCTGGGCATGACACGGTTGTGGCCATCAGCACGGAAACCCATCGCACGGAGGACAACTCATGCGCCCAAGGAAAGGGCACACTACAGAGCACGAGCACGAGCACGGGCACGGGCGCAAGCACGGGCGCAAGCACGGCGGCAAGCACGGCGGCAAGCACGGGCACCCCAACGACTTGGGCTGCGCGACGCGAGAATGCGCTCGATTCCAACCGAATCGAGCGGGGCGAAATGAGCCCGAACTCGGCTCAGTCGTCGGCAGCTCCAGCATTGGTGGCTCCGGCATTTACCAACCGAGTCAACGCTTCGAGCGCCGTGACGGAAGTGAGCGAGACGCGCACCTTCATCAGCGGTGTTGCAATCGAGCGGGCCGCGCGGACGGTGTCGGGGAACGCGCTCGATGCGGCGAACGCAGCCCTCATGGGCGATGCTCCGGCGTGCGATGGCTGCGGTTCGATCACGGTGCGCAACGGCACCTGCTACCGCTGCCTCAATTGCGGCAACTCCATGGGCTGTAGTTGAGGGGCTGTAGTTGAGGGGCTGTAGTTGAGGGGCTGTAGTTGAGGGGGCGTAGTTGAGGGGATGGAACAGCGTCAGCCCCGCAAACAACCCACGCAAATATTCGGGCTACCAAGCTCCGGCCTCCCCGCGACGCACCGCGTGAGGCCGAACCAATCGTGTGCGGATGGAGACTGATGGCGGCGTGGAGGCAATCCCGCTGCAATGACTGATCTTGTTCCACATGAGGTGGCTGGTCCTCGAATCAACGGCGCCTTCGGACGCCGGCTCGGGACTCGAAATAGGAACGGAAGCCGAAATTCACACAAGGTCAATCGTCCGGGTGTCTGCTGAGGACTCCGACACACCTGGCACAGTTCGCGAACGACAGTTGAGCTGAGCGCGTGAGCGTTCAACATCTTGGGAAGCTCGGCGAGTGGATGGATCCTTCTCGCATCGGACAGGCGCGCACGGAGTTCGCAGAGCCTGGCCCCGCCCGCATGGCCTCACATGCGACGCGGGAGATCGACCCGGAATCAGCTGATCGTTCGTTCCATACCACCACGGCGGGGCCAACCACGCGAAGGCCCCGCTCTCGCCCCCCGCGGACCCCACCTCCGCGGGGGGCTGTTTTTTTGGCCGCCTACGATCGCCGCTCCTCGGGGTACGCTTCGTCGATGCGTCGATTTGTAGCCCGTCTGTCCGCCACGCTCGTCGTCGGACTCGTTGCCTGCCAGCCACCGAACATGCCTGTCCCGGATTCCATGCCTGTCCCAGATTCCATGCCTGTCCCAGATTCCATGCCTGTCCCAGATTCCATGCCTGTCCCAGATTCCATGCCTGTCCCAGATTCCATGCCTGTCCCACTGCGTGGCATGCCGCTCGGGTTGAGTCGCTTCGGCGGGCGGATGGATGGCTGACGCTCGTCGGGCTCGACTTCCTGCGCGACGGATCGTGGAGCGTCGGAAACGGTTCCGGCGCTACCTTTCGTTACGCCAACTGCACTGCGGCGCAGATCGGCCGGTTTGAAGTTGCGGGCGACGCCGTTCGATTCGTCCCCACGCCGAGCGCCGCCGTCACGATCGAACGCGGTGCTGTCGGCGAACCGCTGATCGCCGACGACAAGGGCGCGCCGTCGGTCGTCGTCAATGCCACCATGACCTTCACCCTCGTCCGCCGCAACGGCACGCTCGCGCTGCGGGTGCGCGACAGCGCCAGCGCAGTCCGTGCGGAGTTTCAAGGAATCGAGCTCTTCGATTACCAGCCGTCGGCCGTCGTGGAAGCCTCGGTGACGCCCGCGCTGCCCGGACAGACGGTCACCATCACCAATGTCAAAGGATTTGCGGAGGAACAGCCCGTTGCGGCGGTGCTCGACTTTGACCTCGGTGGGCAGCGCCATCATTTCATCGCAACCAGCGGCTCCGATGGCGGCCTCTTCGTCGTGTTCGCTGATCAAACCAGCGGTGCTGAGACCTATGGCGGCGGGCGATTTCTCGATATTCCCGCCCCAATCGGCGGCAATACCACCATCGACTTTAATCGCGCAATCAACCCGCCCTGCTGCTTTACCGCATTCGCGACCTGCCCACTTCCTCCCGCGGCCAATCGCCTCTCCGTCCGCGTTGTTGCGGGGGAGCGATTACCAAGAAAGTTGGAAACTTCCAACGAGCACTGAGAGAATTGGTCAGTGAAATGCGATCGTGGGTGAGTCCTCGTCTCGGGCTCAACATGAGCGCGTTTCGAGCGCTCGCAAAGGAGTTTCAAATGCGTAGCGTGATCATTGGCGGAGGTGTCGGCGGTTGCGCCGTCGCGGCAGCACTGCGGGGTAGTTGCGTAGGTAGCAATTGCACCGTCATCGAGCGGCGCCCATCTGGGCTGCCGGGCGGGATGGGGTTCATCCTCATGCCCAACGGAATTGCCGCGCTCGAGAACATCGCTCCCGAGTTTGATTGGCGCTCGGCTGGTCGGACGCTCGACCGCGTTTCGCTGCGAGCCGCGAACGGTCGCATCCTGACCGAACAAACGATCGAGCCCGCCACCTGCGTTTCGCGCGAGCGGTTCCTAGCAATGCTGCGCGAGGCCACTGGTACGGCTCGGTTTCTCGATGGGCGCAATCTGTCGGGCCTGGTTCGCCAGTCCGACGGAGTGACCAAGGCTGCCGCGCTCGACAACGGATCGATGATCGAAGGCGACGCATTCTTCGGATGCGATGGCGCAGCCTCGCGGACCCGCGCGATCCTCTTCCCAGAGGCGCAACTTGCTGATGTGGTGGTCAAGGAGGTCGTGTCGATGGCACATGCACCGGCGCTGGCGAAGCGGCTGGGCTCCACCTTTCACAAGTTCCACGACGAGGAGGGCGGCCTCGCGGTCGGTCTGCTTGCCGAAAGTGCGGAGCGCGTTGTGTGGTTCCTGCAGTTCGATGCGCGACGCTGGGAATTCTCCGACACCTCGGCGGCCGGCATCGCGCAGTTCACTCGCGATCGAATCGCTGGCTGGGCCCCCGACCTCCTCGAGGCTCTGGCCTGCACTGACTTCGCCCGATCGCACCTCTGGCCGACCCGCGACCTGCCTCCGATGGCGTCGATCTCCTGCCAGAACCTCGCGCTGCTCGGCGACGCCGCCCACGCTTGCCTGCCCTTCACCAGCCAAGGTGCCAACGGCGCCTTGGTCGACGCCCTCGTCCTGAAGGGGCTCCTGGCCGAGGTGACCGATCAAGCGGGGTTGATCGCGGCGTTCGCGCAGTACTCCGAGAGTCGCCGTCCTCACCATCGCCGCATGTTCCTCGAGGGCCGCCGCCTGCGCGAAGCTTTCCTCGCGCCACTGTTGAAAGGCGTGCCGGCGTTGCCGCTGGTTGCTTGAGCGTCGCGTACCTTGACCGTCGAGAACCTGATGCCTGAAACGCCTGACCTTCATCAAGAGCCTGATTTCGAGGCGTTGCGAGCCCGAGCCTTCAACCTGCGCTGGGCATCGGTTGCGCCCGATGTAATTCCCCTGACCGCCGCGGATCCCGACCTGCCGGTGGCGCGCGTGGTCACCAACGCGATCAGCGAGTACGTGCGCACGCGGCACCTTTGCTACGGGCCGCCGATGGGGCTGGACCAGTATCGCGGGGCGGTTGCTCGGCATTTCACCCGCGAGAAGAACGC
>QWPT01000020.1:21822-25473 GCA_003671075.1 Planctomycetota bacterium
CTGACGCTGGTCGCGCGCCACCTCCTGCGCGCGGGCGACGAAGTGATCATTCAGGACCCCGTGGACTTTCTCGTTGCTGAAAGCGCGCGGCGTGCGGGGGCGACGCTGCGATTCTGGAAACCCGACAACGGGCGATTCACCGTGGACGGACTTCGCGCGGCGCTCACCGCGAACACGCGCCTGATTTCGGTCTGCCATCCGCACAATCCGCTCGGATCGCTGTGGAGTGCGGAGGAGGTCCAAGCGATCGCCGACCTCGCCCGCGAGCGCTCGATCCAACTGATCAGCGATGAAGTCTGGTCCGATGTTCTGCTCGACGGCGCGCGTTTCACCAGCTTTGCTCAGCATGTGGGAAACGGGCGCGCGCATGAGCGGGCCGACGGACAGACAGATGAGCAACTAGACGGGCAGACTGGCGGGACTCGCAACCTCGCGCCGTGGGTCATCTACGGGCTTTCCAAGGGGTACGCGCTGGCGGGGCTTCGCATCGGCGCCGTCATTGCGCCCGATGCCACCGCGGCGTTGCAGTTCGCCACGGCGCAAGGCTTCGACCACACCATCGAGGGCGCGGCAACGCTTTCGCAGATCGCCGCGACGGCCGCGCTTGAACACGCTGGCCGATGGCGGGACGACTTTCTCGCCCACTGCACTCGCAAGCGTGATCTCGCGATCGCGCGGCTCAACGCACTCGATGGCGTCCACGTTGCGCGCCCGCCGCAAGCGACCTTCGTCCTCTTTGCCGACATCCGCGCGACGGGCATCGGTGAGTCGGAGCTCGCCCAACGCATCGAAACCATCGCCCGCGTGCGCGTTGTTCCGGGCAGCCCCCGCTGGTTCGGCGCCGGCGCTGCGGGCCATATTCGACTGAGCCTCGCAACAACGCGCGCGGTCCTGGACGAGGCGCTGACCCGCATCGAGCGCGCGTGGCCGGCGATTCTCGCTGCCCCCACCACCGCCGCGACGAACGATTAGGGCGCAAAGTCAACGATGTACGAACGACGCCACTTCGAACGCCACTCGCGGACGAGTTGCTGATGCACCGGATGCTCGAGGAACGCGCGGTAGTCCTCCACCGAATCAAACTGCACCACGATGGCGAGGTCGTAGTCGTGCGCGACATTGGCGCGACCGGTCTCAACATGAGTTCCGCAGACATAGCCCTTGACGGTTGGAATCGTTGGCAGCAGGCGGTCGCTGTCGGCGCGCATGCGGGGGATGTCGGCGTCGTCCTCGAGATCAACGAGCACGATGTGCTGAAGTCTCCCGGGCATAACGGTGGTACGCGCGGGCGTACCCGCGGGCGAAATGGTGGTCGGTACCTGCTGACATGCCGGCAGGACGGTCGCGAAGGTAGTCGCAAAGGTGGTCGCAAGAATGACGGCGGCGGCGATGCGATTCATCGACGCATGCTACGGTGCGCGCCGTCCGAGAACGCCGCGAAATCACGCGGCATGTGGGGCCCACCAGCACGCGGGTTCGAAGATCGCGAAATCGAGCGCAACAACTGAGGGTCATCGAACCGAAAGCAGATGTGCGTTTTGCGCGAGCGGCAGAGCGGGCCCGCATTCAACGAAGCAAGAGAATCGAAACAATGGCTATCGAGACCAGAATTCAAAAGCGTCAGACGATTCAGAATGTGGCCTACCTGGTCATCTGCCTCATTCTCGGCCTGTGGGGTTGGTACGACTACGCCGTCAAGATCCCCGCGCTGGAAGCGGCGTTTCGTGAGTTCGTCACCGCCGAGGACACTCGGACGAAGCTGGAAAAACTCGCGCTCGTCACTCCGCTCAATGCTGAGCAGCGCGTGGAGTTCAATCAGGCGCGCGAGTTGCTCGAGCAGAAGTACAAGGAAAAGCCTGCGGAACCAGCTGTTTATGACCGCGCGGTGCAGTTGTGGCTCTACATCGTCGGCTGTGGCGTGCTCGGTGTGCCCTGGTTTGCCTTTGCGCAGTGGAACCTGTCGCGCAACCGCTACCGATTGAATGACGACGGTTCGTTCGAAAGCGGAACCACCAAGATCAGCGCCGAACAACTGACCGGCATCAACCTGAGCCGCTGGATGTCCAAGTCGATCGCCCAAGTGCAGACTGCCGACGGACGCAAGATCGATCTCGACGACTACAAATACAAGGGTGTTGAGGACATCGTCGCGGTGCTGGCTGCACGGTTCCACCCGGGCGAGTGGACGAGCGATGCCCGTCCCATCGGCGACCCAAAATCGCGCGACACCAAGAAGCAGGCTGAGGCGGCCACGTCTGCAGCCACGTCTGCAGCCACGTCGGACGAGAGCGTGCCGCCCTCTGGCTCGAAGGACTAAATCCCCGCCGCGGGCAGGTTTTGGCTACCCTTCGCGTTTCGCGTTTCGCGTTTCGCATTTCGCGATTCGCCACTCGCTATTCGCCTCGGGAGCCCAGACATGCGCGCCACCACCGAACCGACCACCCCGATCGAGAAGCAGGACCGCTGCGCCGATCTCTCCCACCGTCCGCGCGTGCTCCTGGGCAAGATGGGGCTCGACGGTCATGACCGCGGCGTCAAGTTGATCGCGCGCATCATGCGCGACTCCGGCATCCATGTCATCTACTCGGGCCTCTGGCAGACCCCCCGCAGCCTCGCCATCAGCGCGCGCGACGAGGACGCCGACTGCATCGCCTGTTCGATGATGTCCAATTCGCACCTCGTGCTCGTGCCCCGGCTCCTGCAGGAATGCGCGAAGGTCGGTCGCCCTGACATGATCGTGAATGTCGGCGGGATCATCCCGCAGGACGATGTGCCGAAGTTGCTCGAGGCTGGTGTTGCGCGCATCTACCACACCGGAACCGGCATGACTGAAATCGTCGCTAGTGTGCGCGACAGCGTGAAGCTCTACGCGCCGCTGGCTACGAGCGTGACTTCCGACCCAACGGCGCACCTCGCGCGCAATGTTTCGCTCGCGCACGCGGGCGTGAAGGTCAACGCGCCGCATCGGCGGCCCAAGCAAGTCATCGGAATCACCGGCTCGCCGGGCGCGGGCAAGAGCACGCTCGTTGCGGCAATGGCGAGCGAGGCGGTTCGCCGCGGCGAGAGGATCGCCGTCGTTGCGTTCGATCCCATGAGCCCGATCACGGGCGGCGCGCTCCTCGGCGATCGACTCCGCGTCGACTTCAACGCTGTGGACGAAGGCATTTTCTACCGTTCGCTCGCGATCGTCGGCGAAGACTACCGCACGCTCAATGAGATCATCGAACTCATCGGCGGCGCGGGCTACGACAAACTCATCGTCGAAACCGTGGGCGCGGGACAGAACGATGTGGCGATCCGCACCTTTGTCGACCGCACTGTGGTCGTCGTCGTGCCAGGCATGGGCGACTCGGTGCAGATGGACAAGGCGGGAATCCTCGAGATCGCCGACATCTTCGTCGTCAACAAGGCGGACTACGCCGGCGAGTCCAAGCTCGTGCGCGAGCTGCTCGACATCGCTGGTGGACGCAAGATCTACGAAACCATCGCCACCCAAGGCAAGGGCGTGGTGGAACTGCTGGAAGGCTTGTTCGCGTAAGCGGAGGCGCTGGAGCAGCGGATCAACCTACCGGCGGGACAACTGCATTTCGACGAGCCTCGCGTCGATTCGAATCATCCATTCGCCGAAGCTGAACACGAGTATGCCCAGCG
>QWPT01000020.1:25923-31433 GCA_003671075.1 Planctomycetota bacterium
AAGTCAACAGTACTCTGCGCGCGAGCGACGCTCACATGCGCTTGTGCGCGAAATATGTCGTCCCGGCCGCGACTTCCTTTGCGGTGTCGAGGCCGTGGTAGCCGAGCTTGCGGTAAAGGCGAACCGCATCGGAGTTGGTGGCAGCGACTTCGAGGGTGATCTTGGCGAAACCGTGGTTCTTGGCGATGTCGGCCAGAGTCTCCATCATCTCGCTGCCAACACCAACGCCGCGCGCGGACGGCGAAACATGGAGATCGTGCACATTGAAGAGTTGCCCCTTGCCGAAGGTCGTGTAGCCCTCGAACGCAACCAGCACGCCTTCGGTGATCTCGGATTCCTCGCGCGCGGCAAGAAGAACGAGCGTACCTGCGCGATTCTCCAGGTCGACCGCGACCGCTTCAAAGTGCTCGGCGCCGAGGTGGGGCAAACCGGAAGTGGGCTCGGCGGCGAACTCGGTCATCAGGCGCACGAATGCGGCGCGATCCTCGGCATCGGTGAAATCACAGATCCAGACATCAAGCTCAGGGGCGTCGGGTTTGTCGTGATCGGAAGCGCTCATTCGTAATGCCCTCGGTTCGCGATGCTGAAGTCGTTCAGGCCGGCGAGGTCCGCCGCCGACATCGCGGCGATGCGGTTGAAGCGCTCGATGATCGGCTGCGCGTTGTCGGATGCAAGCGCACCGAGCAACAGCGCCTTTTTGGCGAGAATTCCCTTGAGATCAGCCTTGGTGTTGCGCGCGTGCCCCGCGGGATACATCACCAAACCAGAGTCGAACTTCGCGCCGTCCTTCATGTGAATGACCAGCGCGGTCGGGATGCCGTCGGGATAGCGGCGGTCGTACTCAGGTCCGCCGTGGGTGAACTCGAACTTTTCCATCAGCGCGCGGGTCTGCTTGTGGACGATGGCGTCGGGCGCATAGTCATGCGGAACGAGCATCAGGTTTTTCCAGTAGCAGTTGTCGCAGTGGCCGAGCTTGGTCGACTTGGTGGACTGCGCCATCTCGATGGCCTTGCGAAGAAGCGTCGACACGATGTAGACCATCGAGTGGTCCGCCGACTGGCGCGTCTTGGGGTCGCGCTTGGCGGGGTCGCCGATGATGCCGAATGCGGGCTCGTAGGCAACGATGGTGATCTTGGCGATGTCGGCGGACTTCTCGAGGATCTGTGGATTCTCGCGGATAAGCGTGAGCAATCCCTGCAGCGCGCCCGCCGACTGGTGCTCGTAGAGGCCGAGCTTGAAGTGCATACCCATGACGGCAAAGTCGCTGCCCGAGTGCGAAAGAACGAGGTCGAACGGGCTGTCGCCGTTGGTCTTCTCGAACTGACGGAACATGCACTCGGGGTTGCGGAAGATGTCGCGCGGGCCCATGAATCCGCGCATCGAACGCATCATCGAAAGAACCGCGGCTTCGGTGGTGATCGCGGCCGACGCGCCCTTCGAGTCGCTGAGTTGCTTGCCGGCGCGGATCGCGCGCCACGGAATGTAGTGGGCGACGGTCATGCCGATCGCGCTTTCAATCTGCTCGGCGGTTGCGCCCATCATCGCACCGTAGGTCGCGGCGCTGGCAATCGCGCCGTGCACAACATGGTCGATCTTGTAGGTCTTGAGCGAGAAGACTTCGGCGAGGCGGCCGCGAATCTCGTCAATACAAACCATGCCGCGCAGCGCGTAAGCGCCGTCGCGCCCCTGCTGCTGCGCCGCGGCGATGGCCACGGGATAGAAATCGTTGTGGCCGAATTCACCGGCAGTATGGCCGAGGGTCGGGTTGTAGCCAAAGTTGGTGCCGTTGGAGTCCCACTCGCGCACCGCGTTGGAGTTGGCAACGATCGCCTTCTCGGCGGCGACCTTTGCCGTCGAACCAAAGACGGTCGCGCCCTTGGCGTTGGGATACTCAGCGGCTTCCTTGCGAAGGATGATCGGCGCGTTGGTATTCAGCGCGATGGCGCTGATGCCGCACAGCACCGAGTCGGTGTGGAACATCGTGGTGCGCTCAAGCACCGACGCGTCGGGGTTGCCGATCTTGCCCGACATGAAGTCGATGGCGAAGTGGCCGATGCCGAGCGCCTGATTGGTGTTGCGCGCAAGGACAGTCTGGTTGTTCAGTGCTACTGCGTCGGTGGGGATCGCCATGATGATTCTCTGCTTCGATTTGGCTCGCGATCGCGGTGCGAGGGGGGCAGATGGTAGCAGAGGTCGAACTGGAAAATTGCCGCGCAACGCGGGGCTTCACGAGCGCGAGATTTCACGAGCGCGGTTTCACTGGCGCGCGGCGGCGCATCACTGCATGAACTTGCGCGATGCCTGCGCCACCGCGCCCACCTGCGCAAATCCGATCGCCATCGCGATCGTCCAAATGATCGGCGCAAGAAACCAACCGAAGTACGGCACGAGGATCATCGGATAGACCACGACGAGCGAGCCGCAGGCAAGCACAGGCATCACCGCATTCCGACCCGACACGGCGATGCAGGACTCAGCGCGCAGCGAGATCAGCGCGCGCAGCGTTCAGAAGTCCGATGTGATCGCGACCAGCGGAAGCAGAAGATACAGCGCGGCCAGCTCAAACTTCCAATTTGGAGCCCCTGCGTTGCCGAGAGCGAAGAGGACGCCCAGTATCCACACGGGAATCGCGCACGCGCGCGCAACCGAAAGGATGCGCAACAACCGCACGCGCGCTTTGCCCAGTTCGGGCATCGCCATGCGCCATACCGCGACCAACTGCGTGCACAGCTGCAAGGGAATGAGGATGTAGAGCAAGACGAGCGTCGTCGGCAAAGCTCCTGGCACCCTGAAAGTTTCATTGCGGTCCAAGATCAGCAACACCGGCACCGCCAGCAGCGCGATGCAAGGAATCCACGCCAACCGAGACATCGAAGAAAGCCGTTGCAGGCAATGGGGCGTGCACCAGCGCGGGCCGGGCGCGTCGATCACCCAACCGCACTCGGGGCACGCATCGCCCACATGGCGACCGCGCAGGTTGTAGCCGCAGGGACACGGATACATGCGTTCCGTGGCGCTCACGCTGTGCGTTCCGTGGCGCTCACGCTGCGCGCTCCGTGGCGCGCATCCGCCGGGCAAGCAGCACGACTTCGACCGCCGACCACGCGACCAGCAGCACCCAGCACGCAGATGCAATGCGCGGCAAGCCGCCAAACCGAGTGTCCTCGCGCATCCAAAGAAGCAACGCCAGCGCGGCCACCACCGTGAGGGCGATCGCGCGCGCGCGCGGTTGCGGCGCGACCGCGGAGCCGCGCGCAAGGCGCTCGATCCAGACCGCGAACACGCCGTCGCAGGCGAGCATGGCGATGTAGGCGATCGCTACCACGCCCGTCGGCAGAAGATAACCGAACCCGAGCGCAACCCCGACTGTGAAGATGTACAGCACCATGCGAACACATGCCACCGCCGCGAGCAACTTCCAAAGCCGATCGTTCGCGCACGACCACGCGATCAAAAACATGGCAATCGGAAGCACGATCTGCGAAACAAAAAACGCGTTCATGATCACAGTCAGCGTGCCTGGCCAAAACCTCATGTTTGCAGCCAACCCGCCCAACCCCAGCGCGAGCAGCGCCGCACCCACCGCCATCAGCCACGCTGCGTTACGAAAGCGCCTTCGCACGCGCGCAGCGATCCACCGACCGCCGAAGATCGCTGGCGCGACCACGCGCCCACACTCGGGACACGCGTCGCCGAGCCGACTCGCCTCGAGGTCGTAGTTGCACCTCTCGCAATTGGCTGGTTTTCCACCAATCGCGGCGATCGGCGCGCGCGCGTTCAGCCGCGCGCCCTCAGGCATCGCCGCCGCCACATCGATCTCCGCGCGCGACGCAAGCGACGGAATTGCGCCCACGCGCATCGCCGCCAGCGCGCCCGCGGCGTTGGCGCGCGCGAGCGCTGCGGGCATATCGATTCCCTCTGCGATTGCCGCAAGAAACGCACCCACGAATGCATCGCCGCAACCAACCGTGTCGACCGCATCAACCACAAAGCCGCGATGCGCGTAGCGCGCGTTGCCGACCGCCGCGATCGCGCCCTGCGCGCCGAGCGTGACAATCACGGTCCCGCCCGGCATGCGCGCCGCGAGCAGCTCGAGGGCGCGCGCGGGATCGCGCTCGCCCGTCATCGCCTGCGCCTCAGTCTCGTTCACCACCAGCCCCGCGAGCTTCTCAAAACGCAGCGCGCCGAGATTCGCATCTGCTGGCGCCGCGTTGAGCCACACGCGCAGCGCACGCGCCGCCGCGCAGGCGATGCCCTCATGCAGGCACGAGCACTCGTTCTGAAACAGCACGATCTCGCCTTGTTTGGCCGTGGCCAAGAACCGCTCGATGTCGAGCGCGGTGATGCGCGTGTTCGACTCGGGCGCAATGATGATCGCGTTCTCGCCATTCTCGGCGACCATCACCGTTGCCGCGCCAGAGAAATCGTCGTGAGTTGCGATGCCGCGCGTTCGCACGCCAGCGTTTTTGAGCGCGTCGACGATGAAGCGTCCGTCCGCACCCGTGCGCCCGAGCATGCGCACATGCGCGCCGCACTTTGCCGCGGCGGCGGCTTGATTCGCACCCTTTCCGCCGGCATAGGTCGCAGTCGAGATCGCGCTCACCGTCTCACCCGCACGAGCAAGCGCGGCCACGCGCACAACGCGGTCGATCATCATGGAGCCGACGACATGCATGGGCACCCCTGCCTGCCGTCCGACTCCTGCGGGCCGTTCGACTCCTGCATGCCGTCCAGTTTTGAGGTTTCGACCGAACAGCTCCATCAACACAGACTAGCAGACCGTCACGATTCGCCCTTCGTAATGGCGCCAGATGCGCACGGCCGCGGCGGCAGTACACATCGAGCCCGCAACGGCAAGCACGCATGGCATCCACCAAATCGACGGGATCGCCCAGAGCATCACCGTGTTCGCGCCGACCGCTGACCAGATCATGCCGCCCCACGCGCCGATGTCAGTTCCGTAGCGGTGCTTGCCGATCGCCGGCAGCGCGAAGGAGAGTTCAGCCATGAGCAGCGCGGGCGCAACCGCTCCGAGATATGCCAACGGATCGTGAGCAATATCACTCGAGTTGTAGACGAAGCGAAGAAGGAACAACACCGACAGTGGCGCGGTGAACAGCCAAAGCCACCGCAGCATCGAACTATGTTTTTTGCCCTTGATACGCGGGGCTTTCGCAAGAATCAGCGACACCCGCATGCCAAACCAAATCGCCACGCTGCCGAGGCCGAGCAGCACGATGCGCGCGGGCTGCATCGTCGTCGACGCGACTTCGCTCGATCCAAACGACACGCCCACGCCGAGAAACCAGGCCGGCATCAGGCACGCCACGAACGCAAGAAACAACGAGGCCGTCCACACCCCAGCGTCGCTGGCGGTTTGGTTGTGCGACTTCACACGAACGGGTTTGGTCACGATTTCGTCCGCGTCGGTTGCGTGGATCGTTGCAGTTGATTTTAAGGTCGAATTGCGAATCGCCATGGGAGTCCTCGTTCTTCGTTCTTCGTTCTTC
>QWPT01000020.1:31724-43781 GCA_003671075.1 Planctomycetota bacterium
ATGAGATCGGATTTTTGCATGCGCGCAACGAGAATCTTTACGTAATTCGTAAAAACTCACGAACTTTCTCAACTTCGCCACGCGACCCGAGAAGCACGGGCACGCGTTCGTGCACCCGGTGGGGCTGATGCTCGAGGGTTCGTTTCTCGCCGGAATACGCCAACCCGCCCGCCTGTTCGATGATCATGGCCATCGGGCTCGCCTCGTACAGGTAGCGCAGTTTGCCTTCGGGATTCTTCTTCGTTGCCGGGTACATAAACACCCCGCCCGTGAGCAGCGTGCGGTGGACATCGGCCACCATCGACCCGATGTAGCGCGACGAATAGCCGTTGGCGTGCGCCCAGGCGAGATAGCGCTGATACCCATCGGGGAAGGACGACGCATAGGCCTCGTTCACCGAGTAGACCTTGTTGGCGTCAGGAATGCGCAGCTTGTCCTTCACCAGCAGGAACGAACCGATAAACGGATCGAGCTCGAAGAGGGCAACGCCGTTTCCGGTGGTGATCACGAAGATCGTCGACGAGCCATAGAGCACATAGCCCGCGGCGACCTGCTGCGTGCCCGGCTGGCAGACGGTTGCCTGCGCGTCGGGGATGTTGGGGTCGTTGCGGAGGATCGAGAAGATCGTGCCCACGCCGACGCCGGTATCGAGGTTTGAACTGCCGTCGAGCGGATCGAAGAGCACGCAGTATTTGCCCCCGTCGTTGCCGCGGCGCAGGATCGTGGGCTCGTCGTCCTCCTCGCTGGCCAGCACCGCCACCGACGCGCGCGTTCCCAGGCAGCGCATGAGCGCCTCGTTGGCGATGACATCGAGTTTCTGCTGCTCCTCGCCCTGCACATTGACATCACCAAAGTTGCCGATCGCGCCCGAGAGGCGCGCGCGACGGACATGGTTGGCGATCGACTTGGCGGCCAGCGAAATGGCGCTCACGATCCAGGTGAAATCGCCGCTCGCCGAGGGATGCTTGGTCTCCTCGAGCAGGATGTGGCTCTGGAGGCTCATGAGGTTTTCGGAGAAGTCGTGGCGAATCGGCATGGAAAGAACCAAATCAGGGAGTGGAAACCGCGCGGCAACAGCAACCGCTGCGCCGCTATCATCGGCGCCCCCGCCGAGGGTTGTGCAGTCGGCGGACCGCATCGATTTGACCATTGAGAACCGACCAGAGGACCTTCTGATGACCGCCACCGCCTACATCGTCGCCGCCCGCCGCACCCCAATCGGGAAGTTCATGGGCGGCCTGGCGAAGGTGCCCGCCCCCGTCCTCGGCTCGTATGTTGGCAAGGCACTCCTGGCCGAATGCCCGGGCGCCGCGGCCCATGTCGACGAGTGCATCATGGGCAATGTCCTCCAGGCCGGCGTCGGGCAGAATCCCGCCCGTCAGGTCGCCCTGCTCTCTGGACTCGCCGACACCATCAGCGCCGTCACCGTGAACAAGGTCTGCGGCTCTGGGCTGCAGGCGGTCATGCAGGCCGCTCAGTCGATCCGAGCCGGCGACAATCATGTCGTGCTCGCGGGCGGCGTTGAGAACATGGACCTCGCGCCGCACATGATCCAAATGCGCGGCGGCGTGAAGTACGGCCCCGCGACCATGCAGGATCACATGGCCGCCGACGGCCTGACCTGCGCGTTTGAGAAGTGGGCGATGGGCTGCGCCTGCGACTTCCTCACCGCCAAGCACGAGATCACGCGCGCCGACCAAGACCGCTTTGCCGCGCAGAGTCACCAGCGCGCCGCCGCCGCAACCGCCGCCGGCCACTTCAAGGCTGAAATCGTGGCGTTGAGCGCTGAGCAGTGCATGGCCAAGGTCGGCGTTGATGCCGATGAGGGCATCCGCAATGACACGACCGCGGATGGGCTTGCGAAACTCAAGGCCGCGTTTGGCAAGGACGGCACCGCGACGGCGGGAAACGCCAGTCAGATTTCCGACGGCGCCGCGGCGGTTCTGGTGATGAGCGAGGAAGGTCTGAAGAAGACTGGCTGCAAGCCGCTCGCGCGCATCGTTGATTCAAACACCGCGGGCATTGCGCCCAAGGAACTGTTCTTCGCGCCCAAGCTCGGCATCGAGCGGATCCTGGCCAAGAACGGACTCACTGTCGCCGACATCGACCTGTTCGAGCTCAACGAGGCGTTCGCCGGCCAGGTGCTGGCGGACATCAAGCCGCTTGGCATTCCTGAGTCGAAGCTGAACATCTGCGGCGGCGGCGTGGCGCTCGGTCATCCGATCGGCGCAAGCGGCGCGCGCGTGCTGGTCACGCTGATTCATCAGCTGAAGCGCACCGGCGGCAAGCGCGGCATCTGCTCGCTGTGCCTCGGCGGCGGTAACGCGGTGACGATGCTTATTGAAATGACCGCTTGAAATGCGCGCGTGATCGACCGCCGGTCAGCGATTGCGAATGCGAATACGCAAGTACTCGCAGGCGGGGCAATCGGTCTCGACGGTGAGTTCCAGCGATTTCCAACGGCGCTTTCCGCCGCGCGTTTCCCACTCAAACTTCGAGTCGCGGCCGTCGCTCGCCTCGGCAACTGCGTCGATGGCCTTGAAGTCAACCTCGATGGCGGCGCGGCCATCGCCGGTGCTGTCGATGAAATGCGCGACCATCGGCTCGATGCCGCGAATCGCGAATTTCTCCGCGATGAAGTTGCCGTCGACATCGATGCGCTCGAGGTCGACGACCTTGGTGTCAAAGCTGTCGGGGCGCACGACCATCACTGGCATAGGGAGGATTGCGCTTTCAATGCGGTAATCGATGCGCACGCTGGCGCCGCGAGCATTGCCGTCGAGGCGAAAGTCAAGACGCTGACTCTTGCCGCCGAGTCCCAGCGGATGAACATGCACAGCGACCTTGAGAAAGCTCCCAGGCTCGATGACCGCGCCCGCGGCGAGTTCGGGAACCACGCAGGAGCAAGTCGCAATCCAGCCGACGATGGTGACGGGTTGGGCGCCATCATTGGTCAGCACCAACTCAAGCGGCTCGATGGTCTTGCACTGCGAAATGGTCCCGAGGTCGACCTTCTCCGGCGAAACCCGCAACTGATGCTCCACCCGCGGCTCTCCGCGCGCGCGCAGCCCTCGCGCCGATGTGCCGTCGGTCGCGTTCTCCCGCGCCACGGCGACCGGGTTCGTTGGCGTCGCGCCGGGACGATTGAAGTAGAAGCCGAGACCACCGAGGACCAACGCCGCGACCACCAGCAGGGTCGATGTCACATTTGTGCGCTGCTTTGCCATTGGGCAAATCGTAACGGAACCGCAAGCCACGCCATGGATATCCTCCGACCATGCGCATTCTGATTCTCGGCGGCACCGGATTCCTCGGCCCTCACCTCGTCGACCAGGCCCTCGCCAAGGGTTGGGAAGTCACCACCTTCAACCGCGGCAAGACCGATCCCGCGCGCCTCGCTGGCGACAAGTACAAGTCGGTGCATCAGCTCAAGGGCGACCGCGATCCGAAGAAGGGCGAAGGCCTGAAGGCGCTTGAGGAACTCGCCGCGCAGATGAAGAAGGACGGCCGCAAGTTTGACGCGGTGATCGACAACTCGTCGTATTTCCCGCGCGTGACCAAGGCTTCGGCCGAGTTGCTTGGGCCAGTCACGCAGATGTACCAGCTGGTTTCGACCATTTCGGTGTGGATGGACAACTCCATCGCGCCCGACGAATCGACGCCAGTTGCGACCATCGCCGACCCGACCGTCGAGCAGATCACTGGCGAAACCTACGGGCCGCTCAAGGCCCTGTGTGAGAAGGCCGCGGAGGCCGTGTGCGGCGCGAAGGCGTGCGTCGTGCGCCCGGGCCTGATCGTCGGGCCTGGCGATGACTCGTGTCGCTTTACCTACTGGCCCGTGCGCATCGCCAAGGGCGCAAAGGTGCTCGCGCCGCGCGCCGCCAATCCCGCCGAAGCTCACGTGCAATTCATCGATGTGCGCGACCTCGCCACCTTCCAACTCAAGCTCATCGAGGATGGCCACAACGGAACCTACATCGCCAACGGGCCCGAGGGCGTGCTCACGATGGAAGAGATGCTCGCGGGGATCAAGGCCTCGGTTTCGAATCCGGTCGACTTCGTCTGGATGGATGAGGCGTGGCTGATGGAGCAGCAGGTGCAGCCGTGGATGGGGCTGCCGCTGTGGATCCCCGTGCTACCCGAGACCGCTGGTGCTGGCCGCGCCAATTGCGCGAAGGCGTTTGCCCACGGGCTCAAGTGCCGTCCGCTCGCCGAAACCGCGCGCGACACGCTCGCCGACTTCGAGGCAACCAAGGCCGAACGCCCCGCGGACTTCGCGTGGGGCGAGAAGGGCAAGCCAGGCATCACCGCCGCGCGCGAGACGGAGCTGTTGAAGCTGTGGGCGCAGCGCGCCGCCGCGAAGCCCGCATGAGTCACGGCGCGCTTGTCGGTCGCACTGCGGCGCATCTGCTACTTTGACTCGATGCTCACCGCGTCAACCAGGCACATCCGCGCGGCCAAGGCGGTCCTGATCTTGCTTGGGATCGCCGCTTTCTTCGCCAGTCCTTGCTTCGCCAGTCCTTGCTTCGCCCGGCCTTCCTTCGCGGTCGACCGCGACGCCCCACCGCTCCCACCCCTCAAGGTCGGCGTCTACATCGATCCGCCGTTCACCATGGTTTCG
This sequence comes from Planctomycetota bacterium, assembly GCA_003671075.1. Classification (GTDB taxonomy): domain Bacteria; phylum Planctomycetota; class Phycisphaerae; order Phycisphaerales; family SM1A02; genus QWPT01. Next base: position 36,346 of record QWPT01000020.1, read on the forward strand.
AGCGGCGGATTCTATTCTGGCTATGCGATCGAACTGTGGAACCTGATCGAGCAGAAGCTCGGCCGCAGCAGCACCATTGAGAACTTCAAGACCTTTCCCGAGTTCCTCGACGCGGCGGCGACGGGCAAGGTCGACATCGCCGTCGGCGCGAGCTTCGTAACCAGCGACCGTGAAAAACGCATGGAATTCAGCTTTCCGATCGCTGATGGTGGCCTGCGCATTTCCGTCAACGACAGGCCGAAGCACTCGATTTCAGGGCTCTGGCGCGGTCTGGTCGAGGAGGGACATATCGAGATCCTCGCCTACGGCGCGCTCATTCTGGTTGGTCTCAGCGCGGCGATGATGGTGGTCTGGCGCCGAGTGGAGAAGGACTTTCCAAGCACGCCGCATGACGGCTTTGCCGAGGCCTTCTACCGCATGGTCACGCTGGCGATGACGGGACGCGGAAGGGTCACGACGATTTCGACCTGGTACACGAAAGTGGTCGCCGCTGGATGGGTCGTCTTCGGCGTTGCGATCGCGGGCTACATCACCGCGAGCGTCACTTCGATCATGACTAAGAATCTGATTTACCACAGCGTCAAGGGCATCAGCGATTTGGAGAATGATGCGGTCGGCGTTGTCGATGGCACGCTCGGTCAGAGCGTCTGCGTGAAGCGTGGGATCTCAACCGTCACCTTCCCGACGCTGCTCGAGGCCTGCGCCGCGCTCAACGCCCATACGGTTACGGCGGTTGTCTGCGACGGGCCGCTGCTGGAGGCGATCGATCGCATGCACCCCGAGTTCGATATGCGCGAAGTCGGCGCGCTCTTTGAGAAGCGCAAGTACGCGTGGCCGATGCCGCTGGGAAGCCCGATTCGGCGCGATGTCAACACCGCGCTCCTCGAATTGCAGGAGTCCGGCGAGCAAGAAGCCCTGCGCGTCAAGTACTTCGGTGCACTCGAAGCGCCCTAAAAAAGAAGCCGGTCGCCGATGAATCATCGGCGACCGGCACTTGGTTCGAATCGATCAATAGCGGTAGTGATCGGACTTGTACGGGCCTTCCGCGGGCACGCCGATGTATTCGGCCTGCTTCTTGGTGAGCTTGGTGAGCTTGGCACCGAGCTTGGCAAGATGGAGGCGCGCAACCTTCTCGTCGAGGTGCTTTGGCAGAGTGGTCACAGTCTTGCCGTAGTGCTTCGAGTTCTTGAAGAGCTCGATCTGCGCCATCACCTGATTGGTGAAGCTCGCGCTCATGACGAAGCTCGGGTGGCCGGTGGCGCAACCGAGATTCAGGAGACGCCCCTCGGCGAGGAGGATGATGGACTTGCCGTCGGCGAAGACCCACTCATCGACCTGCGGCTTGATGTTCACGCGGCGAACGCCCTTGAGCTTGGCGAGGCCGGACATGTCGATCTCGTTGTCGAAGTGGCCGATGTTGCCGACGATCGCCTTGTCCTTCATCCGCTTCATGTGATCGGCGGTGATGATGTCGCAGTTGCCAGTGGCGGTGATGAAGATGTCGCAGCTGTCGATGACATCCTCGAGCGTCGTGACTTCGTAGCCCTCCATGCACGCCTGCAGCGCGCAAATCGGGTCGATTTCAGCGATCTTCACGCGAGCACCTTGGCTGCGCAGGCTCTGCGCCGAGCCCTTGCCCACATCGCCGTAGCCGAGGATGAGCGCCGTCTTGCCCGCGAGCATGACATCGGTCGCGCGCATGATTCCGTCGACGAGCGAGTGACGGCAACCGTAGAGGTTGTCAAACTTGCTCTTGGTCACCGCGTCGTTGACATTGATCGCCGGGAACAGAAGCTGTCCGAGCTCCTGCATTTGGTAGAGACGGTGAACACCCGTGGTGGTCTCTTCGCTCACGCCCTTGACATTGGGAACGATGCGGGCGAACAGGCCCTTCGCGCCGCGCAGCAGATCGCCGGCGAGCGCGAGGATGACCTTGAATTCGTCGCTGTCGGTTGGCTTGGCCGAAGGCACCTTGCCCGCCTTCTCCCACTCGAGTCCCTTGTGGAGCAGGAGCGTGAGGTCGCCGCCGTCATCGAGGATCAGGTTCGGGCCCTGACCATCTGGCCAGTTCATGGCTTGATAGGTGCACCACCAGTACTCGGGCAGGCTCTCGCCCTTCCAGGCGAACACTGGAATACCCTTGGGATTCTCGGGAGTTCCGCCACGGCCCATCGCAACGGCGACGGCGGCGTGATCCTGAGTCGAGAAGATGTTGCAAGAGGCCCAACGCACTTCAGCGCCGAGCTCAACGAGCGTTTCGATGAGCACCGCGGTCTGAATGGTCATGTGGAGCGAGCCGGAGATGCGCGCGCCCTTGAGCGGCTTGCGGCCCTTGTATTCTTCGCGAATCGCCATCAGGCCAGGCATCTCGTGCTCAGCGAGCTCGATTTCCTTGCGGCCGAAGCGGATCGAGTCCGAATCGAGATTGCGGACCTTGTACGGAGGGTTCGAGAAGAGCTCAAGCCCGGTATCAAGGAAGGTGTTGGCGGGCGCAGACTTGGCTGTCGTCTTCTCGGCGCTGGTGGTGGACTTCTTCATGTTCTTTGGCGCGGTTGGAGAGGCGGTTGGCATGCTGGTGAGTTCCATGTTTCTTTACTTCGGACGAACCGCCCCGCGCGATTCATCCTTTCATCCGGATGAATGGGAGAATACGCGCCACGCCTCTTCTAGGCAAGTGCGTCATAACGGTTCGCGGTCGGCTATTCTTCCCGCCCACCGCGGTGTGTTCGCACCTCGGCCCATCAACCTCGGAGTTCTTCATGACTATCGCCCGCTCGCTTCTCTCGACCTGCGCCCTCTTCGCCGCCATCACTGGCCTCGCTTTCACGAGTTCCTCAACCGTTCCCGCTGCTGATGAGTTCAAGGGCGACGCCTACCCACTCGACACCTGCGTGGTTTCGGGCGAGAAGCTCGGCGCGGACGCCGTCACCGTCGTGCTTTCGGGCATGAAGGACAAGAATCTCGACGGGACCCAGATGAAGTTCTGCTGCGCCAAGTGCGAAGCGACCTTCAAGGCCGATCCATCCAAGTACACCACGAAGCTCAACGAGCAGATCATCAAGGCCGCCGGCACTTACGCGCTGACGCACTGCCTGGTGATGGCCGACGAGAAGTTGGACGACAGCGCCAAGACCGTGGTGTTCCACAACCATGTCTACAAGCTCTGCTGCAAGAAGTGCATTGGCCGCTTTGAGAAGGATCCGACCAAGTACGCCGCTGCCTTCGACTCGCAAATCATTGCCGCGCAGAAGCCGGGCTACAAGGCCAAGAAGTGCCCGATCAGCGGCGAGGGCATCAATGCCGACTCGACCGATGTGGTCCTCGGCGACCGCCTGGTTCGCACCTGCTGCGCGAAGTGCGCGGCCAAGGCCAAGGCTGATCCGAAGGCAACGATCGTCAAGGTTGACGCGATCGTGGCTGCGAGCGAGAAGGCTGATCGCTGATCGGCTGGTGAAGCAATGAATGACGCCATGCATGACGCCATGCATGTAGCAGCGGCCCGGCGAATATGCCGGGCCGCTTTATTTTTGAGTGGTTTCGTGCTCGAAGCGCGTCGCGCCGCGGCGTCACTTCATCAAGCGCGCCACGAACAGACCAGGGCCGCGCGCGTCGATCGCTGGGCGCAGTGGACGATAGAGCGCGAGCTTGAGCTTGGCTTCGGAGGCCAATTCGGCGAGCACCGTTTGCGAGAAGCCCAGATGTTCGTGGCCCATCGCAGTGCGATACTCGCTGCGCGCATGCGCGACCATGTCGATGACGATGATCGATCCGTGCTTGGCGAGCGCCTTACGCGCGGCGACCAGCACCTTCGCCGGCGCCGGCACATGATGCAGCACCAACGAGATCACGCACGCGTCGAACTCGCCGGCCGTTGCAGGCAGTTCCTCGAGGGAGCCCTTGCGGACTTCAACATTGGCGTGGTCGCGCAAGCGTTTGCGCGCGGCCTCGATCATGGCGGGCTCGCGATCGATGGCAACGACCTTGCGGAGAAACGGCGCGATTTCCGCAGAGATATCGCCTGTTCCGCAGCCGAGGTCAGCCACGGCCCACTCGGCCGGCAGCAGCGAGAGCAACGCCTCCGAGTCGAAGCGCTCGCCAAAGAGGCTCCGCCGCAGGCCGCTCCATTCGCCGCCAACCCTGCCAAAGAAACCCTTGGAATCCGTGTTGCGCGACGCGATGACCTCGATGAGACGGCGGTCGTCGTCGGCGAACGAACCCTGTTCGCCGAGCGATGCGCGCAGCAACTCCCAAGCCGCGCGAGCGTCGGCGGAAATGGTTTCGCGCGCAAAGCGATAGAGCGTGGCCGTTCCCTCGGATCGCTTGGAAACGATCGCGACTTCGTGCAACGCCTTGAGATGTCGGCTCATCGTGGACTGCGGCAATTGCAGCGCCGAAGCGAGCTCGCCCACCGCCAGTTCATCGCGCTCAAGCAGTCGAAGCATGCGCGCGCGCTGCGGATCAGCGAGCGCGGCGAAGATGGGAATGACGGTGGTACCTGCCGGCAAAGTTCAAACCGATCACTGTCCCGGTGGCAGACCAGTGGTCGGCTCGAGCGCAAGGCCGTATTCCGCAGCCTTCGCACGCACCGCGCCCGACTTGGGGGCAATGGTGTAGGCCTGACGCAAGCGACGAGTCGCGAGCTTCGAATCGCCAACATCCTCGGCGACGGTCACGGCCATGAGATACGGCTGGAAATTGTTGCCATCGGCAAGCAGGATCGCGCCGTTCACCGCCATGGTCGCGGTGTCAGGATCGTTCATCTTGATGCCGTAATCAGCGAGCAGCATGTAGCTGTCGAGCGAATTCAGGTTGCTGCCGCGCTGCTGCAGCAGCTGCACGAGCTTCTGCTTCTCATTGAGCTTGAAGTACACATGGGCGAGGCCCGCGGCAACTTCCTGGCTCGCAGGATTGGCCGCGTAAGCAGTCTCAACATGCGTGCGCGCTTCGGCGAGGTTGCCGACTTCGGCAAGGCTCACGCCGTAGCGATACTCGACTTGCCAGTCGCCAGGCGCGCGCTCGAGAATCTCGGCGTAGCCAACGACAGCCTTGTCGTACTGCCCATATTGGAAGGCGCGATCGGCCTCCTGCTTGGCAGCGGTCATCGGCCGCGGGCCCGCGCAGGCGGTCAGCGAGATGGCAACGAGGGCGAGGGACGGGAAAGCAATGAATGAGAAAGTACGGCTCATGGGGCGGGATGATACGGTCTTCGCCGCCGCGTGGAAGACGCGGAGTTTCGAAGAAATCGTCGGGCTTCGACCATGACAATCGACCGTTCCAACAGCAACCCGTCCGCAGGCGACCCCATTGAGGTGCGCGCCGAGGTGCGCGCCGAGGTACGCGCCGAGGTGCGCGTGGCGGTGGTGCGCCATGAGGTCGACGCGTCGGGTGCGGCGGTTGATGGCGATCACATCGATCTGATGGTTGGGGCGCCGATGGCCGATGGGCGGGCGGGCGGCGGCGCGAAGTCGGATCCCAACGCGCGCACCGTGCGGACTTGGCGGCTGCCCCTTGCGGTTTGGACGGCGCAAGGCCTCGCCTGTGGACGGTTTGCGGCGGTGGCACTCGAGGCGCATCGAGCGCTCTACCTCGAACTTGCCGAGCCGCGGGTGCTGAGTGACGGACGCGGGCGGGTCGTGCCGCTCGCGCGCGGGATGGGCGAGGCGTCGGGAGGCGGTAGCGATCACGCCGCGAACAACGCGACCAACCAGAGCACTACGACGATCCGCGCATTCGGCCGGCTCATCGCCATCACCAAGTTGGGCGACGGCGCCGTCGCCGAGATCACGCAGGACCACCCATGACCAGCGACCCCACCGCTCTCCTGCTCGCCACCGCGTTCAGCATCTTCGGCGCGCTGTGCGTGGTCCTCGTGCTCGTCGGCCTTCCGGGCGCGTGGCTGCTCATCGCAACCGCCATCGCCATCGACTGCCTCGACTGGATCTGGCTAGCGCCCAATGCGCCGCTGACCTTCCATCCCCTCACCATCGTGGTTGCGATTCTCATCGCCACCGCCGGCGAAGCGATGGAGTTTGCGCTTTCTGCAGCGGGCGCCAAGCGTTTCGGCGCATCGCGCGCGGGCATGATCGGCGCGATGATCGGCGGCGCCATTGGCGCAATCGGCGGCACGGTGCTGATTCCAATCCCCGTGATCGGCACGCTGATCGGCGCGCTGTGCGCAACGGCCGCGGGCGCAATCATCGGCGAACTCAACGCCAGAAAGCCCGACGGCAAGGCGACTTCGCTCAGAGACACCGTTGCCCCCGCAACTGGCGCGGTGCTCGGACGCGTGCTGGGAACACTGGCAAAGCTGCCGATCGCGGTGATGGTGGTGGCGTTGCTGGCGATCGCGGCCTATCGCATTTGATCGCGCACAAGGTGCGAATTTCGCGCGAGTTACAACGCAAACCCAACGAAACATCTCTCACCGCGAAAATGGTGATTGATTTTCAAATTTGGTTCTGCCATAGTCATGCCTCACCGCATGGCAATGCCAGCGGGGAAAAAGAGAAACGGGCACGCGCATTTGGCGTGATTCGTTGTTGTTCGCATGCGCCGTCGCGTACGCGTTCATCCGCTGGTGTGATTGAAGCGCCCGTAGTCACGGTCGCCAAATTTTGCGCGCGCTTCGGCGCGAGAGGAACTCAGATGTCCGTCAAGAAAATGCTGAATCGCTGGTCGTTGCAAGTTGCCGCTGTCGCCGTCGCCGCGTCCGCCGCATCGCCAACCATCCTCGCCGCCGAACTCGCGGTTCCCGCACAATTTCCCACCATCCAGGCCGCGATCAACGCGTCGGCCAACGGTGACTCCATCATCGTCTCGCCGGGAACTTACAACGAACTCATCCGCTTCTACGGCAAGGCGATCACGCTGCGCTCGCTGAGCGGCGCGGGCAAGACGATCATCGACGGCGGCTCGTTGGGCACGACGGTGAAGTTTGCCAACGCCGAAACGGCGGCGACGGTGCTCGACGGATTCACGATTCAGCACGGCCGCGCTGCTGTCGGCGCCGGCATGTACATCAACTCGTCAAGCCCGACGGTGCGCAACTGCGTGTTGGTCGCGAACAACGCGCTCGACCGCGGCGCGGGCGCGGCGGTCGTGAACGGCAAGCCGAGTTTCACCAACTGCACATTCGACACCAACACCGCCACCGAGCGCGGCGGCGCGGCGTACCTGATGGTCAACAGCGATGTGATCTGGACCTCGTGCGTCTTCAACGGCAACCTCGCGATGAACCGCAACGGCGAAAGCTACGGCGGCGCGGTTGCGGCGGAGTCGGAGTCGGATCAGACGTTTACGGGCTGCGAGTTCACATCGAACAAGGCGGAGCCGGACAGCGGATACACCGGCGGCGCACGCGGCGGCGCGGTTTGGCTGAACGGCCCAGTGGGCGTGTTCGCGAACTGCACGTTTACGACGAACGCGGCGAATCCGCG